>JAFLVE010000085.1 GCA_022511445.1 Clostridiales bacterium | reverse complement strand
CAAACCTTGCCAAGCCATCCTCAAGCTTTTCGCGGTTGCAGGCGGTATTTAAGCGGACAAACTGTTTGCCGTTGCCCCTGAATATGCTGCCGGCAGATAAAATCAAGCCCGTCTTCTCCCTTAAAAATGCACACAGCTCGTCCGTATCGGCCGAAAACGCACCGCAATCAATCCACGCAACGTAAGTTGCATCGGCGGGCACGAGATGAGCTTTGGGAAGGTGCTTACTCAGATATTCACCCACAGATTTTCTGTTTTCGGTGAGATATGCCATAAGCCCGTCAAGCCACCCCTCCCCCTCGTTGAAGGCGGCAACTACGCTGTCTATTGCAAAGCAGTTGGGCTCGGCAACCTCGTCGCTGTTCAGTCCCCTTACAACCTTTTCTCTGAGGGACCTGTTGGGGATGACAACCGCAGCCGACTGCAGCCCCGCAATGTTGAAGGTCTTGCTTGCGGAAATACACGTTATGCTGTTATCCCTGCACTCTTCCGATACGGAGGCAAAGGGGATATACTTGTGACCGTGCATTGTAAAATTG
>JAFLVE010000084.1 GCA_022511445.1 Clostridiales bacterium | reverse complement strand
GTTCATAATTTAAGTCCTCCGAATAAGTTTTTACCTATCCGCAAAACTTTTAAACTCAATATTTTTACCCGATTTTACATATTTTTGCTTTTCTTTTTGAATATTATGTGATATAGTATGATAGTAAAACCGATATGCAGGCGTCGCCTATCGGTATGGCGTCAGCTTCCCAAGCTGATTTTGGCGGGTCCGACTCCCGTCGCCTGCTCCATAAAAAAGGAAGCGAGAATGCGTACTTCCCATAGGGAATTAACAACTAAATTTTTATATAGTTGTGCTTTCAAGCGATGCCAAAAGGCTCTCGGACGATTTGTCCGAGAGCCTTTTGCCTAAATATAAAATGTATAGTTCGAATTATATTGAAAATATTTCATTGTCTTGCAAAACCACCGTATTACCTGTAATACCTAATTCCTTTAACATTTCAGGGCTTTCGCTATGAATTGGAATAATCGTTTTCGCTTCCGTAATTTCGCAAATTTTTATAATTTCGTCAACGCTTGCGTGTCCGCTCGTATGTAAATTCACCATCTTGCAACCATTA
>JAFLVE010000083.1 GCA_022511445.1 Clostridiales bacterium | reverse complement strand
CGGCACGGGCAAGACGACGGTGGCGCGTATCATTGGCAAGCTTTTGAAGGAGAAGGGAATTCTCCGCGTAGGGGCGTTCTTTGAATATGCGGGACGCGATTTTTGCGGGAGATATATCGGTGAAACGGCACCCAAGACGTCCAGTATCTGTCGCGACGCCTACGGGTCGGTGCTGTTCATCGACGAGGCTTATTCCCTGTATCGCGGCGACGGCGACACCAAGGATTTCGGCAGAGAAGCCATTGATACGCTGATTGCCGAAATGGAAAATCACCGCGATGATTTCATCGTCATCATGGCCGGCTATACCGATGATATGGATAAGCTGATGAGCGGAAATTACGGGCTGAAAAGCAGAATGCCCTATACGATAGAATTCCCCAACTTTACAAGGGAACAGCTCTACGATATCTACGTATCGATGGCAAAGGGAAATTTTAAATGTGATCCGGGACTGTTCGACTCGGCCCGCAACTTCTTTATGAATCTGAGCGAGGACTTTATCACCGCCAAAGAATTCCCGAACGCGCGTTACGTGCGAAACC
>JAFLVE010000082.1 GCA_022511445.1 Clostridiales bacterium | reverse complement strand
TGGTTTTCGGCGCGGTGGAATTCGATGTGAACATAAGCAAAAGACCGCGGTTAAAGCGAAGCCGAAAACAGCGGCGCCGCGTCCTCGATAAAAATACATAAAGCTTCCCTTTAATTACTTTACTTATACTTAACGCTATGCTATACTGTGTTTAACTGAATATAGGTTTCATATCGGGAGCGGTGCGGCAAAATTGTCGCACAAGCACGAATATGAAGCCAAAAAAGGAGAAGCCCGACATTGATGAACAATCAACAGGAAATTGCGACTCCGGACAATATAGCTTCCGATAAAGTCCGCTCGCAAGCATTGAAAGTAGGAACGACCAAATGGCTTGCGCACGCCGCGCTGTTTACCGCCATCGCACTGCTATTAAAGGTTATAGGACAGATCGGAACATTATCGGATAACTTTAAGATAACCCCGATTTACACGGTCTGGCTATTATCTGCGGTTACGCTCGGCCCAATAGGCGGCATGACTGTATGCTTTATTTCGGATTTACTTATTGCGCTTCTTTTTCCCGCAGGCGTGTTTAATCCGTTTATC
>JAFLVE010000081.1 GCA_022511445.1 Clostridiales bacterium | reverse complement strand
CGTTTCGATGCGCAGATACATATCGATATCCAGCGCGTTGTGGCGGGTCTTGAACGGACGCGCCGCCGCGCCTATCTCCAACGGGAGCAGCACGGGCGTATCCACCTCGATATAACCGTGAGAGTCCAAAAATTTGCGTATCTCGCTTATGATGCGCGAACGTTTTACGAACACTTCCTTGACATCGGGGTTGGCTATGAGGTCGAGGTAACGCTTTCTGTAGCGCTCCTCCTTGTCCTTTAAGCCGTGCCACTTTTCGGGCAGCGGCAGCAGCGACTTCGACAGCAGCGTGATATCCTTTGCGTGAACGGATATCTCGCCGCGGCGCGTCCTGAACACAAAGCCCTTTACGCCCACAACGTCGCCGAGATCCCACTTTTTGAACTCCGCAAAGCTCTCCTCGCCTATCTCGTCGATCTTTACGTATACCTGCATTCTGTCGGAGTTGTCGCGAACGTCGAAAAAGCTCGCCTTGCCCATATCGCGCCACGACATAATTCGACCGGCGATAACAACGTCCTGATTTTCCAGCTCATCAAAGCGCTCTCTT
>JAFLVE010000080.1 GCA_022511445.1 Clostridiales bacterium | reverse complement strand
CGCTTCAGGCCGTTTATCGAAAGTCCGCTCGCAGTTCTCCCTTTCGGGAGGCCGGTCCGCAAATTGTTACCGCCAATAAAAAACTACCAGCCTTGTATCAAAAGCTGGTAGATGATTTGGTGCGGCCGACGGGACTTGAACCCGTACTCCTTGCAGAACACGCCCCTCAAACGTGCGCGTATGCCAATTCCGCCACGGCCGCATATCGTAAAGCAGCGAAAATGATTATAGCAGGCGGAAGGCGATTTGTCAAGTGGTTTATCCAATTTTATGGGCGAAGGACCGTAACGGATGTAACATTTTTCCCTGGGCATGAACAGGAAGTTGACGGTTCCGCATGAGGCTGGTATGATGGTATCAATCGTTACAAAGGAGACGGGATGATGAAGCGCCTATTATGTTTATGGCTTCTGCTGTTGATGCCGATCATGGCGCGGGCGGAAGGAGTGGCTGTCGCCGTCGACGGTCGCGTCGTGGGTTTCTCGCGGAATATCATCACGGTGACAGCGCCTTTTGACGGCGAGGCGACGCTGCGCGTGGAAGACGATCTG
>JAFLVE010000079.1 GCA_022511445.1 Clostridiales bacterium | reverse complement strand
AATATGAAAATCGATTTTTTGAATTTTGTCATTGCCTCCTCCTTTATACGTTTTGTTCAATAAGTCTTATCTGTTCTTTGCAAAGCGGTAATTTGTTTTCGCCGAACAGCTCGTCTAAGTATGCACACGTTCCGTCCGCCATCTGCTTGACGTATACCGGGTTCTTTGCTTCTAGCTTCCTGAATACCTTCCTTGCAAGTATATCGTCCAGCGCCTCAAGCTCCCTTCCTCCGCACGCCACAAATACCGGTACGTAACTTCGTATCTGCTTCATTATTCGGTTTCCGAACGTTATATGAAAAGTCTTTATCATATATTCGTCCAGCTTCTTTATCCGCCTTAAGTTCCTGTCCGTTAAGTCAAACTCTCTCTGCGCCCTCTTGAACAGCTCCTCAAGCCTCTTTGCCGATATCTTCTTCTGTCCGTATTCCTTTACTTCAAACGGTATCGCCTTCTTATCTAGATTGAGTACCATCGCTCTGTCGTATACCTTATCCGATATCGCAA
Organism: Clostridiales bacterium; assembly: GCA_022511445.1. Lineage (GTDB taxonomy): Bacteria > Bacillota > Clostridia > Christensenellales > Pumilibacteraceae > Anaerocaecibacter. The sequence goes on along the minus strand of JAFLVE010000079.1, from coordinate 45 downwards.
ACGTACTGTCGTCGTTGTTCGCCGTGCCTATATACCACATATTCG
>JAFLVE010000078.1 GCA_022511445.1 Clostridiales bacterium | reverse complement strand
GGATAAGGTATACGACAGAGCAATGGTATTGAATTTGGATAAGAAAGCGATACCGTTTGAGGTAAAGGAATACGGACAGAAGAAGATATCCGCAAGAAGGCTGGAAGAGCTGTTTAAACGGGCACAGAGAGAGTTTGATTTAACGGACAGGAATTTAAGGCGGATAAAGAAGCTGGACGAATATATGATAAAGACATTTCATATAACGTTCGGAAACAGAATAATGAAGCAGATAAGAAGTTACGTACCCGTAATAGTGGCGTGCGGAGGGACGGAGCTTGAAGCTTTGGACGATATACTTGCAAGGAAGGTATTTAGAAAGCTTGAAGCGAAGAATCCTGTATACGTCAAGCAGATGGCGGACGGAACGTGTGCATATTTAGACGAGCTTTTCGGGGAGAACAAACTGCCCCTTTGTAAAGAACAGATAAGACTTATCGAACAAAACGTATAAAGGAGGAAGCCATGACGAAATTCAAAAAATCGATTTTAATTTTCGGAATTCTGGCGCTGATCATCGGTGTCGCGCTGGGAACTTTTATCGTGCTTTCT
>JAFLVE010000077.1 GCA_022511445.1 Clostridiales bacterium | reverse complement strand
AAGCGCATAGCATAACGAAAGAAAGCAACGAAACAGCCCCCGAACGCACCGTTCGAGGGCTATTTTCTATTCTATATATTGTAGAGAATTGTTTAGGAAGCGAACACAAGCGACGCGCCGAGATTGCGCTCGGAAATTTTCGTGATACGCCGGCTAACCGTTGCAGACCGTAGCAGAGCTACGGACAAAACGGGTAGACGAGCGGAGCGCGGAAATTTGCAGCAAGATTGGTGCACGAGCTTGTGCAGAGCTTCCTTAGAGTAAGAAAGCCAGGAACGCTTTGTGAGCGGCGTAGAGGTCGGCTTTACTGATGAGCTCGTAAGGTGTCGATATTCATGTTTGCCATGAACTTTGCCACCGTGCCGCCGCCGCCGAGGTCCACGCGGCCCAATTCGCCCGTCTGCCAGATCACGCCCGCCTTCTCGAACACGCCGCGAAGGTGCCCGATAAACTCGGCGGATGCGTCGTTCGAGCCCGACTTTCCGCGGGCACCCGTGAATTTGTTCATCGTGACGCCCTTATTTACGAACCCGACGTTCATTTCCTCGAACGCCGAAG
>JAFLVE010000076.1 GCA_022511445.1 Clostridiales bacterium | reverse complement strand
CTTCTTATCAATGTGATTTTTAATTGCTTTTCCATAATGCACCGCCTTAACCGAGAATCTCTTCCACGGTCTTTCCGCGGAGAGCGGCAATCTTTTCGGGCGAGCGAAGCGCCTTTAAGCCCTCGAAAGTTGCCTTTACGGTATTGATGGGATTACGCGAACCGTAGCTCTTGGTTGTAATGTTCTTGATGCCGGCAAGCTCGACAACAGCTCTGACGCTGCTGCCTGCGATAACGCCTCGACCTTCGGGAGCCGGCATAAGCATTACTACGCTCTTGCCGAACTTACCGATAACTTCGTGGGGAATCGTGCTCTCGCCGAGCGCAACCTTAACCATATTACGACGCGCGATCTGTTCTGCCTTTTTGATAGCCTCGGGAACCTCGGTAGCCTTACCGGTACCGATACCGACACTGCCGTTGCCGTCTCCGACTACCACGAGGGCTGCAAAACGCATATTGCGTCCGCCCTTAACAACCTTGGTAATACGGTTAACGCCGACAAGTCTAGACTGGATTCCGTCGTCCTGCTTAACAACTTCTTGTTCTCTCTTTGCCA
>JAFLVE010000016.1 GCA_022511445.1 Clostridiales bacterium | reverse complement strand
TTTAGGCGCGGCTAGTAACATCTAGGGCTTTTGCCCGCAGATGAGAAACCCCCGGCTTCGCCGGGGGAGTTTCATTTACGGTTTTTTCGCCCGTCAATTAAATATATCGGGGCGGTCGACAAACTCGACGTTATACTTTTTAATGTGTTTCGGAAGGTTGTCGTATGTAAGCTTGTCCGATTTTTCCACGTAAATTTTAAGCGACTTATTGCAGCGGAAAAGGGGATCGGAGCCGTCGCATTCCAAAAAGAAGGTGGAAGGAAGATACAGCTCTTCCAAATGCCGACAGCAAAAAAACACGTTGCTCTCAAGGTATTCCGCGCCGTGCTTCATTATAACGCGCTTTAGTCCCGTCTCGCCGAACGCATACCGCGACACGCCTTTAACGCTACTCGGGATAACGACCTCCTCCAAAGACTTACAGCCCATAAACGCGCACTCGTGTATCGAGATTACGGTATTGGGGATAGTGACGCGTTTTAAGTTTACGCACGATCTAAACGCGCTTCCGTTTATATGGCGCACACCCTCGGGGATATCGATTTCCGTCAGCTCTTTGTTATACGAATATGCGTCGTTCCGAATTGTTTTAATCCCCAGTCCGCTCGGGATTTCGGCGTTGCCTACGGCAAAGTCAACCGAGTTGTTTTTCTTGTTGATAACGCAGTTGTCCACCGCGCAATACTGCGGATTTTCGGGGTCGATTTCTACTTTTTTAAGCCGCTTGCAATCGGAAAAAACGCCCGTGCCTATTTTCGTCAGGTTTTTGGGAAGAACTATTTCCTCTAATCCGCTTCCCCTAAACGCATACTGGTCTATACCGTTAAGCACCTCGGGAAGCTCGATATGCCTTAGCGCCCTGCAGTCCTCGAACGCGTTCCGCCCGATGTAACCGATATTCTTGCTAAGCGTAATATCCTTAAGCGCTTTGCAGCTTTTAAACGCCTCCCACGCGACGAGCGTAACGCTCTCGGGAATAACCAATTTTTTAAGTCCCGTGCAGTTAGTAAACAGGTTAAACGCTATATCGTCCAAATTGTTGCTGAGAGTGATATCCGTAAGCGCGTGACAGCCGAAAAACGAGCCGGTGCCTATATTCCTAACGCTGTCGGGGATACGAATGCGTTTTAGCGCGGAGCACCCCTCGAACGTATAATCGCCCATGCCGATTAGGTTTTTCCCGAAGTTGACCTCTTCGAGCGAGGTGCAGCCGCGGAACGCGCCGTCGCAGATGCGCTCGAGACTGTCGGGGAGGGTGACCTTTTTAATAACCTTGTTGTTGGCGAAAAGGTTTTGGATAAGGTCGGTTATGCCGTCGGGGATTACTACGGCTTCGGCGTTGCCCGTGTAACGTACGGCGGCGAGTCGCTCTCCGGGCTTAATGTCGCCCATAATCCTTTTGTAATACTCCTCGGGCGTGCAGCCTTGATACTCGCTCGACCAGCTCTCGAAGTCGTCGTACTCCGCCTTTGTGCGCTCGTACTCTTCGAGCTTTATGTCGTAAACGTCCTCTACCGAAAAATCGCCCTTCGTAAAAGAGTTAAACATGACTGTTCCTCCGCGAATCGGGCGCCTTACATTCGTACACCCAATCGGGAACGCCGTTAATCCTCGGCATTTCGAGTAGGTGCCAATAATTGATAAAAAACGATTTTTCCGCTTCCGCCTTAACCGTTTTTGTCGAGCCGCGCTTTTTAAGCTTAAGCACGTACCCGTCGTTTTTGACAAGCGTCATTCCGTCCGCAAACACGATATTTTTATTAAAATCTATCTCCCGCTTTTTGTCTTTATCTTTTTCCTTGTCCTTTTCGGGAGAGAGCTCGACGTCCTCGTCGATTACTATTGCGTAGTAGAACTGCGGCTTCCCGCCCGTGTAAACGAGCTGTCCGAAGCCGAGCGAGTGTATATGTATCTTATTTGAAGCGTACAGCTCGCGCACCCTCGGAACGGGCATTTTAAAAAGACCCGCCATGCGGACGAGGAGTATTCCCGTCGTTAAATCCTCGGTCGAAAGGAGAGGGAAGCGTTCTCCCGCCTTGGGCTCGTCGTCCTCGAAAGCGTCGTGCACCGTTCTTAAATCGTCCTCCGAAAATCCGAAGGCAAGCGCCGAGGTGAATTGATTTTTGGACAGAGTCGCGTTGCCGCCGCGGTGGGTGACTATCATGCTGTTCCCGTAAAAGATAAACGCGCCGAAGCCGATATGGTTGGACATTTTGCTTTTGTTAAGCGGCGTGAGATACAGCCCGCTCTCGAAAATCTCGCGCACCGACAAATCGCCGTTAAACTCGAAGTCCATTGCGCGGTTTGTCACAAGGTCGTTGTAAAACGCCGTGCGCGAGGTGAATAGGCTTATAGTGCCGTCCTCCTCGCGCCTAAAGTCGTCGAGACGAATCATAGTGGGGTTGGCGATAAAGCTTGCGCGGTGCGCCTCCATAATCGCGGCGAAGTTGGTTTGGATTACGTTATCGAGCTCGAAGGATTTGTGCGGGTCGTCCTTAACGTCGTAGGGCGCGCCTTTACTTTCTATTGCGTCGTACCAAATATGCGTTTTGCCGCCGCCGATAGAGAGGGTCTTTTTATAGTACACGCTGTCGTAAGTGAAGTTCTCTTTGCCGAGCTTTATTTTTTCCTCGCGCGCAAACATGACGCTTTTTAAAAAGTCCGCCAGGATTTGGGTAGCCATCAAACCGATTATGCTACCCAAAATCTCGAACTTAAGTCCGTCGTAAAAGAAGTACAAAAGCAGTCCTATTCCTATTACGAATAGTGCGATTTTAATCCACAAAAATTTCCAATAAGATCTCATCTTGTGCTACCTGCGTATAAAAGATCGTGTAATATAAGCGTGCTCTTTTTGAGCGACTCGTCGTCGGGCGAGAGCGTGTAAAACAAATTTTCGTAGTGCGACGACAGCCTGTCCGAAACGGTGCTTACGAAAATTTCCTTGCCGTTAAGCGATACCCGCTGCGCCGTGTGGTCAACGAAAACTTTACCCGCTTCACACTCTATTTCGGATGTTTTTTTACCGTCGGCATACCGCCAATCGACGACTACCGTTACCTCGGTATCGAACGCCTTAATAATTTTTTTGGCGTATGCGGGCAGGTTGTGTTTTCTGTCCGGAATAAGCTCCTCGCTCGTGACGCGCGACTCCGACAAGTCTATAATCTCGTCTATATAACTGAGCGCGTTTATTCCGCTGTCAATCCAAGCGCCGCCGAGTCCGAGCCTGTCGTCGCGGATTATACCGTCGTTTGCGGCGTAGTCGTCGCGGATATGGACAAACACCGATTTAATCTTGCCGAAATCCTTTAGATTCGATTTTAGAAATCTTACCTCGTCGGCCTCCTTCCAATGGTACATGCAGGCAAGATGCCGATTGCGCTTTTCGGCGTAGGCAATATTGTCGTACACCTCTTTGAGACTGCCGAACATCGGCTTTTCGGTTATAACGTCCACGCCGCAGTCTATAAGCTCGCGCGCGACCCTTCCGTGCGCGGGTACGGGCAGAGCGAGAATAGCCACCTCGGGATTTAGCTTAAGCGCTTCCTTTAAGTCGGTAAAAAAGGGGACCGAAAACAGCTCCCGCGCCGCGCAAGACGGATTGGTGTCCACAAGCGCGTCGAGACGGAGCGTTCGAGAATTTTCGAATCCTTTTACGTAGTGCGTGGCGATAACGCCGCCGCCTATAAGAACGGTGCTTTTTTTCATAACCTCATTATATCACACTACGCCGTCAAATTCAACACATATTGTAAATCCGTGCGGGAAGTAAGCTAATTTATTTATGTACGATTGACTAACCGAAGGATTTATTGTATATTAATCCCGTAAGGATTATATAGGTCGGCTATCGGTCGGCATAGGGGGAGATATGAAAAACTTTATTATCGGCAACGTGCGAGTTCAATTGCTGTCCTACGACGTCATTCGCGTCGAATACGGTAAGGCGGGCGAGTTCGAGGACGCGCCGAGCTTTTTCATTCCCGACAGGAATTTTTACGACGGCGGTATCGAAGCAACTTTACGCGAAGCGGACGGCGGCGCGGCAATAGAGGTAGGCGACGTAAGACTGTTTGTTCCTTACGGGTCGAAAGAGCTCGACGGCGTAAAGCTAATTCATAACGGGGCGACGGTCTATACATACCGCGCAAAAAAGAACGGAGGGGAGCTTCCGCCGATAGGAAAAACCCCGTTCGTGTTTGCGCTTTCCGATAATCCGAGGATTGTTTGTCCTAAAGACGGCTACACCGCAAAGGGCGACCCTAAGTACAAAATAACGAAAAACGCAAGGGATATATATCTTTTGGTGTGCCGAAACGATCCCAAAAAGCTCCGACGCCTGTACGTAACCCTTACCGGCAGAAACGAGCTTGTCAGGCTTTCCACGCTCGGCAATTGGAATTCGCGCTACTACAAGTACACTCAAGCCGAAGCGGAAAAGATGATAGATACGTACATACAAAAGCGCGTTCCGCTCGACAACATGGTTATAGACACCGATTGGAGAGAGGCGTGCGACCGCGGAATCGGCTACGACATAAACACAAAGCTTTTCCCCGACATGAAAGGCTTTTTCGATTATGCCCACGCGCGTAATATAGAGATAATGTTCAACGACCACCCCGAGCCGTTAGGCGGCGCAAGGTCGGCGCTCGACCCCAAAGAAATAGCCTACCGCGAGGAAAAGCTCACCGGCATTTTGGACATGGGGCTCGACACCTGGTGGTACGACAGAAACTGGTTCACCGCGCTCGTCAGCCCGGTAAAGGACGTTCGTCCCGAAACGCTCGGAATGTATCTTTTCGAGGAGATAACCAAGCATTACTATGCGGGTAAGGCGGGAAGCGACAAGGTTTACCGCCGGCCGGTCATAATGGCTAACGTAAATAACATTCATAACGGCAAATACATAAAGATAAACGATTCGGCGTCCCACCGCTATTCCATTCAGTGGACGGGCGACATTCATTGCCGCAACGAGTATTTACTGCAAGAGATAAAAAATCTCGTAAGGGCGACGGGCAATTGCATACCGTACGTAAATTTCGACTGCGGCGGACATATCGGCAATCCCGATAAGGAGCTGTACTTAAGGTGGATGAAGTTCGGCGCGTTTTCGCCTATTCTTCGTCCGCACTGCACTATAAGCGTAAAGAAATTCAGGGAGCCTTGGAACTACGACGAGGAAACGGTAGACGTCGTAAGGGAATACGTAAATATGCGTTACAGACTGCTCCCCACGACTTATAAGCACGCTTACGAAAACTATCTTACGGGCGAGCCGATTTATAAATCGCTCGGATTTACTTACCCCTCCGACAGGGCGAGCCTTTCGTGCGACAGACAGTATATGCTCGGCGACGACGTCATGATTGCGCCCGTTTACGGGGACGCGGACATACCCGCCGTCGTGCCCAAAGCGTGCTTTACTACGCCCGTTAAGGCGACGTACTACCGCGGTACCGACCTCGAAGGGAAGGCGGTCGCGGTCAAGGAATATTCGTATATCAATCAGGAATACGACAAAACGACGCCAGTAAAGGAATTGGGTCCGTATAACTATTCCGCCGTGTTTGAATTTAAGCTTAAGTTCGATACCGACGCCGAGCTGTACGTGTGCAACGACGACGGAACAAGGCTTTACGTCGACGGGGAGCTTGTTTTGGACGACTGGACATTCCACGCCGCTTACCCGCAAAAAGCCGTCTCGCTCAAAAAGGGGGTAGAATACTCCGTTAAAATGGATTACATGCAGGCGGGCGGCGAGGCGGTCGTAAAGCTTCTGTACAAAAAGCTGTCCGAAAAAGCGGATCCCGACTCGGCGGTCAAAAAGCATCCTTTCTATATTCCCGAGGACGGATATATTAACGTTTTCGACGGCACAAAGTACAGTAAGGGGAAGCACGTCGCCTATTTCGGAATAAAGGACTATCCGATTTTCGTTCGTCCGGGCAGCGTGCTCGCCCTCGGCAAAAACGCGCAGACCACCGCCGAACAGACCTGGAACGAGCTTGCCTTCGATATTTACCCGTCCAAGGAGAGGAAAGCAAAATCTTATCTTTACGAGGACGACAGGCAAACGACGGCGTACAAGTACGGCGTGTGCCGAAAGCAAGGATATTCTCTCGAGTACGACAAAGGAGAGAATGCCGTTATCTTTACATTAGACAAGGCGGAGGGTAGCTATGACGGCGCGGATAAGTTCTCTCAAAGAAGCGTGTCGCTCCGCTACCACCTAAGTATGTCGTGCGGCGAGATTGACGGCGTTTATCTAAACGGGGAAGAAGTTCCGTTCGAGATTATTCCGTGCGACAAGGACGCCTATCCGTTCGGCTTTGACGGCGGCGCGCCCGACGGCGATATAGCCGAGGTTAAGCTAACCCTTCCTCTCGATAAATCGACCGAGGTTAGATTCAAGCTTAAATAATTTTTAAAGCGAAGGACAAAACAAAAAGGCGAGCGTATTAAAGTGCTTGCGTTCCAAAAAAACTTTTATTTGCCTTACGTTACTACATAGCGATATACCGCTGCCGCAAAGTGATTTGTTTAACATTAAGTGCGGCGCATACGCGCCTAGATTCCTCGACAAGCTCGGAATGACGGACGGTAGTAAAAACGTTACCGCTTAAATTAAGTATAGTCGCACTTACTACCGCCTGCCCATCATTTCGACCGAAGTGAGCGCAGCGAACGCAGCGGAGGTCAGGCGTTAGCCGCATAGTAAAAGTATAGCCCGCTATACTTCGTTTCCGAAGTGCAGCGGGTTTTTTGACCGCAAGTAATTCCATATGAAAGACTTTCGTTTTGCCGTCTTTTTTTGCGGACGGAGTTCGGTTAAAAAGATAGGGCGGAGAAAAGTTTACGATAATACCCGTCGATTAAAGAATTGGCGTAAAATCCTTGACTTAAAAGGGATTGTGCGATATAATAACCGATATGTGATATACGGCGCAGTGCCGCCGAAACGGAGAAACAACCATGAAAAGAACTTATCAACCCAAAAAACGTCAGCAACGCAAAGTGCACGGCTTCCGCCAAAGAATGAAGACGCAGGGCGGCCGTCGCACCCTTTCCCGCCGCCGCAACAAGGGCAGAAAGAACCTTACGCCGAAGCCGCTCGGAAAGTAATTGCTCGCTAAATCCAACAGGCTGAATAAGCACGGCTCGTTTGCCTACGTTTACCGTAAGGGCAAGCGGCTGAGCGAACCCGACGTCGTATTGTATTTCACACCCGCAAAGACCGCGCGTGTGGGATTTTCGGTTTCCAATAAAGTGGGCAAGGCGGTCGTCCGCAACAAGGTTAAGCGCAGGCTTCGCGCCGCGGTTAACTGCATGCTCCGTCGGCTTCGCGGCTGTCAGGCGGTAATCGCCGCAAACCCGTCCGCCGCAGGAAAGGATTACGCTTCCCTCGAAGGACAGCTCGTTAAGCTGTTTGGGCGCGCGGGGTTGTTGGTATGAAGAAGCGTACGAAAAACATTCTCATAAGCATAATCACATTCAGGTGGCTGTTTTTGGGGCTTGTGTATTTTTACAAAAAGTGCATTTCGCCCTTAACGCCGGACGTATGTATTTACACGCCGAGCTGCTCCACGTACATGGTGGATGCCATAAAAAAGTTCGGTGTAATTCGAGGCATATTTCTCGGCACAAAACGCCTGCTTAGGTGCGTGCCCTGGAAATCGGGCGGATTCGATCCCGTGCCCGACAACCCTCATGGAGATATGAAATGGCTCTTTTAAATTCGGTAATGTCATTTTTCAGCGCGGTTGCCCCCACGATTGTGGCGCCGAGCAAGCCGTGGCATTTACTCATACTAAACGTATTTTCGTTTATTGCGGATTACGGCTGGCGAGTCGTCGTATTTACCGTGCTGTTAAAGATTGTCCTTTCGCCGCTAGACTTTTTCCAGCGCTACAAAATGCGGAAAAATCAGATTATAACCGAGCGGTTAAAGCCGACTATGGAAAAGCTCCAAAAGCAATACGGTAACGACAAGCAGGCGTTTTCGCGCGCGCAGATGGAGCTTAACCGAAAGGAAGGCTACAGCTATTTTTCGTCCTGTATTCCCATGATAGTCACCCTTGTCGTATTTATTACGCTCTGGCAGTCGATGTACACAATCGCCTCGTACATGACCTTTAAGCAGTACGTTGCGCTGTACGACGGATACACCGCGGCGGAAACGGTGGTTGTGGACTCTCACGGCGAAGAGGCTCGAGATACGCTTGCAAAGGAAGTCGGTCAGGACGTTGTCGTCAGGCTTTACTACGACGGAATAACCGAGGAATGGCTTAACGGCGAGCTTAAAGAAAAGTACGACCTATCCGACGACTTTGCCGAAAAGTTTATCGAGGAGCTTAACAAGGATCACTCTTTCGATTACAAAAAACCGCAGCAAGCCAAATTCTTGTGGATAGAAAATATCTGGGCGCCAGACGTGCCTTGGAACGATCAGGCGATACTCGATTACAAAAAGTTCTACGATTCGATTAAGAACAGAAAGTACAACACGGAGGCGGTGAGCGGACTTACCGACGCACAGCTTGCTATCCTCATAGCGGACGGAAGCGACCCCACAATGTACAACAAGGTTATGGGCAAGCTCCTGTCTTCCGAAAACACGCACAGAAAGGTAAACGGCTACCTCGTGCTCCCCATACTCGTATTGCTTTTATCGGTTGCATCGCAGTTCATTTCGTCTTTGCAGCAAAAGCGCGCGGGGCAGACCAACGAAAAGGGCGGCTTTGCGACGAGCATGAAGGTTATGATGTTCATGATGCCGGCGCTTATGCTTTTCTTCTCATTGCAATACGCGTCGATATTCACGCTGTACATGGCGGTTAACAGCGCGACGTCGTTGCTACTAAACGTGCTGTTTACGGGAATAATTAAGCTTTCCGAGCGCCGCCGCACAAAACGCCACTACGGAATCGCTACGGGCAGCACCCGCACGGGAATAACCTCGTATAACGATTCGCCTATCATTCACTATGTAAAAGGCGCCAACCCCAATGCCGGCGCGAAGCCCGTAAAGGAGACTCCGCCCACGCCCGCCGAGAAAAAAGAAAAAAGCAAGACGGGCAAAAAATCAGCAGGCGCAGTCAAGCGTAGCGGCCGCCCCGATCCCAACGAGCTCATGAATATCGATATGAGAGACGGCGGCAAAAAGAAGTAGTTAAGGAGATAACAACGTGATAACCGAAAGAGATTTGTACTCGGTACTCGTCGTCGCCAAAAAGGTGGACGACGCCATAAACGAAGGGCTTGCCGCCCTAAACGCAACGCTCGACGAGGTTAACGTCGAGGTTGTGGACGCGGGCGGATTTCTCCGTAAAGCAAAGGTTCGACTTACACTCGAAAAAGAGGAGCCCGAAGTAAAAAAGGAAGAGCCCGAAAAAAAGGTTGAGCCCCCTGCCGAAAAGCCCGAAAAAGCGGAAAAACCCATAAAGACGGAAAAATCCGATAAGGTCGAAAAAACGGAAAAGCCCGAAAAACCCGAAAAGGCAGAGAAATCGGAAAAGCCCGTAAAGACCGATAAAGCCGAAAAGCCCGAAAAGGCTACGGCGCAAAAGCCTGCGAAAAAAGCGGACAAACCCGAAAAACCCGCAAAGACGGAAAAGGTCGAAAAGCCTTCAAAACCCGAAAACGCCGAAAAAGAGGAGAATGTCGAAAAGGGTGATAAGGTCAAAAAGGTCGAAAAACCTACGCGCGAGGAGGAGATCGAGGCGCTTAATAAAGCTTGCGGCTTTATAAAGGAGGTCGTTGCGTTAATGGGCTTTACCGCGGAGGTGAAGCAGGACGAGTCCGATCCCGAGCTTATCAATATAGACGCTCCCGCGGGCGACGATTCGCTCATAATAGGCCGTCACGGCGAAACGCTTTCGGCGCTTTCCTATCTTGCCGAGACGGGCGCTCGCGCCGAAAAAACGCGTGTAAACGTAACGGTGGACTGCAACGGCTACCGAGGCCGCCGCGCCGCGTCGCTCACCGCAATGGCGCACCGCCGTGCGGACGAGGCGGTAAATAAGGGCAGGCGCATTAAGCTCGACGCTATGGAGCGCATAGACCGCCGCACCGTTCACAACGCGCTGACGGACGACGACAGAGTAACCACGGCGTCCGAGGGCAAGGAGCCGTACCGCTTTGTGGTTATTATCCCCAAGGACGAGAGAAAGGGCGGGAAAAGACGTGGCGGACGCGACCGTCATAACCGCGGCAGGAGCGAAAAGCCCGTCGAGCCGTCGGAGTCGGACGGCGCCGAGGAATAATAAATTCGCTTTTAACATTTCTATAAAAAAAACGGGAACATACCCGTGCTTATTAAGGACGGATCCTAAGACCCGTCCTTAATTTTTAGGAACGACAAGGAAAAACGACGGGGAAATGAAAAGGCTAAAGACAAAAACGCTGTTATTGTTATTTTTGCTGTTTACGGGGCTGACGGTATTTGCGGTCAGTCTTCTCCCGTTTTTCAAAGATGCCAACGAGTTTGCTTGGATAGCGACGATAGTCGGCGCGGCGCTGATGATTATTGCCGTAGTCGGCTTACTCGTCAAGCGCGGCGACGGGAAAAAGGTCGTGCTCTCCTCCGAGTACGTGCGTAAAAAACAGCTTTTGACTCCGCCGGAGCAGGAGCTTTACGCCGTGCTTAAAAGGATAAACCCGGATAGGTACGAGGTCATACCGCAAACGGCGCTTGTAAACGTAATCGACAAAAAGACAAACGCGTCCTACCGCAACGAGCTTTTCAGAGTGTGCGATTTTTGTTTTGTGGATAGGCGCACCTTCGAGCCTCTTCTCCTTGTCGAGCTTAACGACAGTTCGCATAACCGCGCCGACAGGGTAGAGCGCGACGAAAAGGTCGCCGCTATCTGCGAGGACGCGGGGCTCCCGCTCGTCACGTTTTGGATGGACGACGACCTGTCGCCTAGCTTCGTCAAGCGCGAGGTAAAGCGCAAGATACTGAGATGAACGAAAGGTGCTTCGATTGCCCGCGCCGTTGCGGAGCGGACAGAAATAGGGTAACGGGGTTTTGCGGAATAGGCGGTTATGCGCGCGTTGCGAAGCTGGTCGATCCGTTTTACTTTGAAGAGCCGTGCTTGGGAAAATTATCCGCGGTGTTTTTCGGCGGGTGCAATCTGCGCTGCTCGTACTGTCAGAATTATTTAATCAGCCGCGGCGCGGCGGGAGAGGAATATACCGACGAGCGCCTTGCCGCCGCGTTTGATAATATAACGGAGGGCAACGCGCTCGACCTTGTAACTCCCACGCATTGCCTGTCCTCGCTCGAGCGCGCGTTTTCACTCACGAAAAAGTGCCGCCGCGTTATCTACAACACGTCGGGCTACGAAACGGCGGAGGGCGTGCGCCGCGCAAAATGCTTTACGTCGGTGTTTCTTGCCGATTACAAATATGCGCTCGGCGACGTTGCAAAAAAGTTTTCGGGAGCGGCTGACTATCCCGAGACGGCGCTTGCCGCAATAAAGCTTATGCGTGAAACTAAGGACGAGTGGGAGGATATAGACTGCGAGCGCGTTTTGACAAGCGGGCTTGTCGTCCGCCACCTCGTTCTCCCCGGGCATGTGGATAACAGTATTAAGGCGCTTAATATTATCGCGGACGAGCTGGGCACCGATACCGTTATTTCGCTTATGAGCCAGTTCACCCCAAACGGCGTGGGGGAGCCTAACGCTCGGCTTAAAAGGATAGAATATAAAATAGTCGCAGAGCACGCGCTAAAGCTCGGCTTCGGCAGCGGGTACTTCCAGAGCTTCGACTCGGCGGACAGCAAATACACTCCCGATTTTTAGAGCGGGTTTTTCCGCGTTCGGCTAAAAGCCGTATTTTGCTTAGCAAGGTTGTTTTTTACTTTTGCCGCGTAAAGTTATATAGTAAATTATTCTTGTAAAAACCGCAATTCCCGACAGAATACGTCGGTTTTTTTGTGTTACAATTTTTCGCATGAAAAGATTGGTACGTCCGAGCGATTTTTTTATTTCCGCGGCGGCTGTTGCCGCGACCTGCGGCGGTCTGTACGGACTGTCCCCATTCGGGACGGCTATGTTTTGCGCGGCGTCGTCGTACGCGTTTTTTGTTCTGCCTGCGCCCGTGTACATACTTACTTCGTTTTTGTACTCCTTCGAGCTGTGGCGGCTTTACGCGGCGGCGGCGACGGTATTTGTCACGGCGGCGCGGTGGGTGCTCTCGCTCAAGGTGAAAAAGGCGAGGGGCGTAGCGGCAAAAACGGTATTTTCGCTTTTGGCAATCGCAGTTAACGGAGTGCTGACCGGCGTTTTCGACAGCGTTACGAGCGGAGTGCTGACCGCCGTGCTCGGAATGCTTTTTTACGCCTTTGCATTCCCTGCGGCGGGCGTACTTATAAAAAAATTCTCCTATAGACCGAACGCCGCTGAAAGCGTGTCGCTGTGCGCCGTACTCGTCGTTTTCGGGCTTACAGTCGGCGGGTTTATCGTGGGAAAAGTAAGGTTGGGACTTGGCGTCGCTTTTTGCTTTTTGCTGTTTGCGTCGCTGCTCGGCACAAAAAGCGGGCTTGCCGCGGGCGTATCGACGGCGTTCGGAATAGCGGTTAAAGCGGGCGGCGGCGCGGCGCTTGCCGTGCTTACCGCGGTGTGCGCGGCGGCGGCGTTTTCGGGACTCGCCCGTCCGCTAAGCTCCGCAATCGGGGTGATGCTCGGCGCGGCGCTCAACATCCTTCTCGGCACGTCGGCGGTTATCGCAGGCTTCGACGCGCTCGTTATGGCGGTCGGCGCGGTTATTTACTGCGCGGTGCCCAAAAGGGCGGTTAGCTTTATTAAAAGCTATTTCGACTTCGACGGCACGACGCGGCTTGCGGTTAGGCATTACATAAACAGGGCGCGCGTGGACGGCGGAAATAAACTGCTGTGCGTGGCGGCGGCGTTCGACGAGTCGGCGCGGCTTATAAGCTCGTTCGGCACGGAGGAAAAGGATATCGGCGCGGTAGCCGCCATGCTTAGCGAAAAGTTCTGTCCGTACTGCGTTAACAAAAGCACGTGCGATAACTTCGCGCGCGAGGCGGCGTTTAACGTTATTGCCAAAAACGCGTGCGAAGCAAAGACGGTAATGGGCGAGCTCCCCTCGTTTTTTCTTACCACGTGTATAAGGACGAGCGAGGTCATTTCCGCATGCACGGACATAGCCGACGCCGCCAAAAAGACGGAGGTGCGGCTTGAAAGCGAGAAAAGGGCGAAGGAGATAGTCACGGAGCGCATGAGCGCCGTAAAGGAGCTTTTGTCCTCGCTCGGCAAAAGTCAAGCAACCCCGGTAGGCTTCGACGGCGACGCAGAAGAAAACGTCAAGCGCGAGCTGATGAACGCGGGCGTGGATTGCGCGGAGGCGTTCGTGTCCAAGTCGAGCGTTACCGCCGTGGTGCGTACCACCGCGACGGACAAAAAGAAAATAGAAAAAGCGGTGTCGGTCGCTCTCAAAGCAAAGTACGAGGTGCGGCTTTTGGAGCAAACGCAGGCGGCGGGCTGGAGCGTTGCCGAGTGCGTGCCCAAAACCAAATTCGAGGCGGCGTACGCCAGAGTGGGGGTCAGTAAGGACGGCGGGGTGAGCGGCGACAGCTACACGTTTAAGCGAATCGACGGTAAATTTCTCGTCGCGCTTGCGGACGGAATGGGGAGCGGGCAGGGCGCGGGCGACAGCTCGGACAGCGCGCTCGAGCTTGTCGAGTGCTTTTACCGCGCGGGGTTCGATTCGGAGTCGGTGCTTAACGGCGTAAACAGATTTTTAAAGCTGCCAGGCTCGGAGCGGTATTCGGCGGCGGATATTGCGGTGTGCGATCTCGACACGGCGGTGGTGGATATTATTAAAATGGGCTCGCCGCCGTGCTACATCAAGACCGAGGACACCGTGCTTACCGTCGAGGGCGGGTCGCTGCCTATCGGCGTGCTCGACGAAATGCGCCCGTTTACCGCAAAGAAAAAGCTGTATATCGGGCAGATGCTTATAATGCTGAGCGACGGCGTTACCGATTGCTTCGAGGGCGACGAGCTGCCTGACTACATAAACGACATCTCCTCCCACAATCCCGAGGCGGCGGCAAAATCCATTTTATCCCGCGCGCTCGAAAAGTCGGACGGCGAGCCGCGCGACGATATGACCGTTATCGCTTTCCGCGTGTTTAACAGAAAGTAGCTACTCATTCGAGCAGTATGGGGTTTGTGTACTTGACAACAAAGTTCATTTATTATAAAATTGATATAGGTTAATTGCCGCCGTAGCCGCGGCGCCGACCTATCTACTCACTTAAAGAAACACTATATGGAACAGAACAGAATTCGCAACGTAGCAATAATAGCTCACGTCGACCACGGCAAAACGTCGCTCGTCAACGAGATGCTGAAGCAGGGCAACGTGTTCCGCGAGGGACAGGCTGTCGTAGACCGCGTAATGGACAGCAACGCGCTCGAGCGTGAGCGCGGTATTACCATACTCAGTAAAAACGCGTCGTGCGTGTACGACGGGTTTAAGATAAATATTGTGGACACTCCCGGGCACGCCGATTTCGGCGGAGAGGTGGAGCGCGTGCTTAAAATGGTGGACGGCGCGCTTCTTGTCGTGGACGCGTTCGAAGGTCCGATGCCGCAGACGCGGTTCGTTTTGGAGCGCGCGCTGTCGCTCGGTCTGAAAATTATAATAGTAATCAATAAGACGGACAGACCGGACGCGCGGCTTAAAGAGGTCGTCGACGAGATACTCGAGCTTTTCCTCGATCTCGACGCGAGCGAGGAGCAGCTTAACAGCCCGTTCGTTTTCGCCTCCGCGCGCGAGGGTGTTGCTTCAAAGAGCATTACCGAGCACGGCAGGAATATGCAACCGCTTTTCCAAGCGATTATAGAACATATTCCCGCGCCCAAGGGCGACGAGAACGCGCCCTTTAAGATGCTCGTGTCTTCCGCGGAGCACAACGACTACGTGGGTAAGCTCGCCGTAGGCAAAATAGGCGCGGGCAGGCTTTCGGTAGGCGACAACGTTGTGCTTACCAACTACCACGACGAAACCAAAGCGACAAAAAGCAAGGTCGTAAGCATATTTACCTACGACGGAATAAAGCGCGTTCAATCGAACGAGGCGAGCGTGGGCGATATCGTGTGCATATCGGGCATAGAGGGCGTCGGCATAGGCGACACCGTGTGTACCGAGGCGGACCTAACTCCTATCGAGTTTGTCAAGATAGCGGAGCCCTCCGTCGAAATGACCTTTATGATAAACGACTCGCCGCTTGCGGGTAAGGAAGGAAAGTACGTAACCAGCAGGCACCTTCGCGACAGACTGTACAAAGAGGCGGTAAAGGACCTTTCGCTTAGGGTTAGCGACGGGTCTACCGCGGACAGCTTCGTGGTGTGCGGCAGGGGCGAAATGCACCTTTCGATATTAATAGAAACCATGCGGCGGGACGGCTACGAGTTTGCGGTCAGCATGCCCAAGGTGCTTATTAAAACGATAGACGGCGTTAAGTGCGAGCCGATTGACAGAGTGTTTATAGACGTTCCCGAAACGGCGGTCGGCACCGTTATGAGCAAGATGGGCACAAGAAAGGGCGAGCTTATCGACATGACCCCGCACGGCAGCAGAATAAAAATGAATTTCAAAGTGCCCGCGCGCGGTCTGTTCGGCTATCAGAGCGAGCTTATGACCGACACCAAGGGCGAGGGAATAATGTCGAGCGTGTTCGACGGCTACGAGCCGTACAAGGGCGAGATTGTCCGCCGCGACTACAGCTCGCTTATCGCGCACGAGGCGGGCGAGAGCATTGTGTACGGACTGTTTAACGCGCAGGAGCGCGGCACTCTGTTTATAGGTCCCGGCGTTCCCGTTTACGCAGGCATGGTGGTAGGACTAAACCCGCGCGGCGACGATATCGTCGTAAACGTATGTAAGCGCAAGCACCTTACCAATACCAGAAGCTCGGGAAGCGACGACGCGCTCAAGCTCGTTACCCCCATGCGAATGACTCTCGAGGACTGTATCGAGTTTTTGGCGGACGACGAGATTCTCGAGGTCACGCCCAAGTCGCTTAGGATACGAAAGCGCATCCTCGACGAAAAAGAGCGCATGCGTGAACGCGCAAAAATTTTGGGATTAGGAAAGCACGCTTTCGAACAGCGTGACGAATAATTAAGCAGATAAATCCAACCAATGGAAACGGAGGGAAATATGGATAACGAAAAGGTCGAAAAGGAAGCGATCGAGAGCGAGGAGAAAACGCTCAAGCTCCGCGCAAAGGAGCTGTTTGATAAGGGTCTTCTCAAGGAGTACGAGGTGGGTACGTTTAAGGGGCTTGCTTCCATTCACGAGTATCTTTATAAGGATATAACCGACCAAGCGGGCAAAAAGCGCACCGTTGATATCGTTAAAGGCAATATGCGGTTTACGCCCGTCAACGCGCTCGACACCGGGGTTGAGTTTGCGGACATTATGCCCTTCGACACCTTCGACGAGATTGTGGATAAGTACATCGAGATGAATATCGCGCACCCGTTCCGCACCGGCAACAGCATTGCGCTTAGAATATGGCTAAACGAAATGCTGCGCGAAAAAATAGGCGAGGTTGTGGACTTTTCGACAATCGAAAAAGAAAAGTTTACCGTCGCGCTCGAAAAGTCGCACACCGACGACGAAAAGCTTTACAAGCTGTTAAAGGACGCGCTTAAAGCCGACCTCGGGCGCGATATGTACCTAAAAGGAATTGACGCCAGCTTCAGCTTCGAGGGTTTTAGCGATTATTCCGTATTCAAGCTGTAATTAAACAAAATAGGGTCATTTTGTAAAAAAGGTATTGACAACCGTTTTATCTCGGTTTATAATGTTAAAAACCATACGTCGTTAATATTCTTATTCGTATGGGGGCGGAGGTTATTGTGAGTAGCAGCGAAGCCGATTACAAAAAGAAGGAAGGCATTAACGAGACCGCGGTAGAGGCGTTTATCCTCTCTTTGATAGCGCTTGTCATCGCCGTATCGGGCTTTATAAAATATTCGTCCGTACTGACGCCGCTCGGATTTTTGTTCTGCGCGCTTGCGATTATCCTTTCTATTTATTCGCTCGCAGAGATGACTAAATACAAAAGGTGGAACGGCTTGCCGTTTGCGATAGTCGCCGTTATCGTGGGTGTACTGGTACCCGTAGTGGTTATGGTAATCAGAACGGTGCTTAATATGCCGTTAACGTTCTGATTAAATTAAGTCGTATAATTAAAGTGCGAAACCCCTTCGCACTTTTTTGTTTTTAAAAAAATTACGGTAAAAGCGCGCTACACCGCGATAATGTTTTGTAATATAAAAAAACTGTGCTATACTTATCGTATCGAGCGGGTTTATAAACACCGACTTATGTGCTTACAAAAGCTAAGGAGAGTTTTATGTCGGAAACAGTTCTTGTTATCGATTTCGGCGGACAGTACAATCAGCTTATCGCAAGGCGCGTGCGCGAGCAGCACGTTTATTGCGAGGTCGTTTCCTACAAAACGCCTATCGCCGATATCCGCGCCAAAAATCCCAAGGGCATAATCTTTACGGGCGGACCCAAATCGGTGTATCTCGACGATTCGCCGCGAATGAGCGGGGATATTTTTACGCTCGGCGTTCCCATTCTCGGCATTTGCTACGGCGCGCAGTTCCTTGTCTACGGGCTGGGCGGCGAGATAGGCGCGGCGGGCGAGGATTCCGCCGCGGAGTTCGGAAGGACCGATTGTTCTTTCGATACGGGATCGCCGCTTTTTAACGGCTTAAAGGAAAGCTCTGTCGTTTGGATGAGCCACAACGACTATATTAAAAAGCTACCCGACGGGTTTAAGACAATCGCGCACAGCGCCAAGTGCCCGTACGCCGCAATAGAAAACAGCGAGAAAAAGTTCTACGGCACGCAGTTCCACCCCGAGGTCAACCATACCGAACAGGGCTTTAATATGCTTGGCAACTTCCTGTTTAAGGTGTGCGGCTGCAAGGGCGACTGGACGATGAGCGGCTACGCCGAGACCGCGGTAAAAGAGCTTCGCGAAAAAATAGGCGGCGGCAAGGCGCTTCTTGCTCTGTCCGGCGGCGTGGACAGCTCGGTTGCGTGCAAGCTGCTCGCAAACGCGATAGGCAGTCAACTTACCTGCATTTTCGTCGACCACGGGCTTATGCGTAAAAACGAGGGCGACGAGGTGGAGGCGGCGTTTAAGGATAGCGGCGTTAACTTTGTCCGCGTCAATGCCGGCGAAAGGTTTTTGTCTCGGCTTAAGGGCGTAAGAAGTCCGGAAAGAAAGCGTAAGATTATAGGCAAGGAGTTTATCCGCGTTTTCGAGGAAGAGGCGAAAAAACTGGGAAGAGTGGACTTCCTCGTTCAAGGCACGATTTATCCCGACGTTATTGAAAGCGGTGCGGGCGACGCCGCCGTTATCAAGTCGCACCATAACGTGGGCGGGCTTCCCAAGCACGTCGATTTTAAGGAGATTGTAGAGCCGCTTCGGCTTTTGTTCAAGGACGAGGTGCGCGCGCTCGGCGTGGAGCTCGGCTTAAGCGAAAAGCTCGTGTGGCGTCAGCCGTTCCCCGGCCCCGGGCTTGCGATTAGAATTATCGGCGACGTCACGCCCGAAAAGGTGGCGTTATTGCAGGACGCCGACGCCATATTCCGCGAGGAGATTGCCGCGGCAAAGCTCGACCGCGATATCAATCAGTATTTTGCCGTTCTTACGAGCATGCGCTCGGTGGGCGTTATGGGCGATACGAGAACTTACGATTACACCCTCGCGCTCCGCGGCGTTACCACAACCGATTTTATGACGGCGGACTTTTCGCGTATACCCTACGACGTGCTCGAGCGTGCCTCCACGCGCATAGTAAACGAGGTAGGTCACATTAACCGCGTCGTCTACGACATTACGAGTAAGCCCCCTTCCACTATCGAGTGGGAGTAAGCGCCGCAAGCACCGCTACGCGGCGCAGTGAAATTGCTTGCTTCGCAAGTAGTGAAATTCGCCTATCGGCGAATGAAATATCGCTTCGCGATGTAAAATGCGCTACGCGTGGCTTCGCGCATGAAATATGATAATTTTACTATTGATAATTGCATTATGAGTCATCACCACTATCATCACCATCACCACCACTATCACGGGTCGAGTGAAACAAGCAAGTACGACTACGATTATGCGTCCAACCGTCGCCAAATAATCATGGCGATTATTTTTATCACAATCGCTGCGGCGATGCTTACTTTTGGCGTACTGTTCTACACGGTATGGGATAGATTCGTGCTTGCCACCGTTCTGGTTGGGTTTGGCATCGGCTTTTCCTTTATGGGGATTAGTCTTATTGCGGACGCCAATACGAAAAGAAAAACCGCGGCAAAATTCGTCAAGTGTCTCGACTGCGGAACCGTTAACAAAAACGGCAGAGAGCTTTGCGAAAACTGCGGCAAGCCGCTTCGTACGTTTTGTCAAAAGTGCGGAAGGGAAATAGGCGGCGGCAATAATTTTTGCAATACGTGCGGACACAAGTCGCAGTTTGACCTACCGAGTGAATAAGTAATAGTGAATAGTGAAGAGGCGTCATCTTCGCCGCCACAAAGTCTAAAAGAGTTTTATGTAAGCAAGTAATACTTACGTTACTTTTTAATGCCGATTCGCTTGATTTCGGTAACCGATTTACGCTATACTATGTACATAAAAAAGCATAAATAGGGAGGAAATTATGGAAAACAACAAACGGCCCGAAAGCATGGCGCGTATCACCACAAAGGCGCTTGCCGACAGCTTTATCTCCGAGCAGGTTAAGCTCCTTAAAAAGCAGGTGGGAAGCAAAAAGGTGCTCCTCGCGCTCTCCGGCGGCGTCGACAGCTCGGTTGTTGCGGCGCTACTCATTAAGGCAATAGGCAAGCAGCTTGTTTGCGTACACGTTAACCACGGTCTGTTACGCAAGGGTGAGCCCGAGCAGGTTGTGGAGGTTTTCCGCAATCAGATGAACGCCAACCTCGTCTACGTGGACGCGGTTGATAGATTCTTGACCAAGCTCGAGAATGTTTCCGATCCCGAAAAGAAGCGCAAAATAATCGGCGCCGAGTTTATCCGCGTTTTCGAAGAGGAAGCGAGAAAGTTGGACGGCATCGAGTTTTTGGCGCAGGGTACTATCTATCCCGACATTATCGAGAGCGTCGGCGTTAAGGCGCATCACAACGTGGGCGGGCTTCCCGACGATCTTAAGTTCGAGCTTGTCGAGCCGCTCAAGTTCCTGTACAAGGACGAGGTGCGCGTAGTGGGAAGCGCGCTCGGACTGCCCGACGGCATGGTGTACCGTCAGCCGTTCCCCGGCCCCGGACTCGGCGTCAGGTGCCTCGGCGCAATCACGCGCGACCGCTTGGAAGCGGTAAGAGAGAGCGACGCGATACTTCGCGAGGAGTTCGCAAAGCACGGGCTCGAGGGCAAGGTGTGGCAGTATTTTACCGCCGTTCCCGATTTTAAGTCGGTCGGCGTAAAGGACGGCGCGCGCACGTTTGCCTATCCCGTAATCATTCGCGCCGTTAATACCACGGACGCTATGACCGCCACGATTGAAGAAATTCCGTACGAGCTCCTTAAGCATATTACAAAGCGCATAACCACCGAGGTTAAAGGCGTAAACCGCGTGCTCTACGACCTTACGCCCAAGCCCTCCGGCACAATCGAGTGGGAATAACAAGCCGAAGGCTCGGCGAACGTCGTGTGTAGACCGCATAGAGTACTTGACATCACACCCGACTAATATCTTAAACTCGGTTAAAGCGGTTAAATGAATAACGACTCGAAAAAAGATATAAATAAACAATTAAGGACGGTTGAGCCGTCCTTTTTTGCGGTCGGCTTCGGCGTTGCGGTTTTGTTTTTAATGTAATTCTAATGTATTTTTAAACGAAATTACAATATAGAATATTATCATTTATACGATACAACAAATATTGCCGTTATCGGAGGAAACGATGTTTTGTAAAAATTGCGGTAAGGAAATAGACAAAGAATCCAAGTTCTGTGCGTACTGCGGAGCGGACGTTCGTCAAAAGGAAACGGAGCCGTCGAAAACGGTTTCGGAGACCGCGGCGGCGGCAGCGCCCGCAGATAAGCCGCCCAAGGTTTGGACTGTATTTTCGAAGGTGAGTAAGATACTCGGCATTGTGTGTCTTTCCACCTCGATAATTCCTTTTCTTAATTACGTCAGTCTTGCTCTCGGCATTGTGGGTATTGTAATGTCCCGCCTCGGCTTGAAAGCAAAAACCGCCGCTACCGATAAGGACTGCGACCTCGGATTTAAGCTGTCTATAGCCGCCGTCGTCGTTTCGTTCATCATGGTTATCGTTTTTTACATAATGTTAATCTCGTTGCTTGAGGACATCGCTTGGGGTATATACAACTACTATTATTTTGTAACGCCTTTGGTATAATAGAATGCCGCCGCGCGGTTTATAATAAATAAAAACGAATACGGAACAATTAAAATCCGACCGCAATGCGGTCGGATATTTTTTAACGGCGTGTAAAGCGCGCAAGTCCGAAAATATTAACTAATTACACGAAATGCCGACGATTCTATTTTGCGAGCTCCTCGAAGGCTTTGGCATATTTTTTCATAACTGACTTTGCCGCATTTCCCACAAGCTCTTTACGGAGTTTTTCCCCCTCGTCGTCGGTCAGCGCGAAAAGCAGATACTTAGGCGCGCCGTCTGCGATTATTGCTACGCCGTGCTCGTCCGCGACTTTTTTCGTTGCGTTAAAGTCTTTTTGGGTTTCGCTTATTGATACAAGCATTTTGCCGTCGAGTTCCATAATACACCTCTTATTAAGTATACCAGAATCGAATTATAAAATCAATAGTGTTTCGGAATGCGCGGCGCGCGGCAATCGGTGCGTTTTTTTGTTGATAACTCGCGCGGGATATGCTATACTTAAGATATGGAAAGAGAACTCAAGGCAAAGGTATATCCGCAGATTTGGGCAAAAACGCTCAAGGGCGAAAAGATAACGCGAAACTATCTGTATACCCTCGACGGACCGTTCGAGGAGGAGAGGCTTTTCGAGTACGTTTGCGATATAACGCACGCGCTCGATATTCCCACGCCCGTAATACTCAAAAGCCACGTGTACAACTTTGTGCATTTTAACATAGTGCGCTTTTTTACACGCGACTTTGTGGAGGACGTGGACTTTGACGTGCTCTCGCTCGAAAACTCCGCAGGCACCATTAAACCGTTGCCGCGCTACTTCAGAGAGGACAGGTAGAAATTTATGAAACTCAATCTCACGCAAAAGCTAATTTTGTCGCATCTCGTTTCGGGCGAGCCGAAGGCGGGTAATCCCATAGTAATTTCGGTCGACCAAACGCTTACGCAGGACTCCACGGGCACCATGTGCTATCTTCAGCTCGAGGCGCTCGGCGTAGATAAGGTTGTTACAAAGCGCTCCGTCGCGTACATAGATCACAACACTCTTCAATCGGGCTTTGAAAACGCCGACGACCACGCGTATATTCAGTCGGTGGCATTATCCCACGGCGTGTTTGTATCTAAGCCGGGCAACGGGATATGTCACCAGGTCCACCTCGAGCGTTTCGGCGTGCCCGGATACACCCTCGTCGGCTCCGACTCGCACACGCCCACGGGCGGCGGAATAGGCATGCTCGCAATAGGCGCGGGCGGATTGGACGTCGCGCTCGCCATGGCAAAGGGCACGCTCAATCTCACAATGCCCGAGGTAATAGGCATTAAGCTTACCGGCGCGCTTAAACCCAACGCGACCGCAAAGGACCTTATACTCGAGGTGCTTCGTATCCTCTCCGTCAAGGGCGGGGTGGGGAAAATCGTCGAGTATTTCGGCGACGGCGTAAAGAGCCTGTCCGTACCCGAGCGTGCGACGGTCACAAACATGGGCGCCGAGCTCGGCGCGACGACTTCAGTTTTCCCGTCCGATACGCGCACCAAAGCGTTTTTGCGCGCGCAGGGGAGAGAGAGCGATTTCGTTTCGCTTTGTGCCGACAGCGGCGCCTCGTACGATAGAATTATAGAAATCGACCTATCTGAAATCGAGCCGCTCGCCGCGGCGCCGCACATGCCCGATAACGTGGTTACCGTGTCCGAGCTTGCGGGGAAAAAGGTCGACCAGGTGTGCATTGGAAGCTGTACCGACTCGTCGCTTCTCACCATGCTGAAGGTGGCGGCGGTGCTCAAGGGCAAAAGGGTTAATCCCGACGTGTCGCTTACGATAAGCCCCGGGTCCAAGCAGGTGCTTACAATGCTGAGTAAGTGCGGCGCGTTAAAAGACATACTCGACAGCGGCGCGCGCATTCTCGAATGCGCTTGCGGACCGTGTATAGGTATGGGACAAAGCCCCAAGACAAACGCGGTAAGTCTCCGCACCTTTAACCGAAACTTCTATGCGCGAAGCGGCACGAAAAGCGCGAGCGTTTTTCTCGTTTCGCCGCTTACCGCCGCGTACAGCGCAATCGCGGGCGTAATAACCGTTCCGCCGGAGGACGCGCCGATTGACGTTAAAATGCCGACCCGCTTCGATATAAACGACAATCTTATTCTCAATCCCGCCGATTTCACCGATATAGCGATAGAGCGCGGACCAAACATTAAGCCATTCCCGATAGGGGAAAAGCTGTCGGGGAGTATAGAAAAGACGGTTACAATTAAGGTGGGCGACAATATAACTACGGACGACATTATGCCGAGCAACGCAAAGCTCCTGCCGTACCGCTCCAACATTCCGTATCTTTCCTCGTTCTGCCTCTCGACGGTGGACGAACACTTTGCCGAGCGCACCGAGGCTTTGGGCGGCGGAATAATCGTCGGCGGCGAAAACTACGGGCAGGGCAGCTCCCGCGAGCACGCCGCGCTCGCCCCGCTCCAGCTCGGTATCCGCGCCGCGATAGTTAAAAGCATTGCGCGTATCCACCGCGACAACCTTATCAATTCGGGAATTCTTCCGCTCGTTTTCGACAACCCGTCCGACTACGACGGGATAGAGCAGGGCGACGTGCTCTTAATAGCCGACCCCGTCGAGGCGGTAAACTGCGGGAAAGCCAAAATAGAAAACAAGACGAAGGGCCGAGCGTTTACCGCGTCGCTTAACGTTAACGACAGACAAAAGGATATCCTTAAAGCGGGCGGAACAATTAATTACATGAAGTCGGCTTCGCCTAATGTAAAATGAAAAAATGAAAACAAAGTTATGCTCGCCGATCAATGTTAAGATGATTTGATTTTACCCCGCTTTGCGGGGTTTTTATTTGGATTATATTCCTCACGTCCGCTTCGGTCGAAATGATGAGATGGAGAGCGCGCGACAAACCGAGGTCGGAATAAACGTTTTATATGCGGCACAAATTATATTCGATATACGCATATACGCCGCCTACAAAAAGTGACACGATAACGGAATTTTTAATACATTTTTAATGTGTTTTGTACGGTTTTTGCCTTGACAACTAAAAACGGCGGTGTTATATTAAGTTATCAATTTTTTAAGGAGATAAAAAGACATGAAAAAGAAATTGCTTTCGATCATATCGATCTTTGTTGCAATGCTGATGTGCTTTGCGCTCGTCGCTTGTAACGAAGAGGTAGAGCCCACGCCTACTCCCGAAGATAAAAACGCGCTCCCTGCCGATAAGACGATGGAGGCGATAGACGCTCTTTTGACTGCGCACGGCTATAAGGTTAACGTTAAGATAACACGTGACAGCAAAAGCGCGAAAAATCCCGTTACGGCGGAAAACGTTCTCGAAAAGAAGGGCGACGTACTCAAGGTCCCCGGCGACGGAGAAACAGTCTACTATAACTTCGCTACGGGATACAGCTACTACGAAGAGGACGGCGAAGTGTACTATTACAGTCAGTTCCTTCCGAGCGGTTACGCCGCGTATCTTAAGGACGTAGTGTACGGCATGCTTCCCGAAACCCCTGCGGAAAAGCTCGAGTTTTACAATAAGCTTCAGGAGCAGGTAAAGTACGATCCTTCGACAAAGACGGGTACGTATAATCTTGCGCTTAAGGAGGTTGTCAACCTTTTTGCCGATCCCGCTCAAAGCGCGTACAAGGACGGAAAAACCTCCGTGCTTAAGCTTATCGACACGTACCTGGCGATGTTTGTCGCCGACTCGAGATACAAGACGCTCGACGGCGTGCTCACCGCGCTTATCAATAATTACGACGCGGTTAAGGACGCAACGCTGGGCGAGCTTTTGGACGAAATTAACGATACGCTCGGCGTTTCGGTTAAAGACATTCTCGAAAGTTCGGGAATGGGGCTTCCCGAAGAAGCGTGGGAGATAATCGACGCCCGCACGGTCGGCGAGACGCTCACCGCTCTTACAAACTATATGGAAGCGAAGCTGTTCGGCGAGAGCGATCCCGAAGAAGATGAAGAAGGTCCTGCGGGCGGAATAGACCCCGACGACTTGTTCGAAGCGATTAACACGGCGCTCTTCTCGCCCGTAAATCCCGACGACGTTGCCGCAACCCCCGCCAAGCTCAGAATAATGAAAGGCGTTTTGATCGGCGTGCTCGATTCGATTCCTTTCAAGACCGCGGTCGACACCTACGGCGACGAGCTTCCGCCCGACCTTGCCATTCTCATTAAGAATAACGTCAAGTTTACAAAGCTCGACGCAGAAATCAAGTTCACGTTCGACGACGACTACAACTTCTCCAAGATAACGCTCGACGCGGGTGTGGCGCACAACTATACTTCCGTCGACGGCGACGACGCCGAGTTCTTTGCCGACAACGACTACTCGATTAACGCCGTGCTCGACTTCTCCGACTACACGACCGAAGGCGAGTTTACGCTAACCGCGCCCGAAAGAGAGGATAACCCCGAGCACGTCGAAGTTTCGGTTATAGTAAGAGCGGACTCTAAGGACGCGACCTACGACTTCTACTACGAAGAGGGAAGCGATATAACCGTTTCCGGCTATACCTTCTATAACGTACAGGGCGAGCCTTACTCCGGCATGGATAACGCCGTAACGTACAACGCCGAAACCAAGACCTTCTCGGTAAAGGCGTCCGCGCTTTCTCCCGTAATCTCGGCGGAAAACTTCTACACCGAGCAGTCGGGCACCGTTTTCATGACCGCGCTTGTATCCTACGGCGAAGGCGAGACGTACGTCCTTAACGTTTACTTCTTCGTGGCGAAGGACGCAACGCTCGATTCTGCGGTAAACGTTTCCGTTCCCGTATTTTCCAAGCTTTTCGGCGGCTCGGACGGAGATTACGAAGAGTATCCCGATTTCGACTATCAGCCCGCGGAATAAACGCGAAGTTTTATGATGCGCCGCTTTAGGCGCAACCGATATCCGCGTACAAACCGATCCGAGCATACCCACAGCGGCGTGCTCGGATTTTTTTAACCGTAAAGCCGAGCGTGGCGGAGTGCGCGCGCGGCTAATCGATTGACAATAACGGTTATTAGGGGTATAATTTCGGTATGCCGTTTTTGGATATAAAATCAGTCGATTACGCTTACAGCAGCGGAGACGACGAATATATTCAGGCGCTACAATCCGTAAGCCTTTCGATAGAGCGCGGCGAGTTTGTCGCGCTTGTCGGCTGTAACGGCTCGGGTAAGAGCACGCTCGCCAGACTTTGTAACGGGCTGATACTTCCCGACCGCGGCTTTATTACCGTAGACGGAATGTCCACCTCGGATAAAAAGAGCCTTTACGAGATCAGAAAAAGAATAGGCGTCGTGTTCCAAAACCCCGATAACCAAATGGTAACGTCCATAGTCGAGGACGACGTCGCGTTCGGTCCCGAAAATCTCGGGCTTGCTCCCGCGGAGATACGCGAGCGCGTCGATTGGGCGCTTAATTGCGTGGGCATGAGCGAGTACGCAAAGTCGGGTCCGCTTCGGCTTTCGGGCGGGCAAAAGCAGCGCGTCGCGATTGCCGGCGTGCTTGCCTTAAAGCCGCAGATGATGATACTCGACGAGGCGACGGGCATGCTCGACCCCGACGGACGGGCGGAGGTTATGAACGTCGTCGAAAAGCTCAACCGCGAGGAAAACATGGCGGTGCTCATGATAACGCACTTCATGGAAGAAGCCGCGCGCGCCGACAGAATAATAATACTCGACCGCGGTCACATTGTCGCGGACGGCGGGAGGGAGCTTTTTTCCACGCCCGAGATTTTTACCGATGCGGGACTCGATTTGCCTATTTCGGTCAGGCTTGCCCAAAAGCTTCGAGCGCGCGGGCTCGATCTCGGCGCTCCGCTCGATATAGATTCGTTTGTGTCATCCGCACTTTCCGCGCTCGATGTAGACCGCGGCGAGGCTGTTTCGGACGGGGAGAAAAATCATAACGGCGGGGGTGAAGTATGATTTCTGTACAAAAGCTTTCGTACGTTTACAGCCCCAAAACGCCGTTCATGTCGCAGGCGCTATTTAACGTCGACCTCGAGATAGAGGAGGGCGACTTTTTCGGCATAATAGGCAACACCGGCGCGGGCAAGAGCACGCTCGTGTCGCACTTTAACGCACTTACGCGCGTTCAGAAAAAAAGCGGCACCGTTATTGTCGACGGCATAGACCTTTCCTCGAAAAGGATTAACGTTAAGTCGGTAAGGGAACGCGTCGGCATGGTGTTTCAGTACCCCGAGCATCAGCTTTTTGACGACACCGTCGAAAAGGACGTTATGTTCGGACCCAAAAACCTCGGACTTTCGGTAGACGAGCAAAAGAAAAGAGCGCGCGAGGCGATAGAGCTTGTCGGGCTAAACTACGCCGAGGTGGCGGAGCGTTCGCCCTTCGAGCTTTCGGGCGGGCAAAAGCGCAGAGTGGCGCTCGCGGGCGTAATTGCAATGAAGCCCAAAATTCTCGTTCTCGACGAGCCGACTGCGGGACTCGATCCCGTAGGTAAGCGCGCCGTAATGGATTTAATAGTAAAAATAAAAACCATGTGCCCGACCGTCGTTATGATATCGCACAACATGGACGAGGTTGCGTCGTACTGCAATAAGATTGCCGTTATGCGGCGCGGCGCGGTGGTGGGAGTATACACCCCGCGCGAGCTGTTCGGCTCGCAGGAGGTTATTTCCTCGTGCGGCGTAAGGCTTCCGCTTGTCACCGAGATTGCCTCTAAGCTTACTGATTCGGGGCTTGATATAGACCCGTCGATAACGGACGAGGACGAGCTTGTCGAGGCGCTTCTCGCTTTAAAGGAGGGTAGACGCCGTGCGTGATATGACGTTTGGACAATACTATCCCGCAAAGTCGATAGTTCACCGTGCCGACCCTCGGTTTAAGCTTGTCATTTTGCTGTTGTATATCGTGATGACGATGTTTTGCGCCAGCTTTGTGTCGTTCGGGCTACTAACCCTGTTTGTGATTATTACGGTAATCATTTCGCGCGTGCCGCCGCTTAAGGTGCTTAAAAGCCTGCGGCTCGTGCTTGTTATCGTGCTTATAACCACCGTGCTTATGATGCTGTTCTACACCGAGGAGGGCGAGGCTCCGCTTGCCGAATGGGGCGTTTTCCATATATATCTCGGCGGGATATACGCTTCGGTTAAGCTTGCTTGGCGGCTTATGCTTCTTGTCACCATGCCCACGCTTCTTACCCTTACCTCCACGCCGACAGAGCTTTGCGACGGACTGGAGAGCCTAATGTCTCCGCTTAAAAAACTGCGTTTCCCCGTGCACGAGCTTGCGCTTATTATGAGCATTGCGCTTAGGCTTATCCCCACGCTCGTCGAGGAGACGGATAAGATAACTTCCGCGCAAAAGGCGCGCGGCGCGGAGTTCGAGTCGAGGAATCCGTTCAAAAAGATAAAGGCGATGATTCCCGTGCTTATCCCTCTGTTCGTGTCCTCTTTCCGCCGCGCGGACGAGCTTGCCGACGCCATGGACAGCCGTTGCTACCGCGGCGCAAAAGGGAGAACGCGAATGAAGTCGCTTAAATTCCATTTCGGCGACGTGATTGCGCTGTTATTGTGGTGCGCTATTTTCGTAGCCATACTGTTTTTAAAATACAATTGGTTTAATTGGGCGTTTATTGCCGCGGTGGGGTTATAAGATGAAGTACAAGATAACGCTTTCTTATGACGGAACACCATTTTGCGGCTGGCAAAGTCAGCCGAGCGGAAACAGTATTCAGGACGCTGTGGAGACCGCCGTTTACAAGCTGTGCGGCGAGAAAACGCGCGTTACGGGCTCGGGCAGGACGGACGCGGGCGTGCATGCCGTCGCGCAGGTCGCGCACTTTTCGGTCGAAAAGGAACTGCCGTTAAAAACCGTGGTCGGCGGGCTGAACGCGTATTTGCCCGCCGAGGTGCGAGTATTAACCGCCGAGTATGCGGACGAAGAATTCGACGCGCGGAAGTCGGTCAAGAAAAAAACTTATCTTTATCTTTATTATACTGGCGCTCCGCTCCCCGTGCTTAACGGCAGAGTGTACAACAGGACAAGCCTCGACGAAAAAAGAATGGATAAGGCGGCAAGGGAGCTTATAGGCAAGCACGACTTTAAATGCTTTATGGCTTCGGGCAGCGGCGCAAAAACGACCGTTCGCACGGTGCACGAGGTTAGGGTCGAGCGGCACGGCGACTTTGTCGGGTTTTACATAACCGCCGACGGGTTTTTGTACAACATGGTGCGCATTATCGCGGCACAGCTAACGCGTATCGGCTCGGGAGAGGATATAAGCTTGACCGAGCTTATCGAAAAGGGCGACAGAACGCTGTGTAAGGACACCGCTCCCGCCTGCGGACTGTATCTTTATAGCGTTGAGTACGTATAAAACTTCTTCACTTTTTACTTCTTCACTATTACTTGAAATTAACCTCTTTCGTCTGCCGCCGAGGCGGCGTACTTTATGGACTATTTCTTTTATCAAATGCGCGAGATATTAGGCGAGCGCTATAGCGATTTCGAGCGGGCGTACAACGAAAAGCCTCGGCATAAGGCGCTTAGGGTGAACACGCTTAAAATCTCCGTGCCCGAATTTATCGAGCTTATTAAAAGCGAAGAGGGGGCGGGTAAGCGCGAATACGCGTTAAAAGAAAACCCGCTTTGCTTCGAGTCGTTTTACACCTCGGTAAAGCCGTCGCTCGACCCGCTGTACCACGCGGGGCTTTACTACATGCAGGAGCCGTCCGCTTCGGCGGCGGTTGCGGCGTTCTCGCCGTACATAGGGGAGCGCGTGCTCGATCTTTGCGCCGCGCCCGGCGGAAAGAGCACTCAGCTTGCCGCATACATGAAGGGCGGCGTGCTTTTCAGTAACGACGTAGAGTACAAGCGTATCACCGCGCTTATCGAAAATTTAGAGCGGCTGGGCGTAAAAAATTCGGTAGTAACGTTATGCGAAGCTAAATCGTACAGAAGCGCGGGGCTTGACGGATACTTCGACACGCTCGTTGTAGACGCGCCGTGCAGCGGCGGCGGAATGAGTAGGTACGAGGACGTTCCGTACACCGCCGAGATTGTCGAGGGCTGTGCCAAGCGGCAAAGAGCGCTTCTCGACGACGCGACGGAATTGCTTTGTACGGGCGGATATATGCTGTACAGCACTTGCACTTTCTCCCCCGAGGAGAACGAGGACAACGTGCGCTACATAATTGAAAAAGGCTTCGAGCCGATAGACACGCCCATTCTTCCCGGCGTCGAGCGCGGAATAAACCTCCCCGAAGCACGGCGGATATACCCGCATAACTTCGACGGGGAAGGGCATTTTTACTGCGTGCTCAAAAAGATAGGGGCTTCCGATTGCACCGTTCGACCCGAAAAGCTTAAAAGAAAGAGCGTAGCCGTCGGCGCTCTTAAGCTTGACTGCGCGGAGATAGGCGGGGAGTGCGCGCTCTACGACGGGGAATATCCCAAATTTACATGCCGACCCGACAGGCGCGGCACGTTTTGCGTAATGCGCACGGGAGTGCCCGTGTTCGATCGCGACGGCGAGGCGTCGCACGCGCTTATTCACGCGCTAAGCCCCGACGAGACGGAACAATTCGGAGCGGTCGAGCTAAACGACTGTGCCGATAAATATCTCCGCGGCGAGACGGTCGATATATCCGTCGACAAGGGAATAAAAGCCGCGTGTTACCGCGGCTATGCGCTCGGCAAGGTGCGTTCCGCATCCGACGGCGCGGGCAGTATGACCCTTAAAAATTTGTATCCCAAGGGACTCAGAATAAAATAAAAAGGAGAAAACTATGGAACAAAGATTGATTTCGGTAACCGAAACGGCGAGCGAAAAGTTTCCCGTCGACTACGTGATAATTAATGTTACGGCAAGCGCGGAGAAAGACTATTGTTCCGACGCGCACGGCGAGGTCATCTATATCGCATCGGAAGTGGCGAAGGCGATTGAAAAAGTTGGTGGTAAGGTTCGTGTAACGAGCATAAGCGAAAGCCCGATTCGCGACGGGAAAAAGATAATAGGCTACCGTGCGGTTCAATTATTTACGGTGGGGATTGATTACAACAAAGAAAAAGTGGAAAAATGCCTTGCCGCTGTTACGAGCTGGAAGTGCGAGTATAGGGTGTCGTACACTTTTAAAAATAAATCGGCGTCGAAAAAAGTAACCGCTTCCGCCGTAACTGCCGCCCGCGCCCGTGCTGAGACAATTGCATTCGCGGCAGGCGTAAAGCTCGGAAAGCTCGTAAAGGTCGACTACGGCATGGACGGCGGGGGAATAATGCCCATGCGCGCTTCGCTCGACGCGGCCGGTCGCTCGGAACCGGAGGATATTACGGTGTCGGAAACGGTTACGTGCGCTTTCGAGATTTGCGATTAAACGAAAATCCGCAGAAAAATATTTTTATTTCCCCCAAAAAACGCTTGACATAATTTTTAATAAAGTGCATAATGATAATGTAGTTGCACATTGCTAACCAAAGTTGCATACAGCTAACTATAAATTTTTTTCGGAGCGTGTTATGCCGCTTGTTTTAGCGCCGCACGGCGAGACAATGCAAATAGTAAAAGTATGCGCGGACGGTAAGCTTTGCCGGCATCTTGAAGATCTCGGAATTGTGTCGGGCGCGGATATAATGCTATTGTCCGATACTAACGGAAATATGATAGTGCGCGTAAACGATTCGAGGCTTGCTCTCGATTCGTCCGTTGCCAGATCCATTGTTGTAAAAAGAAAGACGGTCACCGCATGAATCCCGACGCTTTTACGGGTAAGTTAGGTCGATCTTTTTTTTCGGCAGACGGTTAGCCGCTGCTAACCGGTATAAAACTTCAAAAAACTCGAAATGAGGTAAAAATGGAAAAATTGTTATCTGAAACGCAAATAGGCGAGAGCGGCACGGTTAAAAAAGTGTCGGGCGAGGGGCGGATGCGCCGCAGGCTTTTTGACATGGGAATAACTCCGGGCGCGCCGTTTACCATGAAAAAGCGGGCGCCGCTCGGCGACCCGATAGAAATTACACTGCGCGGCTACGAGCTTACGCTTAGGCTTACCGAGGCTGCGTGCGTGGAAGTGGAGGTATAAATGAAGATTTTTGCACTTGCAGGCAATCCCAACTGCGGAAAAACCACCCTTTTTAACGCGCTTACCGGTGCGACGGCGCACGTAGGCAATTGGCCGGGCGTTACCGTCGATAAGCGCGAAGGCACGTACAAAAAGGGTGCGGAGCCCGTCGATATAGTCGACCTTCCGGGTATATATTCGCTTTCCCCGTACACTCCGGAGGAAGTCATTTCGCGAAACTACATACTCGACGAAAAGCCGTTCGGCATAATTAACATTGTGGACGCTACCAATCTCGAACGCAATTTGTATCTTACGTTGCAGCTTCTCGAAATGGACGTTCCCGTTATCGTCGCGCTTAACATGATAGACGAGGTGGAAAAGTCGGGTGACAAGCTGGACTCTGTCGCGCTCGAAAAGGCGCTCGGCGTTCCCGTCGTAAAAATTTCCGCGCTCCGCGGCACCGGCGTAGACGAGCTTATGCGACGCGCCGTAGGCATGAGCGGTGAGAGGCGTGGCGAGACCAAGCTGACATCGCACGCCGAGGAGATAAAAAAGCTGATCGAGTTTTTCGAGGCGGAGGGTGTGTCGTCGCCGCTGTTCCATGCGATTAAGCTTCTCGAAAACGACGAAATCGAGCTCGAACATAAAGGCGCAAAAAAGGCGCTTGCGGAAATTGTGGGAATAGGAGACGGCACGGACGACGAGGCGGCTGCAACGTCCTCCGTCGACTTCGAGGCGGATATTGCGGACGAGCGGTACAGGTATATTTCAGGCACGCTTGCCCCCGCAAAAACGCGAGGAAAAAGTGCAGGCGAGCTTACCAAGTCGGACAGGATAGACAGAGTGCTTACCCACAAGGTGTGGGCAATACCCATGTTCCTTATCATTCTGTTCGGGATATTTCACCTCACTTTTTCCGAAAACCTTTTGTTTTTGAACGGGTTTACCGAAGGTCAGGCGTGGATGCCTACGCTCGAGGAATTGGGTTTAGCGACGAGCGACGGATATAACAACTTCGGCGTTGAGGTGCTTAGCATTTTTTACGACGGCGCTGTGTTTTCGCCGGGTGTGATACTTACTAATTTTCTTAATCTTTTCCTCGACCATATCTCCGACGGCGTTATTACGTTAATGGAAAACGGCGGCGCGGCGGAATGGGCGACGGGGCTTGTGGGCGACGGTATACTCGGCGGAATATTCGCGGTGCTCGGCTTTCTGCCGCAAATACTTGTGCTCTTTCTTTTCTTTTCAATACTCGAAGACACCGGTTACATGGCGCGTATCGCGTTTGTACTCGACAGGATTTTCAGACGCTTCGGCGTGTCGGGCAGGGCGTTTATGCCCATGATAATGGGCTTCGGCTGCTCGGTGCCCGCGGCTATTAATACGCGCACGCTCGCCGACGAAAAGGAACGAACGGCGACAATACGGGTGATACCGTTCTTTTCGTGCGGAGCCAAGCTTCCCATACTGACCGCGGTTGCCGGCGGAATCGTAACGGCGTTCGGAATAGGCAACGCCGACCTTATAACGTATTCCATGTACGTGCTCGGCATCGTTGCGGCGATTGTAAGCATACTGTTAATGCGCAACACCTCGCTCAAAGGCGAAACGCCGCCGTTTATAATGGAGCTTCCCGCATACCACATGCCGCTTTTTAAAAACCTGATGATTCACCTTTGGGATAAAACAAAGCACTTTGTTAAAAAGGCGTTTACGATAATCTTTATCTCGACGGTTATTATTTGGATATTCTCGCACGTGTCGTGGAATTGGCGGTACCTCCCCAACGAGGAGATGCAGGATTCGGTGCTCGCATCCATAGGTATGCTGTTGCAGCCGATATTCACTCCGCTCGGCTTCGGCGTTCAGCTCGGCACATTCGGCTGGGTGTTTGCCGTCGCGGCGCTCACCGGCCTTATCGCCAAAGAAAACGTCGTTGCGACGTTTACTACGCTTGCAATCTGTATCGCCGCGTATGCGGGCGAGGGTACCGAGGCGGGCATAGAAGAGGTCGCCGCGCTTATTACGCACATAACCGCCGAAACGGGAATAAGCGCGCAGGAGTTTACCGCCGCACTGATTGCCTTTATCGCGTTTAACATGACTACCGTTCCGTGCTTTGCGGCGTGCGCCACGGCAAAAGCCGAGCTGCCTAAGGGCAAGTTTAAGTTTACTCTTCTCTTCTGGATTTCGGCAAGCTTTGTCGTCGCGTCCATGGTATACACAATCGGCGCGTTCGTATGGCCGCTTGCCGTATGGGTTGGCGCTATCGCGGTTTTAACCGTGTTTATCGTACTTAGAAACAAGGGCAAGTTCGACATACTCGGCATATTCAAACGCAAAAACAAAAAGGGGAGCGAGTAAAAAATGGGTACTCTCGATATAATAATAGCCGTCGTCGTGCCCGTGCTTGTCCTCGCCGCCGTGGGAATCATTATTTACCGCAAGGTAAAGAAAAAGGGGGGCGCGGGCTGCGATTGCTGCGACTGCTCTAAATGCTCCGGCTGTCCGCACTGCGCCGCCGAGGAAAAAGAAAATAGGTAATAACGCAAAATTAAAAGGACGGGGCGACCCGCCTTTTTGCTTGCGGAAAAGCGGAATATCATACGGTTGCAAACTTCCCCGAGTTGTGGTATAATAGCGGCGTAAAAGAGGTGAATTATGATAAGGTTTATCGACGAGGAAGGAATAATAGAGCCGGTAAATGCGGTGGGTAAGGTTGCGGATATTGTCAAGCAGTACGGCGCAAAGGCGGCGGTCACGAGCTTTAGTAACCACCTGTTCCGCGAGATTCTGTCGCGCTACGGCGGGAAAAAGCTGGCTGCGGTAACGGGCGGCATAGATAACGACATTTACGGAATCGAGTACGAAGGCAAAAGGCTTATCGCCTATCAAAGTCCGGTCGGCGCGCCCGCCGCGGTAATGGCGACGGAGGAAGCGCTTTGCTGCGGAATAGAGAGCGTGGTGGCGTTTGGGATTTGCGGCGCGCTATCCGCCGTTCCCGAGCGCACGTTTGTCGTTCCCACAAAGGCGTACCGAGACGAGGGCACGAGCGGACACTACGCCGATCAATCCGATTTTATCGAGCTGAAGGGGGCAAGCAAGCTTGCGGCGGCGTTAAGCCGTTACGGGCTTAAAACCGTTTCGGGTCCCGACTGGTGCACCGACGCAATGTACAGGGAAACGCGCACGAGAATTTCCGAGATGAAAGCGCTCGGGTGCATTTCGGTCGATATGGAGTGCGCGGCGTTACAGGCGATGTGTTCTTACAGAAAAAAGAATTTCTACACATTTTTCATCACGGCGGACAGCCTCGCGGGCGAGGAATGGGAGCCCAATTACATACTCGATATCTCGCTCGAGCCGCTCGACAGCGTCGGCGTCGGCGCGGCGGTCAGGTTTGCGAGCGAGCTTTGACGCGCAGGATTAAAGATTAACGTAAGTATCGGGATTGTAATTAAAAGCGCGTTGACATAACTTAATAAATTGCATATACTAATTACAGCGATTTTATTCGAGGGTGTATTTTGAAGGTTTGTATTTTCGGCGCGGCAAGCGAACATATCGACGACGTTTACAAAACGGAAACGGAAAAACTCGGCTACGAGCTGGCTAAACTAAAGCACGAGCTTGTTTTCGGCGCGGGCGCAAGCGGCGTTATGGGCTCGACCGCGCGCGGTTTTACTCGCGGCGGCGGGCGTATTACCGGCGTTATTCCCGACTTTTTCCGAGACGAGGGGATAGAGCCCATTTACCCCAAGTGCGACGAGATAATCTACACTCCGACCATGGCGGAGCGGAAAAGGACTATGGAGGATCTTGCCGACGCGTTTATCATAGCGCCGGGCGGCGTGGGCACCTTCGAGGAGTTTTTCGAGGTTATAACCCTAAAACAGCTCGGCAGACACAATAAGCCGGTTATCATATTCGATATAAACGAATATTACGTCGACCTCGAAAAGTTTATGCAGCTTTCGTACGAGCGGAAATTTATTTCCTTCGAGATTAACGCGCTGTACGACGTAACGCGCACAGTCGAAAGCACGGTCGAGCTTATACAAAAATACGCGGTAAAGGAAGCACGATGAAAAAGATAATTTTCGTCTGCCTCGGTAATATTTGCCGTTCGCCGATGGCGGAGCTTATTTTTAAGGATTTGGCGAAAAAAGCGGGGCTCGAGTTTGAGGTTACAAGCCGCGCGACGGGCGACGACGAGGTGGGTAACGGCATTTATCCGCTCGCCAAGGCGGAGCTACTTAAGCACGGAATAACGGGCGAGCACAGGGCGCAGACAATAACCTTCGACGATATTTTCGAGGCGGATTACATAATAGGTATGGATAGCTGGAATATGCGCGCGCTGCATAGGCTTGCGGGCGGCGCGCTCGCCCACAAGCTGAAACGGCTTTGCGACTTTACGGACAAGCCCCGCGACGTTGCCGACCCCTGGTACACCCGCGACTTTACTAAAGCGTACGAGGATATTTACGACGGGTGCGAGGCACTACTCAAATTTTTAATAAGCGAGCAAGGGCAAGATTAGGTGAAAAATGGAAATCAAACAGACTGTAAAAGAATTATTCGAGCCGACCTTCGAGGCGATAGGGGACAGCGAGCTTTCTTACGACCGTAAGCGCGCGCTACTGTATAACATGTACTGCTTTGCGTGCGCGGTGTATCCCGAGTACGTCGCCGCTCCGCACTCTGCGCTTTTCGAATACGGTTGCTGTTTTTTAATCGAGCCCGAGCGTCATCCCGACTACAAGCTCGACCCGAGTAAGTTCGATTTTTCGCCCGGATCCGCCGTGGCGATAGAGGGCGGCGGCAGAAAGTATTCCCGCCGCGGCAAGGATTTTATTAAGTACGACTACGGCTCCAAGCTGTTTACAAGGCTTTTGGAGCAAGGCGTAATCCCGCCCGACGACAGGGAGCCCATTCCGTCGGTGTCGCTGTACGCGGCGGCGTATCTTTGCTGTAATATGTTTAAGCCGCTTCGACCGTTGTGGTACACCTATTATTTCTATCTCGACGCGACCAACGAGCCCGTCGACGAGGAGTTCGACGAAAAGCTTTTCGAGCTTCTGCATAACGACGGAGTTTACGCCGAGGCAATGAACGTTACCGGCTCCATGCTGATTGCGGACGAGGCGGAACTTGGCGCGGGCAAGCTGCTTAAGTGGTATGCGCCGTTTATCGCGTACAGAAGAGAGCATATCTTCGACGTGTTCGAAAAGCGCATGAACGCCGGCGACGCCGAGTTTGTCGCCGAGTATTCGAGCGAATTGTTAAAGTGCTATCCCGACAGCGTATCGCTTATGAACTGGAACGCCGCCTCCCGCACCGAATGGGTGATAAAATCGCAGGACGAGGGAATGCTCAGAGATCTTGTGGCGGACTTAAGAGAATTCGCAAAGCTTACCGACTCCGCGATAGTCAAAAAATACTTAAAGCTTGCCGTGCTTATGAAAAAGAATCTCGATAACAAATAAAAAAGCTCTCCTTGCGGGGCTTGCGATAAAGGAATATCAAACACCGCTGTTATTTTGTTTAACTGTAAATGCGGCGCCTGCGAGCCTATACTTCTCGACAAGCTCGGAATGATGAGACGCGGACACAATTACTCTCCATATCATTCATACCGAAGCGTGGGGGGCGTACAATAGCCGAATAATAAAACCCGTTATACTTAAAAGCGAAGTATAGCGGGTTATTTCGTTCACACGTAAATCCCTATGAAAAAAGCATTTGATGTGCGGGACTTATTTACGGCTTTAATTCTTCCGGCTTGGGCGGGCGGACGAACTGTTTGCAGTATTCGGTAATGGCGCCGAACTTTTTAAAATTTATCCGCGCTTGGTTTAACGAAACTCCGTTCGACCCGGGAGACAAATCGGGGTTTTGCGATTGGGCGGGGTCGTCCTTCCAAAAACAAACGTTGCAAAATTCATAAACCCCCGTCCTCTCGTCCATCAGCGTATAGTAACCGCAACAAGGACATTTATGTTTCGCCATAATTAATCTCCTTAGGAATGCTTTATTCTATATTTATTATAGCATATATCAAGATATAAAACAAGATATTTTTTAATTATGTAATCGCGTTGCCGTATTAGGTTCGTCGAATAACCGAAACCATTAACGAAAAGGGGCTGTTCCGACACGGGATAAGCCCTTGTTTTTATTATTTAAATCGCATTGAAACGCAAATAAACATATAATTTACGGTAAACGCAGAAATACTATTGAAAATTATGTAAAAAAATTGTATAATAATAACGTGCATTCAATTTAATTTAGGCTAATACAAGATTTCGGAGAAAAGATGAAAAAGAAATTCCTGATATTGATATTGGTCGTTTTGGCGGTATTAAGTTTGAGCTGTATCGCCGGGTGTTCACTTTTCGGCGGATTCGGTGACGGGGATAGGGGTGATAATGGCGATCCTCCCGTTTCCGATGCTTCCGATTTGAAGGCTCCCGAATGGGTGCGCCTCGATTTGCGATGGAAGGAGCTGTATGTACCCGACTGCTCGGAATCGGGCGTCACGTATTACGAGATTATTCAGGATTGGGGCACCGGATCGGCTACGTTAAGGACGCTTGATACCGTTGCGACTAAGTATCCCAATTACGACGGCGAAACCGAGTGCTATATATTCGACGTCAGCGCCATGGTCGACGCGACGTCCTTTTCGCTTACGGTAAAGTGCAAGGCAAAGGCCTCCGACAGCCAAAGCGTAAGCAAGACCTTTGAGTTTGTCGAAGGCGAAGCTATCATATACGACAAAGAGCATTGCACCTTCGACAACGACACGGGATTGTTTACATGGACGAAGGTAGACGGCGCCGTCGGCTACATGATAAACGGCGTTATGTACGTGGAAGAGCCGAAGTATACCGTCCCCTCTACCGTCAACTCAATAACCGTTGCTCCGCTGTACGACACGAACAAAATCGGCGTGCCCGTAACCGTCAGCTTCGGCAGCGTAAGACCCGACATCAAATACGACGCGCAAACCGAGCGTTTCATCTGGAGCGACGTCGCCGACAGCTACATAATGGAAATTACCGACGGCGACGAGACGCACACCTTTGAGCTTACCGAAACGTCGATACACTACGTGCCCGTAACTGATCACATATACGTAAAGCTGACCACCGTTACCGCCCTGCGCCGCAACGGCGTCACAACGGGCGAGCTCGACTGCCTGCCTCGCGTCGCCGCCATATCTGTGGATAAGTTTTCCCGTTTGGTCTCCTGGACCGCGATTCCCGGCATATCGGAATACGACGTAACGGTCGATACGGGCGACGGCGAGCCCACTTACAAGCGGCTGTCTACAAACAGCATTACGCTTGAAAACGTCTCCGTTGGCACGGTTACCGTCAAGATAAAGGCGTTCGATTCTTCGCGGCCGACTATGATCTCCTTCTACAACGAATTTACCGTTAGAGTATTTCCCGCCGTGCAAGCCTTGTCGCCTTCGCTCTCATACGACAGCGAAAACGAAAAGCTGACCTTATCCTTCGATACGGACGCCGACACCGTGGAAAAGTACACCGTTATGCTGACGATGAATACTTATACGACTACCGACGTCTATCCCGACGAAACCGACGCCGCTCGATTCGAGGTTGATTTGGCGCCGTATCGGATGGGCAACATTCTCATCACAAGGGACTTTAAGGACGGCGACGGCACCTACTGCTACGTCTCGGCGGGCGATCTCAGCTTCTACACGAAAAGCGTGATTTACATTCCCGCTCCCGAAGTGCATTTGATAGACGACAACGCCGATTACACATCGGGGCGCGCTTTTAAGATAGGCGTCAAATACCCCACCGAGCTTGCGGGCATCAGAGGCACGCTCTCCCTATCGTACTCTTACAGTTACACGTCAAGGACGGTGACCATGAGCGCCGACAGGGAAATCACTTTCCCGCTCGCGAACTCCGCTCAAAAGCTTACGGTCAATTTCTCCTCTTTTGCTACGGGCAGCAACATGCAAATGTTCACCGACGGCTTCGAAACCACGGTATCGAGCTTGAGCGTCGTAAGTATTTCGGCTGACGCGCAAAAGCTCTCCTGGACGGAAGCGATAGGTGCAACCGGATATATCGTCGAGGAGCTTATCGGCGGGCAGTACACCGAGGTGCAGCGCGGTGCTGACACGGAGTATTTGCACGGCATAGACACCCACGGCTATACGCATATGTACCGTGTAATAGCAGTCGGCGACGAGAGCAATCCTTTTATATTCGATAGCTATACCGACGA
This sequence comes from Clostridiales bacterium, assembly GCA_022511445.1. Taxonomy (GTDB): domain Bacteria; phylum Bacillota; class Clostridia; order Christensenellales; family Pumilibacteraceae; genus Anaerocaecibacter. The sequence goes on along the minus strand of JAFLVE010000016.1, from coordinate 28,804 downwards.
CTATAACGTAATGAAGCTCGGCAAGCCTTATGTTTCGAGATTCACTGCGGAAGGAAAAATCACATTCACAGCCGCAACCGATTCGACGATTGTAACCGTTTTGGACGGAACGGCGGTTACCCTCACGGATGCGGTTATACGAAATGCGCTCACAGGGAAAACGTCCGCCACTCTGTTGACATATGCCACGCGCGAAAACGAACCGAACACAACGTATATAGACAGCGACACCGACACGTACACATTTAGCCGCATACCCGACGTCGACATTGGCGGGCTTAATCTGAAGGTGAACGCCGCGACGGGCACGGTGTCCTGGAGCGAACCGGAAAACGCGGACGATTGCACCCGTCTACTGTATCGCAAAACTTCCGAAGCCGAAGAATACACGCTGTATAAAGAGTGCGACGATATTGCGTCAGAGCTTGACGGAAGCGAGCTACCGTACGGGCTGTACGAGCTTAGCGTTCGACCGGCAAGCAGGCGCGACGGAAACACCTTTTATATGTATTACGGCGACGTCGTGTCGGACACCTTCCGAAAGGACGGCGTGCGCTCGGTGGAGCTTCTTGCCGACGGAGAAGGCTTTGCAATCGACGGATTTATCGCCTCGGGCGATTATAACGTAAGCTGGGCGATTTCTTCCAACTACGAGCATAACAAATCCTACACCTTTGCTATGGGCGACAGCATAGTTATTTCGCAAAACGCCGACTTCCAAAGGCTGGTGATGTCGGGCTTTCAGAGAAGCACATATACGCTTACGTTCAATGTGGATTACGGCGATGCGGACGCTATTCTCGGCGCCGACAAGACGCTTAAAGCGAGCGGATACCCCGTGCCGCTGACGATAAAGGAAAGCAGCGTAGGCGACTTTTCCGGCAAATATTCGTACGTGGAACGGCAGTACAACAGCCAGCCCGTTCAAATTGCCGTCACACTCACGCCCGACGACTATGTATTGAAATCAATAGAGAGCTACGTGGTATTTTATCGGGTGAATTCCGGCACGGTTAGCGAAACTCCGGGAAACGAAGTGACGGTAACGGTATCCGGATATCATAATATACAACGCTTTTACTTGGGGATAAAGTCCGATAAGTTTACGGAGGAAGACGGTGCGGCCGTGTTTTACCGCTCGACAGACGTCAGCTTTTCCACAGGATTCAATTGGTACGATGTTGCGTTGCAGGAAGCTGTCAGCCCCACTGCAACAAACGTTGCGCATGACTCATCAAATAAAAAAGTTTCTTTCAGCGTGACGATGAACGGCATGTCAGAGTATTTTAACGGCGAAAAGTTTACTTTTGAATATCTCGCTGAGGACGGTACCTGGATAACGGCATGCCAATACACTCTGACGAGCAATACCAAGCGATTTGACGTAACGTTCAACTACTCCGCCGTACCCAAAGCTACTTCGGACGGTCAAATAAGCATAAGAATGCGGTGGGATGAGAGAACGATGGACGGCGTCAAGTACGAGGCGTCCGCGTGGTCTTTTATTACGATTACTCTGTCGTAAAGGTGTGATTGCGCATTAAATTTCAATTCAGCTTAATACTTTCTTTATGTGTAGTAAAAGGCTCTCGGACGATTTGTCCGAGAGCCTTTTGCCTTCGCTTGAAAGCACAACTCTATATAATTCGGTTTTTTAATTGTAAATAGGAAGTGCGCTTTTGCCGCGCCCGTTTTATAACGGTATCGAATGAACGCTTACTTTTTAATAAAAGTAAGGCATTCCGCGTTGCCGTCGTCGGCGGTGGATACGGTTATTCCGTTTGCTATGCAGCGCGCCGAGTGGTTAAAAAGGCAGGGTGCGTTGCAGCTTACGCAGGTATCTACCGAGTTGTCGGGCTTAGTAAATTCCGCCGCCGCCTCGGTGCCGTAGTTATTGCCGCTTTTTTCGTAGGTGGTGCAGTCTGTGCCCGCCGAAACCGCTATATCCTTGGCGCAGCAGCAGTAGCCGTGGTTGTACCTGCAATCCTTTTGACCGCATTTAAGATCGTACATTTTATTTCCTCCATAATATCTGTATATACTCGTAGTATTGCCAAAGACGGCGTTATTATTCGACTTATTTCCGATTACTTTTTTCGGTTTGCGGTTGCAAAGCCCGTGCCGATATGTTATATTATTATCGGTATGCCAACAGCGGTAAAAAAATACGTCGTCGACGCTAAAACAAAGCGCGCCGAACGGTACAAGCGGATAGAAAAAAATCGAATCCTGCCGCAAAAAAAGGTCCCGTTGTGGGAGCTTGTTTTGTATATGCTCGCTCCCGCGGCGCTTATCGCGGCGGGATATTTTCCGCTTATCGGTATTTTGCTTATGCCGGTTGCGCTCGTGCTTTTGTACTTTACTTACCGCCGTTTCGGGTTGTACCTGCCTTTATTTGCGATTGTATCGTACGGAACGCTTTCGCTTACTCTTAACTACAACGTTATGAGCGTAGTGTACGTGTGTTTTGTTTCGGTAGCGTTTATAGGGCTCGTCTTTGCCGTGCAGCTTAAAAAATACCTGCTCCGCGCCGCGGTGGTGTACGTGATGTGCGTACTCGGCGCCTTCGGCGGGTGCGGCGTCGTCGCTCTTACCGAACACGCTTCGGTTGCGGAGGTTACCGCCTCGTACGTTTCGGCGCATGCCGACGAGCCGTTTTTCGACGGGCTTATTCGCTCGCTGTACGAAAACGGCGACGTGGACAGAGACGAGCGCGTGGACGAGGACGACCCCGATTACAAAAAGGTCGCAACGGAGTACGCCGCGGAGCACGTGCTCGAGGAGACGGAAGGGTACGTTCTTTATTACTGCTTGCACTTCGGCGGAATAATCGCTTTGATAGCCTTCTTTTTCGCGGCGCTTATAAACGGCTTGACGGCAAGCCCGTTCGACGAGAACGTTACCGAAAAGGAAATAAACAATTCGCGCCGCGCTCTCGGCGGAGCGTACCGCGACGGAATAAAAATAAGGGACATGCGTTTCCCGCGAATGTATTTGCTTGTTTTCCTTTTGCCTGCGTTTATCGCGTCGATTATACTCGGCATTGCGGGCAGGCTCGAAAACGTGTCGGCTACCGTCATGCACGCGTTTGTTACCGTGCCGAGCGAGTTTGCGTTTATTTCGCTTGCCGTGTATATAGCGACTTTGTTTAACGGCAAGGGCAGGATAGCGGCGTTAACCGTGTTGGCGCTTATCTTTGCCGCCAACGTTTTTGCGGTGGTTTTCCTCGTCTGCTCGATATTCGGCGTGTGCGACACCATACTCAACATAAGATATTGGATAGGTTATCTTTCGAGAGATTAAACTTGCCGTTACACGGCTTGACAAAGGCGGTGCCTTTTGATAAAATACAAAGAAGTGGTAACGTAATATGAAAGAGGTGGTAATGTAATATGAAAGTAATACTTCTTAAAGACGTAAAAGCACAGGGAAAGGCGGGACAGGTTATAGAGGTTGCCGACGGATATGCGCGCAACTATCTTTTCCCCAACAACCTCGCAAAGCCGGCTACGGCTACTGCGCTCAACAGCATTAAAATCTCCAAAGAGGCGGAGGAGCGGCGCAAAAAGATAGAGCACGACGAGGCGGTCGAGCTTTGTAAAAAGCTTGCTAACGTTACCGTAACCGTCAAGATACGGACGGGCGCAAACGGCAAGCTGTTCGGCGCGCTTAACACCGCGGCTATATCGGAGGCGCTCGCCGAAATGGGCTATGAGCTCGACAAAAAGAAGATCGTACTCTCCGACCCGATTAAGGCGCTCGGCAGGTACGTAGTTCAGATAAAGCCGTACGCGGAAGTATCGGGCAAGCTTCACATAGAAGTAGTGGCGGCGGAATAGCGCCTCGCAAAATAATAAATTAACCGAAAAGGAGTTACATATCATGGCAACAAAACCGGATAATAAGGACGCAAACAGAAAAATTCTCAACCGTAACCTCGCGCAAATGCTAAAGGGCGGCGTCATTATGGACGTAACCAACGTCGAACAGGCGCAGATAGCTCAAGCGGCGGGTGCGGTTGCGGTCATGGCGCTCGAGCGCGTGCCCGCGGATATACGCAAGGAGGGCGGCGTCGCGCGCATGTCCGACCCCAAGATGATAGCCGAAATTCAGCAAGCCGTTTCCATTCCCGTAATGGCAAAGGTGCGTATCGGACATTTTGTCGAGGCGCAAATCCTCGAGGCGATTAAAATCGACTATATCGACGAGAGCGAGGTTTTGACCCCCGCCGACGACGCGTACCATATCGATAAAAACAAGTTTGCCACTCCGTTCGTGTGCGGCGCGCGCGATCTCGGCGAGGCGCTTCGCCGTATCTCGGAAGGCGCGTCCATGATTCGCACCAAAGGCGAGGCGGGCACCGGCAACGTTGTCGAGGCGGTCAAGCACATGCGTAAAATGCGCTCGCAGATAGCGGAAGTAGCGGCGCTCCCCACAGAGCAGCTTGCCGCTTACGCCAAAGATATCGGCGCTCCTATCGACCTCGTTCGTCAGGTAGCCAAAAACAAGGCGCTCCCCGTAGTCAATTTTGCGGCGGGCGGTATCGCAACTCCCGCGGACGCCGCGCTCATGATGCAGCTCGGTGCGGACGGCGTGTTTGTAGGCAGCGGAATCTTTAAGTCCGCCGACCCGCAGCGCCGCGCCGAAGCAATCGTAAAAGCGGTTGCGTACTACGGCAATCCCGCGCTCCTCGCGGGCGTAAGCTACGGGTTGGGCGAAGCTATGCGCGGCGTCGATCTCGACTCGCTTACAGAGGCGGAGCGGCTTGCAAAACGCGGCTGGTAACTTTTAAACTTTCGGCGTTAACTGTCTGTAAAAAGGAGTACGACTAATATGAAGGTAGGCGTTTTGGCGCTTCAGGGTTCGGTTGCCGAACATCTTAAGCTGATAACCTCGGTCAACAAAAAAATAGACGCCGTTCCCGTAAGGACGGTGGACGAGCTTGCTTGCGTCGACGGGCTAATTATCCCGGGCGGCGAGAGCACTACGCTAAGGAAGCTTATCGACGAGTTCGATTTGTTTACGCCCATAAAGGTGCGCGTCGAGGCGGGCATGCCCGTGTGGGGCACCTGCGCGGGGCTTATACTTCTCGCAAACAAAATAGAGGGAGAAAGGCCGTACTTTTCTCTTCTCGACGTCGACGTAGTTCGCAACGCGTACGGTAGGCAGATAAACAGCTTTGTCGCGGAGGGCGACTTTGCGGATATGTACATCAACATGGTGTTTATCCGTGCGCCCAAGATTACGCGCGTCGGCGGCGACGTAGAGGTGCTTTCCACGCACGAGGACGTTCCCGTTGCGGTTAGACAGGGACACATTCTCGCAACGGCGTTCCATCCCGAAATGGTTTCGCGCGACAACCGCGTGCATAAATACTTTATCAATATGATAGAGAGTAAGGAGTAAATGGGACTTTTTTCAAGGAAGAAGGCTGCGCCGCCTCGAGTGGGTTTGGCGCTCGGAGGCGGAGGAGCGCGCGGATTCATAGAGATTGGCGCGCTCAAAGCATTTAGCGATCTTGGTATTCGCTTCGACGTGTGCGTAGGCACCTCGGTCGGCAGTATAGTCGGCGCGCTGTACGCGGCGGGCGTGGATATCGACGAGATAATAGAGGTCGCGGAAGCGCTCGAAATGTCCGACCTTCACGGTAAGCTTCTCATTAAGCCGGACGACCCCAAAAAGATAGGCGCTATCGTCTACAAGATTATAGGCGACGCGAAAATAGAAAACCTCCCCATTCCTTACGCCGCCGTGGCGACAGATCTTAAAACGGGCAAGCAGATTGTGCTCGATAAAGGCTCTGTTATCGACGCCGTTTCCGCCTCGTCGGCATATCCCATAGTGTATTCGCCGCTGACCGTAAACGGCATGAATCTTTCGGACGGCGGGCTTGTAAACAACCTTCCCGTCGACGTTTGCAGAATGTTGGGCGCCGAAAAGGTGGTCGCCGTAGACCTCGCCAACAAAATGCGCGGGAGCGGCACCGACGGAACGGGTATAATCGATATGATTAAAGCGGTGTTTTCCATAATGAGCAACAACGCGTCGGTCATGGGGCGCACTCGGGCGGACGTACTCATTTCGCCGGACACCACGCCGTATTCCGCGGCGAGCAAGGGGAAATTCCGCGAGATGATAGAGCTCGGCTACAGCGCCGCAAAGGAAAAGGGCGAAGAGATAAAAGCGCTTTTCGCGCCGGTAAAAAAATAAAACTCATAAAATTGGAGCGGTAATGGCAAAGGTAAAATCAAGTACGGTTATTCAGCTTGTTATTTTGGTGCTTGCGGCGGTGGCGGCGGGCATATCGTGTATATGGTCATACGATATCGAACTTGCTACGGGACTGCTTCACTACGAGGAGGTCGCGCTTGCGGAGGGAATAGGCGGAAGCCTTTCGGTCTACTATGTGGACGTCGGACAGGGCGACTGTACCGTTGTTTCTCTCCCCGACGGGAAAACGATTATTATCGACGGCGGCGAAAACAATAAAAAGACCGAAACCGCAATCGACAGCTTTATTGCCGAAACCTTTACCGACTTTAAATACTTCGACTACGCGATACTAACTCACCCCGACTCCGATCACTGCGGAAGCCTCGACTACGCGCTCGAAAAATATCCGGCGCGTGTGTCGTACCGTCCGAACGTGGAGGCGGTGGGGACTAAAGCCAATCCTACGGTCGACCCGGGGAAAGCCGATTTAAGCACGGGCGCCGTTACAAAAGACACCGCGGCGTATGCAAAGTGCATAACCGCGATGTACGCGCAAAACGCCGACTTTACGCCCACGGTGTACGTTACCGATCCCGCCGACGAAAATCAGACCATACGAGGCGGCGAGGGCGACGACGAGTATTCGCTTACGTTCTTTTCGCCGTTGTCAAAAAAATATAGCGATTGGAACGATTATTCGCCGATAATGATTCTCGAGTACCGCGGCTTTAAATTTGCGATGTCGGGCGACGCGGAAAAGGCAAACGAGACGGAGTTTGTGGCAAAAGTAAACGCCGCAAAAACGGACGGCGTAACCGATAAGTACGACATATTCACCGACGACTTTTGCGTTAATGCGATTAAAACGGGGCACCACGGCTCGCGCACTTCCACCTCGCAGGCGTACATAGACGTTATGACGACGGAGGGCGGCGCGAAAAACGTGTATTACATAATTAGCTGCGGCGATGGAAACTCGTACGGTCACCCGCACTCTGAAACGCTTAATAAGCTCGACGGTATGGGCGTGCCCGAAGAAAATATTCTCCGCACCGACCTTGTCGGGACGATTACGCTAACCGTAAAAGAGGATAGCGGAGAGGACGGCGAGGGATACGCGCTGTTCTACGGCAACAATAAATCCGACCAAAATCCGAGCGGGCCGAGCGAACAGGAGCCGACCGACCCGCCCGAAACAACTAAGGTGCTTGTGTACTATAAAATAGGCAGCATAGATATAACGTGGCCGCTTGCCGTGTGGGCGGCGTACGTGATTTTTGCTCTTCTCGTTTTGGCAAACCTTTTCGCTAACGGCAAAAAGAGCGGGAGAAAAAGGCGTTAGGGAAGAATAAGTGTACGTTTCGCTGTTAAATGTTAAGGATTACCGCAACGCCGAAGCGAGGTCGGTCGAGCTGTGCGAAGGGCGCAACGCGTTTGTGGGGTGCAATGCGCGCGGCAAAACCAATCTTTTGGAGGCGATTTACTTTTCCGGCGTGGGAAAGTCGTTTCGCACACCGCGGGATAGGGAGCTTATAAAGGACGGGCGGGAGCGCGCGTTCATCTCGGTCACGGCGCAAAAAGAATCCGTTTCGGACACCGTGCGCACCGTAATAGACAGAGTAACAAACAAGCGCGTTTCCATAAACAACATTCCCATTACGAGAATGAGCGAGCTTATGGGCGTGTGCCCCGTCGTGCTGTTCTGCCCGGACGGACTCAAGATAATAAAGGAAGCTCCCGCCGACAGGCGTAGGTTTATGGATATTGCTTTGTGCCAGGCGAGTAAGGCGTACTTTTCGCTTCTCTCCCAGTACAATAAAATTCTTTTAAGCAGGAACAAGCTTCTTAAAAGCGGCACGGCGACAGATAACACCCTTATGCCGTGGGATATTCTTCTTGCCGACGCGGGCTCCAAAATAGTAAAAACTCGACGGGGCTATATAAAAAAGCTTTCGCCCGTCGCCGCAAAAAAACACGAGTTTCTATCGGACGGGGCGGAGACGCTCGAACTCAACTACGAGGGAGAAAATGGCGAGACGGCGGAAGAGGTTAAGGCGGCGATTTTGGCGCGGCTCAGTGCCGACCGCGAGGCGGATTTAAGGCTTAAGTACACGCACGCCGGTCCGCACAAGGACGACATAGCGATAAAGGTGAACGGCACAGACGTGCGTTCGTTCGGATCCCAGGGTCAGCAGCGCACCGCCGCGCTTTCCATGAAGCTTGCCGAAATGGAGCTTATGACCGAGGTTATAGGCACGTCGCCCGTGCTCCTCCTCGACGACGTGTTCGGGGAGCTCGACGGTATTCGCCGAAAAAAGCTTATGAGCTTGCTGGAAAACTTTCAGTCGGTGGTGACGGCGACGGACGGCGCGGACATGAATGAATTCGGCGTGAATATCATAAACATTTAGGGTTTTTCGCGGTGCTACGGCGCCGCGTTTTGTATATATATAGGTTATTTTGTTGATTTTATCCGTTTGCGGTGGTATACTATATGAGTATAAAAACCGAAAAACACTTTCGATCCGTATAGAGGAGAAAACATGGAAAATTCTTACGTTTACATCGAGGAAGACGATGTCGAGGAGCTTACGTTCCGAAAGATAGGAAGGTTCTTTAAAAAGGGCTGGCTCCGTATGGTTGTGTACTCGCTTATCGCTCTGGCGCTTGCCGCTCTTGTCGCCGTGCCCATTAAGGTTTTTTATAAGACCGAGCCCGCCGCCGTTACCTCTATCGAGTTTGTATACAGCGGAATAGAAAACGGCAAAAACCCCAACGGCGGGTCGTTTAACCGCGATCTTATCATCTCGCCCAAAGTTTTGTCCGAAGCGGTCGTTGCGGCGGAGCTTTCCGAAAAGATAACCGAAATTGCAGTGCTTCGCGCCGCAATGCGCGTGGACTCCGTGCCCGACGCGGAATACGCCAAGCTTGTAGAGGAGGCGACCAACGGAAATAAGGACGCGCAAAACAAGCTTAACAGCACCACGTACTACCCGACGCGGTTTGATATAGTCATTTCCGAGCCGAGCGCGCTCGGGCTTAGGGATAGGGAGGCGATAAACCTTCTCGAAAAGGTCGTCGCTTGCTATTTTGCAGACTTTGCGGACAGATATTCCGTTACCAAGATGTTTTCGGCGGACGTGTTTAACATGACCTTGCGTAACCCCAACGCCGAGTATACCGACGTGTACGATTTGTACGTCGACGCGATTAGCCCCATTTACGATTTTGTATCGTTGCTCGAAAGCAAGTCGTCGGCGTTTGTTTCGTCCAAGAACAACGCAACGTTCGCCTCGCTCCTCAGCGAGTACAATACCGTTAAGCTTGCGCTCGACGCGTTTAGCAACTACGTGCTTGTTAACAATATTTGGAGGGACGCAGCCTCGGCTAAGGAAGCGCTCGGAACGCAAAAAAAGCAGATTACCAACGAGCTTACCACTCTGTCCTCGTACGTGGACGCGCTCAAAGAACAGATTGCCAACATAAAGCCGCAGGAGCACACGGTGGTGTCCCCGACGGGCACGACGACAACGACTACCTATCCCGATCTTTATTACGAATATCAGGATAAGCTTAACGCCGCACAGCTCCAGATAAAGTCGCTTACCGATCAGCTTAACAATATTGAAATGCGTATAGAAAGGGTAAACGCAGCGGAGGAAGAAACTTCGCCCGATAAGATTGCCGCCGCCAAGTCGATGCTGAGCAGCATAGAAACGCAAGCCGCGGCGTTTGTAAACAAGGTTAACAACACCGTATCCGACTATTACGACACGACCGTCGTTTCAAGCTCGGTGCGTCAGGTCCGTCCCGCTATGATAACCATGATGGACTCCTCCCTTAATATCGTAGTTATCCTTATCGCCGCGTTTGCCGTAGGACTCGTTATCGGCGGCATTACGACGGGCGTAAAGATTTCCAACGCCAAGTATAACAGAAAGCATGCGATTGCCGACGAGCCCAAGACCGACGGCAAAAAGCCGACCGAAAGCAAGGGCGAGTAAGGCGCCGAGCATAAAAGTATAGACAGTCTTAAGCGGTCGGATTGTACGGAGGGTAAAAGATGACGACCTGGTTAAAAAGCGCAGTATTTTACGAAATATATCCCAATTCCTTTTGCGACGCCAACGGCGACGGTTACGGCGATCTCGTCGGAATAACGAGTAAGCTCGATTACGTCCGTTCGCTGGGTGCAAACGCAATATGGTTAAACCCCATTTACGATTCGCCGTTTATGGACGGCGGTTATGACGTTCGCGACTATTTTAAGGTTTCGCCGCGCTTCGGCACCGAAAAAGACTTCGATATGTTTCTTGCCGCCGCGCACGCAAAGGGGATGAAGGTTATACTCGACCTCGTGCCCGGGCACACCTCCGAGCAAAACCCCGACTTTTTAAAAAGCGCCGAGCCCGTCGAAAACGAACTCAGCGACCGCTTTATCTGGACTAAAGGCGAGTGGTCATTCCCTGAAGGCTTTAAGGCGATCGGCGGAAGGCACAACCGTCAGGGCAATTATATAGTCAACTTCTTTTCCACACAGCCCGCGCTTAACTACGGCTTTAACCGCATAGACGACCCGTCCTGGCAGATGCCGCACGACTGCGACGCGGCAAAAAAGACTCGCGAGTGGCTTAAAAGCGTCATTCGGTTTTGGCTTGACAGGGGAGTGGACGGCTTCCGCGTCGACATGGCGGATTCGCTTGTAAAAAACGACGGCGACAGATGCGAAAAGCCCAAGACGAGCGAGATTTGGCGCGACGTTCGCGCCATGCTCGACAGCGAATATCCCGACGCGGTGCTCGTTTCCGAGTGGTGCGACCCGCAGGCGATACGCGCCGGCTTCCACGCCGATTTTATGCTCGACCACCACGGCAATCCGTACAACCTTCTCGTCCGTGCGGAAGAGGAAGAGGGCAAGTTCAGCTACTTCGACAAAAAAGGCCGAGGCGACGCCGCCGCGATTGCGGACGCATTTACGTCCTGGCATAACGCAATCGGCGGAAAGGGGTACATAGGCATAATAAGCTGTAATCACGACACGCCCCGCCTCGCTCCCACATATTCGCAGGAGGTGCTGAAGCTTATTTACGCCACTCTGTTCACTCTCCCCGGCGTACCGTTTTTGTACTACGGCGACGAGATAGGCATGAAGTACGTAAAGGATATGCCGTCCGTGGAGTGCGGCTTTGCCCGTACGGGAACGCGCACCCCCATGCAGTGGGACACGAGCGTAAACGCAGGCTTTTCCACCGCGGCAAAAACGTTTTTGCCTACCGAGACGGACAAGGTCGTCAACGTCGCGGCGCAGGAAAAAGATAAAAAATCGCTCCTTAATTTTATCCGCGCTCTGTTCGACTTCAGAAAGAGTAACGACGATTTTATTTCCAATCACCTCGAGTTCGTACACGCCAAGGGCGCGGAGCCGCTCTGCTACAGGCGCGGAAAACTACTGTGCGTAGTCAACCCGCTCGACGCGAAACAGACGGCGCCGATAACTCTCGACGCTAAGGCAAAACCGATTTTCTCGGTGGGCAAGGAAGCAAAGGTGCTCAAGGATAAAATCGACGTGCCTTCGCTGTCGTTTAACGTTTTCAAAACGAAATAGGGTTAAATAAATGCATACGAAATTAACGGGCGCTTTGCCATTACGGCATGGCGCTCGTTTTTTAACGCCCGAAACTCGCTTATTTGCGGCAACTCGGGTTTATTACGTTAAGTGTTCGCCGTTATCCGACGTATAGCGCAAGCCGATTTTTTTAACCCATATACCCCTAAATAAGCGAGTTTCAGCGGGGTTTTGCCGTAAAGATGCAAGTTTTAGGCAAAAATTGTTGAAAAATATACAAAATACCGCCTTAAAATTATTGACACGTGTATTAACGGCTTATATAATATATAGCACAATATTTTTTGCTACGGACATACAATAATTACCGTAAGCAAGTTTCTATACCGGCGTGGAATATATATATGACCCGTTCGGCTGTTTTCGACGGTGGCTACTAAGTCGAAGTTACTTTTGGAGGCAGATTATGGAAAAGACTAATTTCGTCAAGAGAATTGTTATTGCGGCGCTATCCTTAGCCGTCGCGCTCCTCTTAGCGTTATCTATAGGCGTCGGAATGATTTTCGGTTCCGAGTCGGATTTATTCGGAATGAATAAAAAGCCGCTTAATGCGGAAGACGCCGAGAGCAAACGCGTTACGATACTCGACCTTATGGAACGTTACCCCGCGGATTTCGTGTTGGGTCCTATCGACGTTGTAGACAGAAACGGCGACGGTGAAATCGACCGTAACGACCTGTTTTACAGAAACGCCGAGGATCAGCTTGTTTCTAACGGAAAGTTCCAATATTATCAGGATGACGCGCACGCCGTAAGAAATGCGGACGGCACGTTTGTTTATGATTCGGACGGAAACAAGATTTACACCAACAATATTTACGGTATCCCGGCGGAACAGTATTTCGACGTTGAAAACTACATATATACCGATGCAAACACGACGTACGGCGGACGTACTCTTTTCGGATGGAAGCCCGATATACGGTCGGTGGATCCGAGTTACGATGCGGACAAAAACGTCATCAATACTAAAATAGCGGAAAACGGCGAGATTATCTCCGGCTCCCTAAATCCCGATGTCGCTTCGCCTACGGGTATTTATTGTCAGTTTGCCAGCGTCAGTCAGGACTTTGGCACGTCGGTAAGATATGCTTTAATCGTACCTAAGAATATTACCATGGTCGGTCAGGGCAGCGCCGCGTTTGTGGCGACAGTAAACGGGACTTTGACCGCGATTTATAACAGTCAAACCAACATAAGTACCGGCGGTCAAGAGGTAAAGCGCACCGGCAACGGTATCCCCAAGTATACCGATTTCGGTTGCTTTATTACAAACAGGCTGGGCAGAGACTCGGAGCCTTACTTTTGGCAACCGCGCGAGCGTCTTGCCGGCGTTTTCTTCCCCGAAGGCAGCCAGCTTAAAGAAATAGCAAGCGGCACGTATTTAGCTTCGGTTGCGGAGGTGTCCAATCCTTCACCCGGTGCCAATAGAACAATGGAGCTCGATATCGGAAAGAGCGCATTCCAGGGCTGCGACAATATGCGCTTTATGATTTTGCCCGACGGCGTAACCAAAATCGGTCACTACGCATTCTTTAAATGCACGCAAGTAGTAGATACCAATATTCCGAAAACCGTTACGTCGGTAGGCGTAGCCGCTTACTATCAATTCGGTCAATTGGTGCACATATCCATTCCGAGTAGTTTGACAACGCTGCCCCAATATAACGACAATACAAATACCGATAATAGGAAACCGTTTATAGGTTGCGATAAACTGTTGCACGTCGAAAGAGAAGAAGGAGCGGCCTCGCTGAATAATCTCGGTCTCCCTACGACAAATAACGACTTGTACGTGTTTGGGGGTGCGCCCGAAAACGGGGTTTTGGATAACGGACGGAGAGGTTTTCTGTTTACTCGCACCGGTTCGGGTACTTCCGAACGGTGGTCGGCCGTCGGTTTTTCGGGCGAAACGGGCGAAGCGCCTAATTCACTTTTTATATTCCCCGACAGCGGTGATTTTAACGAGAATAGCGACCGCAGAAAGGGAATAAGATACGATTATCTCGACTGCGACGCAAATAAATACAAAAATCCGTTTACCGCAGGCGCAAACGTTACTTACGATATAGCCGATAACTTTGCGAACGGCACTTGGTGCAGAAGGGCGATAACTCCCGCCTCTTGTACCGCAATAGGCACGTCTGCGTTTAACGGCTCTCACGTGGAATATTTCGAAACGTACGCAACCACAATCGGCGCCAGTGCCTTTGCCGGCAATTCCGACAGCACCTTGGTGCAGTGGTTATATTTCCATGAAAAGAAGGGCGCCGACGGCTCTTATTCCTCAACGGACTACTTTACTATCGCCGCCAACGCTTTCGGAACGGTAGGTACCCGTCACGTTGTTTTTGAGGATAACGCTCTTTACAAGAAGTACGAAACAAATCACCGTAATATCCCGTGGCCGACGGGTAACGTGCACTACCAAATACCTATAATAGCGCACGTAGATAACGAGGACCCCGATTACAGCGTTTCGATTAAAGGCGGATACAGCGATATGGCGACCCGCTTCTTTAACGATACCGACTACGTGGAAAACCCCGAGTTTACGGCTACCGATAAACAATTTACCTATACCAAGAGGCTGACGGGATATACGTATAATAACGTTAAGCAGTGGGACGGTAAATGGGAAGTAGGTGATGAATCGAACAAACATACGTCGCCCCTTCTGTCCAATATGAGCTCTACCGTCTGGTACGGTAGCGACGCTTATACCGCCGAGAAAAAAGCTTCGTACGAAGGCACGATTACCCTCGGATCTTCCACAACAAAAATCGACCTTTACACCAAAAATATCGCAAGGCCGAAAAATATCTTTAATAAGACTTTCGACAGCAACGGCACCTACGACAGCACGGAGGACGGCGCACACTTTACTTACGATAAGGAGTACAGCTTCTCCGGAAACGTAACCAAAAAGATAGGCGACGGCGCTACGGAGTATATAGATTATATGACGGTGCTCGGACTCGGCAACGACTACGCCGTGTCGCTTGCGAGCTTCCTTTTCCCCGACAATCAAACTCCTTCCAAACCGACCTACGTTAAAAACGCCGGCTCTTACAAGTTTAATATAATGCTTGCTTCCAAGTGGGGCGAGTGGTCGGAAGAATTCCTCGATAAGTATCCCGAGTATTTTGCCGCGGACGTTGTTGTAGACCGCGCCAAGATAAACCTTATGAGCTTGGACGACGTTCCCGCATTTGCCTACGGCGACGACGACTCCAATCTTCTTCTCGGCGAAAAAACCACGCTGTACGGCTACAACGAGGGCTGGTATCTTTCCCAAAAGGGAGACAGCTACGAGGAGCCCGATATAAAAGAGGTTACCAACGCCTACGCCTTCTACAACGGCGAGAACAAGGAAAACCCCAACATCACGATAAAGCTTGTGGGCGAAAAGCCGAGCGCGGACGGCGGCACTTCCACGATAACCAATCCGCACTACGACATTCTGTCGAGAAACGGACTTTCGTTTGTAAACTCCGGCTCTTACACCGCAACGTTCGTCGTTCAGGTGCCGTACACCACCGGCGTTGTCAATCAAACCAACTATATATTCTATTACGGCGATAACGAAGATACCAATTACAACGATATGTCCGATTCGGTAAGGGGACTTACCGTTGCGGGCAAGGGCGACTATTCCTTCCGTATAACAAAGCGGTGGTATATCGTCATGCAGACGAACATGTTTGTAGAGGAAGGGCACGAGGACAGCGATACTTCGTACTCGCCGCTTGCAAACGCCACCTTTACTTACACCGACGGCATTTCGGTTGCAACTCCCGTGCTTAAGTACGGTAACGACGTAGGCACAATCACATTCGATTTATCGTATGCGCCAGTCGACGGCAAAAACGCCGAGATTATAACCCAGGGCGAAAACGTCTACGTATTGGGCGATGACGGCAAACCCTCCAAGGCGAACGATAAGCTTGTAAGCCGCTTGCCTTATTACATAAATTCCTCCATGCCCGCCGGAACGTACACGCTTGTCCTTCACGGCAGCGCCGTTTCGGTAAAGGAAGACGGCACGGACAAATCGTACGGCGCGGTGGGCGCAACGTATACCATTAACGTTTTGCCCAAGCCCTTCGACGGCGGCACATTAAAGAGCATTCACGAAACGCTCCGCGGCGCTTTGGTCACGCCCGAGCCCGACTCTCAAAAGGAAATAGATAAGTGGGTTAACGCTTATCCCTTGGTTGTCGAGGGCACCAACGAGTATGCCGAAAAACTGCACGACAGCATAGACGCGCAAAAAGCGGCGCTCGAGAGCGTGCGAAACGGCGATATAAATGCCAGTACGGGTTATTGGGCAACCGACAAAGCAAAGTCCGATTATTATGCGAGCGAGGTTTTGTTTACGTATAACCTCGAGGGCTCGGGAAGCGCTTTGTACGTCAACTACGAAACGATGAGAAAGTCCCTTGTTTCCACAAGCACGTACACCGTTTACTACTGCATAGAAGCCAAAAACTACGTTACGGTAGGCGGCGCGAGCGAGTCCGACAGAACGCTTCACGGCTTCAGAACAACCGTTTACACCGAGATGAAGCTCCTTGACATCTACGAATATATCGTCGAAACGGAGCATCCTCAATACTTCCAAAACGTTACGTATACCGGCTCGCCCGTGTATACCGAGGTTCCGTACAGCCGCTACTACCGTTCCTCGTTTGACGACGCGCTCGGGGAGAGCACGCCCAAAAAGGATTATATCAATGTAAGAAAGGGCGCTTCGGTTACGCTTACGCTTAACGATCCCGTGCTTGCGCGCTGGAGTATAAAAGGCTTGCCCACGGACGGTATAGTGTCCGACGGGATTCCGACCGAGCAAGAGATTAAAGCGTTCTACGAGAAATACTTTAAGATTTCCGACGACGGCACCAAGCTTTTCGTCTACTTCGATATCGTTCCCGCGGTAAACGATTGGACTGTCGCGCCCTCCATTTCCTCCTGGGCGTACGACGGATTTAATATCAACGTCAACGTAATAAGATACGGTCTCAAGTTTACCGGCGCGGATATATATTTCCGCATAGGCACGAAGGACGAGGAAAACGGGACTTATACATGGGTGAAGATAAGCGAAACGCCCCAAGCGGGTATCGACGACACCTCTTACGGCGCGTACTTTACCATTAAGGACAACAAGATAGTCGACGACGGAAACAATACCATAGCAAAGGTGTTAAAGGCGCTCCCCGCGGGAACGTACTACCTCGGCAGCTACATTGCGCCGAGAGCGGACGGCAACGTGAGCGAGTTCTTGACGCCCGACGCGCGCTATTCCACCTTTAACGTTATATCCATAAGCAACCGCTGGACGACCACCCCCGCTCTTACCGGCGGTCCGTATAAGGGCTACACCGCGGAAAACTTCCGCGCCGGCATACCCGCATACGGCAAGCAGGAAAACGTAAAATACACGATTTACAGCGGCGATAACGTCGATCCCTCCGCCGCGGATTCGAGCGCGAAGATTGTTTTCGGTCCGTTCACTCAATCTACCATGCCGAGCGGCGACGAAATCAATAACAAGCTCGGCGCGGGCAGGTACACCTTCTACGCGCTTCTCGAAGGCACCGGCGATTACGGCGACCTCGATTATTCCATGACGGTAGTGGTGTCGAAGGCGACTAACACCTGGACGACCACTCCGGGCATGACGGGCTGGGACTTCGGCAGCTTTACCGCCGCCAATTTCCGCGCGGGCGCCGCAAATTTCGACGAGGACAAGAATAACAAAAAAATTACGTACACGCTCTACGTCGGCGAAAACGTAAATCCAGACACCGAGGCGGGCAAGAGCGCGGAAAAGGCGGTAGGTCCGTTCTTCGCGGAGGATATGTCCGGCGAGGAGCTTGTTAATAAGCTTAAGCAGTTGGCGCCCAAGTCGTACACCTTCTACGTTAAGCTCGAGGGCACCGATAACTACGAGGACTTGGTGTACACCACCACGGTAGTCGTAAGCCAAGCGTCCAACGGTTGGGTAACCAAGCCTAATATGTTGGGCTGGATATACGACGGCTTTGACGTGAGTAACTTTACCGCGGGCGTGCCTATTTTCGGCGGCGAGAAAGCGGTTAAGTACGTCGTGCGCAATCAAAACATAGAGTTCGGCGGAGACGTCACCATTCAATCCGTTGCGGCGGAGCTTAACAAGCTGTCGGTCGGCAGCTACACGATAGATATATCTATCGCGGCGGGCACCGGCTATCCGGCTTTTACCGACACCGTAACGTTTACCGTATCGAGCAAGTCCAACTCCTGGACTACTACGCCCGGTCTTACCGGTTGGGCGTACCGCGGCTTTAACACAGCCTTGTTCCGCACGGGCGTTGCCGAATACGTCGCCGCAGGAAAGCAGATAAAATACGAGCTTTACGACGGCGCAAAAGGGGAAGGCAAATCGCCTATTGCCGAATGGACGTCCGCGGCGGATTTGGCGGGAGAGACGCTGTTTAATAAACTGAATAATTTGCCGCCTAAATCATACACGCTTTACGCGTTCCTCGAGGGCGATAAAAACTATGCCGACTTGAGCTACGAAACGACGGTAGTCGTATCCAAGGCGGACAACGCTTGGAAGACCACGCCGAGAATGGTGGGTTGGGTGTACGGCAGCTTTACCGAGTCCGGCTTTACCGCGGGCGTGCCCGTGCTCGGAGCGGAAAGCGAGGTTGTTTACAAGGTGCGCGGCACCGAGATAACCTTTACTTCGGGCAGTATAACCGAGGAGCTTAAGGCAAAGCTCAACGGTTTGGGCGTCGGCGACTACACGATAGATATAACCCTTAACGGCGACGGCGTTAATTATAACGACTTTAAGTACGAAATTTCCTTTAAGGTTTCCAAGGCGTCCAACTCCTGGACTACTACGCCGAGAATAACGGGCTGGACGTACGGCAACTATGCCTCGACCGACTTTATCGCAGGCGTGCCCGTATTCGGCGGCGTAAACGGCGTTAAGTACGAGGTGTATAAAACCGAGGACGAAAGCAAGAACGTCGTACTTACCTTCTACGCGAACACGGTCGATCTTGCGAATAAGCTCAACGGTTTGGGCGTCGGCAACTACACCGTCGGCATTTCCGTTGCGGGCGACGACAACTACAACGAGTTTACTTACGATATTTCGTTCGGCATTACTAAAAGCGCCAACTCCTGGACGACCATGCCCGTTCTTACTGGCTGGGCGTACCGCGGCTTTACGACGAATCTATTCCGCGCAGGCGTTTCCAAGCACCCCGGCGGCGGCGACGTTGTCTATAAGCTTTACAGCGTAGAGGGCGACGACAACCATGCCGGACAGCTATTGAAGACGTTCAAGGCGTCCGACATCGGGACAACCGAGCTTAAACAATACCTTACCGCATTAAAGGTCGCGAGCTACATTCTCACGGCGGAACTCGAGGGTACGGACAACTACGAAGAGCTTACCTACGAAACGACGGTAGTCGTATCTAAGGCGGACAACCGCTGGACAACCACTCCGGGCATGACGGGTTGGGTGTACAGCAACTTTGCCGTGGGCAACTTCACCGCGGGCGTTGCGGCGTTCGACGAGGACCCGTCCAAAAAGATTACCTACACGCTGACTAGCGGCGGAGTAGCGCATGGCAGTCCGTTTACCTCCGACCAAGTGTCGAGCCTTGTCTCCTTCTTTAACGGACTGAAGTTCGGCACGTATACGTTAACGGTAACGCTCGAAGGTACCGATAACTACGAGGACCTCGAATATCCCATAACGTTTAACGTATCGCAGCGCGCCAATTCCTGGACGAATTCACCGAGGCTGTCCTCGTTTAAGTATTCGCAGTTTGAAGCGTCGTCCAACTTTGCGGCGGGCGTTCCGAGCTATCCTTTGGACAATAAACAGGTCGATTACGGCATCTTTACCGCAAGAATCGATTCCTCGCAGGCATTCCTCGAAGCAAAAGAGAGCGGCAGCGGCGTAACGTTTAACAATATCACCGACACGGTAAGCGTGGGTAGCGTTCAGATGACAGTCACGGCTTACCTTAACAGCCTCGACTGCGATACCTATTACTTTGTAGCGTATGTGCGCGGCACTACCGATTACGCCGAGCTGTATTCTTGCACCGAGTTTGTTATATCGACTGCGTCAAACGCTTGGAAGAGCAACAAGAACACGCAGATAAGCGGCTGGGTGTACGGCAGCTTTAACGCTTCTCTGTTCACGGGCGGCGAGGCCAACTTCGGCGTTGTCAAGTACACCGTTCAGACCGTAGGCGCGGGCGGCAATATCGATACGGACGTAACGGGCTATATCGGGCTTACCGCGGAAGAGCTTTTGAATAAGCTCAACAACCTCGACGCAGGCAGCTACAACCTTTTGGCAAGGGCGGCGGACGACGAGAACAACAACTTCGAGGCGGTTACGCAAAACGTTCGCTTTGCCGTAGAAAAGGCGGAAAACTCTTGGAAGGGCAACCCGCCCTCGATAGAAGGCTGGGTGTACGACGGCAAGACCACAGGAAAGCTTACAACCTCGACCGCCACCGTCGATACGGGCGAGATAACCTACAAGTACTATCCCGCGCAGTTCGTAAACGGCGCTTGGACGCAGGACGGCGAGGAAGTGACCGATCTTACCAAGGCTCACCCCGGCAATTATATAATGATTGCGACCGCGCCCGAAAACACCAATTACAAGGCGCTTAGCATTACCGTGCCGTTCACCGTCTCGAGACATGCAAACGACTGGGACAACGGCAACGAGCCGGAAGACAGACTGGAGTGGACCTGGGGTAAGGACAGCCTCGAAACCTCCAAGCTCTATAACGCCGCGGCGTTGGATATGAGTAACGGTCTTACTTACACCATTGTCGTATCCGGCACTAACGCGCCCGTCGGCGACCCTATTTCCGTAAGCGTTACGGGCGGCGTGAAAAACGCAAGCGACCTTCAAAATCTTCTCAAAGCGCTTAAAGCGCTTGCGGCGAGCGATACCGAGTACAAGATAACCGTTGCGGTTGCCGAAACCGCCGACTACACCTCGCTTACAAAATCGACGCTTATCAAGGTCGACTTCGCCGAGTTCGAGGTTGTAACCGAGCCCGACGGTAGAGTAGAGTGGGTCTGGGGTCCGAGCACCTCGAAGGACTTCAAAGATATCGAAGTCAAAACCGTTTTGGACAGCGATAAGGAGAAAATCGAATTCACTTACTCCATTACGGGCATAGACTCGTACAAAAAATTCGGCGATATGCTCGCCAAGCTCCGCGAGCAAAACGCAGGCGACTACCAAGTAACAATCAAGGTGGAATGCGTCAACTACGTTACCGTTCAGCGTTTGGTCACCGTACATATCGCCAAGGCGGACTTCGTTTGGGACGACGGAAAAACTCCCGCCGACGTAGAGTGGGTATGGGACGACGACGCTTCGGTCAAGAGCGGTAAGCTTATAAGGCCCGCGGCGCATGACCTTAGCAACAACGCCGTAACGCTCGTTTACCACTTAAGCACCGACGGCGGTGCGTCCTCTTCGCCTTACACCGAGTTTGGCGAGCTTGTTAAATACCTGACAAGCGAAGAGCCTCGCGTCAACGCGGGCAGGTACGTAATTACCGTTTCCGCCGCGGCGGGCAGCGGCTACGACCTTATCAACTACAACGAGTTTGAAACGGTATACACCGTCACGGTAAAGCAGGCGGATAACGAGCTGTACAACAAGCTCGGCGACAGATACTCCGCTCAGTATTCCGAAAAGGACAATATCGTAAACGCGATACAAAACGCAACTCCGCCTTCCGCAAAGCACGGCGACGTTGTATTCTACGACGAGAGCGGCGAGGACGCCCTCAAGCACAACGGCGTTCCCGTAACCTCCGTTGCGGAGCTTATAGAGTGGATTAAGAGTCTCGGCGCCAACGATAACGGGGCGTACGTATTCTATACCGTCGTTGCGGAGACGGATAACTATAAAGGACTTAAGGTTAAGACCGAGCTTATCATTACCGGCACAAAGAGCTTGTGGAAAAACCAGGATAAGCTGGGCGATGCGACTTCCAAAACGGTCGAGTTCAATTACGTAAACAACGCAGACGATATGGGCGCGTCGTTCGACGGACTGGATATCCCCGTCGGCAAAGATGACGGCGTGACTAAGTACACCCTGACTTATAGGAACAGCTATTTAGAGGAAGAAGTGACTCGCTCCGGCGAAAAGGGCACCCGCGACGAAGTGGTGTCCTGGCTGAAGAGCAGGCTTACCGCAGACGACGGACAGTACGTTGCGGGCGCGTATACTATCGTTGCCGACTATGTTCCGGGCGACAAGAGCTACTCGTCGCTTTCCTACACGCTTGTCGTTAACGTTTTGCGCGCAAAGCCGCAGTGGAACGAAACGCTCGAGGAAAGATACACGGGCACCTTCGGAAGCATAGTCGACGACAACCTGAATATCTCCGTAAAGGACTACGACGCTCCTATCGATATAAGAGTTAGCGATACCGACGGCGGTACTTACGATTACGACAGCCTTAACGGTACCGTTAAGTTCGGCAAGTTTATCAATTCCCTTAACGCTATCGCCACCAACTACATCGTAACGTACAAGGTTTTGGAAACGGCTAACTACGAGGGCTTAACGGAAAAGCAATGCTATCTATATATAAGCAGTATTCAAAACGAATGGATAGATTCGTACGTAGGCGATACCCTCGTCGATTGGGACGACGGCTACACCTGGACGTATCTCCGCAAGCAGACGATTTCGGTTGTTATTCCCAAAGCGAAAGCTGGTAACGACAAGCTTATTATTACGCTTGACGGCGCCGCTTGCAGCGACGCGGACGCATTAAACGACAGGCTTATAAATCTTTCCGCGGGCGAGCATACGCTTAACTTTACTATAGACTCGGCAACCAACTACAGCGGCGTTTCCAGCTCGTGCAGAATAATTATCAACCTTATACCTACCGAATGGTCGGAAAATGCGCGTACCGGCAAAAAGGGACTCGAGGACTATATCGGCAACGGCAGCGTGAATATATCCGTATTCCCCATTCCCACGTCGGACGTGCGGTACGTCAATATCGGCGGCGGAAGTCCCTTCGACCTTTTGCGCTTCGATATTTATCAAGCGGGCACCGACTACGGCAAATATACTATCGACGTCGAGGATCTCAAAAAAGAGCTTGCCTTAATCCGTAACGGCACGTTTACCGTAAACGCTTATATCGGCGGCGGCTACTATAGAAACGTAACCCCGAGCTCTCTTCTCGACACGGCGCTTGGCTTGTATAACGCCGACTATGTGGAGCTGTTCTCGACCTGCACGATAACGCTATCTCAGTACAAAAACGAATGGACCGCTTCGTTCGCTCCCGGAAGCGTAAACTGGGAGTGGGGTTCGTTTGCTTCTTCGCTTCTTACCATGCCCGAAGCCCTGTACGGCGAAAATACCATTGTGTACTCGTTAACTCAAAACGGCGATGAAAAAGCAAAGTTCGAGGCGGGGCGCTACAACGAGCATGACGGTAAGTCTCCCAACGAGCAGGCTTTCGACGAGTTAATCGCCTATCTTACCAAAACGATTGGCGCGGGCAACTACACTTTGACCGTGACTATTGCGGCAACGGGCGATTACACGGCGCCCGAGCCTATGATAAGATTCCTGCAGGTAAGCAAGCAGACTGCGACCTGGAACGCCGCCACCGCGCTAACCGACGGCTTGCAGTACGTCTGGTACTTTAACGAGAGAGAAAATCCCCCGACCGAAAAGACTCCCAAAAAGCCGGTAGTAAACGACGACAAGAACTACGGCGATTGGGGCAAGGGCATTCAATACACGCTTGCGGACAGCGGCGCTCGTCCTACGCCTTACGATTCGTGGGAGGAGATGATTACCGCGCTCAAGAAGCAAAATCCCGGCGACTATACGCTTAGGGCGTTTATAAGCGGCGACGACAATCACCAAGAGCTTACATACTCGGTTATCGTCAAAATCGAAAAGTCCGTTAACGAATGGGTGTCAAAGCTGGGTAACGGCACAAGCACGCCGCCCGCCGATGACGATACGGATATCAACAGAAGCTTCGGCGACGATCTGTCCGATATATTCGGTAAGTTCAAGCCTCTGTACGGCACGGTAGAGTTTACCGTCGACGGAAGGAAGGTGGACGACCTCAACGAGCACGTAAGGGTTTACGGCGCCAAGACGTACGTACTTACCGCAATCGTGAATGAGGACGATACCTACACCTCGCTTGTCGACTCCGTAAGGCTTGTTATAAGCAAGGCGAAAAACAGCTGGCAGGAAGACTCCGCGCTTTCGGTAGGCAAAAAGTTCGGCGAGCTCAGCGAGTTTAACAAGTGGGAGCAGACCGAAAAGGATATCTGGGCGAACAGATTCGGCTGGGTATGGGATAACGTAGTATCCAATATAGATACGGTCATCTCCCTGCCTATACCCACGCAAGGCGATTCCGCCACGCTTTCCGTTACTTACCGCGATTCAAACGGCCGCGAACAGCTCGCCATGCAGATGACTATCGACTACGAGCTTAACAAACAGTCGTCCGTTAAGGAAGTCAGCGCAAACAGCTTGGACGTTCTCGAAAGCAAGCTAAAGGCGCGTAACGCTTTGGAGGGCGCGTACACGATCACCGTGTCCGTAGGCTCGACCGAAAACTACGACGCGCTCGCAGATAAGACCTTTGACTTCTATGTCAAAAAGGCGAAGAACGGGTGGAGCCTCGCTCCGTACGTAGACGGCTGGAAGTTCGGTAGCTCTACCGCGCGCCCCGCGTCGCAGGCAAGATTCGGCGCCAATACGGTAGAATATACATTTGCAGACATCACGGCCGGCGACGAGGATAAGGAAGTAGGAAATACCGAAGGTCCCGCAGGGTCCGTCGTGTGGGCGACGACCCACGGTGCGGAAGCCGGCAAGTATTGGTTAAAGGCGGAGGTTCCCGACGACAAGGACGGTAACTACGGCGGAATAGTCGGCTACTATCTGTTCGAGATAGGCGCGGGCGTAAACGAATGGGTAACCATGCCCGGCGTTATCGGATGGAAGTGGAGCGGATACGACCCCGCAGTCAACCTGTTCCAAGGCTCGGCGCGCAGCAAGGGCGAAGTAACCTTTGCTATTATGAAAGGCAATTCGCTTGAACAACCGCTTACGCTCGGCGACTTTGACGCCGACGGCGCCGAAAACGTTATCATAAAGGCGGAAGATATCGCCGCTTTGAATGCAATCAAGCTTGTAGACGGCGTCGTAACCGACGAAAAGGTTATCAAGCTTCTTAAATACTTAAAACCCAATTCCAATAACGGGGTGTACCATCTCTACGCCAAGGCGGAGGGCGGCGCGAGCCTAGGCGGCGTCGACGGATGGGCGACCTTCCAGATAAGCAAAGCGGAAAACGGCTGGAAAACCGCGTCCGACGGCACGCCTATTCTTCCTTCGGTAACAAGCTTTAGCTACGGTATGCACGAGGGTGCGTTTACCGCGGGCGAGGTGCTCTTCGGCAATATTAAGTACGCAATCAGCGGCAATAATGTAAACTACACCAACCTTGACGAAGAAGGTGTGAAAGCTAAACTTGGAGAGCTTAATGCAAGCGAGCGCAGCTATACTCTTTCGGCACAAGTAGCGGAAAGCGTAAAAGGTTTGTATGCCGCGGTTTCTATCTATACGACCACGTTTACCGTCAACTTCGCGGCAAACGAATGGGTGAAAGACCACTCGCCCAAGGATACCGCCAATGTTTACTACACGGTGTTAAAGGGCTACGAGGTAGACGGAGACGAGGATAAGTGGATAGAGCTTATCGGCGACATCAAGGCTCAGGCCGACGGCAGCGTGGTTTACTTCACCATATTCAATGCGGACACCAACGGTCAAATAGGCAACGCCCGTCTTGAGTTTACCGAATTTAAGGCGGAGCTCAAGAAATTGACTCCCGCTACGTATTCGGTGCGTATCTTCGCGGAAGCGCCCAACTACGCCGTGCTCAACGCGGAGAAGAATCTTTCGCTTACTATCCTTAAATACAACGCCGCGTTTACCGAGCTTCCTCAAAACAACGTTGTCGGCGGCAAGTGGCAAAAGAACAAAGACGGCGAGCTTAACACAACCGTCGACGCGATAACTCTTAAACCCGTCACGTACATTACCGAGGTGGGCGACGGAGCGGAAATCGACAACTTCGAGCTTTCGTATACGTTAAGCGGCGACAATATTACTTCCGTCACCGTTAACGGAATTAAGAGTCTTTCCAAGCTTAACGCGGAGCTTGCGGTCAGTGTTAAGAATCTTGCCAGCGGACCGTACACAATTGCAATCACGCTTAAGGAGACCCTCGATTACTACGGCGCGACGGTAACGCTTCAGATTATAATAGCGCCGGGCGACAACTCCTGGGACGACGGCGACGATACTCATCCCGCTCCCGCGCCGGAGAACACCCTTGTCGAAAAGGGCACCTCTTCCGTCACGCATAATTGGAAGTGGGGATCGGATATCGAATGGCTCGGCGTAAAGCCGCGCTACGGCAACACCGTCATCGTCATGATTGTGGAGGCGGGAAGCGAGGCCGTCGTCAAGTACATAACAATCGATACGAGCACGACTTCTTCCTTCGACAAGGGCAAAAAGGAGGTAAGCGACTGCCTGTCAAACGAGCTTAACGTCGGCTCCTATATCATGATAATCACAACTCCCGCCGACGATAACTGGAACGGCATAGTAGACCAAGCAACCTCTAAGGAGGAGCTTATGGCTATGCTCGGCGACGAGCAAGCCACTATTACAACCCGCGTTCCCTTTACAATCGAGACCGCCGATAACGGTTGGGAAAAGGACGGCAAGCCTTGCTTTGTCGGCGACGACGTGACTTATACGGAGGATACTAAAACCTACACCTGGACGTTCGGCAAGACAGTCGCGGCGGA
Source organism: Clostridiales bacterium (assembly GCA_022511445.1). Taxonomy (GTDB): domain Bacteria; phylum Bacillota; class Clostridia; order Christensenellales; family Pumilibacteraceae; genus Anaerocaecibacter. The sequence continues at coordinate 2,019 of JAFLVE010000016.1, read as the reverse complement.
AGCCAAGGCGCTGTACGGCACGGTCGAGTTCTTGTATTACGAAAAGCTCGATAACGGGTCCTGGAGCGCAATTTCCGGCATGCCCGTCAACGTGGGTACTTACAAGGCGGAGTTTGTCGTTGCAGATCCCGCGACCCATAACTACAAGCCCATACTTGCGGACGAGGAAAGCGCTAAAATCTACAAAAACGTATTCTACATCACAATCGAAGGCGCGCTTCTCGACTCGTTCAAGATTCAGCCGGGCGTAGGCGATTGGAGCTGGAACAACTATCTTATCACCAATAAGTTCGTAGGAGAGGCGCGTTCGGGCGGCACGATTACGTACAGCGTTTACGCCGCCGACACGCTTAAGATTGCGGGCTTTACTCTCGATTCCAACGGCTACGTCGACGCGGAGATAAAGAATAAGCTCAACGCTCTTACCTCCGGCGAGTATACGCTTAAGGTGCACGTCGCCGCAAACGGCAACTATGCCGCGTTCGACGCACAAACCACCTTTAACGTAACCGAGGACGCCAACGCTTGGGTTGTAGAGCCCAACATTGCTTCCTGGTTCAGCGGCGGCTTTAACCCGGACGAGAATATGCCCGAGGGCCGCGCGACGTACGGCGTTACGACAATCGTCATTACGAGTCAATCGTCGGGCGCCGAATGGTTCCGCTCGGCATACGACGCGAACAGCGGTGCAACTACGGTCACGACAAACAACCTTGAAGCGGCGGAAATCGGCTGGTACACTATGGTCGTATCGGTAGAGGCGGCGCCCGGCATGTACAAGGGCACCTCGTCCACCAGGAAATTCCAGGTATTCCCTAAGGGCTCGCTCGAGGTGAAAAACTATTGGGTAGAATCGCCTAACATCGAGGACTGGACGGCAAATATCGAGGGCACGTTCAAAATGCCTACCGGTACGCCCGCCCGCGGTAAGGTGTACTTTAAGTTCTATCCTGCGGAGTTTGTCAACGATCAGTACCAAAAGACGGGCGACGCGCTCGGTGAGGGCGACGACGTTACTACCGTTTCCGATGGCAAATACGCAAGACCGTTTTACATTCCCAAAGCGCCCGGCATTTACATGATGTACGCGCACGTAGAAAACGTCGCCGCCGCCGACCACGGAGACGACCTGGAGTGGGGTTACACCATTCTTACGATTTACGACCGCGTAAATAAGTGGGCTCAGTCGGTGACAATCGCGCCCGTGCTTTACCTCGGAGAGAAAAACAGCTGGGCAAAACCTACGGCGTCGACCACGCTCGAAAGTAAGATTACATATAAGTACTACGAGGCCGACACGCGCGAGGAGCTCGACGGCACGGAAATTCCGACTAAGCCCGGTAAGTACGTCGTTGTTGCGACGGCGGAAGCCACGTACTGCCAGAATCTTACGAGCGAGATGGAATTCGAGGTAAGGCTTTCCGAGATTAAGTGGGCTCAGTCGGTAGCTATCTCCGATATCCTTCGTCTCGGCGATAAGAATAAACCCGGCTGGGGTGTGCCGACCGCTTCGGTCAATTACCCTAACATTACTATCGTCTACGAATTCTACGACGCGGAAACAGACATGCCCCTCGGCAACGAGGCGCCCAAGAAGGTAGGCTCGTACTACGTCATAGCCCGTGCTTCCGCGCCCGATTCCATAGAGATAACAAGTAGGGCGGAGTTCATTGTAGAGCTGTCCAAAAACAATTGGGTAAACGATACGTCTCCTACAATAGAAGACTGGTCGGAAGAGCATAGTGACACCGCGCCCGATCCTAAGGGCGAAGCGGCGGTAGGTAAAGTCGAGTACACGTACATAGACAAGAACAATCCCGACAAAGAGTTTAAGGAAAAACCCACAACCGCCGGTGATTATATACTTGTCGCGCGCGTGGTAGTTGACGGATACGAAACGCTTGAGGCGAGATACGAGTTTACAATCGGACCCGCCTTTGACAGGACGCTACTAACAATAGACATCATACTTGCGGCGGTAGCGAGCATATTTGCAATAGTCGTAATCTACTTTGCAAT
>JAFLVE010000075.1 GCA_022511445.1 Clostridiales bacterium | reverse complement strand
AAGGAAGCCTCCGGTGAAATGCACGGACTCATAAGGGTAAGGCAGTTTACGCTCTCCGACGGGCATATTATCTGCACTAAAGAACAGGTTGAGGAGGAGTTTAAGCGCTGTCTGGATTTGAGTTATTATCTTCTCGACGCCCTCGGTATGCGTGACGACGTAACGTACCGCTTCTCAAAGCGCGGCGTGTCAAAGTCGGATAAATATATCGATAACGACGAGGCTTGGATAAACACCGAGGCGATGATGAAGAAGATTCTCGACGACCTCGAAATCAACTATGTCGAAGCCGACGACGAGGCGGCGTTCTACGGTCCCAAGCTCGACGTACAGATTAAAAACGTCCACGGCAAGGAAGACACTTTGATAACTATTCAGATTGACTTTGCCGCAGGTCACAGTTTCGATATGCAATACGTCGATATCGACGGAACAAAACAGACGCCTTACGTAATTCACCGCAGTTCGATTGGCTGCTACGAGAGAACGCTGGCGTTCCTCATAGAAAAGTATGCGGGAGCGTTCCCTCTTTGGATGTGTCCTACGCAAGTCAAAATTCTTCCGATT
>JAFLVE010000074.1 GCA_022511445.1 Clostridiales bacterium | reverse complement strand
CTTGAGAACGTTATCAAGGATCACCCCGTCCTCCTCAACCGTGCGCCTACGCTCCACAGACTGGGTATCCAGGCGTTCTCGCCGGTGCTGGTCGAGGGTCGCGCTATAAAGCTGCACCCGCTTTGCTGTACCGCGTTCAACGCGGACTTCGACGGCGACCAGATGGCTGTGCATCTGCCGCTCTCCAAGGAAGCCCAGAGCGAGGCGAAAAACCTTATGCTCGCGGCGAAGAACCTGCTGAAGCCTTCGGACGGCAAGCCCGTTACCGTTCCTACACAGGACATGGTATTGGGTTCGTACTACCTGACGATCGACAAGGCTGGCGAAAAGGGCGAGGGCAAGGTGTTCCGCGACGCGAACGAGGCTATCATGGCGTATCAGGACGGCGTGATAACCATTCACGCGGCTATCAAGGTGCGCGTTACCAAAGACCTCGGCGATCAGGTGATATCGAGGATAGTTCCCACAACGGCGGGTCGTATCATATTCAACGAGCATATCCCGCAGGATCTTGGTTATGTTGACAGAACAGACCCCGATCATCAGCTCGATTACGAGATAGATTTC
>JAFLVE010000073.1 GCA_022511445.1 Clostridiales bacterium | reverse complement strand
GAAGCGGTAGTGTGACTGTCAAGTTTGCGCTTAGCACGACGGAAACAGATGGCGCGGAAGCCCCCGAGCAATCGGAACAACCTAACGAACCTGAGCAGCCTGACGAAACAGAACAGCCTGAGCAATCGGAAAACCCTCAAAATCCGGAGCAACCCGAGCAATCGGAACAGCCCGAACAGTCCGAAGATCCTGAACAATCAGAGAATCCCGAGCAATCGGAACAACCCAATCAAGATGGGGAGATAACTATAATGTACGTCACAATAAACGGAAATAAATTGGAAGTGACTCTTGCGAGTAACTCTTCGGTAGATGCTCTTATAGAGCTTTTAAAGCAAGGCGACATAACCTACACCGCAAGCGACTACGGCGATTTTGAAAAGGTCGGCAATATCGGTCATACTCTTCCGAGAAATGATACGCCGATTAATACCGAAGCAGGTGACGTTATTCTCTATCAAGGAAATCAAATTTGCCTGTATTATGGTACTAACTCATGGACTTTCACGCGAATCGGTAAGATACGCGGCTACTCCGCCTCAGAACTTCGTACTCTTCTCGGCGCAGGGCAGGGAAGC
>JAFLVE010000072.1 GCA_022511445.1 Clostridiales bacterium | reverse complement strand
AAGGAGAGAAAAAATGGGAAAAATTGTTGCATTTACAAATAAAAAGGGCGGCGTGGGAAAGACCACTACCGCGGTGAATATGGCGGCCTACTGTGCCGTTTTGGGAAAGCGTACCCTGCTTGTCGATATAGATTCGCAGGGAAACGCGACTACCGCACTCGGGTTCTCCAAGAGTCAGCTTAAAAAGTCGGTACACAACGTGCTTATAGAGGACGATTTGGCGGCCAACAACATAATGCCAACACAGATTCAGCTTTTGGACATTTTGCCCTCCAACGTGGATTTATCGGGGGCGGAGGTTGACCTCGTCTACAAGAGGAACAGGGAGAAAATCCTGAGGGAAGCCCTTGAAAAGGTGAGGGGCAATTACGATTACATATTTATCGACTGCCCGCCGTCGCTCGGACTTTTGACTATCAATGCGTGGGTTGCGGCGGATTCTGTAATAATTCCCCTGCAGGGTGAGTATTTCGCTTTGGAGGGAGTAAGTCAGTTAATGAACACTATTGCCCTCGTCAAACAGAGGCTCAATCCCAATCTGGGCATTGAGGGGGTTGTAATCACCATGTATGACGGCAGAGC
>JAFLVE010000071.1 GCA_022511445.1 Clostridiales bacterium | reverse complement strand
AATAAAACGTATTTCTGAGTTGAAGGAGAGCCAAAGTGTACAAAATTGTAAGTAAAAAACAGCTCAATCCCACGGTAACGATGATGGATATTTATGCTCCGCTTGTCGCTAAAAAGGCGCAGGCAGGGCAGTTTATAATTCTCCGCGTTGACGATGACGGCGAAAGAATACCGCTTACTGTTGCAGGCTACGACCGTGAAAAAGGTACGGTTAAAATAATTTTTCAGATTGTCGGCGGTACGACTATGCGCCTCAATGAGAAAAAGGAAGGCGAATACATAACCGATTTTGTGGGCCCCCTCGGTTGTGCTACGCACACGGAAGGTATTAAAAAAGTGTGCATAGTCGGCGGCGGCGTGGGCTGTGCAATCGCGCTTCCCGTAGCACAAAAATTCCACGAGCTTGGCGCAGAGGTTCATTCTATTATCGGTTTCAGAAGTAAGGATTTACTCATTCTCGAAGACCAATTCAGGGCGTGCTCCGATAAACTCACGATAATGACCGACGACGGCAGCTACGGACAAAAGGGTGTTGTAACCACTCCGTTAAAAGCTGCAATAGAGAGCGGCGAGAACTACGACGAG
>JAFLVE010000070.1 GCA_022511445.1 Clostridiales bacterium | reverse complement strand
GCGCGTGCCTGTGGTTGCAGGATCTGTACATGGATTTGGCGGAGCTGGACGACTGCGCGAAGGCGGTGAAGCTCCTGGGCAACCGCGGCGCGACGGGCACGCAGGTGAGCTTCCTCTCCCTGTTCGACGGCGACGGCGACAAGGTGGACGAGCTCGAGGCGCGCATCGCCGACAAGATGGGCATGAAGGCCGTGTTCGACGTGTCCGGCCAGACCTATCCGCGCAAGCTGGACAGCCGCGTGCTGGGGGCGCTGTCCTCCATCGCCCAGAGCGCGTACAAGTTCGCCCAGGATCTGCGGCTTCTGCAGTCCTTCCGGGAGATCGAGGAGCCCTTCGAGAAGAACCAGATCGGTTCCTCCGCCATGGCCTACAAGCGCAATCCCATGCGCTCGGAGCGCATCTGCGCGCTGAGCAGGCACGTGATGGCGCTGGTGCAGGACGCCCAGATGACCGCGGCCACCCAGTGGTTTGAGCGCACGCTGGACGACAGCGCCAACCGCCGGCTCTCGCTGCCCGAGGCGTTCCTGTCCACGGACGCGGTGCTGGAGCTCTACGCCAACGTGGCCGACGGCATGGTGGTGTATCCGCAGA
>JAFLVE010000069.1 GCA_022511445.1 Clostridiales bacterium | reverse complement strand
AGACATACGACGACGTGTTCTCGTTGAGGTTGGTGTTTAGGAAATAAGAATAAAGATGAGATTCTTCACTGCGCGCTTCGCGCTTGTTCAGAATGACAAATGTTAAATTGCGGAATGTCAGTATCTTTGTCCTACGAAGCAACCGCAGGTTATCCTGAACGAAGCGAAGGATCTCTACCTTAATGCCGCATTGGCGGTCTTTCACTTTTTCACTATTCACTATTACTTATTACTTCAAACAATCCCCTCACCGCCTAACGGCGGAGCTCCCCTTACTTTACAGCAAGGGGAGCCTTTTTTGTGACTGTTTTGTGTAAAGTATGATTAAAAATCTGTAAAATTTGAACTGCCTCTTGTGTGACTATATTTAATAATGTTTAATATGAGCGCAAATAAAATATCACAGGAGGAATAATTTGTGATGAAGAAAAGGAAAAAATTGTTAGCCGTGACCTCATTGGCGCTTTGCGGCGTAATGGCGTTAACAGGCTGCGGCGGCAAAAACGGGCCTTCGGACCCCAGTGGCGGGGGCAACTATCTCCAAGAGGGGACGGTTTCCACGAGCGACGTAACCTCGGGCTACACAGAAGCTAA
>JAFLVE010000068.1 GCA_022511445.1 Clostridiales bacterium | reverse complement strand
AGGGTATCGGCATCTCGGTGATGAAGCCGTTTTCGGGCGGTCAGCTCCTCGAAGCGAAGACCTCGCCGTTCGGCAAGGCGCTTTCGATATATCAGTGCATACAATACGCGCTCGACAAGCCCGCGGCGCTTACGGTACTCCCGGGGATATCCGCCGCCGAGGACGTCGAACGCTTACTGAAATTCTTCGAGCTGCCCGAAAGCGAAAAAGACTATTCCGTGATAGGCTCGTTCACTCCGAAAGATATGGACGGGGTATGCGTGTACTGCAACCACTGTCAGCCCTGCCCCGCGGGGATAGACATAGGTCTTGTCAACAAATATTACGATCTTGCTATGGCTGGCGACGATATGGCAGCCGATCACTACCGAAAGCTGTCCGTACACGCCGACGCCTGTCTCAACTGCGGTCACTGCGAGAGCCGCTGCCCGTTCCGGGTCAAGCAGGAAAGCAGAATGGACGAGATAGCCGCGTATTTTTCATAAGTCCGTAAAAATATCCCCCGCCACGGCGGGGGATGATCGTTTTATTACCGTTTACTGTGTACTGTCCGCTGTCAACTGCCTTTTGGGGAGCTTTATCACATACAGCAGATATATTAC
>JAFLVE010000067.1 GCA_022511445.1 Clostridiales bacterium | reverse complement strand
CCCGCTTTTTTTGCGCCCGCTTCCTTTGAATGAGCGCGCCAAGTTCGTCCAAATTGTGCGTCCCGAAGAGGATATCGACAAAGGGAAACTTCTCTTTGATAAGCTCCGCCTTGCCCTCTTCCTGCACCATGCACCCGCCGACTGCAATGAGCAAATGCTTCTTTTGCTTTTTTAATTTTTTGAGCGCGCCGATGTTGCCGAACGCATGATTTTCGGCATTTTCGCGAATACAGCAGGTATTAAAGACGATGATATCCGCCTCTTCCAAGCCACTCTCGCTCCCGTAGCCCATCCCGCGCAGAATGCCCGCAATCTTTTCCGACTCGTGCACGTTCATTTGACAGCCGTATGTAACGATATGATAATTCATGTGTAATCCTAAAAAGCCCCGCCTTCGTTCCTTTCGCGGGAAAAATATATCCCTATTATAACATAGACCGCGCTTCTTTTCAACAAATGCGCGTTCTTTCCCGCAAAAAAAATCTGAAATTACCAATACTGCGGTTATGAAAAAAGCGATTTTGATTCCTACCTTTCTCCTCGCGCTGCTCGCCTCTCTTGCAGTCGCCCTCTTTGCTTATTATTTTTCCGTGACGAAGGGCG
>JAFLVE010000015.1 GCA_022511445.1 Clostridiales bacterium | reverse complement strand
TCTTTATCCGATAAATCTTTTACCCCGTCGGGATGCCCCGTCGTGGTCTTATACGGTATTAGCACCTATTTCTAAGTGTTATCCCGTAGATAAAGGCAGGTTGCTCACGCGTTACTCACCCGTCCGCCGCTAAGTATGGGAGCAAGCCCCCATACTCCGCTCGACTTGCATGTGTTAAGCACGCCGCCAGCGTTCGTCCTGAGCCAGAATCAAACTCTAAAAAAATTGTATAACCAGAGGTTTCCCTCTAATCATCAAGAATTAAAAAGTAATCGATTCTCTCTCTAAAAACTAAATACTGACATAAATTATTGACTTTGTTTATAAAGAAAGTCTAATTCGCTAAAATCTATTCACTTGTCAATGTGCAACACTGCCTGTTCGTTTCCCCGTCAGACAGCTTATTCACTATACCACTTCCGTAAATGTATGTCAAGCAAAATAACGAACTTTTTAAAAATTTTTTCTAAAAAGATTTTTCTCGATTTTTTATATTATTTTTCGCGGGGATAAAGCGGTTTAAAATTCGGTAAAAAGCGCGGTTAAACCGATTTTTTGCGTGCTCCGACTATATTTATATAGTAACGGAAAACTCTTGCAAATTAAAAAACACAGTGGTATAATATATAGGTATGCGAATTGACAAATTCCTAAAGGTATCAAGGCTTATCAAGCGGCGCACGGTAGCACAAGAAGCGTGCGACGCAGGAAAGGTGTTCGTAAACGGAAGAGCCGTTAAGCCGAGCTGCGTACTTAAAATCGGCGACGAAGTGGAGCTTAAGCTTGGAACGCCTATTCGCTTTACGGTAAAGTCGCTTAACGAAAAGGCAAGCAAGGAGGAGGCGCAGACGCTTTATGAGTTCCGAAACTGACTTCCCCGCCCTGCCGAAAAATATTACTGTCGGCGCGGTAATTGTCTGCGCCGGCAAGGGAACGCGCACAGGACTGTCCTACAACAAGATACTTTACCACCTCGGGCAAAAAACGGTGCTCGAGACGGTGCTCGACAAATTCGCGGATTCCCTCGTTTCCTCGGTCACTCTCGTAATATCGGCGGATGACGAGCCCGCAATAAAAACGCTTACGGAGCCGTACAAAAACGTATCCCTTACTTACGGCGGAAAGACCCGCACGGAAAGCGTTATAAACGGGCTTAAATCAACCTCATGCGATATCGTAGTCATTCACGACGGTGCAAGACCGTTTGTAAGACCCGAAACGATAAACGCGAGTATAATGTCGGCAGTAACATACGGCAGCGGAATAACGGCCGTTCCCGCCGTCGACACGATAAAACATGTTCGCTCCTCGCAGATAGTCGGATCGCTCGACAGAAGCGAGCTGTACAACGTTCAAACGCCGCAGACCTTCCGCTATAAAGAAATCGTCGACGCGTACCAAAAGGTTTCGGGAGTGTTTACGGACGACTCCGAGGTGTACGCCCGCGCGGGATATACTCCGCATATAGTAGTCGGAGAGTACGACAATATTAAAATCACCAACGAGACCGACTTAACCCGCGTTCTTCCCGACGACGTAAAAATAGGCGTCGGCTACGACGCGCACAAAACGGTCGACGGCCGTCCGCTTATACTCGGCGGCGTAACGATTCCGCACAGCAAAGGACTTCTCGGTCACTCGGACGCGGACGCACTCACCCACGCCGTTATGGACGCCGTCCTTTCCGCCGCGGGACTTCCCGATATCGGCGTACTTTTCCCGGATAACGACCCTGCGCTTTCGGGCATTTCCTCGATGATTCTACTCGACAAGGTTTTGGAGAAAATCAAAAACGAAGGCATGTACATAACAAACGTAAGCGCCGTAATAATGGCGCAGGAGCCCAAAATGGCGCCGCACATATCGGCTATCCGCGGCAGCCTTGCAAAAAGAATGAACATATCTGTCGGCAGAGTTAACGTCTCCGCCACCACCACCGAGAATATGGGAGTAATTGCGGGAGGAAAAGCGATAGCTTGCAGCGCGTCCTGTCTGCTTTCAAAACGACAATGAAAAACACAAAACTTAAAAAGCGATTCCGTATGTCGCCCATGCTCGTCGTACTGCTCGGTTTTTTGGCAGTCATGTCGGTTGGCGCGTTTCTCCTTGCTCTCCCCATTTCCAACACGCTCGGAACGGGAGAATGGTTGCCGTTTACGCACGTAATTTATTGGGCGACAAACGGTGTGTGCGGCACGGGTCTTACAGTGAAGCCCACGGCGCTTATATTCAGTCCGTTCGGGCAAGCCGTAATGTTTATACTCATTCAGTTCGGCGGGCTCGGGTTTATGACCTTCGCTACAATGATATTCATTCTTATCCGCAAGCGCATCACCGTTAAAGACAGGATCGCCATACAAGAGGCACTCGGGCTGGACGAGATGAAGGGCGTCGTTAGGCTCGTAAAAAACATCGCGATAATGACGGGAATAATCGAGCTTGCGGGCGCGATTCTTCTCGCTCCTTTCTTTTGCGTAAGGAACGGTCCTATCGGGATATGGCAGGCAGTATTCAATTCGGTGTCCGCGTTCTGTAACGCCGGTTTCGACGTAAACGGAACGCCGTCTAATCCGTACGGGTCGCTTACAGACTATCACAGCAATGCGGGAATCCTTATAATTATATCAGTGCTCGCTATACTCGGCGCGTTCGGATTCCCTGTTATAAACGACGCGCTCAAATGCAGATTCCGTTGGAAAAAATACCGCCTCCACACGAAAATGGTAATAATCGTCCAGCTGTCGCTTATGGTTGTCGGCACCTTCTTCTTTTTGGCGTCCGAGTTCAATTCGCTCGCGATGAAGGATATGAACGGCGGCGAAAAGCTGTTAAACAGCATGTTTCAATCGGTTATGGCAAGCTCGACGGCGGGCTTCTCCTCCGTCAATCAAACCGACCTCAGCTCCACCGGTCGAATAATGACTTGCGTGCTTATGTTTATAGGCGCGTCGCCGTGCAGTACTGGCGGCGGCATTAAAACGAGCACGCTTGCCGTCCTTATACTTATGGGGATATGCGGTCTGCGCGGCAAGGACGAAATTACCGTCGCGGGTCGTACCATCTCGATTAAGACGGGGCTTCGTTCTGTGACAGTGCTGTTCCTTGCAACCGCGCTTGTCATCTTTTCCGCAATGATAATGAGCGCAACCGACCCCAATATTACACAGACGATAGGGAGCGCCAATATTAATAACGATGTAGGCGTTTACTTTTTCGAATGCATAACCGCATTTACCACGACGGGGCTTTCCAACGGCGCGGCGCCCTATCTGTCGAGCGGCGCTCTGTATCTACAGGCGGTAATAATGCTTATAGGCAGAATAGGACCGATGAGCGTCGGAATGATTTTCGTGCGTTCCGAAAAGAACTCAATCACCTACCCCAACGCCAATATTATGATAGGTTAACAAGGAGATAAACCATGGCAGTCAAAAAAATATCCCCGCTCAAAAGGCAATACGTAATCTTCGGACTCGGAAGATTCGGCATTTCGCTTACCAAAGCGCTGTACGAGTACGGCGCAGAAGTGCTTGTAGTCGACGAGGACGAAGAAAAGATAAACGAAATCTCGGAGTTTTGCACGCACGCCGTATGCTGCGACGCCACCGACGAGCGCAACCTTGTTAAGCTCGGTATTAACAATATGGACGTCGCCATTGTCTGCATAGCCTCAAATATCGAGGCAAGCGTGTTTATAAGTCTTATGTGCAAGCAAATGGGCGTTCCAGTCACAATTGCAAAGGCGCAGGACGAGCGGCACAAGCTGGTACTGCAACGTATCGGCGTCGACAGCGTTATAATTCCCGAGGAAGCCATGGGCGAAAAGCTTGCCGCAACGCTTTTAAAGCCGAACATGGTCGAGATAATGACCCTTACCGATAAGTTCCAAATGGTGGAAATCCGCACGCCCAAGAAATGGCAGGACAAAACGCTTGCCGAGCTCGATTTACGCAATACCGAGCATGTTACCCTTGTTGTCATTAAGCGCGGGGACGACGTAATCGCCTCGCCCGGCGCCGACTGCAAGCTGCTTGCCGACGACCTGCTCGTCATTGCCGGCACCGTCCATGACACAAAACGCCTCAGTTCCAAAGCGACAGAACGCGTCCTCGACGACGATATAGATATTATCTAACAACAACGCATATGTCGTGTACAAACCAAACGTCGTACGACTTTGACGGCGTGGCGGTTTATTTATATCTTTTCTATTTTACATAACTCCCGACAAGGAGCGCTTACTTTTTCACTATTTACCATTACTTTTTTCTAATAGAAAACGGTGCATTACTGCACCGTTTTTGTTTTTAAGCATATTTATTTTGATTAGAAGTCGAGTCCGTCGTTGCCCGAGGAAGTGCCGTCGTACGGCGTGGTCTGTTCGGGCGGCTGTTCGGTCGTAGTAGCCGCGGCCTGCTGATCGGGCGAAGGAAGCGCAAGCTCGGGTGCGGTCTGCGTAGGCGTACCTGCGCCGAGCATCAAGCCTGGATCTGCGCCGGGAGCGGGAGCGGACTGCAAGTAACCGAAGCTCTGATAGCCCGTAGGCGAAGGTCCGCCCGAAAGCCGTAGCATCTCTTCTTCGATTTCCATTTCGGAGACAAGGAGCGCTTCGAGTTCTTCGCGTTCGCGCTTTCTCTTTCTGATAACGGCGATTACGATAATAAAGACGACAAGTAACAGTACAACCACACAGAGCACTACAACCCATACAACCGTGTTTGCCTCGAAGCTTGCGACAACCGACATCCACAGGCTGGGCTCGGGCAAGTCGGTATTGATTACGCGGAGTGTGCGTACGACTACTTCCTCGGTCTCGTCCGTTATGTTAATTACGATGTCAGCCTCGCCTCTTGCATTGAACGTAAGCTTGAGCTGGTTGTTTTCGGTTATCTGGACTTGGATAAGCGACGGCTTTTGCGACGTTGCGGAAATATAGAGCATTACGTCGTTTTCCTTATCCGTAAACAGCGTCTCCGTCCTAAGGCGAATGGTGTTCTGCGAGTCGAGCATAAACATGGTATCTTCCGCCGAATCGGAATAGCGTATAAACTTAATCTTTTCGTTAATAAGCCTCGGCTTTTCGTTCTCGCTGACGGAGAACATAAAGTAACCGCTTATAACGTTTTCGAGATTGACGTCGGACTTGAGCGCATACGTAACATTGACGCGTTGCGGCTCGGGCGTCATCTTTCTGCCGCGGAGCAACCACGTGGAAGTGCTTCCCTCCTGTGTCGTCAGCTCAATATACTCTTCCGAGGCACGCGGGATTTCCACACTGAGAAGAACGTACGCCGACGCGGGGTTAAACGACACATTGGCATTTCTTGCCCTTGCGTTCATGGATTCAATCGTCTCATCCTCACCGCCGGGCGTAAACTCGTCCTCGTTGCCCGGTCCGAACTCGTCTCCGGCGCCCTGATTGTCTTCGCCGTTGTCATCCTCGCCTGCGTCATCGTCGCCGCCGGGCTCAGGCGTAGTGCCGGGATTGGGCCCGGTAATAACGTCGGACAGCGTGTTGTGAATATCGGGAATAAGCGTCTCGATGGAAACGACCTTGGTCTTGCCGCGCGCAGTCGAGATGGAATTGAGCGCGTCAATCTCGGCGGGGTTATAGATTACCGTCACGTTGACGCGGAATATAACGTACTGCGTATCCGTTCTTACGTTAACGTCGCCGTCGGCAATGGTTAGATTAAACGCACCCGAACCGTAGAAGCCGGCGCGGGGTTGAATCTCGAACTGCTGATTGTAATGTCCGTCGGGTATAACGACGGTAAACAGCGCCGAAGAATCCGTTCCGACCTCGTCCACTTTCTCGTCGCCGGAGTGAGCGGCGATTGTGGAATACAAACTGTCATAAGGCAGGTACGACGTAGAGAAGATACGAAGGTACGTATCGGGGTGTAGCGCGCTCTCTTCGCCGACTACGTCGGAGTCGTTTATATCATCAACGAAGTCTCCGATATTGAGCGATATAGTCTGGGGGTCGGTTTTGGAGCCGAGCACGGTGTGCGTGGTCGAGCTCATACCCTCTTTGACATGCGGGCCCTCGTTCATAACGGTAATGTTAATCTCGATAAAGACACCTTCGCTAACGCGTACGTCGTCATCGCCCGCACGGTCGATAATTTTAATATACGCCCTACCCGCGAAGTTTCGAGATGTTGACAGCGCGGATATCAATAATCCCGTACGGTGATTCTTGTCCGGCCCGATAGGCTCTATCAAGGCGAGCTCTATCTTTTCGTCGTACACAATGTTAGTGTAGTAGTACGCGATTAACGGCTCTTCGAGCACGTATTGATAAGGAGATTTGGAAGTACCTTGTACAAACCTGTACGAATCATAATCGTAGCCCTGCTCGTAGTCGGGATCGACGATAAAGTCGGCAAGGTTAATCGTAACGTCACGACCGTAAACTACGTTAACGTCCAGTTTGTACATTTCGGGATTGGCTTGCGTAAACGAATAACCGATATTGTTATTATCCTTTATCTCCACCGCTTGAGTTGAGGCGGTCATCTTGGTGTTGCGCACCGTAATCATTATGACCGTACTGCACCGTTTACCCTGAAGGTCGACGCCCGTAAAGGTAAGCGGGAAAGAAACTGCGTCAAGGTACTTACCGTCCTCTAACTTATCCATTCTTCTGTTAATGGTTATGGTAAGCGTATCGTATTCGGAATTGTCTTCCGAGCGGTTGATTGTGACCGTGAATGCACGCTGAGACTTTGTTGACGAGCTTGCCCAATCAAGACTATCGTCCTCCTCGAGCGCGGCGGCAAGCGCCGTTCTATACGACGCGTCGGTAGCGTCGTCCGGGTCGAAGCCGTTAACCGTAACCTTGTCGTCGACATCCGAATCGACAAACAGCGAGGCGTTCGGGTCGAGCGGGTCGTGAATCTTGTAGGTAACGGAATCACCCTTATAGCCCGTAAAGGTTTGCTGGTACGGCGAACTCTCGGAAACGGCGTTAACCGCACGCGGCGCGGAGTCGTTAACGACCAGCTTGAATATTGCGCCCGCAAAAAGTATTCCGTCCGAGCGCAGCGCGGTACGGTTACCGAGCACCTTTTCCACCTCGACGTAGAGAACTATATCGTGGTCGATTGTAGCCGTCTTGGGCTCGAACAGGATAGCCGTGCCGTCCGTCGAGAAGGACATCGAAATGTATTTATTAAGCCTCGACAGATTTTCGGGCGCGCCGACCGTTACGGACGCACCGCTAGTCGAAATACCCGCAAGCAAGTAATCGCGTGCCGCATCGGTATCGGTAAGCCTAAACTCACCCGTTGAAGCGTTTCTTGTAAAGAAGCCGCTGCAATCTACGGAGTTGCCCTCTCTGTCAAGGAATGCATAAACCTTAATGCCATAGCTTGTAATGCCCGACACGCTTACGTCGGGATCGACAATGGGCGACGTGGTGTTTCCGTCGTTACCGTTGTTGCCGGTGAGGCGAACAACCGCAAACTTAGAGCTTTCGTACAGCGCACGCGCAGCGTCCATGTCTCCCGGCGCAGGCTTGTACTCGCCGAGGCCGTAGTACGCGTCATAAGGCTTAACGTACACAACGTTACCGCTTTCGCCTTTAAGGTAACTGTTAAACGCCGTTTCGCTCGTTATTGCGGACGCAGTGGGATTCTGCAAGTCTGAGTATAGCGTGTAAATACGCAACGTAATTACAAGGTAGTTATCCGGATTGCCGGGGTCCTCTATGGAGAACTCGAGCGTTTCGTACGGAGAATTGGGATTATAGCCAGTTATGTTTACGGTAATTGATTTAAGGTCAGTTCCGAGCGTCACATAGAAGTAATCGCTTACATACGAGCCGCGCAGACTGCTATCGGGATCGGTGTTTCTATCGACCAAACGGTTGTTAATCTTTATCTGCCCTTCTCGGTACAGGCGCATTTCGGCGTCCTCGCCCGGGTCGGGGTCTTTGGCAACGTGGGTCATATTGATAGTGAATTTGTTGCTCGCGTACACGGCGCCGCCCTCGTACGGGCCGGTCATTCCGTCAACCTTAACATACGCCGTGCCGGACGGAATACCGAACAGCCTGTACGTAGCGTCAAAGTAATTGCCGTTTGTCGAGTCGGGAACGCCCTCGAGGTGTGCAAGAGCAAGCGTGCTCGCGTCCGAACTGTCGGCAGGGTCGCGCGCTACCGGCGTGGAGCTGACGATTGTAATATAAAGCTGCTCGTAGGAAACAATGCCGCCCTCGCCGTCTATAATTGTAAACTTAAACTGCTTGTTTTCGCACGCAGCGAGCGCCTCTATTCTAAGCGCCATGGGGTACTGAGACGTGGAGTACTGATTTTCGTACTTATTCTTTTCGGACTCGAGCCCCTCTATCTCCATACGGTTAATCTGCGTGACTCGCCACAGCATGGTTTCAGTCGGACCCTGTGTAGTAAAGTTAGGCAGGAAACGCAGCTTCCAAGGCGTATCGTCCGTCGCGACTCCGAGGTAACCCATATTAAGGGGACGGTCCGGACTCGACAGAGTATTGAGTATAGGTTTGGTTATTTCGCCGAGCGAAGTTTCCGCGTACTCTTTAGCGCTTGTAAGATTCTCGTACGACCAGCCGTAGTTAACGTCCCTGTTATCGCGCAAATCGTAATAGGTCTCGTGTCCGGACGATCTGTAAAGCGGACCGTTAGTCATGGAGTATCTGTACGCGCTGACGCCGTCCTCGTTGTGATTGTTTTCGTGGACGTAATCTTTTCCGCCTACAAATGTGTCGTAATACGAGGTAAGAAGCGTAATGGTGTCGCCCGCACGCATTGTAAGGTTACGCACCTTTGTGTCAATAGTAGGCGCCTTGTTGGTTACTACAATACGGAACGTAATGCGACCCGTGCTTGCACCGTGATTGTCCTTAAAGTAAACGGTAAAATCGAAGTTCGATATATTGGAGCCGTCGGTATTGGTAGATCTGCGGTTTACTGTAAAGCCGAGCGAGTTGGCAAGCGGCACGTCGGTTGCCCTTACGTCCGTACGAGTGGAACCGGAAGAAAGCTCCATCCACATGATAACGTCGTTATCGGTGTTATCGCTTAACGTGAGACCGCCCGCACCGTTTAGCAATTGCATTTGATTGGTGTTAAGCGACGTATACGAGTACATCGATTCGAGATAGTCACTCGTCTCGCGTATAATGCCGTCCGTTCCTTCGAAATCGGCCTTTGTAAGAAGCGTCCTGTTACCGGGCGCGATATAGATATCCTTATCCTCTACTATATCGTAAAGGTTGACTCTGACCGACGACTCGACGTCGAGCGTAATCGAATACACGGGATTGCCGTCCTCGTCGAGGATAGGGTTGCCGTAGATATCCTTATCGCCTACGTCTTTAAGCTTGGGCGTCGCGTTGCTTACTGTTATACGGAATTCGATAGCCACGTACGAGCTTTCGTTCCAGCCCGCGCCGCAATCGTCGTAGAGCATAATAACAAGCGGATAGTAAACGCGTCTTATCGAAATGTTGGACGTGTTGCTGTCGTCGGCGTTGAAGAACTCGACAACGAGTCCGCGCGCGGCGTAGATTTCCTTAAGCTGAGCCTGCGACAAGCCGCCGTAGGTACCGCCGCCGGGGTTCCAAGTATATTGGGTAAACTCGCTGTTCACAATGGCCGGCAATGCGTCTACGTTTATATCCGTCTTTTTGTTCGCCATTATATTAATGACGCGACTCGACTGGGTGAACGAAATACCGAAGTATCCGCTGTACCCTTCCCTTCTGATATTAACGTTAAGCGCGGAGTTGGTACCGTAAATACCGCCGTTGGGCTGGTAGGTGTTTTCTATATCCGCAATCTCGCTCACGTCCGAAACGTTGTAGAAATTACGCATCGAGCTTTGCGCACTCTCCGAGCCCGCCGTGTACGCAAAAGCATTTCCCGAAATCGTCTTGGGTCTGTTATGGTCGACGCCCCAAGTGTTTATCGTATTGACCGAATCACTTCTGAAGTATACCCTATCGCGGTAAACATCATTACTCGCGTCGGGTGCGACGTAGTCGGTATCGGTATAGGGAATAAGCGTTGCATTAGAATCGGTAATCGCTTCATACGGGTCGTTTGCACCGTTACGAACCAATCCGTACGTCTTGGTTTCGCCGGAATGGATATCCATATCGACGTGATAGGTACCGTCGCTGTAAACAACACCGTTATTATCCGAGCCGGCAACGATATCGAACATACTGTTTTCCACTTTCATGGAAACGGACACGGAGCGGTACATTTCAACGTCGCCGTCCAAAACCGCTTGCGCAACCTTCGCGCTTGCCATATTTCCGTCGACGAGATTGGAAAGCGCAAGATTGATTGTAAGCGTAAGGTTACGAGTTCCCGTACGCATCTTGTTTTTGGTAAACGTCAAACCGAAGTTATGCTCGATAAGCTTGTAAGTCTGCTCCTCGAGATACAGGAAGGCGTTTTCGATCTTCGTGGTGCCGGAGCTGAAAATCTCCGCGTTCTTAAGGAAACTGTCTTCGTTGCCCTCGAAATTCTGGAAGCCTATCGGCTTGCTTTCATGGTCGATATTGGGAACAACGAGAGCTTTGTTGTAGTACTTGCTGCTTACCGCATTGTTAAAGCCTTTGGCGCTCTCACCGCTGCCGTTAGACGCCGTGCCGTAATCGATTGCTCCGATAGTTACATACGGGTTGTCGTTAATATGCTCGCCCGTCCATTCTTTGGAGCCGTCGCTTAACGTGATTGCGTCCCAAATATCCTGTATCCTCGCCTTGTTGTAGCCCTGCTCCTCACGAATGTCGTAGCCGACGAACGTTTCCGTCGGGTAAAACACTTCACCCGTTACCGGGCGCGGCGTAACAAGCGTTGTTTGGAGTCCGAAGAAGCTCATCGGGATATACACGGTATCGTAAACGTCGCCCGTTTTTGTCGCGGGTACCGAGATAAGCTCGGGATACTTGAAAGCGTTTCTGAGATAGTTCGAAGTGAGCGACTGCGAGTAAATTTTACCCGAGTCCTCGCCTTGCTTGGAAGGCTCGCCGTCGGGATTGTAGGTCGAGACGTACGCGGTGTTTTCGTGTCCGTCGCGCGGGTCGGAAACTACATAGTAATCGTTGTAAGCGGCGTATTCGTCCTTTGTGCGTATACCCGTATTGGATATGGAAAGGAACACCGTGGGCATATCAAACACGTGGGCCGCTTCGCCAGGCGTTTTGCTGGGAAGGGAATTACCCTTAACCTTACCCGCTATCGCAATAGGGTCGCGAGTTCTTACCGTATCGTAACCTGTAAGAAGCCCCGCGCTGTCGCCGCCGTAGAGCGACTCGTCACGCAACGAGAACGTAAGACCGAGGGCGGACGGAGAAAGCGCATAAGTCGCTCTTATTGAGAGAGCCCAATCCCTAATCATCCACCTGCCCTGATCGTCAAAGCACATGGCTTTAAGTTCGGCGTCGCCGCCCTTTAGCGTTTCGATAAGCGTATCGCGGTTAATCCATTCTCCGTCGATATAGAATAAAAGCGTAAGCGTCGGATCTTCCTCTACCTGTGCGTTTTGGTCGACGCCCGCACCGGGGTCTACCCTCTTGACGTAGAACCAACCAATCGCCTTAGGCGGAGTAGCCGCAATAGTCAAGCCCGCGTTCTCTCTACCGACGTTAGGCACGGCGGTATCGTAACGGGTGCTTATATCCTCGTTTTCACGAAGATTGTAGTAATTGCTGCCGCTGCCCATCTGGGAGAGCACGACGCCGTTTTGGAGGGAGTCCGAATCGGAAGCAATCAGCTTAACGTCGGCGGCAACCGCAGACGGCAGATATTCGGTTATGGCGTTTTCCGCGACGGTCGAGCTTACGATAAAGCGCTCGCGCGTAATATCGGCATAGCTCGTCGATTCAATTGACCACATATAATCGGTATCGACGGTAAACCCGTCAATATCCGACGTGTTCATAGTGGGTAGGGAGTTTTTAACCTCGACCTGTTGATAGCACAGCGTGGAGCTTCTCAAATCCGTTACAAAGAACAGGACGTACACTCCGCCCCTAATATGCTGGGTGGAGTTAAGCGCCGTCGCGACTATTCTTTCGATTGAAACCATCTCGAACGACACATAGCTCTCGGAGAGCAAGCTGCCGTCGGGACCGCAAAACAGCGACATATATTGATCGGAGTTTTCGGAGTAAAAATCGGGATTGAGGTAATCCTCGAGCGATTCCGCCGTAGCGATATCGGGAAGAGCGAGCGCCTCTTGCAAATCGTTGACTACAAGCATGCCCTTCATTTCGTAGTAGAGACGGGAGTCGTCCCAGTCGCTTGCAACGTTCAAAACGTTGATGTCCGCAGTGGGCGCATACGAAATGTGATTAACCGCAATCTCAAGCGGCGGAGCCTGTACGGGGGTCGGAGGCGTATTAACGACGTTGACTGCGATACGGATAGTAATAGTGTTACCGTCCGAATTGCCGTAACGGTCGCGCACGGTAAGATCTATCGAGATAGGCGTGGACGCGGGGTTACGGTCCTTTGCGTAGATGTAAAGGAAGTCGAGGTTATAAGTTGTGCCGAAGTTTACATGATTACCGAACAGATAATCGATATATCCCGTAGTGTTACGCGATTCAAACGCGAAGTTGGCAAGTGTGCCTGCGGGATTGTATGTATAAGCGTCGGTAGACGTCTCGCCTTCTCTGGCAAAGAACAGTCTGTCGTTATACACGTTTGCCGCCGCCGCGGAAGCGTAAGAGTCGTAACGGTTAGACGTATGAACGAGATTTATCGCGCTAACCGAATTATCGATTGAGGAAAGCATTGACGTAAGCGAGCCGACGTACCCTTCGGAGGAGTACATGCCGCCGCCCGTGCGGGAGTAGATACCCGTAACAGTGCCGGAGCCCGCCACCTCTCCGCCGCGCGCAAATATAGCGTTTTGATGAGTTCCGCTCACCGCACCGCCGAGACCGTTAAGCGTAAAGCCGTTTGAAAGCTCGACAATGTTCGAGCCGAACATAATCGACATATTGACGTCGCGCACAAGGTCGTACGGCGTAATCAGTATGCCGTTACGCATGGGAATATTATATGTAACGGTGGGGATCCCGTCCTCGACCGAATACGCCGAGAATGTGGAGTCGGTTACTATTTTGGATTGGTCAACAAGAACGGGCGCGGTGTTGGTACATTTAACCGCAATCGTCGCCGCAACAATCTTGCCTGTGCTGTCCGAAACGTTTGCTTTAGCGTAGAAATACCTGTTCATCGTCGCCGACAGCAGTTTAATGGTAAAGCCTTTTGTAATATAGTAAGGCACGTCGTTTATCGTCTCCGTTCCGAGCGAGGACGGATTAATATACTTGACGCCCGCAACCGATCCGGTGCCGACCTGCACCCTGCCGCCGAAGTAGCTCTGCGGTATATATATATTGATAGGAGAAACCTGTATATACTTGGGACCGTTAGCGCCGATAGAGGTTGCGATATTGTTAATCTCGGCGTCGGATATAGTCAAAAATTCGTTAAGCTTGCCGCTCCAAGAGGAAATACCCGTTGCCGTCGTAAAGTGGTCGGCGTCGAGCGCAAGCGGAGAAAGCCCTGCGGTGGTAAGAGCGCCTTGGGCGTTTTTATATTGACCGATCGGGTATTGGTTTGTGCCTATCTGCATTGCCATAGGCGTGAAGTAATACACGTCGTTAACAAGGCCGTCCGCCGTGGGTAGAAGCGCAACGGTGCTCTGCGCGGATACGGCGCCCGGGTTTGTGCCCGTGTTTACGGGAGCAACGCCCGCCGACGTATCGCCTACCGTAAACGCGATCGGTAGCCAAATTCCCAAATCCTCTTTGTCGTTGTTGTCTTGGATATGTACGAGCAGGTAGAAATGTCCGAGGTTAGCGACAATACCTGCGGTCGTACTCGGTGATGTGTACTTTCCGCTTGTATACGCGGCGGAACCCGCGCGAGTCGATTTATATTGAGAGTAGCTCGATCTAAGTCCCGTTACGTTAATCGTAATACCCGAATACGAATATTGCAAAAACGCCTCGTTACTCGCCGAGTTCAAACTTGCTATAGCCGTATTAAACCCTGTATCGACGCTGCTTGTAGCCGTGGTATTCAGCGTATTGGCGTCCATGGTCCCGCCCGCAACGTTATAGTACGAGACGGAAGCGCCTGCGCCGCCCTTTCCTGCCGTAGTCACGAGGTCGCCGTACTTGTCGAGCATAACGAACTCTTTAGTAGGTACCGCTACGCTTGTTATGGAATGCGTCGAAGCGGTAATAGCGCCGTCCGCGTCGCTGAAGTAGGAAGCAATGCTTAAGCTTGTGCTCTGCCCTACGTTCAGGTTGACAAGGTTGCTTGCCGTGTTAAGTACGGGACGGGTGTTGTCTACGCGGAACCAAACCTCGAACTGATGTCCGTTAGTCGCGCTGAGCCAAGTGCCGTTATAAGTAAGCTGGTTGGTGTTAAGCTCCTTTGCTCCGCCTGCCGCGCCCGTTTCCACAACGTATATACGCCAAGTCTCCTTTTGCCAGCTCGGCGAAGGTGACGAACCTGTCACGGAAATCGACGTATACCCTGTTTTACTCGCATACGCGGACCCCGTCCAGTACGAGAACGTCGTAGCGCCGCCGCCCGAAAGCGTGTAAGGCTTTCCGCTTGCCGCCGGCATTGTGTCGGGAGCAAAGAGAATAGTGAACTTCGACGTGTTGGGATTGGTTATAAACGTGGAAGCCGTAAAGGTCGCGGTTGTGCCCTTGATGATAGGCTGAGCGACCGAAACCGCAAACGGTTTATTGGACGTAGTGTATGTGTCGGAGTATATTCCGCCGGTCAGAATGTTATTGACGTTATTCGTAGTTGCCGCGCCGTAATGATATTTATACGCCGTGCCGCCCGTAGTCGCGTTTGTTGCGGAGTTCTGGTTGGTCGTGTATTTGGAAAAAGAGACCGTAAAGCTGAAAACACCGTACGCGCACGACGCCGCGGTCGTAACATACTCGTCGCGTATAACAACGTACAGCGTCATAGAGACGTCGGACGTCATTCCGTCCACGCCGTTTCTCGGCATTTTTATAAAGTTGTTAATAACAAGTGTTTTGGAGTTGGAGAAGTTGTAGCTTACGTACCCCGACGCCGAGGTAGTGCACGCGCTGTTAATGTAAAGACCCGCAACGTTTGCACCCGTCGTCTTTCCGCGGTCGGAAGTGCTGTTGCAGAAGTCGACGTCGTTAGCCGTTTTGCTGTAAGCCGTCGCATCGGGGTCTGTCGCTATATTATAGGAATAGATAGTTCTGTTTATTGTAGTGCCGATGGTTGCACCCGTAATCGAAACCTTGGGGGAAACCGCCGTGGGATCGGAGTTTACATTAACGACTGTTATTGTTGCATATCCGTTACCTGTACGACCGGTATTTGAGGTGGAAGTCGTACCCGATACGCATCCGCCGACATAATGGCTTCCGCCACCGCCGCCGCCGCCTGCGCCGCTGTGATATGCCGTACCGCTAGAGGCACCTGCGCCGCCTGCGCCGCCCTGGCCGGACGAGCCCGCACCGCCGTTGCTACCCGGCTTGTTGGTGCTGCCGCCGTCGATGCCGCCGCCTGCGGAACCGCCGCCGCCGTAGTAGCCGCCGCCACCGCCGCCGCCGCCTGCGGGATAATACGTTCCGTCAGTGCTCGAGGTATTATTGTTCATAACACCGGATCCGCCTGCCCCGCCCGAGGACGCAGTACCCGCACCTCCGGGCAATCCGTCAAGCTGACCCATGCAAGTAGCCGCGCTGCCTGCCGTAGCGCTGGCTCCGCCTGCGCCGCCGTTTGTGCTTATTGTTCCGCTGCTGCTACCGCCCTGGCCGCCGCCGCCGCCACCGCCGCCGCCGCCGGCAACAATGATTCTGTTACCAAGCGCGGTGCCGCCTACTCTTATATCCGTAGCGCCGCCGCCGTTGCCGCCGCTGTTGCTTTTTCTGCCGGTACCGCCGCCGCCACCGCCGTTATAACCGCCCTGGCCGCCGACGTAAATATATAGCACGGCGCTTGCCGCAGTAATTGTGTAGTTACCTTTTGCCCAGCCGCCTTGACCGCCTGCGCCGCCGGTACCGCCGCCGTTACCCTGCGCGCCGTAAACCGTAATGGTGAAAGTTCCCTTAGGGAGCGTTACCGATTTATACGTGCCGCTGTAGTTATAGTTTAATACGTCACCTGCATAGAGCCTGTTCGTGCCGTTTGCAAAGTTCAACGTCGAATCGGTGTAGGTTTGGGACTTGTGCGTCTCTCCCTCCACCCCGTTTATATGCAAACCGTTTTCGGGCGTAAACCATAATACGCACGTTACTATAAGCGCAAGAGCGACAAAAATGCTCGCGCACAAAATAAGAACGCGTTTTCCTTTAGAGCTTAATTTTTTAGGTTCGTTTCCCATATTCAACTCCTTTCGAGACAGCCGAATTTGTTCACAATTTGTTCACAAATATATAGTTATACAGGTAAATGTTAACATATTGTTCACAATTTGTCAATAGATTTATCTTATATTTAATACTTTTTTATTTTTAATATCACGAATACCCACCTCTTAGTTATTACCTCGCCTTTCTCCGCTCCTCGCGTCGACACAAAAAGACACGACTATCTACGCCTCAACACATTTATTTACCGCTAACGCTCAAAAAATATTGACAGCGTATAAAATATGATATATAATGTATACGGAGGCGAAAGAATGGCTGAAAGCGACTTGATTCGCGGTAACGTCGATACGCTTATACTCAAGGTTTTGTACGACGGCGACCGTTACGGCTACGACTTGATTAAACAGATCAACGCCCGCAGCGGCGGTCAGTGGGAAATTAAGCAGCCCACGCTTTACGCATGCCTCAAAAGGCTCGAAAAGCAAGGATTTATCAAATCGTACTGGGACGGCTCGGAATCGGGCGGCGGCAGACGGAAATATTACACTCTTACGGAAAGCGGCCGCGCGGTGTTTATAAAATACCGCGACGAGTACGAGCGCACGCGCGATTTGTTCGACGGGCTCATTTCGGACGACGACGCAATGCTCCCCGTCGACGACTTTTCGGACGTGGAGGAAGACGATTACTCCGTGCCCAAGCGCAAACGCCCTTCCAAGCCGCGCAAGAAACCCGAAGCGGAAGAAATCCAACCCGTAATCACCGAGGAGCAATTCGACCCCTCGTACTTTGACTATTCAAGACCGTTTACGGTGGCGGCGGACGGAGCTCCGCAAACAGAGACGGTCCCTAACGAAGAGGAAGAAACCGTCTCCCCCGTCGAGACCGAAGATCAAACGGATGACGTTTCGGAATCTGAAACCCAAGGCGACGAATACACGCAACAAAGCTTTTTTGACAGCCTGACGGACACGTCTCTTACCGAAGAAGAGCAAGAGGACGAAATGTCGAGCGCCGTCGAGCCGGAGCCTGAAGAGGCGCCGACGGTAAGCGAGCCCGCTTATAGACCCGCGCCCGTCGTACCGACGACATCCGATCCCCAAGAGATAATAAGCAGGCTTGCAAGCACGTACACGGGCAACGAGAGTTATTCCTCCGCCCGCAGCCGCGCTCCGTTCGAGCCCGCGCCCGAATACGCGGAGCGTACCGCCGCAGTTCCCGCGGCAACGCCCCCTACCTCTCCCGCGCCGGTACCGCCCCCCGCGGTTCCCGCCGAGCGCACGGAACGTCTTCCTTCCGACTCTGACGACGGCGAAAGTCTCGCAAGCCGTGCATACCGCGACATTCTCTCCGATCTTATAGAGCGCTCCGACAGCTCGGTAGCCTCGTCGCCGGAACAGGCGGCGGCAGTTACTGCCGACGACGACAGGCGCGAGGAACGCCGTCTCGGCTCTGTGGCGCAATCGGTAGCGGAGCTTGGCAATGACGTGCAGGTCCGCGACCATAACGATTCCGCGCGGGTATATAACAGGAAGTATTATTACTACTCCAACCGCCTTATGATGACGCACTATCTTACCATGTGCGCTATGATGTTTATACTCGGACTGACTCTGTTCTTTACGTTCTATATGGGGCTCAATATGCATCTGCCCTACGACGCTTGGATGTATATAATCACGGGGCTTCTCCCGCTCATCATGCTTATCGCGGCGATTATCATATATCTGACCGATTCGGACAAGCGCAAACGCATTAACGTAAACTTCCGCGCGTCGATAATAATACGAATCGTGATTATGCTTCAAGTATTCGTTATCATCTACGCGGTCAACCTTATGCTCAAAATGCCGACGAGCTTCGATATTCGGCATATCCCCTCGCTCGTTATCCCCGCCGTGTACGCGCTGTTTATACCCATAAGCGAAGTCATATTCATGACGCTACTCAATTCGGGACGCTACGCCGTAGAATAAAATGGGCTCCTACTTCGACGAAAGAAACGAAAAAACGCTCGCGACTATTGACGAAATTCTCGATATTCTCCCCTCTTTTGCAAGGGAATTCAACGTGGGAATATCGATGCGAACAATGCCGCTTACAAGACTCGGATATCTAAGGGATATTCGGGTCTTTTGCGACTATCTTATAAAAAAGCGGTTTAGAACGATAGATATTACCGATTTGACTCTAAAGCACATTGCCGAGCTCACCCCTACCGACATAGAAGCGTTTATCGACTACCTATCGTCATACACGCTCGACGGAAAAAAGCATTCTTGCAAGGACCATGCCAAGGAGCGTAAGGTTTCGTCGCTCCGCGCGCTGTTCAAATACTTCTATAAAAAAGAAAAGCTCGAAAACGACATTATGACCAAGGTCGACACGCCCAAGATACACAGCAAGCCTATTATCAGGCTCGACGTCAACGAGGTTGTGGACATTCTCGACGAGGCGGAATCGGGCGACGGGCTTTCGGGCAGGCAAAAGAGCTTTCACGACCTAACGGCTATACGCGACGAGGCCATGCTCTCCCTCTTTCTCGGCACGGGTATTCGTATAAGCGAATGCGTCGGTCTAAACCGCAACGACGTAAACTTCGAGGACAACAGCTTTGTCGTAACGAGAAAAGGCGGCAGCACCTCGATACTGTATTTTTCGGACGAGGTTGCGAGCGCGCTTAAACGGTATTTGTCTTGGCTCGAAGAACAGGCGCTTGAAAAAACGCCGTTCGGAAAGAGAATAAAGGATACCGACGCTCTTTTCCTTTCCATAAAAGGGACAAGAATAACCCCGCGCGCCGTCGAGCTTATGGTGAAAAAATACGCTAAGATTATTACCCCGTTCAAGCGAATTACTCCGCACAAGCTTAGAAGCACGTACGGCACCAATCTATATCACGAAACACACGACATTTTTATAGTTGCCGACGTGCTCGGACACAAGGACGTAAACACGACGCGCAAGCACTACGCCGCGATGAGCGACGACATTCGCCGCGACGTCGTAAACAAAGTAAAGCTCCGCGACAAGCCGGATGACGACGGCGAAGACGAGTAAACGGTCATGACTATTACAAAAGCGGACATACTCCTTAACGATCAAGAAATCAACCTGCTTGCCGATTTGTTTTTGGCTCGGTACGGCTTTGACAGGGCTTCCCTTTCGTACAGGCTGATAAGAAACACGGTTATCCTTATCTCGCACGGCGCTTGGGATATACAAGAGGTGCACGAGCTTGTCGCAAGGTGTGCGGACATCGAGATTGAACGTGCAATTGCGGAAATTCAGAGTGCGGTAAAATCGCTCAAAACGCCCATGCACGAAACGTACAACACCTACTACGCTCCCCCGCCTATCGAATACGAGCTTCGCGGCGAAAGCATCAAGATGCCCGAGTTCGGCAAAGTCGACGACACGCTTCAATTTCTCGGCACCGCGTTTTTATATCTTATACTGACTAACTACAACAAGTACGAATACATCGACTATCAACCGGAAAAATAGAAAATCCTCTTGTAAGCATACAAGCTTCAAGAGGATTTTTATTTAGTAATACAAGCCGAAGGCTTGGCGTATGTTGGGTGTAACCTCAAACAAATATATGCGGTTTACACACGATATGAATCCAAGCCTTAGCCTGGTAGTGCCGCCGAAGCGGCTAATTATTTTATTTTATCTATTAATTAATCTTCTTCGTGTCAATCTCTTCGCGGATAAGCTTATAGAAATCGTCGAAGCTCTTTTGACCGAGGTCGTCGTTGCGGTGACGGACGGACACAACGTTCTTTTCCGCTTCCTTGTCGCCTATTATAAGCATGTACGGCACCTTTTCGAGCTGCGCCTCGCGTATCTTGTACCCGATTTTTTCGTTGCGAACGTCAACCGTTGCGAGTATGCCGCGCGAACAAAGCTCCTTGCAAATTTCCGCGCACTTTTCCGCGGTGCGCTCTGTAAGCGACAGCACGCGCACCTGTTCGGGCGCAAGCCACAGCGGGAAGTTTCCGCCGTACTTTTCTATCAACAGCGCGAGAGTGCGCTCGTAGCAACCGATAGAGCTGCGGTGGATAATATACGGGCGTTGTTTTTCGCCGTTCTCGTCGATATACGTCATATCGAAGTTTTCGGCAAGGAACATGTCGACCTGAATGGTAAGAAGCGTATCCTCTTTGCCGTATACGTTTTTGATTTGAATATCGAGCTTGGGACCGTAGAACGCCGCCTCGCCCGCCGCCTCGGTGTATTCGAGTCCGATGTCGTCGAGGATTTTTTTCATCTGCTCCTCGGCGGCTTTCCACTTTGCCGGCTCGTAAATATACTTATCGCGGTCCTTGGGGTCCCAGCGAGAGAAGCGGTACGAAACGTCCTCGCGAAGCCCCAAAGTATCGAGCATAAAGTTGCATAGCTCGACGCAGCCTTTAAACTCCTCTTCAAGCTGGGACGGCGTGCAGATAATATGTCCTTCGGCGAGCGTGAATTGGCTTATGCGGATAAGTCCGTGCATCTCCCCGCTCGACTCCTTGCGGAACAGCGTACTCGTCTCGTTATATCGGCAAGGCAAATCGCGGTAGCTTTTCAGTCCGTTTTTGTATATCATGTACTGGAACGGACAGGTCATCGGGCGGAGCGCCATAACGTTGTCGTCCATAACCTCGTCGCCTATTATAAACATCTTGTCGCGGTAATGGTCCCAATGCCCGCTTATCTTGTAAAGATCGCTCTTTGCCATGTACGGCGTTTTGGTAAGCATGTAGCCGCGGCGCGCCTCCTCGTCCTCGACAAAGCGCTGCATGGTCTGCATAATCTTCGCGCCCTTGGGCATAAGAAGCGGCAAGCCCTGACCGATGTGCTCCTCGGTCATGAAAAGCTCCAGGTCTCTGCCCAGCTTGTTGTGGTCGCGCTTTTTCGCCTCTTCGAGCTTGGTAAGGTACTCGTCGAGCTCCGCTTTTTTCTCGAACGCTACGCCGTAAATACGGGTGAGCATTTTGTTATGCTCGTCGCCCTTCCAGTACGCGCCCGCGATTTGAATAAGCTTTATGTGCTTTACCTTGCCGGTGCTCGCAAGGTGCGGTCCGCGGCAAAGGTCGACGAAATTGCCCTGACGGTAGAACGTTATGGGCGTACGCTTGGGCAGCTCCTCTATAAGCTGCATTTTGTACACCTCGTTAAATCCCTGCATCTGCGCCATGGCGGCTTTGCGCGTAACTACAAGCCGCTCGATGGGAAAATCTGCGGCGATAATCTCTTTCATCTCGTTCTCGACGGCTACAAGGTCGTCCATCGTCACCGAAAACGGCATGTCGATATCGTAATAGAACCCTACGCCCGTCGCGGGGCCTATTGCAAGCTGTGCCGCGGGGTATACGTTTTTAATCGCCTGCGCGAGTATGTGCGCGGCGGTGTGACGGTACGCAAGCTTTCCGTCCTCGTCCTTGTAGGTAAGGATTTCGAGCGTACAATCGCCCTCGATAGGTCTGTTGAGCTCGACAAGCTCACCGTTTACGCGCGCGATAAGCGCGTTGCGGTAAAGCCCCTCGCTAATGCTTTTTGCAATGTCGCCCGCGGTCGATTTGTCCGCGGCTTCGATTACGCTTCCGTCTTTAAGTGTGACTTTCATTACTTCCTCCGAAATTACTTTCTCCGAATAAAAAAACCGTCCCTATAATATAAGGACGATTTGTTGTCGTGGTTCCACCTTACTTCGCGAAAAAATGTTTTCCGCCTTGTTAAACCGCTTCCCGCGGCAAGGTTCCTGTTGCGGTGGTTTCGCTCGGCGCTTATCATGCGAAAATCTCAGCTTTCTTTCGCTCTCTGTAATGCTTACACGCTGCTACTTGTCCGCAAATCGGATAATTAGGATAATGCAATTATATCACCGCGCCTACTTCAAGTCAAGCAATTTCGCGCCGATTTTTTTCAGGTTTACGGCGCTACCTTTTCCCCGAACGGTACACCGCGCGTTTTTCTATCTTGTGTTTAATCCCCGTCGCGAGCATAAACAACAGGAACAGCACGCACGCGATTACGACCCATATGGCAATCCCCCTGCCCTCAAACGGAATAATTCCGCTCCCGAGATACGCCGTAAGCCCAATCATTACAGGCCTTGTCAGCGACACGACGAGGATAAAATACCCGTACGACATATCGGTAATTCCGGCAATCGTGCACAGCATATCGTCGGGGAACGCCGGGAACAACAGCATTATGATAAAGGGCAGCTTGCCCTTTTCGCCGAGCAGTCTTGCGTACTTTTCGGTATTCTCCACTCCGAACATCCAGTTACAAAGCCGCCGCCCGAACACCTTGCCCAAAAAGAACGTAATTACCGCGCCGATAACCGTACCTACCACGGACAGAATAAAACTTACCGTCGGTCCGTAGACCGCGACGCCGAGAAGAATGGTAACCGCCTCGGGTATAGGCAGTACCACTACTTGAAAAATAGTAAGTCCTATAAAAATAGCGTAACCCCACGCCCCGCTTCCGCGAATAAACGAACGGATTGCGTCAAAGTCGCTAAACGTTTCGCTAAGCCCCGTCTCAAAGTACGTTATGTACAAAACCACGGCAAGGATACACAAAACGTCGCATACCAAAAACACTCGACCGAGGTGCGCCGCGCGCACACCGTCCACCGCGCAAAACAACACCGTGGCCAAAACCGAAAGAGGCACGATTATACGGAAAAATACCGCGCTCCTGCCGTAAATATAAATGCCGGACAGAATGACCGCGGCGATACACAGCGCCCCGAGACAGAGCTTTATAATCGCTTGCGCCGTCTGTGACTTCATAAATTTAGTATGCGTTTTCCCGTCCGATTCTTTCGCCATAAATAAAAAATCCGCGGCGGTTTCGTTTGACCGCCACGGAAACATTCAACCGTTCAGCTTTTTTATTTCCCCCCGCGCGAGCGCGTCACAGCGGTTATTGTACTCGTTGTCGGCATGACCCTTGACCTTTACGAACTCTACCTTGTGGTAGCATAAAAGCTCGTCGAGCTTTTCCCAAAGATCGCGGTTTTTAACGGGCTTATTCGCGGCGTTCACAAAACCGTTGCGCTTCCACGCGGCAAGCCAACCCTCGGCTATGGCGTTTACAAGATACGCCGAATCGGAATAGAGCGTGACCGCGCACCTTTCCTTAAGCGCGGAAAGCGCGGCGATTGCGGCGTAAACCTCCATGCGATTGTTTGTGGTCTGCTCCTCCCCGCCCGAAAGCTCTTTCTCGTTATTACCGTAGATAAGTATCGCGCCCCAACCGCCCTTGCCCGGGTTTCCG
Source organism: Clostridiales bacterium (assembly GCA_022511445.1). GTDB lineage: Bacteria > Bacillota > Clostridia > Christensenellales > Pumilibacteraceae > Anaerocaecibacter. The sequence continues at coordinate 56,187 of JAFLVE010000015.1, read as the reverse complement.
CTGCACGCTCCGTCGGTATAAATGGAAACCTCTTTCATTTGCTCAATTCCTCCGAGCGCGAAACCGCCTTAGAGATAGCGGCGCGAATTATTTTGTTGTAATCCTTGTCGTTAAGATAGGAAACGCCTTCGATTGTCGTCCCGCCCGGACTGCACACAGACGAAATCAGCGCGTCGAAATTCCAGTCGCTCTCCTCTGCGGTAAGCGCGGTGCCGATAAAAACCTGCACGGCAAGGTCCTTTGCCTGCTTTTCGGTAAAGCCGCGCGAAATCGCCTCGTCGCAAAACGCCTTTATCGTCATAAGGATAAACGCAGGTCCGCTTCCGACAATTCCCGTCGCCGCATTCATAAGCGACTCGTCGATCTCATCGAACTGCCCGAACGAGCCGAGTATCTCAATCGCAACACGCTTATTCTCGTCGGAAAGTCCGTCGCAGCAATACACGCTCATGGATTCGCCGACGCGCGCGTTGATGTTGGGCATTACGCGCATAACCTTGTTGCTTTTTGTAAGAGCTTTTATTCTTTCTACCGTCACGCCCGCCATTACGGAAATTACGACTTTGTCGGTTAGGTCGAGACCGCAAAGCGCACTCTCGGCGTCCTGCGGCTTTACGGCGACGAGAACATAGTCGCTTAGTTTTGTCGCCTCTGCATTATCTAAGGAAACCTTGCACTTCCCTCGAAGCGCAAAAAGCTTTTTCTCCTGTTTATCGGTAACGGTGATATCGAAAATATCGCCGTTCTGCTTAAAGGCGGAACACGAAACGGGCTTAGTCAGCCAATCGACAATCGCCTGCGCCATGGTTCCGCACCCGATTACGGTTAATCTTATCTTATTTTTCATAAAACCGTCCTTTTTTTATTGACTTTACGCGCAAATAATGTTAATATAATTAAGCTTTAGGGGCGTAGCTCAATGGTAGAGTTGCGGTCTCCAAAACCGTCGGTTGCGTGTTCGAGTCGCGTCGCCCCTGCCAAAACCCACACCTTGCGTGTGGGTTTTTGTTTGGGGCACACGACTCGTTGCGCCGTAGTAACCCATAGTACCCACAACCCTGAAAGAGAATTCCCGCTTCCGTCTTTTGTCGCAGATTTTCGGCGCAGTGTTCGCACGCCACCTAAAAAATGTCCGATACAACAAAAGCAATGCAATAACGCATTGCTTTTTTATTGTAGCATATAGCACTTATCAAGTCAATAAATAATCGGTCGCGACTCGGTTGACCTCTCTATCCCGACTTACGAGTAATAAAAGATTGCGGCTTCGTCGAGCGTCGAGGCGGAGAGCACGAGCAATCCGTCGCTGTTTTCAGCGATAAACTTGCACGCGGAGCGCGAGATAAACGCCCACCCGCCTCCGTATGAAACGGGATAGAAACGCGCGTCGGCATCGCTTGTATTCGACAAGGTTTTAAGCGTAAGGTACTTTGTTCCGCCGTTTGTAAATACGCACATGTAAAGGTTGTTGAATTTGAAATACACACTGCCGTCGCCGCTCGGATGGTACGAAAGCTTTAACATACTGCTCGCATAATAATCGTCGCTTAAATTGAATACCGTCGTGCCGCCGACAACGCCTTTGTAGCCGAGAAATCCGCTGTCTGTGTCGAATACATACATTTCCTCTTCAAGCTTTTCGGTCTGCGGCGGCTCTTGAGTATACCGCTTAAACACACTCTTAAGCGTCGTCTTGCCGTCCGGGAAGGTATATTCCTTAGCCTTTGCGCCGTCGGTGCGGAGAAGCTTGATCTTTGCGATAATGTCGTCGTACTCGTCGATATTGGCGTCAATCTTATCGTCGTTATCGAGACGGATATCCACAATTCCCCACGGTGTGCCGCCGCACACCTTGTATGTCCAGCTCGTCCAGTGCCAGTTTAGGCGGTTAAGCTGACCGAGAACGTAATCCCACTTAGCTTTCGTAGTGTAGTTTGTGAACTCACCCATATAAATAGGCACGCCGAAATTTTGCTTGGTTATTCCCTCGATTTTCTCGTTCCAGCTCTGACCGTGCGCGAGGGTATTGGCGTCGTCGTTGGTATTGTTGTTCGTATAGTGGTGAAAGGAATATATACAGTTTTCCCAGCCGTACATCGAAGGCTGCGGGAGGTCCTTTCCGTCCCAGCACGATTCGAATATTACGATATGCTCGTCGCCCGTTGCGCGTATAGCGTCGTAAACCTTGTCGTAAAACGCAAAATGCCGCTCGGAGGTAAGCCCCGCCTTTTCGCCCGGCTCGTTTAATATATCGTACCCCGCCACGTAGGGGTTGTCTTTATAATGCTCGGAAAGCGCGCTCCAAAGCTTTACGGTAAGGTTCATCATCTCGGGATTGGAATAGAACGTAACCTGCGAAGCGGAGTCGAAAATCTCGCCGCTGTGGTCCTGACCGTTCTGCGAGCCGTACGCGCCGTGCAAGTCGAGTATCGTGTAAATACCGTACTCCGCCGCCTTAGTTACGAATGCGTCGAGATCGGAAAAGTCGTAGCTTTCGCCGGCGTGCTCGTAGCTTGTTATCGCACTGAAATCGACGTTCATGTACGAGAACGGCAGACGAATAACGTTTATGCCCATTTCCGCGCAGTTTTTATAATCAAGCTCACTCCACCAGTTTTCGTGGTATTCCTTCCAAAGCGCCTTTGTCTTTTCCTCGCCGAACCTCTCGATAAAGGTTTTACTTAACGACTTATAGTCGTTATTCGGCTTAGTGGTGTAGCTAAAGCCGGTCATCCAGTGCTCGGTAACGAACATTCCTCCGAGATTGACGCCGCGGAGATAGACATCCTCTCCGTTTGCGTTTTTCACCGACTCGCCCTCCGCTTTTAAGAACGTAAGCTCGACCTGCTCGGGCGGCTCGGGGTCCGGTTCGTCGGTCCCGTGCGGTCTGTTTACGACGATGCACGCAGAACTCGACAATACCGCGCACGACAGTAACGCCGCAATTAATATTCTTAAAAAACGGTGTTTTAACATTAACACTTTCCACCTTTTGTTAAACTCTAAGCTTATATGATAATTATACAACAAAATAACATTTTTTTCAAGACGGAAAGGCATGCAAAGTACGATAAAAAACCGACTACTTAAGAAAATAGCGCCCTATTACTTATATTATATGTTAAACTGCAATGTCAAGATTTTAAATACGGATGAATCGGCACTCGTTGCCGTTTGTTAAAAATAAATATGGAGGAAAAAGGATATGAAGAAGAAGTTAAAGCTTGCGATTTTTACGCCTATTGCCGGATTATTAATCATACTTGCAATAGCCGTAATAGTAGCTGTGTCGATTTTCGACCCGTCGCTAACCTTCTTATTCGGACAATCGGTCATCGGCGAAGGCACTCGTTCCGCCGGTGAAGCGCTGGCAATGCAGATTGTTGAGGAGGGCGTCGTTCTCGTCGAAAACAACGACAATGCCCTGCCCCTCGACATCGACAAGGACAACAAGGTAGCCGTACTCGGCTGGTCGTCCACCCAATGGGTACAGGGCGGCTCGGGCTCGGGACGGTCCACCAACAACGAAAAGAACGGCAATCTATTGCCCAAAACCACATTCCTCGGCGCACTCGAGGCGGCGGGAATCGAGTACGATAAGGCTATCACAAACTACTACTCGGAGTTTTGCTCAAGTAGACCGTTCTACGACGTCGGTTCGGGCGGAGGTGCGCTTAACGTACACGACTACGAGTACTGCCGTCTAATCGAGCCCTCCGTCTCAATCGCCAAGTACACCGCCCTTCTCGACGCGGCGGTACTTAAATACGACACGGCAATCGTGGTTATCTCGAGAATTTCGGGCGAAAGTATCGACTGCCCGATGGTTCAGTACAAGAATTACACCGGCGCGGGAACATCCCCCTCGAGCGGCGGACTTGCGGGCGCCTCGGTCGACAAGGAACGCACCTACCTCGACGTCTCTACGGAAGAGGAAGAGCTTTTAGACTACGCACGCGCTAACTTCGACAAGGTAATCGTGCTTATCAACAACACCAACGCGATGAATCTCGGTTTCCTTAAAGACTATGAAGTAGACGCGGCAATCATTGCGGGCGGCACCGGCAACAATTCGGTCGGCGGACTTATAAACGTCATTTACGGAAAAAAGATATTAAAACCCGAAGGCACGGAATCCGAAGAAGGCGAAGATGAAGCGGAGATTTTAATCTCCCCCTCCGGCAGAACTGTAGATACATACGTTTACGACTTTGCAACCAACCCCTCCTTCGTCTACACCGCAATGGACGGCGTTAGCCAGTACACCGGGCTTTCTGCGTCGGATAAAATATATCCCTTCGACGGCTCCACCACCAACGGCAACGTTAACTTCACGGCAGGCAACGAAAAATACCCGGGCGTCAGCTACCTCGATTACGTCGAGGGCATTTATGTCGGCTACAAGTGGTATGAGACTGCGGACGCCGAAGGATTCTGGAATAAAGTAAACAACAAATACGGCAAAGGCTACAACGGCGTTGTTCAATACCCTCTCGGCTACGGTCTCAGCTACACCGAATTCGCGTGGGCGATTAACAACTGGTCGGTAAGCGACGGCAAGGTCTCCGTTACGGTCGACGTTACCAACGTAGGCAATTACCCCGGACAGGACGTCGTCCAGCTCTACTACACTCCCCCGTACAACGGCACGATAGAAAAGGCGGAAGTAAACCTTGCCGCATTCGCAAAAACCACTTTGGTTCTTCAACCGCAAAAAGTAGACCCCGATCACTGCTCACAACGTCTTACCCTTTCGTTTGACGTTCAGGACATGGCGTCTTACAGCGAGACCGAGGACGACGGCGCTTACGTTTTGGAAGCGGGCGACTACGTGATTTCTTTAAGAACGGACGCGCACACCGTTGTTCCCTCCGATAAAATATCGTCGGGCAACGCAACCTACACCTATAAAGTAGGCAGCAAGCAGGTTTACAACACATACGCGGGCTCCAACGGCTTTGAGGAGATTAGAAACCTCTTCCTCGACGAAAGCTCCGACGGTATTGCAATCGACGGAAGCGACAGTAATCAGGAAATCGATTGGCTGTCACGTAAGAATCATTTTGCAAACTTCCCCACCGAAAAGGCGGAGGCGCGCGCTTGGCAGAGCGTACTTAAGGCAACCAACCTTTACAGCTCTTCAAGCGCCACCGCTTGGGATAATGCATGGTTAGCCGCAAACGGCGGGAAAGTTCCCGACTACGGCGAAAAAGGCAACTTCACCCTTGCCAATATAGCGGCGGAAAACAAAAACATCAGCCATCTCGTTTACGACGAAGACAGGTCGGAAGCTTTCACCGACGACGCTTTTCTGTTTGGCAATCCCGACAACTACGACGACGAAGATTTGTGGAATGCTCTTCTTAACCAGATGTCGACTACCGAAATGCATAACCTCGTTCTCCACGGCTATATCCACGAGGAGCAGGTTGTGTCCATCGGCAAGCCCTCTACCCGCTCGCTTGACGGTCCTTCGCAGGTCGGATCCTTCAACGCTCCCGCTTACGCGCAAATCGGCTATCCTATGACCACCGTGCTCGCACAGACCTGGAACGCAGAGCTTGCAACGGCGTTCGGTCTTGCCGCGGCACAGCAGGCGCTCGGCGCAAACGTAGACGGCTGGTACGCCCCCGGCGCCAACCTCCACCGTTCGGCGTTCGGCGGCAGAAACTACGAGTACTATTCCGAGGATCCCTACCTCTCCGGCGTGATGTGCGCCAACACGGTAAGGGGCGCGCTTAACGGCGGACTTTACACCTACATTAAGCACATGATCGGCTATGACCAAGAAAGTATGCGCGACGGATGCTACTGTTGGATGACCGAGCAGGCGCTCCGCGAAAACTACCTTAAACCCTTCAAGATGGCTATCGACAAGGGCGCAAGCGGACTTATGTCCTCCTACGGCAGAATCGGCGCCGTTTGGGCGGGCGGAAGCGAAGCGCTCCTTACCGACCTTCTCCGCAACGAATGGGGCTTTAAGGGCACCGTACTTACCGACTACTCGGACCATCAGGAATTTATGAACGCCGACCAAATGATTCGCGCGGGCGGAGACCTTTGGATGGACGGCTACACCGCAACCGCTGTAAGCGGCTACGGCGGACCCGGCTCCTTTAAGCAGAACACCTCCTCCCCTGCGTTTACCTATCAGTTAAGACAAGCGGCTAAGCATATCATCTACACCTGGGCGAACGCGGCTTACGAGGCTGACGCTTTCGTAAAGAACGGCGGCGATAAGCTTGTAATCGAGCAAGCGAGCATAGACGTATTTAAGTGGTGGTGGCTTGCCGTCGCAGGCGCGTGCGTACTGTTCTTCGGCGGCGCGGCAGTGCTCCTATTTATGGCTCTTCGTAAAGAGAAGAAAGCACCCGTAGCGGAAACCGCGGATAGCGGCGCTGCGGATAAAGGCGCACAACCGACTCTAGACGCAGATACCGCTCAAGCCGATTCTTCCGCAGAACCCGCGTCGAACGACAGCGCTGACCCTCCGACTGAGTCCGAAAAAAAGATTTGCAAGAACTGCGGAGCGGAAAATAAAGACGAATCTACATTCTGTAGGGAATGCGGCTCTAAAATGGAATAAGCTTCGTATATTTCACTAAGCTGATAAAATGCACCCCAAAGTTTGAACAAAACTTTGGAGGTGCATTTTTCATTGGAAAGAATCGGAAAAGACAAAAATAAGTATAGTAACGGTTTTTCACTATCCACACTTGGCGACCGCCTTAGCCTTCATGTACAACGAGTGTAAGCACAACTCGCACCGCTCAAGGCCGCTGTGTAAGGGGGCTTCAAGCACAAAGCATAGCGACTGCTTGACTGAGAGGCTGTTTAATCGATGACGTACCCCTATCGCTCACCTAAAAGTGATAGGTCAATAACGAAAGAGGACAGCCTTTACGTCACACAATTGCCCCACCCCAATGCAATAAGCTGCATAACTTTTTATATAGACGTATATACTCGTTCCTGTTTAAATTGACAAAACAGTAAAAAAATTGTAAAATAATTATAATAAGGAGCGTGTATATGGAACGAACCAAAATACATAAAATTCTTTGCGTGCTATTATGCTGCATATTTTCTATTTCGATTCTTACGGCGTGTAACGTCGAAGTTGCGCCACAGCCGAAGCCGAGTGAAAAACACGAATGTCATTCGGTTTGTCTCGAGTGCGGCGAGTGCTTGGACAAAGACTGCAACGACCCCGAGTGCTACCCTAAATGCAACGGGCACGAGCATGAAGAACACATTTGTTCACAACCCTGCCCCGAGTGCGGCTGGTGCTTGGACAAAAGCTGTAACGACCCCGAGTGCTACCCTAAATGCAAAAACGACCACTATACGACAAACGGCGCAATGCCCGTAATCAGGATAAACACGACGGACGGCTCTAACGCTTTTGCTACCGTTCCAAACCGCGATTCAAAGCTCCGCGGCGAGATAGAGTACGTTTCCGCCACGGTTACGGTTGAGGATGACGACGATACCCTTCTCGACGGCGTTGAGGCAAGCGTAAAGGCGCGCGGAAACTACACGCTCAACTACGAAAAAAAGCCTATCCGCATAAAGTTCAACAAAAAACAAAGCGTGCTCGGACTGAACGGCGGCGCAAAGTTCAAAAACTGGGTACTTCTTGCCGATTGGAAGGACTTGTCCATGACTAACAATATAGCCGCGTTCTACTTGGGTAAAGAAATTCTCGGCGCGGACGGCTACTATTGCAGTGACTACCGCAATGTGGAACTGTACTTAAACGGCAGCTATTGGGGCGTGTACTTACTGGCCGAGCAACAGGAAGCCAAAGGCGACGACGGGAGGACGAGCGCTCCCGCAGTAGACGACGACTACGCAGGCACGGACGTCGGCTACCTTGTGGAGTACGACGGCTACTACACCGACGAGCAAAACATGCCTAACGGCGCGGGCGACCCTACGTTTGAGCTTAACTACAACAACTTTGCAACGCTTACAAAGCTTAACGGCTCACCTTTCTACACGAATCGGGCGCAAAAAGGCTACACCGTAAAAAGCGACATATACTCGGACGACCAGCTTTCGTTTATCAATTCGTACATGGATAACGCATACAAGATTGCGTACGAGGCTGTATACGAAAACAATTACTACAAGTTCAATTCCGATTACACGAACATTACGCCGACGAGCGGCACGGCACAGGCGGTAGTTTCCGACGTTATCGACGTTCAGTCGCTTGCCGATATGTACGTTCTGTCGGAGATAGCATGCGACCCCGACCTTGCCTGGTCGAGCTTTTTCATCTCCCTCGACATGACGGAATCGGGCTCTAAAAAGCTGATATTCGAAGCGCCCTGGGACTTCGACTCGGCGTTTGGTATTAAACGTGGTTGTGTAAACAGCGGATACGGTATGTACGCCGCAAACTGCGACAATCCGTGGCTGATACTCCTTATCCATGAAGACTGGTTTCAAGATATCGTGTCTGCCAAATGGAACGAGCTTGTAGCGGGCGGCATAACAACGGGCGTGCTCGAGCTTATAACCACCTACAAAACCGTCTACGAAAGCAACTACGCCAATAATTTTACCCGCTGGAAAAACCGCATCTACAACGGAAACGACGAGCTGGTTTGGGAATTAAATACATATTGGAGACAGGCACAGGCGGCGGATTACCTTTACAACTGGCTTACCAAAAGATTCTATTATCTTGACGCTCAATGGGGCGACGGCGAGGAAGATTCGAAAATCCCGTCCGCACCCGAGGAGGGTTCGACGAGATACCGCTTCGAGGCGGAAGATTGCTATGCGGACGACCCTATTATTATCGACAACTGGTTCGGCGAGCTTGCAAGCGGCGGGTACTTCCTCGGCAAGATTGACGGCTCCTACGGCTTGAGTATAATACTAACGGTTTACGTCGAAACGGACTGCACCGCATTCCTATCGGTAGGGCTAAGTAAACGCAGCTTCGAAGCGATATTTTCCGACTGGTTCAGCGTCAGCGTAAACGGCGATTTACTCGAGATTCCGCCGCGGCTCATACCCGCATGTACATACAACGAAACGGAATGGGTTGCCTGGACTGACGTCAACCTAATGCCCATCGAACTCACGTCGGGCTACAATACAATCACTTTTAAAACGGTTGGCGGAAATTCAACAAACGTCGATTACTTCGACTTGTGGTCCACTACCCCGATAAGAATGGCATAAACAATTAGTAACTCTCAAAAGGCACTGTCTATGCATGGATGGTGCCTTTTTGCGTAGAGAATAATATATTAAATGAAATGATACGCTATCCAATTTGTTTATTGTTACAAACAAAACGTACATGACGGAGATTAATCCGGGCGAAACCTCACAATTAATTAATCGTTACCACTTTGCGGTGGGTCGCCTTGATTCCTCGACAAGCTCGGAATGATGGACGGCGTGTAAAGGTGTTTACGCTTAAACTAAGCATAACAGTAATTACTACCGCCCCTCTCATCATTTCGACCGAAGCGTATTAGCGCGTAGCGGAGAAATCCGGGCGAAGGCACTTACTTTCCTCTTTTCCTTCGTAGCAGGTAAATGGGAAAGTGACGGCGAGATACGAGCCGTCGAAATGGGTTTATTAGTTTCTACTTTGCGGCACCTCGCCCGGATTCAATAAAAAAGTAATAACGGAATACTGCAACAATAAATCGTTTACATAAAAGAAACGAGCGGACAATTTGTCCGCCCGTTTTGGGTTGTAGTATTATTAATTAAGACTTGGGATTATTAAGCAGCCGCGGCGGGAGCAACCTCAATCTGTACGTCGGTGCCGCCGGGTCTTAAGGTATACGTTACGTCGCCGACAGTTACGGAAGAATGGTCACCGTCTACAACGCTCGGATTAAGGTTTTGGCCACTGGCTATAACGTGGATATAGTAGCTTTTTTCTGCTACGAGATCGGACAAGTCCCAGGTAACCGTAAAGTTTCCGCCTTCAGCAGAGACCGTAACCTTTGTCTGTTCCGTCGTAGCCCAACCGTTGCCGTTTTCCTGTGCGTCGATATAGAACCTAGCACCTTCCCTGTAGTTTACGACGGTACCTGTGATTACTATTACAGCTTTACCGTCCTGTTCAACTACCTTAGCACTTACAATTGTGTACGTAGCGGGGGATGCTTCTTCGATTTTAACGCCACGAGTACCCCACTCTGCAGCGAGGGTGTACTTAATGCCGTTGAACGTGACAGTGCCTTTCCCTTCAGCTATAGCGCAAATACTTTCCTTGATGTTGGCAGCTTCGCCAAGATCGGCGAGGGTTTGATCTCCCTCTAACACTGCGCCGTGCATGTAGTAGAAGCCTATCGCGGGATAGGTAGTAGTATCGGAAATATCCGCCTTCAATGTAAAGGTGCTATTTGTATCGTTAACTACAGCGGTAAGAGTAAGAAGCTTCCTGCCGCCATTATCCATATCAATGGAATATTTAGCAAGCAAAGCCTCTATCTCCTCTTTATTGTATCCCTTATAGGTGCCGCTGTAAACCAAGTAGACGTGTTCTTCGTCTGCTTCAAGACCTACGGTGCTGAGACCGAAGGATTTAACCGACGAATCTGCTACGAATACGCAAACAAGCTGCGAACCCCAGCCGGTCCAGTTTTTAAGAGTATAAGTCTTGGTGCCGAGCTCAATGCTGCTTTCCGCTATCTTCATGACGAGGTTAGTATTGGAGGCACCGAAGTGCGAGAAGGCAACGTTTCCATCGACCAAACCGGCGAGAGATAAGTAAATTTTGAATGTGTTTTCGCCCTTCTCATTGTAATCGACATCGACCTTTTGTCCGCCGTTTTCAATATACATTCCCCAGCCGCCGCCGTTGGCACCGTCGTTATTCTGAAGATCGATGTAGATATTCTTGATTTTATTCTCGAAGTCTTCCTTGCTTTCGAGGTCACCGAGATACTTACCGGAAACAACGAGATATGCCGCTTCGGCGGTTTCCGGGAAGGTCTTCTTTTCGAGAGCAACGCCGGTCTGCATGTAAGGCGCAGTCTCCTCGTAGTGAAGCTTAAGAATGGTCTCGTCGCCGGTAAATTGCGCGCCGTTACCGCCGGTAATAGCGTCGCCTTCCTCAGGAGACCAAGTCTCGAAGAAGAAACGATAGAAATTATCGCCTACCTTAGCAACAACCTGGTCGTTGATATCGGCAAACGTTTCGTTGCCTGTCCAGAACAGCTCTTGCTGAATAAGCGCGCCGTTGTATTCCGAGCGGAATCTTATATCGAGCCAGCAACCGATAAGCGACTCGGGGAAGTTATCGGGCTTCTCACCGTCGCCTGCATAAACAGGTTTAGCCTGAGCAAGCGCGGCCAAATCCATTTCAAGCGTAAACTCGCCTTCGGTGCCTTGGTTTACTTTAAGATTGGGGTCGTATGCCTTAGGCGGGTTATTGCCTTCGTATATGAACAAGGAAGCGGTAAGGTAAACAAGCTCGCCTTTAACAATGAGATAAGGTTTATTCTCTTTGAGAGCAAACTTCATATCCGTAATGTCAACAAGCCTAATGTTGTAAAGAGCGCCGACGACAACGCTGGTATTCGTTCCCGTAGCAATCTTGTTGTTAGCAACGCCATCGCCGCTCCACCTTACGAAAGGCATTTCGGTATTGGGGTCGTTCTCGTCGAAAACAAGCGTAGGTACGGGAAGTTCGATATCGTTGGCTAAAGCCGTGTCAAACGTCCAGGTAACCTTTTCCGCGGTTACAACTTTGTGCGAAGGAAGCTTAGCAAGCTCTTCTGCGGATAATTTGCCGCCGTTAAGGTTAAGCGTAATTAAGCCCTTAATAGCCGCGTCGAATTCGACCTCTGTTTTTTCGCTGAGATAGGTGACGTAGAACTTTGTGTCGCCGAGTGAGAGAGCCGTCGCTTCCTCGCCCTGGTACGATATTGCGCCTGCAACTTCCTCGTGCCTATCGGTCTTGTAATAGGCTGTTACTACGATATCGTCGACTTTAATCTCGTCTCCCGCATAGTAAACAGCGTCTTCGTCTTTAAGTACTGCCGTAATATGGTCGAGAACCTCTTTGGAAGTAACGGTTATCTCAGTGTCCTCTTTAATAGCGGCAGTCGTATAAACGCCGTTTGTGGCACGAACCGTAGATTTCCCGGCTTTTACCGAGGCCGCTTCCCACCCTTTACTAAAATTGAGCTTGAATGAAAGAGTGGCGCCGTCCTTGACTTCCATCTTTTCGGAGTACGTGCCGTCAATAATTTCAACTTGAACGTTGGAATCGATCTTCCACGTAACGGTGTATTTTTTGGTAGTTGCTTCTTGCTTGTCGCACGCTATAAGGAACACAGCGCAGACGAGCGTAAAAAGAATAACCAAAAAAGACGTCAGTGCAATCTTCCTGTTAATCTTTCTCATTACTATTCTCCTTTTTGTTTATTTACGGCGCAACAACGTAAGTAGTATTGCCGTTAATGAGACTTGTTGGTTTTTAATGGTGGGGGGGCATTATATTTGCCCCCCGCTGTTATGATTTTAGCTTATTCCATCTTAGAGCCGCATTTTTTGCAGAATGCAGATTCGTCTTTATTTTCCGTTCCGCAGTTCTTGCAAATCTTTTTTTCGGACTCCGTCGGAGCGTCAACGCTGTCGTTCGGCGTGGGTTCGTCGCTTACATCACCTTTAACCTCTACGTCGCCGCCTACGGCTTCCGCTTGAGCTTTTTGCTTCGGTTTAAGCACGAACGAGAGAACGGTAAACGCTACGCAAGCCGCTATACCGAGGCCGAGCACGACGTCGACAATCACCCAAAGGGCAATAAACGTCGGCGACGTTACTTCGGCGGTTACGCTCGGACCGAGCGTTACGTTGTACTTGTCGTCGATTTCGCCGCTGTCTACTTTATCCTGATACTGCTTTGCGGAAACAATCGTATCGATGTAGGTGTAAAGGAGTCCTTTAGCGGATTCGCGCGCACCGTACGCCTGACCGACATTGTCAAAATTGATACCTGCGGCGGCGTTCTGAGTGTTAAGCCACAAATCGTTACCTGCTTTTACGCCCTTGCCGAAGTTGCTCATGTGACCTTGATACCAGTCGGTAATGACCGAGCCGTGGAAGCCCCATTCCGTTCGCAGGACATCGGTAAGAAGCGCGTGGTTATATCCGCACCAAACCGCCCCCAGCTTATTGAACGCGCTCATCATAGCGTTCGCACCGCCCTCTTTGACGACAATCTCGAACGCTCTGAGATAGTTCTCGCGGAGGTTTTGCTCGGTAAGCCATTCGTACCAGTCAACCGCGTTTTGACCGTTGTCGCTTATAACGAAGTGTTTAACGTAGCAGTAGAGTCCCTTTTCTTTCGCGCCGCGCACGGTTTCAGCGGCAAGCTTGCCGGAAAGAACGGCGTCCTCGCTGTAATACTCGTAGTTACGGGAGTTGTATACGGAGCGGTGCAGATTGACGCCGGGCGCGTACCAGCCCTGAACCTTGGTCGCGTTGCCTATCTGCCCCTGCGACTGACCGATATTATATGTAAGTCGCTGACTCCAGGAACAGCCGGTAAGCGTTTCCGCGGGGAATACCGTCCAGCCGGTCGTATCGTCGGGAGCGACAACGGAGTTGTTAAATCCCGCAGGGCCGTCCGTATCGTAGCAACGGGTTTTACCTACGCTTTCAAGTGCGACAGTCTGGAATCCGCCGCGACCGATAAGGTTTCTGATATCGTCTTTGGAAAGCTGATCGAGAAATACCTCCCAAAGGTCATTGTCCCAATCCTGTAAGCTCTCCATTAAATCATAATCGTATTCGAGCGACACGTCTTTATTCTTGCCGCTGAGATCGTCGAGCGACGCCTTATTTCCGCTGTTCGTTACAAGATAGAGCCCCGCGTCGAGACCATAATTATAGGAAGAGACGTCCATGCTGTTGTAGCCCGAATAGTCGTAGTCTGCGGCAGAGCGCGCCGCGGAGTTGGCTCCGCCCACCTTCTTGAGCTGGGGAAGGTTTGCAAACGCGTTTGCTCTCGAAAGGTACGTAACGCCGCCGTCTATGCCCTTACTGCCGTCTATAGGCATGTTGGCATAAGCGGTATCGCCCGTAAAGCGGTTTTCTACCTTCTCGCCCGTGACGGGGTCCACTTCGAATTTTATTCCGTCGCAGCCGATTGTCTTGGAATCGATTACTTCGTGAGCGTTTTTCATGAGCTTAATAATATGTTCGCCAGAATCAAGCTCGTATCCTGCAAAACCGTTTAAGTTTTTATCGTAGTCGTCATAGGAGGCCATGTCGTACGCGGTAAATGTAAGCGTGATTTCCTGTACGCTTTCGGTCTCGGACTCGGACCGCGGCTTTAAGAGAGCGGTCTTGTCAAACGCAAGCAGATTGACGCTTGCCTTTTCGATACCGCGCTCCGTGTAAGGCGCCGTGTAGTAAAGCTGAACTACTTCCCTACCGACCGTGTCGCCCGTGTTGGTAACGCGGACGGTAACCGAATATTCTTTACCTGCCTCAAGTTTCTCGTTTGCGCCCCAGGAAACGTTTACAATCTCCTGTTCGAACGTGGTGTAGCTCAAGCCGTATCCGAACGGGAACTGAACGACCTCGTCGTAGGAAGTGTTTTTAGCGGCATAGTAGCCCGCTACGTCGGCCGTCTCATACCACCTGTAACCGATGTAAATGCCTTCCGCATAAGCAAGGTTGGAGCCGGAAGCGTTGATATAGGACGGATTGTGTTCCTGCCAGCTGTAAGCGTATGTATCGGAAAGTCTGCCCGACGGGCTGATAGGCTCGTAAGTACGGGAAACCTCCTCGCCCTTTTCGTCGCGCTTAATCTTAAGCGACTCGCCGTAAAGGAGTTCGGGAACAGCGCGTGCGCCCGACTGTCCGGGAATACCTACATACATGCACGCGTATATGCATTCGTACTCTTCAAGGAAAGCAAGCTCAATCGGGTTGGTTGTGTTGAGAAGAACAATAACATTAAAGCCGTAATCCTGAAGCTTTTGGAATATCGTCTTTTCTTGATTGGTAAGCTCGAGATATGTACCGTTATTGTACGTACCGATATTTACAAGCTCGTTATTGCCGCCGTTTTCTTTACCCCAGCGGGAAAGAACAACAACCGCAGTATCAGAAAACTCGTACGCCTGGTCCATGAGCTCGCCCGTATACCAAGTTTCCGAAGGGTTGATTAACGCGTCGGTAGAGTTTCCGTTTCTGTCTGCGTCGGTTTTGTTGAATGCGGTGTACTTATCGGCAAGCGTTTTGTTGTAAAGTCCTTCACCGTACTCGTCGAACGCTTCGTAAAGAGTTATCTGATAAGGATTGGACGAATCGATTGGGGATCCGCCGGAGCCGCCGCCGATTTGCAGGAAGCCTAAATCGGTGGAAGCCCAACCGAAAAAGTTGACCTTTGTGCCCTTATCGAGCGGAAGCATGTTTTTACCTTTTTTCACTTCGTCGTTCTTGAGGAGCACCATACTCTCCTCTGCGATTTCACCGACAAGCTCGTCGGCGGAACCGAGCGCGTTCCTTGCTTCTTCGGAATCGACGTTACCGCCGAAGCCGCCGGCAAAGAAGCCGTGAAGCAGCGGAGCGAAGTAGTTGAGATAGTAATTGCCGACAGCCAGTATGGCAATTAAAATCGCAGCGACAGCAGGTAAAACGATTCGTTTTACCAGCTCTTTGGTTGGTACTTTTTTTGTTACACTCATACTTTTCCTCTCCTCCATATGGGTTAATAGAAACAATTCAAAATCCGCTTTTGCCCGCTTGAATGCGCGTTTCTCGGCGCGGAAAACCACAGTTCCCCTATTTTGGATACTTTAACTTACTAACTATAACATTATTTAATACAAAAGTTTAAGTAATTACCTAACATGCCGTTTTTTCTGCGTACTTTGCAACATATCCGCATATTCCGCATTATAAAAAAGCGAAACGCAGCAAACGTCCGCTTTTTTAACGGTGGTTTATATTAAACATACTTGGTCCAGCTTTCTATAAACTCTTTGCGGCGGGATCGGCTGACTTTAAGCTCTCCCCCGTCTAAAAGCGCATACTCGCCGTGTACTCCCTTTACGTGGAGCAGATTGACAATGTAACAGTGATTGCAACGCATAAACTGTTCCTTGGGGAGCCTTGCCTCGAGAGAGCGCATCGTTTCGTGCGCATTATAAAGCTTTTCGGTTGTATTTATGATAATGTTATGGCTCTGGCTTTCGATAAAAACGATTTTGTCAAGCTCGAGCCTGTCCATTCCTTTATCCGTGGACAGCACGAGGTATTTTGTTTGACCGCCCTCCGCCTTTTCGATACAGCGAGCAAACTCCTCCTCAAACACCTCAAAACTTATCGGCCTTACCATAAAGCTCGTCGCGCCGACCGAATATCCGTGCACGGCGTAGCTCGAATCGTCGGAGACAAACGCCAAAACAACCTTACTGTCCATGTCGCGGATAAGCTTTGCGGTCTTAATCCCGTCCAGGTGCTTCATAACTATACCGAGAAAAACAATATCGTAGTCTGCGGCATAGTCGGAGACTATGTCTATTCCGTCGGCAAACTCGACGATATGCGCCTTTTTGCCGTGCTCGAGGCAATACCGCACGATGAAGCCTTTAAGCTCCTCCGATTTTTCCTTATCGTCATCTACTATTGCGATTTTCAATCTTCTTCTTCTCCGTCGATTTAGCGATTACTGCGCGCCCGCTTCGGCGCCTGCCTCGTAGCATTCTTTTCGGGTACTCTGCCGATTGCATCATTCGCCCCGCTCGCATACGTTACGGCATAGGTCGCGGGATTGTTGTCGGGCGGAATGTTTTGAAGCTTCTTCGCACGACACCAATCCAAATGCAATATACGGTACGGTAACCGTAGTCATTATAATAGCTAAGTAATATTTCGGCAATTTCAAAATAGCGGGTCCGTCTTTTCCGAAATAATCCGACTAATCTTCCTCGAAAAACTCGTCGTAAGTTATATCAAAAAACTTTACCATAGCTTTAATTGTTGCTATGCTCGGCTCGGTCTTGCCGTTTTCCCAGTCGGAAACGGTGCGCGCGGAAAAACCCAAGCGCATACCGAACTCCTCCTGTGACAATCCCCTCTCTTTGCGTAACGTTTTTATGGTTTTGCAAATATTTCTGTCCATAGTTAAATTTTAGCGGAAAATCCGCCAAAAGTGTAGCATTGGCGGAAAATCCGCTATATAATCGGTATTCGCACCGTAAGAAAATTAATATTTATACAAAACCGAAAGGAGCGTCTTAAATTCCCAATAAAAAACGGATGCCGTTTGTTCGGCGTCCGCTTTCCGTATTATAGGTATTGTATTTACTTTAGTCCGCGCTTTACGTCGCGCATAGTAAAGGCGTGGCAGATTGCCGCGGCGAGCGCGTCGGCGGCGTCGTCCGGCTTCGGCGTTTCCTTAAGCCTTAAAAGCGATTGCACCATGTACTGCACCTGCTTTTTTTGAGCGTTGCCGTTGCCGGTTACCGTAGACTTTATCTGAAGCGGCGTATATTCGAAAAGCTTGTCGCACATTTTGGCTAAGCTTAAAAGCACCACGCCGCGCGCCTGCGCCACCTTTATTCCCGTGGTGATGTTTGTGTTAAAAAACAGCTCCTCCACCGCAACCTCGTCGGGAGCGTAATCGGTAACAAGCTCTATGGTCTTGCGCTCTATCATGATAAGCCGCTCGGGAGTAGAGAGCTTTGCGGGCGTTTCTATCGCGCCGTAGTCGAGCGGGCGCAGCTTGCCGTTTTCGTTTTCTATTAATCCGTACCCCACTATCGCATAGCCGGGATCGATACCGAGTATCCGCATAAATATTCTTCCCTCGTATAAATCGTTTTCTCTTACGGTTCGTACTATCTGTACAGCCGCATTATCTCGGAATAAAACTTAAGTTTCTTCTTGGCGGCGTCCACCTCGGGATAACGCTTTAGCACCTCGCTCCAAAACG
Source organism: Clostridiales bacterium (assembly GCA_022511445.1). GTDB lineage: Bacteria > Bacillota > Clostridia > Christensenellales > Pumilibacteraceae > Anaerocaecibacter. Next base: position 38,246 of record JAFLVE010000015.1, on the reverse strand, counting down.
CCTTACTGTGGTCGTGGTGGAGTGTGTGACAAAGCTCGTGAATAATAACGTACTCGGCCAAATTATCCTCAAGCATGATTAACCGCCAATTAAGCCTTATGTTGCATGCTCCGTCGCAGCTTCCCCATTGTCCCGCGGCGTTCGTCAGCGCAAAGCTCTTGTATTTTATATCCGTTCGGACGGACACCATTTCGAGCATGTGGTAAAGCGCTTCCTTTGCGGTACGCTTATAAAAATTACCTACCGCGTTTTTAAGCGCGTCGCCCGCGTATTTAGTCGGGACGAGGATTTCGCCGCGCTCGAACTTAACCTTTTTAACCGAATTATCAACCGTTATAGGTACTATTTCGCCGAAGTACAGTCCGTGCGAGTAATCGAGAACGGGCGCGAGCGCCGACGTTCTGGCATTATAATCGGCGAGCTTTTTCTCTATCCAGCGCGCTTTTGACTCGACAAAGCTTTCTATCCTGTCAAGCGTTGCCGACTTGGGCGCCTTTACCGTCACCTCGCCGTTTTTTATCGAGACGGACAGCGTTTTTCGTTTTGCGCGAACAAGCTTATACTCCACGCTAAGCCTCGATGTCCGCAGGTTTAACGTTGTCGGTGTACTCCTTGCGGGTACGGAACTCCTCCATAAAATCGCCGTAGCGGTCGGCAAGAATGGCTTCGCGGATACGGCGCATAAGCCCTGTTAAGTAATAGAGGTTGTGGTACGAAATAAGCCGAGGCCCGAGCACCTCTTCGGCGTTTACGAGATGGCGGAGATAGCTCCTTGAAAAGTGGGTGCAGGTATAGCAATCGCACTCGGGGTCGAGCGGTGACAAATCCTCCTTGTACACCGCGTTTCTAATCGTCAGCTTGCCGCCGTGCGTAAATGCAAGTCCGTTGCGCGCCGTTCTCGTCGGCAAAACGCAGTCGAACATATCGACGCCGCGGAGTACGCCCTCCGCAAGACAGTCGGGACTTCCCACCCCCATAAGGTAGTGCGGCATTGCTTTGGGTAAGTCCGGCTTAAGCGCGTCGAGCATACGGTACATAATGTGCTTGGGCTCGCCCACCGACAGCCCGCCGATTGCTATTCCGCACCGAGCGTACCGCACGCTCTCGCAAAGCGACTTAACCCTTAAGTCCTCGAACATGTTGCCCTGAACTATGGGGAAAAGCATCTGCTCCTCTTTGGCGTGGTGGTGATAGCACCTGTCGAGCCAGCGTAGCGTGCGGTCGAGCGCGCGCTCCGCATAGGTCTTATCGCAACCCGAAGCGGAGCACTCGTCAAATGCCATAATAATATCCGCGCCGAGCGCGTTCTGAATATCGATAGACTTTTCGGGCGTAAAAACATGCCGAGAGCCGTCAAGGTGCGAGTTAAACTCCACACCGTCGTCGGTAATCTTGTTAAGCCGCGACAGCGAAAAAACCTGAAATCCGCCGCTGTCGGTAAGAATGGGCTTGTGCCAATCCATAAAGTCGTGCAGTCCGCCGCAATGCTCTACGATTTTTTCGCCGGGGCGCATGTAAAGATGATACGTGTTGGAAAGTATTATCTCCGCGCCGAGCTCGCTAACCTCGTATGGCGCGAGCGTCTTAACCGTCGCTTGCGTACCGACAGGCATAAAAACAGGCGTGGTAATCTTACCGTGCGGCGTGGAAAACTCACCCACCCTCGCACCGGTCTGTTTACACTCGTGTATAACCTTGTATGTAAATTTATCGTTGTTTTTCATGATTTTTAATATTCAGTATCTATGGCCCTTAACCGACAAAGAATGACAGAATCAGAACAGATCCGAATGCGTACCCGTCCTCGAAAGAAATAATATAAGGTCGTTGTCGTGCACTCTGTAAATCAACAGCCAATCAGGCTGTAAATGACACTCCCTAAACCCAGAGTATTGACCCGTAAGATTATGATCTCTGTATTTATCGGCTAAAGGCTCTTGATTGGCAAGCATCGTAACCACGTCATTCAACAAGTCGATATCGTAGCCTCTTTTAACCGCAAGCTTCAAATCCTTTCTGAATTGATTTGATACTACAATATTAAGCACGGTTATAACACCTCGTTTAAGACATCGGTAAAAGAGGAATATCTTTTGTACTTATCCGGATTTGACACCACGTCGTCAAACTCTTCCAATGCGGCAACAGTAACGGAATTGGGAATCTCGCGCGAAACCTCAAAGGGAATACCCTGCTCCGCTAACGCCTTTTTTAAAAAAACGTTTATCGCGGTGGATAAATCCATACCCAAATCCGCAAACAACTCCTGCGCCTGCTTCTTAACTTCCGCGTCGATAGTGATATTTGTGGAAACCTTAGCCATAATCGCCCTCCCTACTTGTTTTTATAATGTATCACATTATACGCAGATTGTCAACATATTATGCGCATATTATGTTTATATTAAAAGAAATCACTTACAGCTGACGAGCTATTGCTAAGTTTATCTGCTTTTTTCGAGAAGCGAGCAGGTCAAGGAAGTCCGAGCGTCGACCGACGGGAGTTTACCAAGTAGTAAATGACCGAGGGTGGAGTGAAGGCTGACGCAGAGATGCGAAGCTTATCGCTACTCTTATTCGTTTTTTTCGAGAGGCGAGCAGGTCAAGGAAGTCCGAACTCCGACCGACGGGAGTTTACCAAGTAGTAAATGACCGAGGGCGGAGTGAAGGCTGACGCAGAGATGCGAAGCTTATCGGAAGAAACACGCGTCGCCGAAGGAGAAAAAGCGGTACCTTTCTTCCACCGCGGTTTTGTATAGTTCGAGCGTTTTTTCCCTGCCGACAAGGGCGCTTACAAGCATAATAAGCGTGGACTCGGGAAGATGGAAATTGGTTATGAGCGAGTCGACCGCTTTAAATTTGTACGGCGGATAAATGAATATACTCGTCTCTCCGCTGCCCGCGCGGATTGTTCCGTCGCCGTCCGAGCACGACTCCAAAACACGCACCGAGGTTGTACCCACGGCAATAATTCTTTTGCCCGATTTGCGCGCCGAATTAAGCATATCCGCGGTGGTTTCCGTCACGCTGTAAAACTCGCTGTGCATCTTATGGTCGAGGATATTGTCCGTTTTGACGGGCAGAAAGGTACCTAAACCGACGTGAAGCAGCACCTCGGCAAACTGTACGCCTTTTTCTTTCAGCTTATTTATAAGCGAGTCGGTAAAGTGCAGACCCGCCGTCGGCGCGGCGGAAGACCCGTTTGTTTTGGCGTAAACCGTTTGGTATCTGTCCTTGTCCTTAAGAGTCTTGTGGATATAGTGCGGGAGAGGCATTTCGCCTATCCTGTAAAGAATGTTTTCGAACAGCCCCTCGTAAGTGAACTTTATCGTGCGTGCGCCCTCTTCGCCCTCTCCGATAATCTCGCCGACAAGGTCGTCGGCAAACGTCAGTTTGGTGCCGACGGAAGCGCGCTTTGCGGGTCGACAGAGCGTTTCCCAAACGTCGGACGAAACTTGTTTATGAAGCAGGAAAGAAATTCTTGCGCCGGTACCGTTCTTTACTCCCGTTACCCTCACGGGAAGAACGCGCGTATTGTTTATTACAAGCACGTCGTCCTTGCCGAGCAAATCTACCAAGTCGTAAAAGTGCTTATGGCTAACCTCGCCCGATTTTCTGTCATATACCAAAAGCCGCGACGAATCGCGCGGCTCTAACGGTGTTTGGGCAATCAGTTCTGCCGGAAGGTCGTAGTAAAAATCGCTTTTATTCATCTTTAGATAGGTCCGAAAAAAATGACAGTTGTTCCGCGGCGCGCTTGTCGGGCTTAACGCCGAGGTGCTCGTACGCGCCCTTTAGCGCTATTCTGCCGCGCGGAGTACGCGCAATAAACCCGAGCTGAATAAGGTACGGCTCGATAACGTCCTCGATTGTGCCTGCGTCCTCGTTGATTGCCGCGGCGAGCGTATCAAGTCCCGTCGGACCGCCGCCGAACTTGTCAACGAGCGCACCGAGGAGCTTCATATCGTTAAAGTCGAGACCGAGCTTGTCTATTTCCATATCGTTAAGAGCTTTAACGGTGATGTTAAGGTCGGTCACGCCTTTGTTATATACCTCCGCAAAATCGCGAACGCGCTTAAGAAGTCTGTTTGCAATCCTCGGCGTGCCGCGCGAGCGAGAAGCAATCTCCTTTGCAGCGTCGGTATCGATATTAACGCCGAGAAGCTTTGCCGAGCGTTTTATAATAAGCATAAGGTCGTCGCGGGTATAAGGCTCGAGTCTGCAAATTACGCCGAAGCGGTCGCGGAGCGGACCGGTCAGCATGCCGGCGCGCGTGGTTGCGCCTATAAGAGTGAATTTTTTTATATTAAGCCGAATGGTCGTCGAACCCGCGCCCTTTCCCGTCGGAATATCGAGAACGAAATCCTCCATTGCGGGATACAACACTTCCTCTATCGAGTGGCTAAGCCTGTGTATCTCGTCGAGGAACAGCACGTCGCGGTCCTGAAGGTTTGTTAAAAGCGACGCGAGGTTTGCCGCGCGTTCTATACCGGGACCGCTCGTCGCCTTTATCTCAACGCCGAGCTCGGACGCTATTATGTGCGCGAGCGTGGTTTTACCGAGCCCGGGCGGGCCGTACAAAAGGACGTGATCGAGCGACTCCCCGCGCGTTTTTGCCGCGGCGACGTACACCTTTAAAAGCGACTTAACCTTTTCCTGACCTATATAGTCGTCAAAGGTTTTGGGGCGTAACGAAATGTCTCCGTCGTCGTCCATCAGTTCTTTTTGTGTTATAAAACGCTCACTCATCTGTTGTTATAATCCTTGGAGCACGGCGCGGACAATATCCTCCGTCGTCATACCCGTCTTGTATACCTTTTTAACGGCGGATTCCGCCTCTTTCTTTTCGTAGCCCAGCCCGACGAGTGCGAGCACCGCCTTGTCGTCGAGCACGGTGGCGTTGGGCACTCCGTCCGTGCTTACCGCACCGAAAATATCCACCTTGCCTTTAAGCTCGAGCACTATGCGCTCGGCTATTTTTTTGCCGACGCCTTTAATTGTGGAAATGGTCGCCGCGTCGGTAGAAGCTATTGCCGATACGACGGTATCCATTGGAAGCCCGCTCAAAACGGAAACGGCGAGCTTTGCGCCTACGCCGCTTACGTTTATTAAAAGCATAAACAGCTTTCTTTCAGCCTCGTCGCGGAAGCCGTACAGCTCGAGCGCGTCCTCGCGGACGGCGAGATATACCGGCACCTTCGCGTACTCCTTATTGCCGTGCTCCACGCACGCGCCTATTGACGCCGTGAGCAAAAATCCCACGCCGCCGCAGTCGATAACGAGCTTGTTCTCGTCTACGACGGTCGGCTTTCCCGAAATGTAATCGAACATATTTTATTCTTCGTCGCCGTCGTCCGAAGAATCCTCGAACGGCACGCCGCCCTTAGCCTCTATAAGCTCGCGAATTTTCTTTTCGAGCTCCGCCATAAGCTCGGGACGGGAAAGAATAAGCTGCTTAATTGTCTCTCTGCCCTGACCGAGCCGCTCGTCGTTATAAGAGAACCAAGAGCCGCTCTTTACGATAATGCCCTGGTCGATAGCAAGGTCGAGTATGCAGCCCTCGTTGCTTATACCCTTGCCGAAAATAAGATCGAACTCCGCAACCTTAAAGGGAGGGGCAAGCTTGTTCTTAACGATTTTAACCTTGGTGCGGTTGCCAATAACGTTGCCGCCCTCTTTAATGGGCTCGCCCTTTCTTACGTCGAGACGAACGCTTGCGTAAAACTTAAGCGCTTTGCCGCCCGGAGTAACCTCGGGGTTGCCGTACATAACGCCTATTTTTTCGCGGAGCTGGTTGATGAATATAATGCAGGTCTTTGTCTTGTTGCACACGCCGGCGATTTTCCTAAGCGCCTGACTCATAAGCCGCGCCTGAAGTCCGACGTGACTTTCTCCTATCTCGCCGTTAATCTCCGCCTGCGGAGTAAGCGCCGCGACCGAGTCGATTACGACTACGTCCATAGCGCTCGAACGAACGAGCTGCTCCGCAATATCGAGCGCCTGTTCGCCGTTATCCGGCTGGCATATATAAAGCCTCGACAGGTCTATACCGAGGTTTTGCGCGTACACGGGGTCGAGTGCGTGCTCGGCGTCGATAAACGCAACCATGCCGCCCGTCTTTTGCGACTCCGCAATTACGTGAAGCGCGAGCGTGGTTTTACCGCTCGACTCGGGGCCGTACACCTCGACTATTCTGCCGCGGGGAAGTCCGCCGATACCGAGCGCAAGGTCGAGCGCCAAGCAACCCGTGGGCACGGCTTCCACTTGATTTACGACCGAATCGGTCATACGCATAATCGAGCCCTTACCGTACGCCTTTTCTATCTGGGCAATGGTATCGGCAAGCGCCTTTTCCTTTTCCGACTGCGACATCTCGGTATTGTAAACCTTGAATTTTTCTTTCTTGTCTGCCATTATACTCTTTCTCCTTAATCGGTTTCCCGTTATTAACTGTATTGTTATTCGCCGTCCTGCGCCGCGCCCGATTCCATCGCCTCGTACAGCGCAAGGTAATTGTACAGCAGGAACAGCGCATTGATTACGCCCCGCTTGATATTGTCGTCTCTGTCATCTCCGAAGGTGTACTTTACGGTGTGCACCTCCGACTTATTGCCTATCGCCACGTAGCAAAGTCCTACGGGACCTTGCTGTGCGGTGGGACCTGCGTTACCCGTGGTTGCAATCGCTATGTCGCAGTCGCCGCTTTGTATAAGCCCCGCCGCCATGCGGTATGCGGTGTCGCTGCTTACGACGCCGTGCTCGGCGATAGACTCCATGGGAACGCCGAGTCGTTTTACTTTACTCATTACCGAGTAGGTTACGAGCCCTTCGACAAGGTAATCGCTCGCGCCCGGGATAGAAGTAAACGCGCGTGCAATCGCGCCGCCCGTAAACGACTCCGCTATTTTAATTTTAAGGTTGTGCGCCTTTAGCATCTCCGCTACGCGCTCGGCAATACCGATCGGCTCAAACGCATAGGTGAATTTGTATAGAAGCTTATTAATCTCGCCGAGCGCCTTGTTTAGATCGGTCTGAGATATCGTGGACGCCGCGCGGACGTGCACCTCGCATTCAAGATAGTCGGGGAACAGCCCGATTTGAATCTTACCGCTCTTTTTAAGATGCGGCTTTAAGATGTTGCGAAGCTCCTCCTCGCTCTTTCCGAAGGTCTTAAAGACTACGACGCGGTAACGCTGTTTTTTGTTTTTCGCGTTCAGCTTGGGAATTATATATTCGGTAAGGTACTTGTAGTCCAAAGCGGCGGTCACCGCATACAGCTTGCCGTCGATTTCGAAGTTGTCGGGGCGCATGGAAAAATGCTCGCCGAGCTCTCCGTAAAAACGGTCGGTTTCGCCGTCGATTATAATGGCGTCGCACTCCGATCTCAATTGCGAATGCGCCCAGCCCGTTTGCGATTCGTCCGTAACCGTTATGACGGGTCCGCACGTATGTCCCGCGTCGAAAAGGGCGATTTTCGCTTCCCTAATCGAAATGGGCGTTTTATTTATCGATAAAAATCCTACTTTCATTTAGCCGACGTCCTCCCTACTGCCGCTCTCCGCTTGCTCCGAGCCGCTCGCCGTACCGCTCGCCTTTTCCTTTTCGTCAAAATCGAGAACGGACCTATTTCTTACAAGATAGTTTATAGCCGAAGCGATTGTCAAAAGCCCCGCGGCCATAAACAACCCGAAGCCTACGTAAAAAATTATTTGTCCGGCAAGCTCGCTTATATAATAAAAATCCTCGACGGGAAGAATGATTATAAGCGCCGCCATCTGAACGACAGCCTTAACCTTCCCGAACATATCGGCTGTAAGCATCGCGCCCTTTTTTGCCGACATTGCCTTAAACCCGCTTATCATTAGCTCTCGGCTTACTATAATCATAGACACGGCGACAATAGCGATAGTGTACGGCTCGACGGGCGAAACAAACCTTTCGGCAACGGGCGGTATCAGCGCGGAAATCGCAATTAGAGCGCACGCGACGAGCATTTTGTCGGCGGTGGTGTCGAGAAAGGCGCCGAGCTCGGTAACAAGGTGTCTGCTTCTTGCAATATACCCGTCAAGCATGTCGGTAAAGCATGCGACGGCAAAAACGGCTGTCGCCGCCAGCATGTGCCAAGGAAACGGAACAAACAACAACACCACGAAAACCGGAATGAGCGCAATCCTTATAAACGATATTTTATTCGGTAAATTCATCGGCAGAGCTGTCTCCTTCCGTACACGACACGGCATGACCGTAAAGGTCGTACTCGTCGCACGAGTCTATTTTCACTTTATAAATGCGGCCTACGTCCGCACTGCGCGCCGTAAACATCACGCGCCCGTCTACGTCGGGCGATTGGGTCGGCGCCCGTCCGACAAACAGATTTTTTTCGAAATCGGCGTCCTCGTACAAAACGTCAATCATTTTTCCGACGAGCGAGGCGTTATACCTTGCGGTAGACTCCGCACACGCCTTGCCCAAACGCTTTACGCGTTTAAGCTTGTCCGACTTTTTAATGTGACCGGGAAGACGCGCAGCCGCCGTACCGTCCTCCTTGCTGTAAGCGAACACGCCCGCATATTCGGGAGAATGCTTTTCCACAAAAGCGACAAGTTTATTAAAGTCATCTTCGCTCTCGCCGGGGAATCCGACCATAAGCGTCGTACGCACGACTATTCCGCGGCTGTGGAGCTTATCGACAAGCTCCCCTATTTTTTCGCCCGTCGTCCGCCTGTTCATAAGCTTTAATACGGGGTCGGAAACGTGCTGAACGGGAATGTCTATGTAGCTTGCGATTTTATCGGACGAGGCGATTTTATCTATCAATTCGTCCGTTACACGCTCGGGATAGCAATACAAAAGCCTTATATACTTTACGGGTAAGGTCTCGAGCGCGGACAACAGCTCAATAAGCTTGTTTTCGCCCCTATCCTCGCCGTAACGGGTTACGTCCTGCGCGACGAGAATTATCTCCTCCACTCCGTCCGAGACAAGCGAGCGCGCCTCTTTGACGATATCCTCCGTTTTGCGGCTTCTGTACTTTCCGCGGATGGACGGAATCGTACAAAACGTGCAGTGATTGTCGCAGCCCTCGGCTATTTTAATGTACGCCGTATGCGGATACGTGGTAAGCATACGTTTGCCGTTTTCGGCAGTCTCGAAGTCGTCTTCCGCTTTTTCGCCGAGTCTGCCCTCTATAACGTCAATCAGTCGACCGTACTCGAACGCGCCGAGAAAAGCGTCAACCTCGGGAATGAGTCCCGAAAGCTCTTTTTCATGCTTTTGCGGCAAACATCCGGTAACGATAAGCTTTTTCAGTCGACCTGTCTTTTTTAGCTCAGCGCAGGACAGTATTACGTCTATGCTCTCCTGCCTTGCGCTCGAGATAAACGCGCAGGTGTTTATAATGATAACGTCGGCGTCTTGAACATCGCAAATAGAATAACCGCCGCGCGATAAGCTGTAAAGCATGTGCTCGGTATCTATTCTGTTTTTATCACAGCCAAGCGATATTACGGCAACATTAGTCATTAAAAAGCTTTCTCCGTAGTTTTATTAAACCTATTCGTCTATATCCCTGCCGTACAGCTCTCTGAACTGATCGCGGGTTATGGTAACGTCGCGCGCCTTGCCGTTGTTGGTGGACGGACCGACGTAATTATTGTCAACCATAGTATCCATCATGCGCGCCGCGCGTGCGTAACCTATCGAAAATCTGCGCTGTATTCCCGAAACGGACACCGTTCCGCTCTTGATTGCGGCCTCCAAAACGCTCGGGAAAAGCTCGTCCTCGTCCTTGCCGGATTCGCCGCCGGCACCGCCCGCTCCGCCGCCGCCGTTGGTGTTTGCCGTATTGAACACGAACTCTTTTGCGGCCTCGTCGAAGTCGGTCTCGTAATGTTCTTTAATGTAAGAGATAACCGACCCAACCTCGACGTCGCTGATGTACGAGCCCTGCACACGCTTGGGGTAAGTGTAGTCGACGGGATAGAACAGCATGTCTCCGTTACCGACGAGCGCTTCCGCGCCGGCGGTATCGATTATTATACGCGAGTCTACTTGAGAGGACACGCGGAATGCGATACGGCTTGAAAGGTTAGCTTTAATCGTGCCGGTAAGAACGTCGCGGCTCGGGCGCTGCGTAGCCACTATAAGGTGAATTCCCGCGGCGCGCGCTTTGGCGGCAATGGTCTTTATCTTTTCCTCTATCTCGCCCTTTAGGGTCGACTGCATAACGTCGGCAAGCTCGTCGATGACGATAACAATCTGCGAAATCTTATCGATTTTGCCGCTTCGCACGTCGTCTAAGGAGTTGAACGATTCCGCATTGTTGCGGCCGTATTTACTCATAAGAGTATAGCGGCGTTCCATTTCCATAACGCCCCATTTAAGCGCGTTCAAAATTTCCTGCGGCTCGTAAATTATCCTGTCGAATAGTAGGTGCGGCATTCCCTGGTACGCGGAAAACTCGACTCGCTTGGGGTCGACGAGAATAAACCGCAAGTCTTCGGGGCTTGACTTATAGAGTAAGCTTGCAAGCAGTCCGTTAAGGCACGCGCTCTTACCGCTACCCGTCTGACCGGCTATAAGAAGGTGAGGAACCTTTTGCATGTCGCAGAGCACAACCTCGCCGCTTATGTCCTTACCTACCGAGAATGTAAGCGCGCTCTTTGCGTGCTTAAACGCCGGTGAATCTATAACCTCGCGCAACCCTACTATGGAGCGGTTTACGTTGGGTATCTCGATACCTATCGCGCGCTTTCCGGGTATAGGCGCTTCCACTCGGATATGCGATACTGCGGAAAGCTCGTACTCTATATCGGAAACACGCGGCTCGATGGTCTTAACCGAAACGCCCGAAGGAACCTCCACCTCGTAGCGCGTAACGGTAGGACCGGGAACGATATTTATTACTTTTACCGTCGTCTTAAGGAAAAGGTTCAAAACCTCCTCGAGCCTGACGGCGCTTTCCTGAAGCTCCTCTTGCGACATATCCGCTTTGGGATAAATCTTAAGAAGGTCAATAGGCGGCGCCTCGTAGTTGTACCGCTTGCGCCGAGGCGCGTCGCTTACGACGATAGACTCGTCCGCCTGCCGCTGCATCTCGTCCGCAATGGAAATCTGATTGTCGATAGGCGACGTGCGGCTCCTCGATTTTTTTGGCGCGGAGATAACGGGCGCTTCGTCCTCGGCGGAAACGTATCTGCCCGACCTGTCGTCGCCGTCGATAAGATCGCTCGTAATATCGTGCGTTTCAGACAAATCGAGCGCCGGTCCGTCAGAGATGGTAAGACCGTCTATAATGTCGTCGTCGCGCACGAGCACGTCGGGCTCCGCCGATATATCTCTGTCCTCGGAGCCGTCTATTATATCGTCGTCACCGTCGTATATGGGCGAAGACTGAACGGGCGAAGAATAGCGCGAAGCGCTTTGAGTAAAGTCGGTAATAATATCGTCGTCGTTGCGCGCGGGAATCTCCTCCTCCTGCGGGGCGGCGTAATGTCTGTTCATATCCTCCGCTACGATTATGTCATCCCTTTCGTCGTATTCGGGCTGAACGGGCTCCTCGTATGGCGGATCTTGAATAATATCGGGATCGGGTGACGGCGCAATTATGTCCATGGACACAAAGTCATCGTCGTCCGACACAAGAGAATCGATGGGTGTAAACTTGGGCATTCCGACGGGCGGTCTTTCCTCGTCGCTCCTGTTTATATCGGAACGCGTAAGCTTTTTGGCGTCCTCGCGAAGCCCCGCGGCAATATCGTCGTCGGAGATTATGTCGTCCGACGGGTTGAAGTGTATCTTTTTGGGCGCGGGGAAGAAAATCTGCATCTGCGAGTTGGGATCGTTAGACGTTTCGTGCTCTATCTTTTTGGGGCCGCCGGAAACGCGAACGTCCTCGCTTTGACGAATATGCGGCTCCGATACGCTTTGGTTGTCGTCGGTCGGCTCCTCTCTGCGTACGGGCGCCGCGCTCTTACCCTCTTCGAATTCTTTTCTTTCGAGCTCGTTTATTTCCTCGGCGTCGCCGTAAAGCTTTTCCTCCGCCGCAGAGGGGGGAGCGCTTCTCCTGCCCTCGCCGTCAAGGTATTCGATAATGGGCGACGAAGTGTAGTCCGATACGGTCCGCTTGCCGCGCTGCGGAATATCGGACGCAACGCCGCTCTCCGAGGAAAGCGTAACGTGACTCTTAGGTAAAATCTCGCCTACGAACAGCCTGTTTTGCGGCGTTACGGGCACGACTCGCTGCGCCTCGTCGTCCGTAACGAATTGCCTCTCCTGCTTTTGCGGTTTTTCCGCGGGAGCGACAGCCGCTCTGCGCGCGCGAATTTTAGACACTACGTCGAGCATAACGACAAGCGTCACTATGACTGCGACCGAAAACAAGATATAACAGCCGACTTCGGTTATAGCCGACTTAAGCCAAAAAACGATCGCGCCGAAAATGACTCCGCCCGCCGAATATTTTGCGTTGTAGGTCTGTTCGATATATTGGGAATAACTGCTTTTCAAAAACGGATGGGTTGTCGCAAGCTGAAGAATAAGCAGTCCGAAAATAATCAAAAACACTATGCAAATTTTATTCTTGAGCGATACGCTCGGAGTTCTTTGAAGCAACAAAAACACGCCCGTCATGAGTAGCGCGATAAGCGCGGGATAAGCGGCTATGCCGAAAACGCCGAGCACAATGTTAAATACTCCCCAGCTGACTACGCTAAGAAGCGGAGGAATACAAATACACAACAGGAAAAAGAGCGAAAAAGCAATAAGCACTACGCCCAGCACGTCATGATTTTTATTTTTCTTGGCATTACGTTTCTGCCTATCTCGGTTATTCTGCGCCAAAATGCTATCCTCGGAATAAAGTCATAGAAAACAACATACTTCTACGCCTTATCATTATAACACAAGGCATTTTGGTTTGCAAGTCTTTATAAAAAGATTTTTGGTTGATTGCGTTACAACATCTCCGTCAGCTTAAGCCGCTTGGCGGTTTTGCAATCGAATGTGCTTAAACCGTCGACTTCTTAAAGCTCGTAACCCGTCTTGGAAGAAAGCCCGTTCTGTCTGTCGTAGTTTTCCTTGTTCTTCTTTAGGTAAATGTCGAACAGCTCGTCGCTTGTCATGCCGCTGTCGATACACATACCGAGAAAAAAGTGAAGTACGTCCACTATCTCCTCTTTAAGCTTGGCGTCGTCGATTTCGTTCCCGTTTTTCCACCACTTGTACTTGGCTTCCTCTACCACTTCCCCAAGCTCCACCATAAGCGCGAGCGCCTTTTTGCACACCCACTCGCTTTTGGTGTAGTTAAGGTTTCGCTTTTCGCGTATGTATTTGTCAAGCCCCGCCTGCATTCTGAACAGAACGTCGAGCTTGTCCTCTTTGGATTGCGTTGCGTTTACTTCTTCGGTTTTCATATTTTGCTCCTTTCTCATACGTTTAAGATTTTATGAAGGTTGGCTTTGGGGTCCTTGCCTACGTAAGCTATTGCGGGCTTGGAAGCAAAGATTTCGCGGGCAAACTCGGTTACGCCGTCCGCGGTAAGCGCCTCGATAAGCGAAATGGTCCTGTCAATGTTATAGTCCTCGTCGCGCATAACACGCCAGCGCAAAAGCTGAAGCATAAAGTTCATAGGGTTTTCCTTGCCGAAAAGACAGCCCACTTTAAGCTGCATTTTCGCGCGCTCCACTTCCTCTTTTGTTACGCCGTTTTTAACGAGTCCATCAATTTCCTCTTTTATCGCCTCCAGACACTTTACGGCGTTTTTCACGTTCACGTTTGCGTTAACCGTAAAAGTGCCTCTTTTTTTGCTGCTCCGTGGCGCGGTGTACACCGAATAGCACAAGCCCATTTTTTCGCGTATGCGCTGGAAAAGACGGGAGCTCATACTGCTGCCGAGCACGCAGTCGAGCGCGGCGGATTCCGCCGAGCGGTCGTCGCCGAACGCGATCGACGGGTACGCTACGGAAAGCTCGGACTGCTCGTAGTCGTGGATATACTCGCCGTATCCGAAGCTGAATTCTTGCATGGCGTAATCGCTCCGAGGCTTTTTGGGTGCGGATATGAAGCCGCCGAGATATTTGTCAACAAGCGCGTACGCGCTGTCCTCGGTGATATTTCCCACAAACGCCACTACGGTATTGGAGGGAGTGTAATGAGACTGTATATACTTGTCAATATCGGTTTTGCTAAAGCGCGAAACGTTTTCGGGAGTACCGAGAATTTCCATACCGAGCGAGCCGCGGTACATCACGCGCGCAAGCACGTCGCTGCATACGCCGTCCGGCTCGTCCTTGCTCATTCCTATCTCCTCGAGCACGACGCTGCGCTCGCGGTCGAGCTCGTCCTTTTTGAAAGTGGAATTTAAAAAAAGATCGCAGAGAATATCGAAGCAGTCTTCCGTTTTTTCGTCTATCGACTTAAAGTAAAAACAGGTGTATTCCTTGCCCGTAAACGCATTGTAATTGGCGCCCGCGTCGTCAAACCCGCTTACTATCTGCGCGGCGGAGCGTTTAATGGTGCCCTTAAAAAGCATGTGCTCTATAAAATGCGAAATTCCGTTATTATCGGGATTTTCGTAAGCGCTGCCCGTGCCTACCATTATTCCCGCCGTAACCGAGCGCAGCGACGGCATCGTATCCACAATTACGGTCAGGCCGTTATCGTATTTTTTTGTTGTCATAGTTCTCCTTATCCTTTGTCGCATAGACTTTATTTTACAGCGCGTCGTCCGCCTCGAGCACCTCGTCAACGGGCGCAATCGTAAGCCCCTCTTCCGTTATTTTGGTAATTATCCTGTCGAGCGCTTTTACGGTGCTGTCGGTCGGGTGCATTAATATGAGGTCGCCGCCCTTTAGGTTTTTAACGGCGCGGCTGTATATAAGCTCCTCGTCGTGGTCGCGCCAATCGATTGTGTCGCGCGTCCACATAACGGTGCGGTAGCCGAGCGACGACGCCGCCTCTATCGTGTTATCCCCGAACGAGCCGGAGGGCGGCGCGAACAGATTCATATCTATACCGAGTATGCTCTTAACAGCTTCGTGGGCGGAAGAAATCTCTTTTTTATTGTACTCGAGATCGAGCTTTTTGTGGTCCTTGTGATAGTAGCCGTGGTTGCCTATCCCGTGCCCTTTTCGCGCTATAAGCGAAAGCGTGTCGCTGTTCCCAACCGCCCATGAGCCGCCGACGAAAAACGTCGTCCTTACTCCGTGCCTTTCGAATATGTCGAGCATGGGCGCAATGTATTCGGTGCCCCAGTATACGTTTACCATAAGCGAAACGCTGCGGTCGGACTTGCCGCTGTAAAACGGCTCCGTCTTTGTCGAAGCGTCCTGCGCGCGGGGCGAAACGGTTACGGCAATGACGGCGGCGACGGTCGCACATATTACTATGTTGCCCAAAACAAGGCGCAATAATTTAGGTCCACCGTATTTCATAAAAACACCTCACGCTATGTTTATTCGTAACGGAGGTGTTTTTATGATGATTTATTAGGTTACAAGCTTTTACTCGGCGTCGTCGGAAGATGCCGTGTGCTTTTTGGGTCCGCGCGGCTTGTCGTGACCGCCGTGCTTACCCTTGGGACCGCCGTGACCGCGCTTGTCGTAGCTCTTTTTTTCGGGCTTTTCCGACTTTTCGGTCTTTTCGGGGCGCTCTACGGTGTTTATAATCTCGACGAGCTTAAGGTCGATCTTGCCCTGCTTTGTAAAGCTTACTACCTCTACCTTTACGGTGTCGCCCACGCAAAGCACGTCGGAGACCGACTCAAGATGAGTTCCCGTAAAGCGCGAGAGCTTGGCGATGTGAATCATTCCGTCACGCCCGGGCGTAATCTGAACGAACGCGCCGAGGTCGTCGCGAACGGTTACAACCTCGCCCACAAACTGATCGCCTATTTCGGGATCCTTTACGATTGAGGTAATAATCGCCTTGGCTTTTTCTATCATTTCGGGGTCGATACCCGCAATGAACACTCTGCCGTCCTCTTCGATATCGATCTTGACGCCGGTGTCCTCCACTATCTTGTTGATAACCTTGCCCTGCTTGCCTATTACGTCGCCTATCTTTTCGGGATCGATGTTAATCATAACGATCTTGGGCGCGTACTTGCTAAGCTCGGGACGGGGTTTATCGAGAACGGCGAGCATCTTGCCGAGAATGTGCATTCTGCCCTCGCGCGCCTGGTTGAGCGCGGTGGTGAGAATCTGCTTATCGATACCCTTAATCTTTATATCCATCTGAATGGCGGTGATGCCCTTTTCCGTACCGGCAACCTTAAAGTCCATGTCGCCGAGGAAGTCCTCGAGTCCTTGAATATCGGAGAGGATTGCGAGCTTGCCCTTTTCCTCGTCCTTAATAAGACCCATGGCGATACCCGCAACGGGCGCCTTAATGGGAACGCCGGCGTCCATAAGCGAAAGCGTGGAGCCGCAAACGCTCGCCTGCGAGGTGGAGCCGTTGGAAGAGAGAATTTCGGACACAACGCGAATGGTGTACGGGAATTCCTCCTCGGACGGAATGACAGGCTCGAGCGCGCGCTCTGCGAGTGCGCCGTGACCTATCTCGCGGCGACCGGGCGCGCGGAGCGGCTTTGCCTCGCCCGTCGAGTACGGGGGCATATTATATTGGTGCATATAGCGCTTGGTGTCTTCCTCGTCGAGGTTGTCGAGCTTTTGCGCGTCGCCCGCAGTGCCGAGCGTGCATATGGAAAGCGCCTGCGACTGACCGCGGGTAAACACCGCCGAGCCGTGCGTGCGCGGAAGAACGCCTACCTCGCACCAAATATCGCGGATATCCGTCGTCTTTCTGCCGTCGGGACGCACGCCCTTATCGAGTATCTTGGCGCGCACCTTTTCCTTTGTCATATAGTAGAGGGTGTCGCAAATCTCGCGCTCTCTGCCCTCGTATTCGGTCTTAAAGTGCTCGAGCACGTCCGCCTGAACGGCATCCTGATTTTCCTGACGCTCCGTCCTGTCGAACGTGTCGAGCGCCTTGTCGAGCTTTTTGTCGGCGTACTTTCTTACCGCCTTGTCTACGTCCTCGCCGATATGGTAAAGCTCCGGTTCGAGCTTCTTTTTGCCCACCTTTTTGACGATGCCGTTAATAAACTTGACCTGCTTTTTAATCTCCTCGTGCGCGAACATTATGCCGCCGAGGATTTGCTCTTCGGTAACCTCGTGCGCGCCCGCTTCCACCATCATGATAGCGTCCGCGGTGCCCGAAACGTAAACGTGCATTGTGCTCTTTGCGCGCTGCTCGCTGTCGGGGTTAATTACGTACTCGCCGTCCACGCAGCCGACAACCACCGAGCCGGTAGGTCCGCCGAACGGTATATCCGAAATGGAAAGCGCAATCGAGCTGCCGAGCATGCCGAATACTTCGGGCGGAATGTCGGGCTCTACCGAAAGCGCGGTAGCTACGACCGACACGTCGTTAAAAAGTCCCTTGGGGAAAAGCGGACGGATAGGACGGTCGATAAGGCGGGACGTAAGTATCGCCTTGTCGCTGCCCCTGCCCTCGCGGCGCTTAAAGCTGCCGGGGATTTTACCGATGGAATAAAGCTTTTCCTCAAAGTCCACGCCGAGCGGGAAATAATCCATACCGGGACGGGGGGACGCCGCCATTGTAACGTTGGTCATGACGACCGTTTCGCCGCAGCGAATAATGCACGAGCCGTTGGCCTGACCCGCATACTTGCCTGTTTCGACGGTAACCTTTCTTCCGCCGATTTCGGTTTCGAAAACCTGTAATGCCATTTTGTATATTTCTCCTAAAATTAATATCCTGTTAGTTAAAACAAAACGATTCGGGCATAGTGCTCCCTCTTAATTACGAGAGACAGCGCCGAACCGAATTAAAAAAAGCGGCTGAGTCTTGTAAAAACGCAAAAAACGGGCGCAAAAAACACGCCCGTTTTGTGTCGTTACTTTCTAAGCTCGAGCTTAGCGACAAGGCTTCTGTAACGCTCAATGTCTATCTCTTTAAGATAGTTAAGCTGACTGCGGCGAGAGCCTACCATTTGCAAAAGACCGCGACGGGAGTGATGATCCTTTTTGTGCGTCTTGAGATGCTCGGTGAGGTGGTTAATGCGCCATGTAAGGAGCGCTATTTGTACCTCCGGGCTTCCCGTGTCGCCCTCGTGCGTCGCAAACTTGGAAATGATTTCCGCCTTTACCTGCTTGTCCATAATTTTACCTCCGTGTTATGAATTCGCCTTAAACCTTGGTCGATACGTGGAGAGCGTATCACCGGGTGTTAAGGTACGGGTTTTTACCCGCAATAATAATACCATATTATTTTCCCCTTGTAAACTGTTTTTTAACGGTTTTGATATTTTTAAGTATAAGCAAATAACGGCCGAGTTGCGTTTTGGTACTCAAACCGACAATCAAACAGTTGCGTTATAAAATAAAATGCTATATAATATACCCGAAAAAATCAAACCTTTAGGAGATGAAAAATGGCAAAGATGAAAGTTGTGCTCGCCTACTCGGGCGGCTTGGACACCACGATAATCATTCCGTGGCTCAAGGAAAACTACGACTGCGAGGTAATAGCCGTCGCCGCCGACGTCGGTCAGGGCGAGGAGCTTGCTCCGCTCAACGAGAAAGCGATTAAGTCGGGCGCGTCCAAAATCTACATAGAGGACCTTAAGGACGAGTTCGTAAAGGATTGCATATTCCCCACCATCAAGGCGGGCGCGGTATACGAAGGCAAGTACCTTCTCGGCACTTCGTTCGCCCGTCCCGTAATAGCAAAGCGCCTTGTGGAGATAGCCAAAAAGGAAAAGGCTGACGCAATCTGCCACGGCTGCACGGGTAAAGGCAACGATCAGGTCCGCTTCGAGCTGACTATAAAAGCGCTCGCGCCCGATATGAAAATTATCGCGCCCTGGCGTATATGGGATATCAAGTCCCGCGACGAGGAAATCGACTACGCGGTAGCGCGCGGGCTCGACGTTCCCGTAACCAAAAAGCACAACTACTCCATGGACCGCAACCTTTGGCACCTTTCGCACGAAGGCAGCGATCTCGAGGATCCCGCCAACGAGCCCAAGGACGAAATGCTGCTTATCTCTAAGCCCATTTCCGATACCCCCGATACCCCCGAATACGTAACCATAGACTGGGTTGAGGGCGAGCCCGTAGCCGTTAACGGCAAAAAGCTTGCGCCCGTCGCTTTAATCGAAACGCTTAACGAGATAGGCGCACGCCACGGCGTGGGCGTAGACGACATGGTGGAAAACCGCCTCGTCGGCATGAAGTCGCGCGGCGTTTACGAAAATCCGGCAGGCTCCATTCTTATGTCCGCGCACAAAAACCTCGAGGAGCTCACCCTCGACCGCGACACTCAGCACTTTAAAGAGCATATCGCGCTCAAGTTTGCCGAGCTTGTTTACGACGGCAAGTGGTACACTCCCCTCCGCGAAGCCCTTTCCGCTTTTGTCGACTCGGTGGAAAAGACGGTTACCGGAACGACAAAGGTCAAGCTGTTCAAGGGCAAGATAACCCCCGCGGGCATGACCTCCCCCTACTCGCTGTACGACGAGGATATCGCAACGTTCGGCGAGGACGAGGTGTACGACCAAAAGGATTCGGCAGGCTTTATCAACCTTTTCGGACTGCCGCTCAAGGTCCGCGCAAAAATGCTCGAGCGCGTCGCAAAGAAGAACAGCAAAAAGTAATAACCCTTTTTCTTGCCGCTTAAACCAAAGCGGCAAGTATTTTTATCGGAGGAATTATGAAACTTTGGTCGGGAAGATTCAAAGCCGATTTCGACGAAGTGGCGGAGCTTTTTAACGATTCTCTCCCCTTCGACTGCGCCATGTACGCGCAGGATATAACAGGCTCGATAGCGCACTGCAAAATGCTCTGTAAGTGCGGTATAATCGAAAAAACCGAGGCGGACAAAATAGTAAAAACGCTCGAAGCGATTAAAGCCGATATCGAGGCGGAAAAGCTCGAGGTGGTCGGCGCGGAGGATATTCACTCGTTTGTGGAAAACGAGCTTGTCTCCCGCATAGGCGACGTCGGCAAAAAGCTTCACACGGCAAGAAGCCGCAACGATCAGGTCGCAACCGACATTCGTTTGTACGTCCGCGACTCGATAGATAATGTTACGAAGCTTCTCCGCGCACTTGTAAAAACGCTCGCAGACCGTGCCGAAGCCGAGATTTCCACCGCCATGCCCGCGTACACGCACATGCAAAAGGCCCAGCCCACCACGCTCGGGCATTATCTTGCCGCGTATGCCAATATGTTTTTGCGCGACATCGAAAGATTTACCGATTGCAGAAAACGCGTAAATATTCTCCCGCTCGGCAGCGGCGCGGCGGTATCCACCACCTTCCCTATCGACAGAAATTACACGGCAAAGCTGTTAGGCTTTGACTCCGTTACGGAAAACTCGCTCGACGGAGTTTCCGACCGCGACTTTGCTATCGAATATCTTTCGTGCGCTTCGCTTACCATGCTCCACCTTTCGAGGATAAACGAGGAGTTTGTCTATTGGTCGGGCGGCGAGTTTTCGTTTATAAAGCTCCCCGACGAGTTTTCGACCGGCTCGTCCATTATGCCGCAAAAGAAAAACCCCGACGTAAACGAGCTGCTTCGCGGAAAGAGCGGGCGCGTATTCGGCGACCTAACGGCAATGCTTACCGTTATGAAGGGACTACCCCTTGCCTACAACAAGGACATGCAGGAGGACAAGGAGCCGATATTCGACGCCGACAAAACGCTTAACATATCCCTTAAAGTTTTTACGCGCATGCTTGCGGCCGTAGAGTTTGACCGCGGCGCAATGGCGGCGGCGGTCGAGGGCGGATTTTCGTGCGCGACCGAGTGCGCCGACTACCTTGCGAATAAAGGCGTTCCCTTCCGCACCGCGCACGAGGTGACGGGTAAAATCGTACTGTACTGCATAGAAAACAAAAAAACTCTTCAAACGCTCACGCTCAAAGAGTTTAAAGAATTTTCGGACAAGTTCGATAAAGGCATACTCGACGCGGTAAAGGCGGAAACCGCAATCGCGGGGCGTAAGGTTATCGGCGGCTGTGAAAAGAACGAGCTTACTCGCCAAATAAAGGTTATTCGCGAAAAAATCGAAAAGTAAAATCGATTGAGCTTATGTTACAAAGTTGCAATTGCGGCGCTCGACTGAGCGCCGTTTTTTGTTGACCTTTCGTAGTGAAGCGCAACGTAGTTGGCAAAAAGAGCGACTATCTCCTTGTTGCTCGCATCCGATACGTCCGCACCGAAAAGCGCAGACGCGGCGGCGCCCGCGTCCGAGCTTAAAATAAGCCTGCGGATATTCTTTTCGACTGCGCTCTTACTGCAAGAAAAACGAACGGATATTATCTCGTAAATTTTGTCTATCGTAGCCACGCTGTCGTCGAGGTACAACTCCACGCTCAAACAGAATTGCGCGAAGCCTTTAAGCGACGTTCTAAAGCCCGCCCTAACCAAAGTGAAAACAATAAAATCGTGTCTTTTCATGACATTTTCTCCCGAAAAAAAAGAAGATAGTCACAGTAAATCACACGAAAAGCAAAAAGTCAATACCGATTGATAGGGAAATTTTGTGGTTTTTTGTGGATTATTGTGTCCACAATATATGGTTTTTGCTTTCGACTACATATTGTGGAAATACGCCGCAATTTAATAATCCCACTGAAAAAAACAAAATAAAAGCGGCACCGATCTAGGTACCGCTCACAGTGAAGTAAGTTTAGCGGAAACGCTTACGCGCCGCTTCTTGTTTCTTTTTGCGTTTTACGGAAGGCTTCTCGTAGTATTCCTTTTTACGCATATCGCCGAGGATATTGTCCTTTTGGCACTTACGCTTAAAACGCTTAAGTGCGCTGTCGAGCGACTCGTTTTCACCGACGTGAATTACCGACACAGTTAACACCACCTTTGTTCCGAGAACCTTTATTTCTCGGTTATTATACCCGAAAAGATTTTACGTGTCAAGCGTTTTTTACTACTTGCCGACCGCAAAAAAACTTTCGTACAATCTACTTAACCGTCACGTCTACCGAAAACCTTACTTTTATATCGCTTATAGAGGAGTCCTCGACGGCGTCAGGCGTGTATCTGTACATTTCGCGAAGAATAAACATCGGGTCCTTTCCGAGCTCAAGCGCGTCGTTGTATCCGCTTTCGAGCTCTCGTTTTATCTCATCCGCGAATACCTTTTTTAAGTCCGTCTCCCCGCTTTCGATGTCTTGTATACTGTGCGTGTCGACCGACGCTTTTATTTTTACGGTTGCCGCCTTGTTTTTTCCGTCGACCTCTATACGCGACTTCTTTTTAATAAGCCTGCCCGTTACGTCGCCCGACGCAATAACCCCGTTCCCGACGGGAGAGCTCGCCCAAGCAACGCCGCGCGCCGCAGTACTGTCGAGAAGCCCCACTCTTCCATCCTTTCCGTAAAGCGCAAGCTTTTCCACCTTCATTCCCGTATCTCCGCCGCCACCGCCGGAATCACCGCCAGAGCCGCCGCCGCTTTCGGAACCCGAGGAGCCCGACTGACCGCCGCCGCCGCTTCCGCTGCCGCCCGAGCCTTTATCCGCTTCTATCATTTCCACGACGGGGGCGAACGCCGTTTCGGACTTAGAGCCGAGGTCGGACAAAAAGCCGAGGAGCGTATTTGTCGCGATATGCGATTTTTTTGCGCCGTACGCTATAAAGTCGGCGTCCGTCGCGCCCGTGCTTTTCATAAACTCGGTGAGCTTCGACACAAGCTCGCTCGCCTTTTCCTTAGCCGCGGCAAGGTACACGTCGGCGGTAATATCGGTAGCCGTAATCAGCGCTGAGATATGTTCGGGGAGCGCGCCCTCTCCCATAATCACCATCGAGCAGTGTCCGAGCTCGGCGCGACGACCGAGCGAGGTATTAAGCATTTCCGCCGCTTCGGGAACGGTTTTCGCTTTTACCGTGATTTCGTCCTTGCTTGTCGAGCCCTCAGATTCGGTGGGCATTTCGTACTGCGCGGTAAGCTCCACCCCCTCTTCCGTTCCGTCGATACCCACAATCTCCACGATAACGCGCCTGTTGACCTCGCGGTTTCTCGTGGCGGTGGACGGCATAAACGCTATAACAAACGCAAAGACGAAAAGCACGGCTTGAATAATTATAAGTTTTTTTCTTTGAGTTATCTTCACTCCGAGCTCCTTAAGGCTTTCGCCGATTTATCTTGATTTTGTCCGCCCTTTGTCTCTCTCCTTTTTATTATCAGCGCACAAACGAGCGCGATTACCGACATCGTCACCGCGAAGGAGGCGACTAATCCCGAAGTAATCTCGCTAACTATTACGGCATTCAAAATCTCCGGGTCTTTAAACATAACCGTAAGCGAGGTGAATAGCAGTACGCTCACGCCGAGCGATGTGGCAAGATGAAAAGGCTTTCCTATAACGTACTCGAAGCAACGCACGGTACAGTAAAAGAACAGCGCGTTTTGGATAAACGAAGCGACGCTCCACAATATTTCGGATACGAGGTCTATTCTTCCGTACACGTTACCGAGCGAGTATTGGAGTATGCTCGACAGATTGGTGCTGGCGTCCACCATCGACGTTATATTACCGAACGCGGCGCACATTACTATAGAGAAAAACACGCTCACCGCCGTGCCGAGCGCACCCGCCGTAACGGATAAGGGCAATGTGCTTTTCTTCATCTCCGTCCTGCCCAAAAACAAAAGAAGGGGTGAAAAATCGCCGAGCCAGGTCATGTGTCTCGACAACGTTATTCCGAATTCGCGCGGATGGCGCATAGTGGGAAAAATGTTGGCAAGGTCAAAACCCGTTGCCGCGACGATCGTAATAAGAAGCACAAGACATATAACGATAACGGGCGTTAAAAGCTCGTTAAGCCTTGTCATCGCGCGAAGCGAGTGGAGCGCCACACCGACGAGAAAAAGAAGAAGTATCAATATAAGAAGGGTCGTATCGAGATCGGTCAATATGTTTTTGGAATAGAAAGCGACGGTCTCCGACACGGCCACGTTTAGCTTAAAAAACAGATACAGCCCGAAAAAACCCACTATAATTCTCGATCCGACCTTGCCGAACACGCACCTTGTAAGCTCGAAAAAGTCGCGGTTGGGACTGAGCTTCATTGCAAAAAGCGTTATTACGAGCACGATTAGATCGAACGTGCCGTCGATGGCAAGCGCAATGTATGCGTCCCGCCCCGCCGATTTTATCAAAAACAGCGGCTGTAAAAACATCTTGGTAGCGAGCGCAAGAATAAATATAATGGCTATAAGCTGCTTGCTCGAAGCTTGCTTAACCTCTTTGCTCGTGTCCGCGGACACCGTCGAGGGTTTTTCGTTATTATTCACTTTGCCTGTCTCCTGCTGTTTATGTTGGGTATCGATTCGGGTCTATTCTCCATTTCGGGGAAAGGCGCACGGTCGATGGAATCTTTAAAGTCGGAGGAAATAAGGGGCGAAAACGGCGCAAGGTAGGGCGCGTTATAAGCGTTCATAGCACAAATATAGTGGAGAGTAAACAGCACCGCGAGAGTAAGACCGAAAAGCCCGGTAAGCCCCGCTATTACGGTGTAGACCAGTCTGAGAATACTCATTGTCTGTATCTGATTGGGAACGGTAAAAAGCGCAATAGAGCTTAGCGCGGTAACCATTACCGCAGGCGAGCTTATAATCCCCGCCTTTACCGCCGTCTCGCCGAGCACCAGCGCGCCCACGATACTCATTGCCATACCCACGGCGCGCGGCATTCTTACGCTCGCCTCTCGAATTATCTCGAACAGAAGCAGGACGAAAAACGTTTCTGAAAGCGGCGACATTGGCAGACCTTTTATCGCGCTCATAAGCGTTATCATAAACCTTACGGGAATAAGCTTGTAGTGGAAGTTTTGAAGCGCGACGTACAGCGCGGGAAGAAGGACCGCAAGAATCAATCCCAAGTATCTTAAAAGTCGAAGGAGCGACGCGCATGACGGACGGAGATAATAGTCCTCCGCCGACTGAAAATCCTCCTCCAAAATAAACGGCAGGGTAAGCGCAATCGGCGAGCCGTCCACAAAAATCCCCACCCTGCCCTCGAGGAGCTTTGCGGATAGGACGTCCGGCTTTTCGCATACGCCCACTTGAGCGAACATAGACAGCGGCTTTTCCTCGAGGTAAGGCACGAGATAGTGACTGTCCACAATGCCGTCGATGTCTATTTTTTTAAGCCGCTCTTTAATCTTTTTAACCACCTTGGGGGAAGCGACCGAGGCGAGATAGCACACCGCAACGGCAGTATCGGTGCGGCGGCCTATCTGCATTTTTTCTATTGCAAGGTCGGGCGTTTTAAGCCTGCGTTCGAGAAGCGAAAGATTTGTTTTTAAGTCCTCTATAAACCCCTCGCGCGGACCGCGCATAACCGTTTCCGTGGGCGGCTCCACAATGCCGCGCGTCGAGTACGACCGCGCGTTTACGATAAGGTAACCCTCCTCGTCCTCGGCGGCAAGCAAAACGTCGCCGCTCAGAAGCCCGTTTATGCAGTCGTCTATGTTATTGCTTTTCTCGCTTTCGCACTCGAACAAAACCTCGGTTTTTACCTTGTCGAGCGGAGCGGGCTCGCTTTGAGCTTCGAGCGCAACCACAATCGCGCGGATTGTCGCCGTGTCGGACAGATCGGGAAAAATAACAAGCCCGTACTTTTTGCCCTTTACGGTAAGCTCGCGCGTAACGGCGGTATCCGATTTGAATTTTTGAGTGATTGTATCAAGCTGCCTCATGCCTTTATTTTGCGCTTAATTTCCGCCCTTATGCAACAAAAAACCTCGGTCCGTGCCGAGGCTTGATAATGAGATTTGTATTTAATTAAAGGTTATTCTTAATCGCCGTCATAAAGTCTTTGGAATTAACCTTTTTGACTTCTACGCCGTTTTGCTTGAACATTGCGGCAAGGTCGCCTGTCATAACCCCGCTCTCTATCGTTTTTACGCTTGCCCTTTCCAGTTTGTCCGCAAAGCCGATAAGCTTTTTGTTTTTTTCGGTAACCCCTCTTCGACGGAGCGCGCCCGTCCAGGCGAATATCGTCGCCACGGGATTTGTGGAGGTCTCCTCGCCGTTAAGGTACTTGTAATAGTGGCGAGTCACCGTTCCGTGCGCAGCCTCGTACTCGTACTTTCCGTCGGGGGAAACGAGCACGCTCGTCATCATTGCAAGCGAGCCGTACGCAGTCGCCACCATGTCGCTCATAACGTCGCCGTCGTAGTTTTTAAGCGCCCAAATAAACCCGCCGCCGCTCCTTATAACGCGCGCGACAGAATCGTCTATAAGCGAGTACTCGTACTTAATGCCGGCACGCTCGAACTTATCCTTATACTCCGCCTCGTACACCGCCCAAAATATATCCTTAAAACGGTGATCGTACGTCTTGCTTATGGTGTCCTTAGCGCCGAACCAAACGTCTTGCTCGGTGTCGAGCGCGTAGTTAAAGCACGAACGCGCGAACGAAACAATAGACTCGTCCTTGTTGTGTATGCCCTGAATAATGCCGCGCTTTTCGAGCGAAGCAATCTTTTTTTCCTCCACTCTTCCGTCGTTGTACTTTACTGTTATGTAACAATCGGCGTTGCCCTCTACGGAAAGCTCGCTGTTTTTATAAACGTCGCCGTACGCGTGGCGGGCGATTGTTATCGGCTTGGTCCACGTGGGGATGTAAGGCGTAATGCCCTTAACCATAATCGGCGCACGAAAAACGGTGCCGTCGAGCGCGGCGCGAATTGTGCCGTTAGGCGACGGCCACATGGCTTTGAGCGAATACTCTTCCACCCTTTGCGCGTTGGGAGTGATCGTCGCGCACTTAACGCCAACGCCGTATTTATTTATCGCCTCGGCGGCGGCAAAGGTCACTTTATCGTCCGTAAGATCGCGGTTTTTAAGCCCGAGGTCGTAAAACTCTGTGTTAATCTCTACAAAAGGATCTATTAGGATATCCTTTATCATATCCCAAAGAACTCTCGTCATTTCGTCGCCCTGCATTTCGACGATGGGCGTTTCGTATTTAATCTTCATTATATACCTGCCTTAAGCTTATCGAGTAGCGCGTTAATAATTTTGGGATTTGCCTTGCCGCCCGCGGCGCGCATAACCTGTCCAACAAAATAGCCGCGAAGCTTATCGTTGCCCGATATAAAATCCTCCGCCTGTTTTTTGTTGGCGGCAATCACGGAATCGAAAATCGCCTTTATCTCGCCCTCGTCGTTGGACTGCAACAATCCCATCTCCTCCGCTTTGCTTCGCGGGTCGGCTTCCGTCCCCCACAGCGCGGCAAGGAGGGATTTTGCGCCGAGGTTGTTTATCTCGTCGGAATGGAGCAGCTTTAATATTCCCGCAAGAGTTTTACTCGAAATCTTTAATTCTACCTCCTCCGATCCGTCCGATTTAGCCAGCCGAAGCACCTCGCTCATAATAAAGTTGCTCGCCTTTTTGGGATCGACGCCGAGCGAAACGGTCTCGTCGAAAAGGTCGGAAACCTCCTTGTCTGCGGTGAGCACGCGAGCGTCGTATTCGGGGAGAGAAAACTCACCCATGTACCGAGATATTCGCGCCGCCTTTAATTCGGGAATTGAGGAAGCGATTTTCTCGAGCTTCTTGTCGGTGAACACTACGGGGAGAAGATCGGGCTCCGGAAAATACCTGTAGTCGTGCGCGTCCTCTTTACTGCGCATGGCATACCCGACGCCCTTATTGTCGTCAAAGCGGCGCGTTTCCTGAACGATCTTTCCGCCCGAAGTTATTTCGTCTATCTGTCTGCGCGTTTCGTACAGTACGGAGCGTGCGACGGCGCGGAAGGAGTTTAGGTTTTTCGTTTCGGTCCTTGTGCCGAGCGGCGCGCCCTCCTCCGCCACGGAAAGATTGACGTCGCACCTTAAGCTTCCCTCCTGCATTTTTACGTCCGAAATACCGGTATATTTAAGCACGCTTTTAAGCTCGGTTAAAAAGGCGACGACCTCTTCCGCCGAGTGCATATCGGGCTCCGTTACTATTTCTATAAGCGGAACGCCGCAGCGGTTGTAGTCAACGCGCGAAACTCCGCCGTCATGAACGAGCTTGCCCGCGTCCTCCTCGAGATGAATACGGTTAAGCCTAACGCGCTTTAGCTTTCCGTCCAGCATAAACTCCACGTACCCGCCCACGCACAGCGGAAGGTCGTACTGACTCGTTTGCCACGCTTTGGGAAGGTCGGGATAAAAATAATTTTTTCTGTCCCACTTTGAAAACTTGTTTATGGTCGAGTGCAGAGCAAGCCCCGCCTTTACCGCATACTCCACCGCCATTTCGTTAAGCGAAGGAAGCACGCCGGGAAAGCCCGAGCATACGGGACAGCAGTGAGTGTTGGGCTCGCCGCCGAACTCGTTTTTGCACGAGCAGAACAGCTTGGTTTTTGTCTTTAACTCGCAGTGGACTTCGCACCCTATCGTAGGAATATACATATCTACCCCCTCGCCCGCTCGAGCGCTTTAGCAATATCGAGAACGACGCCGTCCGAACAGGCTTTAGCTATCACCTGAACGCCGAGCGGCATTTTTCCGTCGCTTCCGAACGGCACGCTCACCGCGGGCAAACCCGCTATGTTTACGGGCACGGTGTAAATATCGGATAGGTACGCTTTTGCGGGGTCCGTT
This sequence comes from Clostridiales bacterium, assembly GCA_022511445.1. GTDB lineage: Bacteria > Bacillota > Clostridia > Christensenellales > Pumilibacteraceae > Anaerocaecibacter. The sequence goes on along the minus strand of JAFLVE010000015.1, from coordinate 9,601 downwards.
TCTTCGCCTATTTTGGGCGCGGCGGACGGAGCCGTCGGGCACAGAAGCGCGTCGCACTTACTTAGCGCCTCGTCGTACTCGCGCTTAATCACCGTGCGCGCCTTAGAGGCTTTAATATAGTACGCGTCGTAGTACCCGCTCGACAAAACGTAATTGCCTATCATTATTCTGCGCTTTACCTCGTCGCCCAAAAACTCCGTCCTCGTCCTTTCGTAAAGGTCGGATATATCGGTGTAGCTTTCCGCACGACGACCGTATTTAACTCCGTCAAACCGCGCAAGATTGCTCGACGCCTCGGCGGAGGATAACACGTAATAGACGGCAAGCGCGGCGTTAAACGAGCTAATCGACACGCGCTTAACCACAGCGCCCATTTTTTCGAGCGCCTTTACCGCACCGTTAAACGCGGCGGTCTCTTTTTCCCCGAGCCCGTTTAAGAACTCGTCCGCAACGCCGATAACCCTGCCCTTTACTTCGCCTGAAAGCTTATCGGGCAATAAAACGTCCGCGCTTGTGCTGTCGTGAATGTCTTTGCCGAAAATAACTTTGGAAAGCTCGAGCGCGTCGTCCACGCTGCGCGTAATCGGTCCTATTTGGTCGAGCGAGGAAGCAAACGCCACAAGCCCGTAACGGCTGACCGCGGAGTAAGTAGGCTTAAATCCGACCGCGCCGTTGTACGCGGCGGGCTGACGGATTGAGCCGCCCGTGTCGCTTCCGAGCGCACCGAACGCCTGCTTAGCGGCAACCGCGGACGCGCTTCCTCCCGAGCTCCCGCCCGCCACGCGGGTAAAATCGACGGCGTTATGCGCCGCGCCGAACGCCGAAAACTCGTTGGTGCTTCCCATGGCAAACTCGTCCATATTGGTTTTTCCAATCAGTACAGCGCCCGCCGACTTAAGTTTTTTTACGACGGTTGCGTCGTACGGCGGCACAAAATTTTCGAGTATTTTCGAAGCGCAGGTAGTGCGAACGTTTTTTGTTACGATATTGTCTTTAACCGCAACGGGTACTCCGAGGAGTGGACTGTATTCGCCGTTAGACGCGATAGCTTCGTCGGCGCGTTTTGCCGCTTCAATCGCTTCATCCTCGCAAACGGTAATAAAATTGTTAAGCTCTTTCGTCTGTTCAATCCGCTTTAAGCACGCCTTTGTCGCCTCGAGCGAGGATACTTTTTTTGTTTTTAGGGCGGCGGAAAGCTCGCATAGAGTCATATCGATAATATCCATATCACTCCACCACCCTCGGCACCGTGTACGAACTGCCGTCGGAGTCGGGCGCGGTCTTCATAAGCTCGTCGGTCGGCATGGACTCCCGAGGCGTATCCTCGCGTAAAACGTTGACGGCGGAGAGAATATGCGCGGTTGGAGAAACGCCCGAAACGTCAACCTTATCGAGCGTCTTAAAATAATCGAGCACGGCGGAAAGATGCTTTTTCATGCTCGACATTTCTTTTTCGCTTAAGCCGATCGCCGACAGCTTCGCGATATGCTTTACTTCCTCGTCGGAAATCCCGTTCATAACCTCTCCTAACAATAGATTAAACATTCGGTATTTTACCACATACCCGTTATTCAGTCAACAAAACGTCTCCTCGTCAGTCGAAATAGTGCTTGTACTCTATGCCGAACGGCTTATTTATAAACCGCTCGTAAGCGGCTACAAAATAGTCGTCCGTCATGGACGAGATAAAATCGCACGCAAGGCGCACGGGGTTCTCCTTTTTGTAATTCGGGTTATACTTCAAAATGGGTAAAACGTGCGTTGTGAATACTATTCCGTCCTTGCTTTTCGCGTCGGTTACGAGATAATCGAACAGCTCGGTAAACTTGGGCTCCATTTCGCGGTAAATTCCGCTGACCTTGTCCGAGCGGTAAATAAGATCGTTGTTTTCCCTTTTCGCACCCTCGAGAAGCTTATATACATCGCCGCTCATCGATATGTAATTTTTTCCGTAGCTGTGCTCGATTATATCGATTGTCATGTTGTTTATTATCTCGGAATTACTGAGTCCGTCCGAATAGTGATTTTCGTCCACAAGCCCGACTCGCGCCGCGTCCTGTCTGTCCTTGCCGATATAGGCTATCATGTCTGAAATTCGCACCACGCAGCCCTCGAGCGTAGAGGGTACAAGCTTTTTTACGGCGGGCTCGCCGAGCTTTTCGCACTCGTCTATCCGCTCGTAAAGATAATCGAAGTCCTTAATATCCCCCGGCGTGTACTCGGAGCAAACGAGCTCGCCGTTGTGCGTAAGTATGCCGTCGAGCGCCTGAAGGGTAAGATTGCAGGGGTACAGCACGGTAAGCGCGCGGGCGCTTTGCACGTTGTGAGAAAAACTCAGCCCCGTACGCTCTTTCATCAGTCTGTCGAGCATCCGCTCTCCCGCGTGCCCGAACGGCGTGTGCCCGAGGTCATGACCGAGCGCGATTACCTCTGTAAGATCTTCGTTAAGCGCGAGCGCGCGCGATATGTCGCGGGCGATACGGCCGACAAGCTGAACGTGAAGCATTCGGTGCGAAATATCGTCGTTGTGCATAAGCGAAAGGACCTGCGTTTTGTCCTGAAGCCTGCTGTATATAGGCAGGTTGATTATCTTTGCTATATCGCGGACAAACGCGGGGCGAATAAGCGTCGCCTTATCCTTATGCTCGTTAAGCCTGATTGCGGCACCGTCGGGCGTACCGAAAAAAACGCCATTCTCCCTGTCGCTTACAATCCTTTTTTCAATATCCTTGTCGAGAACGGAATACATAATAAATCCCCGCAAAGTTTTTTACATTATAGCTTTTTGTTTGACGTTTGTCAATCGAAGAAAAAAGTCGACGGTATTGACATAAGCAAGCGTTTATTATATAATCTACTAAAACAATCGGAGGTGAACATGAAGCACTATACCGACGTAAAACAAGCGCAGCAGCTTTTTGAATGTCTTGCCGCGCCGGCGAGAATGGAGATATTAAGGCTTGTGCTCGGCGGAGACGCGCCAAGCCTCGATTATATTGCAAAAACCCTTCACCTAACCAACGGCGCAATCACACAGCATGTAAAGAAAATGGAGGACGCGGGGATAATCAAGTTAATCGACGTTCCCGGTAAGCGCGGCGCCGCAAAGCGCCCGATACCCGCGCTCGACCGCGTTATTATAGACATAGCCGCCGAGCTCGAGAGCGAATCGGAACAAACGTTCGACCTTCCGCTCGGCAGCTTTTCGTCCGCCAACGTCAAGCCGTACTGCGCCTTGGCGTCCACTGACGGCTGGATCGGAGAGCGCGACGACCCAAGGTATTTTACCTACCCCGAGCGATCGTCCGCCGCGCTTATTTACTTTAACAGCGGCAAGATAGGCTGGACGCTTCCGTCGCCCGGAAAAAGACCGCTTAAAAGCCTTTCCGTTTCGTTCGAGATTTCCTCCAAGCCCTACGGGCACGGCAGACAGCGGCAGAGCACCGCGGTATTCTCACTTAACGATATTGAGCTCGGCGGGTGCACAATCGACGGCGAGTTCACCGACAGAAAAGGCTTATTTACGCCGAGCGGCTTCGACGGAATCGCGCAGTACGGAAAGTACAAGACTATTTCGGTGCGTGAGGACGGATCGTACTTCGACGGGATAAAAATAGGCTCCGCCACAGTAGACTCGCTAAATCCAAGCGCTCTCGTGTTTTACGTTTCGACGGACAGCGGGCTTGCGCTTTTCGGAAGCGGCTACGGCGATTACGACTGCGGGATAAAGGTGCGGTTGGAATACAAGTAATAAGCACTCGGCTTAAAACCCAAAACTTTTTTTGGGTTTTCTTTTATATTTACAATATTCTTGACTTTATTATATAAAAGATATATAATAAATCGGTTATGCTTAAAAGGCATACGAAAACAAGTTAAATAACTACATTTGGAGGTTTTTTATGGTAAAGATGACAATCGACGGCAACACCGCGGCATCGCACGTGGCATATGCTTTTTCGGAAGTCGCGGCGATATACCCTATAACGCCGTCCTCCCCGATGGCAGAGTACGCCGACGAATGGGCAACCGCCGGACGTAAGAATATGTTCGGTCAAGAGCTTAGGATTGCGGAGATGCAGTCCGAGGGCGGCGCGGCAGGCGCGGTACACGGCTCGCTTTGTGCGGGCGCGCTCACCACGACGTACACGGCAAGCCAAGGCTTGCTCCTCATGATCCCGAACATGTACAAGATTTCGGGCGAGCTTCTCCCCTGCGTATTCCACGTAAGCGCTCGCGCGCTCGCGGCGCATGCGCTTAACATTTTCGGCGACCATGCCGACGTTATGGCGTGCCGCCAGACGGGCTTTGCAATGCTCGCGTCCAACTCCGTTCAGGAATCCATGGACTTGGCGCTCGTCGCACATCTTTCCACGCTTAAGACAAAGGTGCCCTTCCTGCACTTTTTCGACGGCTTCAGGACAAGCCACGAGATAGACAAGATAGACGGCATCGAATACGACGAGATGAAAAAGCTCGCCGAAAAGACGGGCTGCATGGACGAAATCCGCGAGTTTAAAAACCGCGCGCTCGATCCCGAGCATCCCCACCAGAAAGGCACCGCGCAGAATGCGGATATCTACTTCCAGAACCGCGAGGCCGCCAACAAGTACTACGACGCCGCGCCCGAAATCGTGCAGGCTATGATGGACGAGGTTAAAAAACTTACCGGCAGAGAGTACAAGCTTTATCAGTACTACGGAGCACCCGACGCGGAGGACGTAATCATAATGATGGGCTCCGGCTGCGAAGCCGCCGAAGAGACCGTCGACTATCTCTTAAAGCAAGGCAAAAAGGTCGGTCTCGTAAAGGTTCACCTTTACCGTCCGTTCTCGGTCAAGCACTTTGCCGAAGCTCTCCCCGCTTCGGTCAAACGCATTGCCGTCCTCGACCGCACCAAGGAGCCCGGCTCGCTCGGTGAGCCGCTCTACCTCGACGTTTGCACCGCGCTTGTCGAGGCGGGCAAAACCGATATAAAGGTTATCGGCGGCAGATACGGTCTCGGCTCCAAGGAGTTCAACCCCTCCATGGTAAACGCCGTTTACAAAAACCTCGCCGCAAAAGAGCCTAAAAACCACTTCACCGTAGGTATCTACGACGACGTAACGTGCACCTCGCTCGACTTCTCCGAGTTTATCAACGCTTCCCCCGAGGGTACCGTGCGTTGCAAGTTCTACGGTCTCGGCAGCGACGGCACCGTAGGCGCCAACAAGAACTCCATTAAGATAATCGGCGACCACACCGATAAGTACGCGCAGGGCTACTTCTTCTACGACTCGAAAAAGTCGGGCGGTCTTACAATCTCCCACCTTCGTTTCGGCGACGTGCCTATTAAGTCGACCTACCTTATCGACCAAGCCGACTTTGTCGCGTGCCACAACCCCGCCTACGTAACCCACTACAACATGGTTGACGACATTAAGGAAGGCGGCGTATTCCTCCTTAACTGCCATTGGACGCCCGAACAGCTCGACCACGAGCTTCCCGCGGCAATGAAAAACACCATTGCCAAAAAGCACATCAAACTTTACACAATCAACGCGCTCGACATAGTTACAAAGATCGGCGCCAAGAAGGGTGTAAACACGGTCTGCCAGGCGGCGTTCTTCAAGCTCGCAAACATTATCCCTTACGAGCAGGCCGCCGACTATATGAAGCAGATGATTAAAAAGGCGTACGGCAAGAAGGGCGACGACGTAGTTAACATGAACTACGCCTGCGTGGACAACGCTATCGCCGGTCTTGTGGAAGTTAAAGTCCCCGCGGAGTGGGCAACCACCACCGTCGGCGCTAAACCCGTCGCGGTAAAGGGCACCGAATACTTCAAGAACGTTATCGATCCCATTCTCCGTCAGGAAGGCGACAAGCTCCCCGTTTCGGCGTTCGCGCCCGACGGCTCGGTACCGAGCGGCACCACCAAGTACGAAAAGCGCGGCATCGCCCCGTTCGTACCCGAGTGGATTCCCGACCACTGCATACAATGCAACCAGTGCTCACTCGTCTGCCCTCACGCTTGCTTGCGCCCCGTTCTTGTTAACGAGGAACAGCTTAAAAAGGCGCCCAAGACCTTTACGGTCAAACCCGCCGTCGCTCAGCTTAAGGACAGCAACCTTTCCTATCGCATTCAGCTCTCGCCGCTCGACTGCACGGGCTGCGGATCGTGTGCAAACGTCTGCCCCGCAAAAGAGAAAGCGCTTGTTATGAAGCCGCTCGACGATCTCCTCGCGGCAGAGTCCAAAAACTACGAATATTCCGAGAAGATTCCTTACGCCGACGTTTCGGACAAGGTTAAGATCGACACGGTTAAAGGCAGTCAGTTCTTACAGCCGCTGTTCGAATTCTCGGGCGCATGCGCGGGGTGCGGCGAAACCCCGTATATCAAGCTTATTACCCAGCTTTTCGGCGACCGCATGATTATTGCCAACGCAACCGGCTGCTCGTCCATTTACGGCGGCTCCGCCCCCACCTGCCCCTACTCCACCAACGCGCAGGGCAAAGGTCCGGCATGGGCTAACTCGCTGTTCGAGGACAACGCGGAATTCGGCTACGGCATGAAGCTTGCTAACAACGCGCGCGTAAACGAGCTTGTCGCGCACGTCAAAGCCGCTATCGAGCTCGGCGTAGACGCAGAGCTTAAAAAGGCTCTTGAGAATTGGCTGAGCGTATACGACGACGCTAACGGCAGCAAGGCCGCCGCGGCAGAGATCCTTACCCTTCTCCCCGCCGCGCTCAAAGCCGCTAAAGGCGACCTTAAGAAAGAGCTTAAGTATATCAAGGAAGAAAAAGACTGCCTCATCAAAAAGTCGGTCTGGATTTTCGGCGGCGACGGCTGGGCGTACGATATCGGTTACGGCGGTCTCGACCAGGTGCTCGCTTCGGGCGAGGACGTAAACGTGCTCGTAGTAGACACCGAGGTGTACTCCAACACCGGCGGTCAGTCGAGTAAGGCTACCCCTACCGGCTCGGTCGCTAAGTTTGCCGCGGGCGGCAAGCGCACCAAAAAGAAGGACCTCGGCGCAATGGCTATGACGTACGGCTACGTCTACGTCGCACAGGTCGCTATGGGCGCAGACAAAAACCAGGTCATCAAAGCAATAACCGAAGCCGAAGCCTACCACGGCCCGTCGCTTATCATCGCGTACGCAACCTGCATTAACCACGGTATCGATATGTCCAAGGGCATGGCGGAAGAGGATAAAGCGGTTAAGGCAGGATATTGGCAGCTCTACCGCTACAATCCCGAGCTTGCCGAGCAGGGCAAAAATCCCTTCACGCTCGACAGCAAGGATCCTACCGAGAGCTATCAGGACTTCATCGCCGGCGAGACCCGTTACCGCTCGCTCGCAAAGGCCAAGCCCGACGTTGCGCAAGCACTGTTCGAGCGCGCCGAAAAGGAAGCGAAGGATCGCCTCGAAGGCTACAAAAAGCGCGCCGATAAATAAAATAGAAATCGACGCAAAAAATACAAAAACAAAAAACGCTCGGATTGAACAATCCGAGCGTTTTTTTACTTTGCTTTTTAGTTTAATCGAATAACGCAGGTAAAATATTTACATTAGCGGCTTTACAAGCTCTACACACCAATGCAGAGCTTTGGGGACGTTATCATACAAAAGTGAAATAATTTGATTATAGTTGGCATTAGTTACCGCATCCGCCTGAAAAACACTGCCCTCTACTTTGGTAGCGCCTATCGCTATCATAGCGTACGCATGGTCGCCCAAAGCATAGTATTTCCCTATTGCGAGCGCGCCCGTCGAAAACTGCCCCACAGCCAGTGCGCCGAGCGAAAAAACGCCTACGCTTATAGCGCCGACTGCGATTATCCCGAGACATATTGCGCCAACAGCTATTAAACCTACGGATATCGTGCCGGCGGACGCCAACCCGAGAGAAAACACGCCAAGCGATATGAGCCCTAACGACAACAACCCAATCGACAAAACGCCCACGGACAATATCCCGATAGAGATAACTCCCCTTGCGCGAAAACCGATTGCGATAATGCCTTTTGCCTCTCTTCCCAATCCGATATTAACGTGCCACAGCGGAACGCCGCGCACGCTTTTCGCGCTTTTCCTTTCAAATGCGAAATTCCAAAATCCTTTCGTCGTGGGTCTATGGCCGTTCGTCTCATTCTCGTTTTGCGCGATTTTTTCCTCGGCGCCGTCGGGCTTGTTATCGGCGTCGTTTTTCAAAAGGTAATCCATAGAACAACGGTAAAGCGCACCGAGCTTAATCAATTTGTCTGTTTCGGGGTACGAAGCATCGGACTCCCATTTACTTATCGCCTGCCGCGATACATCGAGCAACTCCGCAAGCTGTTCCTGCGTATAGTTGTTGTCCCGCCTGAGTTTTGCGAGTTTTTCACCGAGCGTCATTTTTATTCTCCTTTTTTTACTACGCTGTCATGATACACCGAAAACGAATAAAATTCAACCAACTTGTAATTTCTTTTTGTAAACTTGCGGTTGCGTTTTAGTCTCTATTCCAATAAAACACATTAAAAAAGAGCAACGATAAATTCCGTTGCTCGTTTATTCTATATTGTTACGGTCAATCGTCGTCATCGTCGTCTACGACTTCGACGTTGTTTATATCCACAATCTTGGGCTTACCGTCGTCCTCGCCCGGATCGTGTATTCTGTCTATAAATACTTCCTTGCGCTTAGGTCTGCCACCCATAGAGCCCATACCGAAAAATCCGCCGAGTAATCCCGCAAAGGGATCAAAGCCGAAAAGATCCTCGAGAAGGGAGCCGAACGGACCCGCGTACGCTTCCTCGTCCTCGTCCACCGCGTAACCGTACTCGTCGGTCAAATACGTCGCGCTCGGGTCGATAACCTTTGCGTTATCCCGTTCGCGGCGTTTCCGCTCCTCCTCGTCCACGGTGACGAGCGAAGTTATTTCGAAACCGCAGCGCAGACATCTGTGCCTTGTTCCCATGTCATAACCGCATTGCGGACAAATCATTTCGCACTCCTACCTAAAGCCCAATCGATAAGTAACCTTTTGTGATATTATACTCTCGAAGTATACTGTTGTCAACTTTTTTAGGCGCAACCGAGCACATTTGCCTCCACCCTCTCGACAACCGTAATTATTTGTGATATAATTCATCTGTGAACAAAATTATCCCGATAATCTCAATCATAGTTTCCGCGCTATGCCTAACCTGCTCGATAATCGCAACCATTTTGATGAGCGTAGCTATTTCGGCGCGCGGACTGGAACTAATCGGCATTCCCACTACGATAATCGCGTTTGTCATATCGCTTCTTTCGGGAGCGTTCAACGTGATATTTTTTAAAAGTATTCTCTGTAAAATCGCGTTTTTTATAAACGTAACCGCGTTTTTGCTTTCCGCCGCTTCCATTATTATATGGCTTGCCGTTCTCTGACAATCACAGATTGATTATTCTATTTCGTTTGTTTTTATTAATTGTAAATGTTCTTTTCATATCTATAATTAATTAATCACCTCAATCACAGATTGATTATTCTATTTTGCTTGCTTTTATTAACGGCGAATGTTCTGTTTAGTATCTATAATTAATTAATCACCTCAATCACAGATTGATTATTCTATTTCAGATTCTTT
>JAFLVE010000066.1 GCA_022511445.1 Clostridiales bacterium | reverse complement strand
CCTCGATCATGCCTCAGAAGAAGAACCCCGACGTCGCCGAGCTGATCCGCGGCAAGACGGGCCGCGTCTACGGCGACCTGACCGGCCTGCTCACGACGCTCAAGGGCCTCCCGCTGGCCTACAACAAGGACATGCAGGAGGACAAGGAGGCGCTCTTCGACGCGCGCGACACGGTCGTGAAATCCCTCGTCGTGTTCAACGCGATGCTCTCCTCCTGCACCTTCCGCACGGAAAACATGGCGCGCGGCGCGGCCGGCGGCTTCACCAACGCGACCGACGCGGCGGACTACCTCGTCAAGAAGGGCATGCCCTTCCGCGACGCGCACGCGGTCATCGGCCGTCTCGTGCTGCACTGCGTCAAGGAAAACCGCGCGATCCTCGACCTGTCGCTTTCCGAGCTGAAGGCGTTCAGCGACCTGTTTGAGGAGGACGTGTTCGCCGCCTGCTCGATGGAGGCCTGCGTCGGCCTGCGCAGCGTCCCCGGCGGCCCCGCGCCGGAGCAGGTGCAGCGGTCGATCGAGGCCGGCGAGGCGTGGCTCGGCGCGTTCTCGATCTGATATTCGGATATGGAAAAGAGTTGCCTTCCCGCGGTGGGAGAGCAAC
>JAFLVE010000065.1 GCA_022511445.1 Clostridiales bacterium | reverse complement strand
CTATCCGTCGTGCTGTAGGTTACGCCTTGGTTTGTAGCATCTTCATTTACGTGCGCCGAAACAGTGCCGTTACCGTTAAACGCGCCGTTGTTGTTTACGTTAAACTCATAGGTAGGTTCATCAAACTCAATAGAAGTTACAGGGTTGGTTTTTGCGCCTGCCGCAACTACGGTAATCTCTACGTACGCAGTTTTTCCTTTGAGAGTAACTGTTACGCGAACAATTCCACCCTCGGTCAAGTCGTCTTTTGCGGTGATGGTGATTGTTTTGTTTTCGTTGGAAAGCACCTTGTCAACAAGGTTCTCGTTGGTAAGCGTCCAAACGATGTCGTCTTCGCCATACGTTGCGTCCGCGGGAGTAACCGTAAGGGTGATTTCCGCCACGTTGACGTCGCCACTGGATGTAAGTGTGGATTGATCCGCCGCTACGTTAACACCGGTAACGTCAATGGATACGCACGAAATCTTGAGGATAGGCTTGCCTTGTGTAAAATCTACAGTTATAGCGTAGGTACCTGTTTTGGATACTCTGACGTTGTAACCGCTGTTTTGATCGTTACCGCCTTGAACTACGTTCTCCTTTTCACTTGCAACGGATGAAAGGTGT
>JAFLVE010000064.1 GCA_022511445.1 Clostridiales bacterium | reverse complement strand
ATGACATATATTTAACTTCCGCCTTGCCGTATTCCGAAGTCGTTGCGCTTTCAACCGTGCCGCCGAGGGTATGAGCCGTGAGTTGACAACCGTAGCAGATTCCGAGCACGGGTATTCCGAGATTGAATACTTCGGGGTCGATTTTGGGGCTGCCTTCCTCGTACACGCTGTTGGGACCGCCGGTAAAAATTATGCCTAGGGGGTCGTAATTTTTTATTTTTTCTATAGTTATTTCAGACGGAAGAAGGTCGCAGAAAACTCCGAGTTCCCTGACTCTTCTTGCGATAAGCTGATTGTACTGTCCGCCGAAATCCAAAATTAAAACTTTCTGATGATTCATATCTTCCTCTTGTAAATATTTAAGGCGCAAGTTGCGCTTGCGCCGTTAATTACATTTTTATGATTTGGGGCTATAATTGGGGGCTTCTTTCGTGATGTTAATATCGTGAGGATGGCTCTCTGCAAGGGAAGCGGCGGTCATCTTAACGAACTTGCCGTTTTTGCGGAGCGACTCTATTGTGCCGTTGCCCGTGTAGCCCATACCTGCGCGCAAACCGCCCATGAGCTGGAATATTATATCCGCTATTGCGCCGCGGTAGGGAACGC
>JAFLVE010000063.1 GCA_022511445.1 Clostridiales bacterium | reverse complement strand
AAGCAAGGCTGTATGCCGGTCGCACTGGATGAGCTGGGCACTGTGATGAAAAAACAGCGTGCCTTTATCGTGACCGATAACTTCCTCTACAAAAACGGTTACACCAAGCCGGTAGAGGATAAGCTGGACGAAATGGGCATCCGTCACACCTGCTTTTATGATGTCGAGCCCGATCCGACCCTGAAATCTGCCAAGGCGGGTGCAGAGCAAATGCGCTCCTTTGAGCCGGACTGCATCATTGCGATGGGCGGTGGTTCTGCCATGGACGCCGCCAAGATCATGTGGGTGCTGTACGAGCATCCCGATGCAGACTTTGAGGATATGGCAATGGTGTTTGTGGATATCCGCAAACGTGTGTTCAACTTCCCGAAGATGGGGGAGAAGGCTTACTTTGTCGCTATCCCGACTTCTTCCGGTACCGGCAGTGAGGTCACACCCTTTGCCATCATCACTGACGAAAAGACCGGTGTAAAATGGCCGCTCGCCGACTACGAACTGATGCCGAACATGGCGATCATCGATACTGACAACATGATGAGCCAGCCTAAGGGACTGACTTGTGCATCCGGTATCGACGTGATGACCCATGCACTGGAGGCTTATGTCTCGATCA
>JAFLVE010000062.1 GCA_022511445.1 Clostridiales bacterium | reverse complement strand
CTCGACACGTTCGTATGCTCGAGTTGGTACTATCTGCGCTATCCCGACAACAAGAACGACAAGGCGGCGTTCGACCCCGAGCATATAAACAAAATGCTCCCCGTCGACAAATATATAGGCGGCGCGGAGCACGCTTGTATGCACCTTCTGTACTCGCGCTTTATAACGAAGGCTTTGCGCGATATGGGATACTTGAAGTTTTCCGAGCCGTTCAAGTCGCTCGTGCATCAAGGCCTTATTCTCGGCCCAGACGGCAACAAGATGAGCAAGAGCAAGGGCAACGTCGTCAATCCCGACAAATACACTAGTAGCTACGGATCGGATATTTTCCGCTTATATCTTATGTTCGGCTTTGCGTTCACCGAGGGCGGACCCTGGAACGACGACGGAATAAAAGCCGTTTCTAAGTTCGCAGAGCGCGTTGAGCGAATCGTCACAAAGTATGCGGAAATGAAAATAGTGCCGTCCGATAAGGCCGAAAGCAAGGACGATAAAGAGCTTGAATATGCGCTTAACTACTGCGTCAAGTGCGTTACCGCCGATATGGAGCACTTCTCGTTCAACACGGCAATCGCAAGAATAATGGAGCTTGTCAATGCCTTGTATAAGTACGACAC
>JAFLVE010000061.1 GCA_022511445.1 Clostridiales bacterium | reverse complement strand
TAAAATCTATTTCGGTATAGAGGAATATATTTGGCTGTCCTGTGAGTCTTGCAAAGTGCTTTTAGATTGGGAGAAAAACGCGCACAACGGTGACGTATAGCTCCACGAAGTAACACAGCCGCTAAGGCGAATATCAAGAACCCGAGAAAGTGACGCCGTGGCGTCATCCTGAGCGGAGTGCGTAGCACGAAGTCGAAGGATCTAAAATAATCAAAAAGTTTAAAGCTTATTCCATAACGGAATAGGCTCTGTTTTTTGCAAAATTAGGTCTTAATAAGAGTCAAAGCCACTCCAAAACAGATTCTTTCCACCCAAGTTCGGCACTTGATTTATACCAAAGGCCATGATATAATATAGCGCAAGGAGATGATAGTATAGAAGAAGTATATAAGTTTCAACAGGCGACGGCGGCGTATGAGAGCGGCAACTATGAGGAAGCGGTGAGACTGTTTACGGAAATCGCAGAGGGTGGCGATCCCTATGCGCAGATGAATCTTGGGATTTGCTATGAGCAGGGACATGGCGTAGAGCAGGACTATGCAGAGGCGGCAAAATGGTATCGCAAGGCTGCGGAACAGGGTGACGCCGATTCGCAGTTCAATCTCGGGCGTTGCCTTGTCGGCGGAC
>JAFLVE010000060.1 GCA_022511445.1 Clostridiales bacterium | reverse complement strand
TACGACAATCAATGCAATCCGATTTACTTATAATATGTTTAACTTTACAGGATTTTCAAAAACGCTTTCCATTCCGATTGCTTTAATTATATCGTAGGCTTTAACACGCATTTGTTCCGACTTTTCGCCAAGCTCGTTCACTATATTAATCGCGGTGCTTGTATGATAGGAAATAAATACGTCGCGTTTTTGGTCCAACGGATCATATCCTCTTAGGTAGTTATCTAAAGTCGCGTTGCAAAATACACATGTTTTTCCAACCTGTTCCGTTAAAAACAAAAATCAACTATAAAATCGCCTTGCCGGAATATTTTTCGTCTATCGCATATTTCGCCAGATACATTTCATAGTTTTAGCTATTTCCCTTACCGTAAGGCGAATTTCATTGAAAAACCCGAAACGAAATTTTCGTTTCGGGTATTACTTGGCTGAGCGGGTGGGATTAGTGTGGTTTTGTAAACAAAACCACCGTGCTCGCAATCATAGATTGCTCGCACACCGCATGGCTACAAATATACCACGGGCATATTTGCTTTACGCCATGCGCCCTCACGGGTTTGAACCCCTCTTTTTGTTTTTCTTCAAATCAAAACGCACCCACAAGGGGTACGTCTTGATTTGGCGGAG
>JAFLVE010000059.1 GCA_022511445.1 Clostridiales bacterium | reverse complement strand
ATCCTGCCGAGGCCGCGGTATAGGGGCAGAACCGCCAGCGCCGAGAGCACCAGCCCGGCACCTGCCACGAGCCACAGCACAAGCGCGCTCCGGCGCGTGGGCCGGGGCGCGGGGATGGGGATGCGATGCTCAGACATTGAAGCGGAACAGCGTGACGTCGCCGTCCTTCATCACGTAGTCCTTGCCTTCGCTGCGCACCAGACCCTTCTCCTTGCAGGCGTTGAGGGAGCCCTCGCGCACGAGGTCGTCGTAGGGCACGATCTCCGCGCGGATGAAGCCGCGCTCGAAGTCGGTGTGAATCTTGCCCGCGGCCTGGGGCGCCTTGGTGCCGTCCTCGATGGTCCAGGCGCGCACCTCCTTGGGGCCCGCGGTCAGGTAGGAGATCAGGCCCAGCAGCTTATAGCCCAGCGTCACCAGCCGGTCGAGGCCGGATTCGCCGATGCCCATGTCGTCCAGGAACATCTGCTTCTCGTCGGGCTCCATCTGGGAGATGTCCTCCTCCACCTGGGCGCAGATCACCAGCACCTGCGAACCCTCGGCCGCGGCGATCTCCCGCACGGGCGCGACCAGCGCGAGCTCGGCCTCGTCCTTGCCCAGATCCTCCTCGCCGATGTTCGCGGCGTAGATGA
>JAFLVE010000058.1 GCA_022511445.1 Clostridiales bacterium | reverse complement strand
CTTGCAACCGACGTGGAGGCGGTTTACAAATCGCTGAACAAGAAGGAAAACAGGGCGTTTATCGGCGAAACGCTGCAAGAGCTGGGCGTGTTCTCCTACGATATCCGCTTAAAGCTCAAGGCGGAGGACGAATACGAGAGCGCGCTGGGCAAGCTGCGGGACAATTTTAAAGGCAGCGACATACAAATCAAATAACGAAACAATCGTGGAGGTAAACTCAAATGGCATACAGAGGCGGCAACAACGGCGGAATGCAGAACATGATGAAGCAGGCTCAAAAAATTCAAGAGCAAATGCAAAAGGCCGACGCCGAGCTTGAGGAGATGGAAGTGCTCGGCTTTTCGGGCGGCGGTGAAGAGGGCGACGAAACGGTGGTCGTCTATATGAACGGCAAGAAGGTCATTAACGGCATCGAGTTCGGCAGCAAAATCTCCGAAATGATAGATTTATCCGACGAGGACGACGTCGAAATGCTCGAAGACCTCATAATGGCCGCCATCAACGACGGCTACAAAAAGGCGAACGAGGAGTATGAGAAGAGGATGGGGCCGCTTAATCTCGGCGGGCTCGGCGGATTAATCTAGTTCTCCGTTGATACGCGGAGCAATACGGCGTCGGGCTTGCGGTTTTTC
>JAFLVE010000057.1 GCA_022511445.1 Clostridiales bacterium | reverse complement strand
GGATTAGCGGACACACATTCAAGATGCCTGAGGGCGACGTCACGGTGACCGCCGGATATACCGACATGCTTTACAGCTTGACGCTTGTGGGCGGAAAGGTGACGGCTGACGGCAACGATACCGTGAAGGCGGGTGCGGTTACAGGCTATGAGGGCGACGTAAAATCGCCGGAATACGCGATAACCGAATATAAATATCCGTTCGGAACGGAGCTCACGCTTTCGCCGGTTACGCCGTCCGACGGCTATATGTTCGTCGGCTGGGACGCAAACCAAGTAAACAATCGGTTAGAAGCGGAGGACAACATAAAAGGCTTTGCCATGCCGGACGAGTCAACCATCTATTGGGCGAACTTCTCCAAGATAGAAACAAAGAACTTATTCTCCGCAAACACCAGTAACGCTATAGCTGGATACAATGCGACGGTGCTGGACGGCAGCGACATCCCCGAGCTTGAGGGTTTTTCTGGCTACACCGTGTCGATTCCGGGAGGATCGCCCGCAAGATCGGATTTTCCCGAAAATATACACGGATCTACGCTGAAAACGCTAAATGCCTCGAAAGCGTTGCGTGCGATCTTCCGCAACAGGGGCGATAGGGAAGTTACCGTGGAAATATTCTGTTCGTATATAGGAAA
>JAFLVE010000014.1 GCA_022511445.1 Clostridiales bacterium | reverse complement strand
CACTATACAGGCAAATTAATAAACGCGCTTTGTCTTGACAAAACCGCATTCCGAATGGTATACTTTCCGTATGAAAAAACTACGACTTAACGTTTTCGGCAAAGCGAATCTCTCGCTTAATATCACCGGAAAAAACGTACTTCACACGCTCGACAGCGTTATGATGTCCGTGGACGCGTTCGACACGGTAACGGTCGAAGAGCGCCGCGATGACAAAATCGAAGTTTCTTTCGATAAGGCGGGTATCGACAGCGTAAAAAACACCGCGTATAAAGCCGCCGCCGCGGTGCGCGAGGTAATCGGCTGCGGAGTGAAAATCGAAATAGAAAAAGGTATTCCCGTCGGCGCCGGGCTTGGCGGCTCGTCGGCGGACGGTGCGGCGGTTATCCGCGCGCTCGATCTTTTTTACGGGCTTTCCGCGCGCGGCGTGGATATACGGAAAACGGCGCTTTCCGTCGGCTCGGACGTGCCGTTTATGCTGACGGGCGGGCTCGCCCGCGTAACAGGCACGGGCGAAGAAATGCTGTTTATCGAAAATAAGCTTAAGCTTTTTGCAATCGGACTTATGCACGAGCCCGTTTCGACCACCGAGGCATACGCCACATTCGATAAACTGCACCCCACAACGGAGTTTTCGCCCACAAATACTGAAAAATTAACCGAGCTTCTCCTCGACGGCGATAATAATGCGCTCAAGTATATCGACAACGCTCTATACGAAGCGGCGGCTGTCCTCGCCCCGTCGGTAAAAGTAAACTTCGACAAACTGAAAGCCGCAGGAGCTATTCCGTGCATGACGGGCTCGGGCGGCATGGTGCTCGGCTACTTCACCGATATAGAAAGCTTCGCCCGCGCGGCACAATCGTTAAAGCACGAAAAAGGTTTCCGCGTCTTCTCCTCCGCCCCCACGGGAATACTTCACGAGTGGATAGAAAGATAAAAACGAATAGATAATCAATATGCTAAACCCCCTTTCCGATAAAAAGTCGAAAAGGGGGTTTTTTTATGCGCGAAGCGCCTTTCATATTCCTAATGAATAGTTCGTAATGCGTTTGCGTTAACTCGTGTCGCAAAGCAATCTTTTACTGTAAACCCATTGGGTTTACTTCTTTCCGCAGAAGTGTATAAGCCTCTCGCCGCCCGAATACGGAGCGGTAACGGGGTTTTGCTTTTCCACGCTCTCGGGCGAACAGCCGAGCGCTTTTGCCGCCTGCCACAGCGTTTCGCCCTTTTTGGCGATATGAACGCAAACCGTCGCTTTGGGCCGAGTTATTTCCGCGCCCTTTTTGACCGACTTAATTACGCTCGTCTCGGTGCACGAGTAAGCGCGCACAGTAAACGCCGTTTCCACCTTGATGTCGAACACGGACTCGCGGCGGATACGCACGTTCACGTCGGTAACGGTGCCCGTCACGTCTATGTTCTTGCAGTTGGTGTGATGAGTAATCGGGATAGAGAACGGGATTCGGAATGCGATACAATCGACGGCGTCCTTTTCCGCGTTGTAGTAGACAATATCGCCGCCCGCAAGTCCCTCTACTGTTACGCGCCCGTTTTCGACGCGGCTGTCCGACACGGTGCAGAACGTATTGGAAACAAAGCACACATTGTCCGCGGCGAGGCGGTCGGGTTCGAGTTTAACCTGTCCGTCGATACTGTCGACGATTGTCGCCACGCTCTCGCACGAATAGAGCGAAATCTTTTCCTCGGCTACGTTCAGCTCGCTGTTCGGACAGAACACGTCGGTTACCGCGGAGAACTCCGACGAGGAAATTACCGTTGCGGAAAGAACGATTGTCGAGGACAGCTCGATATTGTTGCCGTCCGCGTTTGTCACAAGCGTGGAAACCGTGTCCGAAACGCACGCGGAGGCAAACGCAATGCAGTCGCCGTTTACGTTAGGCGAAGTCAGCATTTTAATAAACGGCGACACGACCCGAACGGACGACACCATTCCGTCCTCGGCGCGGGTGATAACGGTCGAGTACACCGCGCCCGACACCTTTACCTCGCCGTCGTTACACTCCGCGCTCATAACAACCGCGCGGGAAACGGTGCTCAGCGTTTCCGCCGCCTTGACGTCGTACACGGTATCGGAAACGTATACCGTTTCTGTCGGCTGCGCGACGATATTAGATACGTTAAGCGTTTTCTTCTCGCAGAAAACGTCGTCGTCGGGACGGGTTATGCACTCGCACTCCTCGCTCGTTACGGCGTAAACGCAGGTATCCACAACCGCGACCGCCTTAAGCACGCCGCCGTCGATACTCGCCTCGGTGTTAATGACCTCGGGAATAAGCCCGACCGTAGTCCCCGTCGTTATGTCCGGCGAAGTCGCCTTGTCCGAAAACTCGGCAACGACGGTTTCCACCTCCGTCCTGCCGTCACACAGCACCACGCAATCGAAGATTACCTTTCCGCTGTACCGCACTTCGCCCGCAAATACGTCGCTCGGACGTACCGACGGCGTCGCCGTAACAGAGAGCACTCTCGCCTCGCCTTCGATCGGCTTTGTCGCCTCAACTACGGCCTGAGCGCGCGCCACGCGCTTAACGCCGTCACTACTGAACTTAATTACTTCGGACATGACATCCTCCTTCCGATTGGTTATCGGTATAAGGTATTCACCGTGCCGAAAAAATATGACAACTTTTTTATCACGATTCCGCCGCGCGCAATTGACAAACCCGAACGGATTTGTTACGCTGTAACCGAGGTGCGTATGTACGAAAAAACAAAAGCCGTTATATTCGATATGGACGGAGTCGTGTTCGATTCCGAAAAGACCTGGCACAAGGCGGACGCCGCCGCGGATATCAAGTTTAAAACCGGTTTTGACAAAAACGTGCGCTTCCACTGCTGCGGCCGCGACGAAAAGTCGATAAGAGCGTATCTGCGCACGCTCAACCCCGCGCTCGACGTCGACGCGTACAGAGAATACATAATTAACTTTGTAAGGACGGAAGAGGCGCTCGTCGGCGCGCCGCTTAAGCCGGGCTTTACCGAGCTAATCAAAAAGCTAAAAGCTCGCAACATTCCGATAGCGCTTGCAACGTCCAGCCGCCGCGAGCGCGCACAAAAGCTCTTTGAAAAACCGGGACTGAATAAAAGCGAGATTTTTTCCGCAGAGGTGTATGCCGACGACGTGACGGTTGCAAAACCCAATCCCGAAATATTTCTTATCGCGGCAAACCGTATCGGCGTGGAGCCTAAGGACGCGGTCGTAATCGAGGACTCGCCCAACGGAATTGCCGCGGCGTACGCCGGAGGTTTTACGCCTATTATGGTAGTCGACCTTATCCCGCCACCTCCCGAATTTCTCGAAAAAGGTCTTGCCGTTTACAACAGCTTAGCGGAAGTGGTTATACCGTAAGCGGCGCTTATCCTTCTATCGTTTCGAGTAAAAAGCTGACGGGGCGAAAGCCGTCGTTGCAGGAAATCATGGCGGAACGGCTGTTCTTCATCCAGCCGTCGTAAAAGTTTCCGCCGCCTGCCGCAAGCTCGGTCACAAACGGCAAGACCGTTTCCCAAGCGCTGTCGCAAAAGCCGACAGGTCTCTCGCCGCCGCTAACAATAAAAACTTGCCCCTCTCTCATATCGCAAGCGTGCGGAATGGGGTTTTCGTATTTTTCTATCAAGTCCTTGTAGCACGCCGTTTTCATAACGGTTATTTTAACTTGCTTCATGTTTCCCCCGCATTTACTCATAGTAGCCGTACGCCTTACCGACCTGAATAATATGCGGTAGAGCGGCTTTAAGCACCTTTCGCTTTGTCGCCGACGGCTTTAAGTCGAGCTTGCAGTCAAGCGCGTAGACG
Source organism: Clostridiales bacterium (assembly GCA_022511445.1). Taxonomy (GTDB): domain Bacteria; phylum Bacillota; class Clostridia; order Christensenellales; family Pumilibacteraceae; genus Anaerocaecibacter. The sequence goes on along the minus strand of JAFLVE010000014.1, from coordinate 78,646 downwards.
GTAAAGCAGTATTTATGCGTTTTGCCCTTGGGCGGCTTGGGTCCCGCGTAGCGGTGAATGCCGTAGCCTATCCCCTGTACCGCGCCGTCAAGCTCGGAAACAATCTTGCCGCGGGCAATCCCCTTAGGCAAAATGTCGGTGGCGGGGATATTCCAAATAACCCAGTGCGTATAGTTTTTTATAGGCAGGCTCAAGTCCTCGAGCGTTATTATAAGGCTTTTTGCGTACGGCGATAAATTCCCGAAATAAAACTCGGGAGATAAATCCTCGCCTCTGCCGGTGTTCTCTTGTTCGAACTTGCCGTCCGGTCTTATACCCCTGCAAATAAAATCAAGCTCGCCCTCTTCCATTACAACCTCTTTATCAGCGTTTTCGCTCTATGCCGATTTAGAACCTAAGCAAAAACGAGGTCAGTAAAAATCCGACGACTGCGCCGATAGCAATAGCAACGACTAAAACGACAACGCCCTTTTTTGTTCCGCGTTTACGGTTAGCGAGCGCTTCTTCATTGTTGTTATTGTCAAATCTAAACGCATTACCGCTTGCGAGACTAAAGCGGTTTTTACCCGTAAGGTAAACGTCGTCCTGCCCCTCGGGAAGAACGTAAAAATCATTGCAATATTCTTTGCTCATCGTATCCGCAATAACGTAAACCTTAGCCGCCTGCTCGCCTATTTCGAATGTTTTTTCTTCGCCGTTTTTTACTTCGCCGATTTTTCGGCACGGCACATTGTTTATAGTAAGCTCGCTTGCGGACGAATCCTCTATGTAGATTTTCATTTTAGCGGCGCAGCCTATAAAACTTTTTGTTCTTTTAATGGTAAGTTTTCTCATAATGTGAACCTCTTATAAAAATTAGTTTATTCTTTATAGAGCCTTAGGAAACGCTCAATATCGACAACGTTTTTTTCGAGCACCGCTTCGTATACGTGCATGCTTGTGTACATATCGGGCTTATATAATCCGCGAGCGATAAGCTCACGCTTTAGCGCGATTATTGTGTTTTTCTGCCCGTCGGTTGCTTGGCTTGATATTTTGTCGTAATAGTTTTCTGCGCGCTTTATTGCTTCCCGGTCGAAAAACCAAACGTCAACGTTAAATAGTTCGTCCTCTATTATAAATTCGAAACCGTGAAACCAAACCGTATTACCGATGTCGTCTACTTCTTGTTTGGCTTCGTACCAAGTCGGGTTAAAGGTTTTAAGGATAAATGCGGTAAGCTCGTGTAATTTTTCGAGCGACATTTTATCGTTTTCGACGTCGATATCGACATCGTTTGCCGCCATCACATCCATTTTGTAGCTACCTATGATATGCGGCACACCTATCTTGCTCAGCTCGTCGAACAAGCCGAACTCGTAAAGAATTCTATCCGCTATGCGCTTTATTTCTTTGTTGGTTTTAATCATTTTTCTCCGAGAATTGCAAATGTGCTTTTTCTTATATAACAGAATCCGTCATATTATATATATTTTCGAAAATTACATTCATAGCGCCTGCCGACGGAAGATGTCCCGCATTGTGCAGTACGGTGCAAGAAACATTTTTATTATTCAATCTCTCCACCGCCTTTACCACATTTTCCGTGTCGGTAACTACGTCGGTATCACCCTGCAAAATAAGGTACGGGACCGTTATACGGCTGAACAATTCGGTTAAATCCACGGACGACATTTCTTGAATCAGACTCTCGTTTTTCATATACCCATTCATGACAATAGCCGAAAAATCTTTAAAACCGTAGTCCGGTCCGAACATAAGCCCTAAGATAATTTCGCCGACAGGCGCGGATTCGGAAGCGCGGTTATTATAGCCGTCTGTATACTTCCTTATTATTTTGGAAAAAGCCGCAACTTCCTTTACGGATAAATTCGGTCTTTTTGCACGCAAAGCTCTTGCAAGCTTTTTCTTTTTTTCGGGCGCTGACGAGTTTTCGACAGCGTCAAACGCATTGTCGGAAAACATCGGGGCCGTAAGGACTTGTCCGTAAGTCACAACACCGTCTATTAAATCTGGCACCTGTATAGCGGATTTTAACGCAAGTATACTGCCCCAAGACATTCCGTATAGATACAATTTATTTTCGGTGAACCGTGCTTTAATTTCCTTTATAAGGTCAATCGTCATATTCACGAAATGATCTATTGTAAAGCTGTTATCTATTTTTCGGTTGTTTATTCCACAGCCGAGCTGATCCCAGTAAACCATGATAAGACGGTCGGTTATATCGGGAAAAAGCCCCCTGCACCCTACGGAAAAAGGTATGGGCGTTCCGGGTCCGCCGTGCAAGCAAATAACAACGGGTAAGTTTTTCGATTTACCCTCGATAGCGATTTTTTGCCGATATCCGCCGAGTACTACGTTTTCTACCGCAGAAACCTCGCAGCTTAAAATATACGCTTTTCGTTTTTTGCTCATTTACTACCTCTAAAGCACAAAAGTTATCTTCGACTTTCCCAATTGTTACTTCGAGACGACTTGGTACGTTTTTTCAAACTCGCTTCGTTCGACAAAATTAAAATCGACGTTAGTAACGTTACCGTTGCCGTCTCTTTCGATTTTATAAAACACAATCACGGCGTCCTTTGTCGCCGTTTCAGTCGTGCCCCACAGCACCGCCGAAAAGTAACGCTCGGGATCGTCGGCGTGAATTTCGACAAGGTTATTGTCGAATAGGTATTGTACGGCGTCGGTAATCGGTCGGTCTATCTCCCAGGCATAAAGCTCGGGCGTGCTTTGTAAATACGCGTCTCCCTCGATATGCAGATGCGTCGCCTCGAAGTTTTCCCTGTCGTTTGGATAAGGATAACCGCCCAAATCGACCTTAAAGTAATCGCCCTTTTTTGCGATTTGACCTTTTTTGCCCGTCGCCTCTCTCGAAAACAGCTCGTATGTGCCGTCGCCGTTATCGACGATTTTCTTTTCTGCTATCATTTCCAGCTCTTTGGGCGTTTTGTCGCCCAACCGCCAGGCTTTAATCTCGGAAGCCTTTTTCCGCACGTACATACCTTTCACCTCGTTTTGTGCATAGAATATTCCTTGCCGCTCAAAAAACGAACTTTTTTTAGTTAAGCGCTCAACCCCAAAACTTACCCTTAAAGAAATTTTCGTGCCCGAGTTTTTTTGCCGTCATTCTGAACAGCACACAGCCGTCGGGACACACAACGTCCTTGGTGTATTTGCCGTCGCCGCCGATGTTTTCCAAATCGCCGCCGCTTCGCACCGCTTCCATAATCGGAAACATTATCATCATCACCTTGGAACAAATCCCTTGTCCCTCCGCGTTTACGGGGCAACCGTAAGTGCAAGTGTATTTGTCTCCCACTTCCTCGCCGTTTCGGCAGTAACCTTCCGTTTTATCTCCGCGCAGAAAACCCTTTACTTCGATTTCCCATTCGTATTCCTCGTCATACCATTTTTTCATAAATAACCTCGCCATACTGCCGTTTACTGTAAACTCATTATATCACACCGCAAATACCATTGCAAGTAGCAAACTGTAACCCAAGCACAAAAAAACGGCTCGAATATCAAGCCGTAATTTTTGTTTTAAGATAGAGCGGTTAAGACAGGTCGAGCGGCTGGGTTATGGGACTGACCAGCCCCGTCACTCCGCCGTTAGATCCGTTGGCGAAATACTCGACGTTAATTATACCGTTTCTGACGGTAATCAGGAAATACTTGGTTTTGCCGCGATGAGACGAATACGGTCTTTCATTTTGCTCGACTACCATGCGGTGATTATACTGCACGCATATTTCGCTTGCTTTCATGATATGAGTTTCATTTACTCGGTGCTCTCCGTCGGCGTATTCGAAATCGAGCTTCACCATTCTGCCGTTTGTCGAGTACGTGATTGTCGGAAATACCATAAGCTCCGTATCGACAAACGCTATAATCTCGCCGCCCATAAGATAACCGTCATCGGCAAAACTCGGGAAAGAGCCTTGAAGGTGCTCGAGGAAGGTCATCGTGCCGTCGTCGTCCACCTTCCACACCTCGCCGAACATGGAATACAAGTACCCGTTCTTCAGCTTATACGCAATGCCGTCGTTATTAAAAATTTTGGGTTCAAAATCGCACGCAATGCCTTCAAACGCAACTTCCGTATCCGGTTCAACGACGCTGAGCTCGAAGTTCTCCCCGAACACTTTAAGCTTTCCGTCGTCAAAGGCATACATTCTTCCGTCCGTGCCGAGCATCATACCGTTAGGAGTAGAGAAAACCAGCGCATTGCCGTGGCGGGTGTAAGACGGCAGATTGACTATGCCCGCGCCTACGCGCGGCCTTGAACTGTCGCCTTCGAGAAGATACAGCTGATTGTACTTGTCGCGGCGGACGGATCGAATGAGATAGTTATAATAATAAGACTGCACCGCGTCGTCGGGAAGGACAAGCTCGTAGCGTATCTTTTCTTGCCGTTCGTCATATATGACGGTATACCACTGAGGAATTGAGTTACCGTACATCGGTCTTACGTACAGAAAGTCGTCTTTAAACGGGTTAACCTGCATTGTGTAATTGGTCGCTCCCGACAGTTTGTTTACTTGAGGAATCAAGTCGTTAAGCGCAAACACCTTGCCCGTCGCATTGTGAATGACCACCGTCTGCATACTCTCGTGGTGACAGTGGAAGCCGCTAAATATGTGCATTTCCTGAGCGAAGTTAATTTCTTTCCAAAACTCCCACTCGTCGTCATCTACGTACATAACGTAGGTAAAACCGTTGGAGACGTACACCGCGGCGGCATTGCCGAGCCTGTCTTGCCTAATTTGTCCGCGCCCGTTAATTCGCTCGTACACTACCTCGCTTATATTGCCGTCCTCGTCTATTGCTATAAGCACGTTGGCCTTGGTCGGGTCCCAATCGTAGTCCGACTCCCAGTCGTAACGCTCGTCGTCGCTCCAATTGCCGGTAATGGGTCCGTCGTTTTTTTCTGCCGCCGTCTGAGCGTCTTTATCTGCGGGAAACGGCTGTTTGACGTACGCCACGTTGGAGATACGACCTTTAGAGGACGATCCGCTTTCAGGCGCGTTCCACACTCCGAACGCCGCCACATCGTCCATATCTACGAACGTGTTTTTTAAAAGCGTAATAACGCCAAGCACTCCTCTGTTGTTGTACAGATATATGCTCACCGGAACAATTACGGCGGCAGAGACGAATAATACTATCGCCATGATAATCGCAACGCCGCGCTTGCCCGAAAAGACTTTGGCGCGCGCCTTTACCGCGCTCGCCGCGCCGCCGCCCCGCACTACGACATTATCGACGTCGCCGCTCTCCGCGGACAGTATGCGCTCGGTGCGCTTACGCTTTGTTTCCTCGTCCGAGCTTAACGAGTCGAACGCTTCGGTATATTTAGAACTCATAACGGTATTACTCCTTTAAAAACTCCTTTAATTTTTCTCTCGCCCGACCTATGCGCTTTGACATAGCCCGCTCCGATCCGCCTAAAATACGTGCGATCTCGCGCGCGGTATAACCCTCGTAGTAATGTAGGTACAGCGCATTGCGGTCGCGTTCGGGAAGCTGCGAGAGCGCCTCGAACACCTCGATGTGACCGCTCTCCCGCTCCGGCGGCGGTAAGCCCTCCGCCTTGCCCCGCCGCTTTTTTGCGCGGAGAAAATCTTTGCTCTTGTTTATAGTGACGCGTATTAGCCAAGCTTTAATCCCGCCGTCGTCGGTCTGCGGCGAAGCTTTGTACAGCTTTAAAAAGACTTCCTGCACAATATCCTCCGCGTCGGAACGGTCTTTTGTGTACTGAAACGCCACACGAAAAACCGTATCCGAATATTTGTTCACAGCTTCCGCTATGAATTTTTCATTTGACGTCAACATCCTTTTACATATAAAACGTTTCCGAACATCGAAAAGAGACAAAATTTTTAGAGTTTTTAATAAATTCCGTTATTAATATTATAGTACAATCGCGGTCAGCTTTCAATATGCAAAAAGAAAAAAACGACACAAAAAAACGGCTCGGAAACCGAACCGTAATTTTTGTTTTTCAGTAAGCTTAATTTAAATTATTTGATGATTTCGGTTACGACGCCCGAGCCGACAGTTCTGCCGCCCTCGCGGATAGCGAAGCGGAGACCCTTTTCGGCAGCGATCGGGTGGATAAGCGTAACGGTCATCGTAACGTTGTCGCCGGGGGTAACCATCTCGACGTTGGGCGGAAGCTCAACGAGACCGGTAACGTCGGTTGTACGGAAGTAGAACTGCGGACGGTAGCCCTTGAAGAACGGGGTGTGACGGCCGCCCTCTTCCTTTTTAAGGACATAAACCTCTGCCTTGAATTCGGTATGAGGGGTGATGGAGCCGGGCTTTGCGATAACCTGTCCGCGCTCGATGTCCTTACGGTCTACGCCGCGGAGAAGGATACCTGCGTTGTCGCCGCTCTGTGCGAAGTCGAGGGACTTACGGAACATCTCGATACCGGTAACAACCGAGTTCTTGGTAGCACGGATACCGACGATTTCTACGGGGTCGCCGACTTTGATGGTGCCACGCTCGACACGGCCGGTAGCAACGGTGCCGCGACCGGTGATGGTGAAGATGTCCTCGACAGGCATAAGGAAGGGCTTATCGGTGTCGCGCTGAGGAGTGGGGATGTAGGAGTCAACCGCATCCATAAGCTCCATAATGCAAGCGCAAGCGGGATCGTCGGCCTTGCCTGCCTGAGCAGCCTCGAGAGCCTTGAGCGCGCTACCCTTAATGATCGGGCAGTTGTCGCCGTCAAACTCGTACTTGGAAAGTATCTCGCGAACTTCCATCTCGACGAGATCGAGCATCTCGGGATCGTCGACCTGATCGGTCTTGTTCATGAATACGCAAATCTTCGGAACGCCGACCTGACGGGCGAGAACGATGTGCTCGCGGGTCTGAGGCATGACGCCGTCGGTAGCCGCAACGACGAGGATAGCGCCGTCCATCTGAGCGGCACCGGTAATCATGTTTTTAACATAGTCCGCGTGCCCCGGGCAGTCAACGTGCGCATAGTGACGAGCATTCGTCTGATACTCGACGTGTGCGGTGTTAATGGTGATGCCGCGCGCCTTCTCTTCGGGCGCCTTATCAATCTGGTCATAGCGCATTTGCTCTGCGAGACCCTTTGCGGCAAGTACCATGGTGATAGCCGCAGTCAAGGTCGTTTTGCCGTGGTCAACGTGACCGATGGTACCGATGTTGACGTGCGGTTTGCTTCTGTCAAATTTTGCCTTTGCCATTGTTATTTCCTCCAAGAAATTTTCGAATTTTGAAGAGTTCGCCTTATTATATAACATTCTCTTAAAAATCACAACCGTTTTGAGGTGCATTTTAAAAGATTTTACTTAAGAGAATTATATAGTAAAGCCGTTGTTAATCCACAAATTGTGAGAGAGCGTGGAGATGCGAGCAAGACAGGCAACCGAGCTGTGGCGATAGGGGGTGTAGAAACACCTACATGACCCGAGACGCCGCGACGGTTAACGCCGTGCGAGCAAACACGCGCTCGAATTAGCCTTGATTCTTGGCGCGCTCGCCGATAATCTTTTCGGCAATGTTCCTCGGAACCTCGGCATAGTGGTCGAACTGCATTGTAAAGTTGCCGCGGCCCTGAGTGCGGGAACGAAGGTCGGTTGCGTAACCGAACATCTCGGACAGAGGTATCTCTGCGCGGATTATCTGGCTGCCGTTGTTAAGATCGGTGCCGAGAATCATGCCGCGGCGAGAGCTTACGTTACCCATAACGTCGCCGAGGTACTCGTCGGGAAGATTTATTTCCACCTTCATGATAGGCTCGAGGAGGTACGCGTCGCCCTTCTTCATGCCGTCCTTAAACGCCATGGAGCCGGCAATCTTAAACGCCATTTCGGACGAGTCGACCTCGTGGTACGATCCGTCGTAAAGGGTCGCCTTAAAGTCGACGCACTCGTAGCCTGCGAGTATGCCGCTCATGCGCGCTTCCTGAATACCTGCGTCGACCGCGGGAATGTATTCCTTCGGAACGGAGCCGCCGACGGTCTTATCCTCGAAGGAGTAGCCCTTGCCCGGCTCGACGGGTTCCATAATGATTTTTGCGTGACCGTACTGACCTTTACCGCCGCTCTGACGAATATACTTGCCTTCCGCTTCGACCTTCTTGCGAATGGTCTCACGGTAAGCAACCTGCGGCTTACCGACGTTAGCCTCTACCTTGAACTCGCGGAGCAAGCGGTCGACGATAATGTCGAGGTGCAGCTCACCCATACCCGCGATAATGGTCTGACCCGTTTCCTGGTCGGTGTAAGTCCTAAACGTAGGGTCTTCCTCTGCGAGCTTGACAAGCGCCATGGTCATCTTTTCCTGACCCGCCTTTGTCTTGGGCTCGATAGCTACGTTAATAACGGGCTCGGGGAACTCCATGCTCTCGAGCACGATAGGATGCGCGGGGTCGCACAGCGTGTCGCCCGTCGTCGTATCCTTTAAGCCTACGATAGCGCAGATGTCGCCCGCACGAACCTCGTCAATATCGGTACGGGAGTTGGCGTGCATAAGAAGGAGACGACCGATACGCTCCTTTTTGTCTTTGGTCGAGTTGACTACGTACGAGCCTGCGGGGCATACGCCGCTGTAGCAACGGAAGTAAGCAAGCTTACCGACAAACGGGTCCGCCGCAATCTTGAACGCGAGACCGGCAAACGGCTCGTCGTCCGAGGTCTTTCTCTCCTCTTCCTTCTCGGTGTCGGGGTTAATGCCCTTAATGTGCGCGATATCTACGGGGCTCGGCATGTAGTAAACTACCGCGTCGAGAAGCTTTTGTACGCCCTTATTCTTGTACGACGAACCGCAAAGCACGGGGTTCATCGTCATTTCGATAGTGGCTTTACGAATGGCCGCGCGGATTTCCTCTACGCTAAGCTCCTCGCCCGCGAAGTATCTTTCCATAAGCGCGTCGTCCGTTTCGGCGACGGCTTCGAGAAGTATCTGACGGTACTCGTCGGCCTGCGCCTTGAGCTCCGCGGGGATATCGGTCTCTTCGACTACGTTACCGAGGTCGTCCTTATAGATTTCCGCCTTCATTGTAACAAGGTCGATCATACCCTGGAATTCGCTCTCCTTTCCGATAGGAATCTGGATAGCGACGGGGTGCGCGCCGAGACGGGTCTTCATCATGTTGAGAACGTTGAAGAAGTTGGCGCCGTTAATGTCCATCTTGTTAACGTACGCAATGCGCGGTACCTTGTACTTGTCAGCCTGACGCCAAACGGTTTCGGACTGGGGCTCGACGCCGCCTTTAGCGCAGAATACCGCAACGGCTCCGTCGAGTACCTTAAGCGAACGCTCGACCTCTACGGTAAAGTCGACGTGCCCGGGGGTGTCTATAATATTGATACGCGTCATCGGATCGTTGGGACCGGTGTGCCACTGCGTGGTCGTCGCGGCGGAAGTAATGGTAATTCCGCGCTCCTGCTCCTGTACCATCCAGTCCATGGTAGCGGCGCCGTCGTGGACCTCGCCTATCTTATGGACCTTACCTGTATAGAAAAGTATACGCTCCGTAGTGGTCGTCTTGCCGGCGTCGATGTGCGCCATAATACCTATGTTACGCGTATTTTCAAGTGCGAATTTTCTTGCCATAATTATTTTCCTCTAAATCAGTGTGGCGCAAAGCGCCGTCTTTTATTAACTTACCTTACCAGCGATAGTGTGCAAACGCCTTGTTCGCTTCCGCAACACGGTGCATTTCTTCCTTACGCTTTACAGCGGCGCCGGTGTTGTTGTAAGCGTCCATAAGCTCCGCCGCAAGACGCTCGTCCATGGTGCGCTCGCCGCGCTTTCGCGCGAACATGACAATCCAACGGATAGCAAGCGTTTGCTGACGCTCGGGGCGAATCTCCAGCGGAACCTGGTAAGTCGATCCGCCTACTCTGCGCGCCTTAACCTCGAGCTGCGGCTTTACGTTTGCAAGCGCCTGCTCGAATACGTCGAGCGGCTCGAGCGACATCTTTTCCTTTATAATGGAAAACGCGTCGTAAACGATAGCTTGGGCGGTACCCTTCTTGCCGTCCAACATGATTTGGTTGACAAGCTTGGTAACAACCTTGCTTTTATAAATAGGGTCGGGTAAAACGTCCCTCTTAGGGACCCCGCTTCTTCTCGGCATGATTATCTCCTTATTCGATTATTTTTTGCGCCGTGCGGCGCGGAATGGGCAATTAACCCGTAAGTCGGTCGGAAAGCGGCGCTTCCCCACAAAAAGACTTACTTAGGCCTCTTCGCGCCATACTTCGAGCGGGCTTGCTTGCGTTTGGCAACACCGGCAGTGTCTAATGCACCGCGGATAATGTGATACCTCACACCGGGCAAATCCTTCACTCTGCCACCACGGACGAGCACAACCGAGTGTTCCTGCAGGTTGTGTCCTATGCCGGGAATATAGACCGTACCTTCCATCTTGTTCACAAGACGCACACGAGCTATCTTGCGAAGAGCGGAATTAGGCTTTTTGGGGGTTGTCGTCGTAACCGACAAGCACACACCGCGTTTTTGCGGGTTGTTGTCGAGAATAGGGCTGAGCGATTTGTGCTCGACCTTTTGGCGACCCTTCCTTACAAGCTGATTGATCGTAGGCATTCGTTACTCTACCTCCTTATAGTAGTCTTGCCGCCCCCGTTCTTTCGGACTAATTCGGTAATATGCCGAATTTATTCCTCGAATAAGAGCTATGCGTGCGCGGAAAAACCCACGCTAACGGTTATTATAAAACATAGTCGCCGCCCTTGTCAAGCATTTTTAACGAAGTCGGCGCGTTGCATATAATGAAGAATTGCATCACTTAAGTTGCTATTCTATTTTTTTCCTTCTTACGAAGCAGGCGCCCCTAAGACGCCAAGCCTCTTTTTTGTCACTCTTAAAAAAGCGAAGAGTCTCTACTTTTTTACGGTTAAGATCCTTCGGCAGAGCCTAAAACAGCCCCTCAGTCTGCTTCGCAGCCAGCTCCCCTTACACAGGGGAGCCTTGGGCGACTTCTTTTTTGTCACTCTGAAAAAAGCGAAGAGTCTCATCAATTATACTAAGGTTAAGATCCTTCGGTGAAGCTTTCGTTTGTGGGAATAATATAGCATTTTTCATATAGTTTGGTAACATTATAATACACTGATGGACTAATATAGGTTACATTTATCCTCGTATCAAAAAGACAGGAATAAATCCTGCCTTATATAACAAAAATCACATCAAGCGTCTTGATTTTTCAGTGATTCATACATACGTTTTTAGGTACAGCGTAAGGCAGAACCAATACCGCTCCCAGTGCGAGGGTGGCTATTACCGAAATCGGCTCAGGGACGACAAACGGAGTGTAAGAACCTCTCGCATTCATTATCGATATACCCATATATGCAAACAAAACAGAGGCTACAAATAAAACTCCGATTAAAAACGCTCCTTGCAGCAGGAATGTTTTTTTAGACGGAATCGAATTTACATCGTCGTTTTTAAACGCACCGGTCAGCATTTGTCTGCGCCTCAAAAAAAGAACCGAAGCTACAACTGCTGCAACCGCAACGCTGACAAACAGCAAAATACTCTCCCAGTTATTCAAAATCACGCCCTTATGCAATGCGGCGAATGTTATGTGCGGAGCAAAATCACTTTTTATTTCAAATCCGATTCGCTTAACGATATTTTTTTCGGTATAGCGCATATCTCTTATAAATTTGCGGTCTTTTTTTCTATCCCCACTTAATGATATTTCCGCATAAGTATGTGATTTTCCGTCGATAATTTTCAATGACTCCCCTGCATACTCGGTTAACGCCCGAATCTGCTTTTCGCTTAAATCAATCTGATAACTAACAGTACCGTGTTTCCATTCAAAGAAGTGAGTTTCTATTGCTACTATTTCCACTTTGGTTATTCCGTGATGATAGCAAGAACGAAATGCCGCCATTTCGGTATCGGTTAAAAACGCATTCATAGCTACACAAAATGCACTCAACGCATAGCAAGCGAATACGCACGCTACAATCAACCGCACAAGCTGTTCGCGCACAAAAATTCCTCTTGAAAAAAACGCATTAAGATATATACCATTAGCAGCTTTATTTTTACTCATTATCATCAAACTACTCTAAATATACATATTTTACATCCATAGATTTTGTATTCTTATTCAATTCTTTTCCGTAAGTTATATACGTTATCCCACTGCTTACATCTTCCCAATAGCAAACAACGCATGTAGCAAAAAGATATTCTTTTATCGATACTGTAACACTGCTAAATCTCGGAATAGTAGTGGGTATATTTTTTTCATGTCTTATGTTCAATCGTTTTGCGTCGTCCTCAAAACACATACGCTCATTATATTTAGCGTTATCGATAGCAAAATAATTGTTATTAGTTATTTTTATGCTCCAAGTAGTACCCGACTTGCTTACTATTGAAATGCGCAAATACTGCATCCCTTGTATATTAACACGATATGTATTGTCGCTCATCTCTATTGTAATTGGCAAACAACCACCGCTATTCCCTGAACCGCCTAAGGGTGTACCGTTCAATTGTCCTATGTCTATGCCAACATAATTAAATGCTGCCCACGCCAATTCTGAGCAATACCATTTCGTGCTGTCAATGCTCTTGTTTTGTCGAAATATGTCCAAGGAATAATTCTTTCCGAGTTGTTTTTCCAAAAACTCCAATAATTGCGAATGCTTATTTTGTGAAAATCCGCGCGCCCTGTAAACAATAACGCCAAAACTTACTACTCTATCGTCGTCCAAAAAACCATATTGCACACCGCCCGCAACGGCTTCTATTGTTTGACAATATTTTCCATAGTCGCTGTCGTGATTTATATCTGTAACAACCGCAGTATGCCCTATATCCATAATAGTATCAGTTTCACAAATCAAATCTCCGTTTTGCAGACTTGAATAAAGATACTGAGTGTATAACGGTTTTCTGTCAAACTCGCTTGCCGGAGTACAATCATACTTGTTTTTAGAAAGTATATAATTTGCATCCGACGATGCTGAACTTCCCGAACTACTGTAAAATGAGATTGGATTATCGAAGTAGCTTTCCGTATAATTGAAAATATCCATTCCCGATAGATAGTAATTGTCGCAAAAAGTTTCAAACTCTATAAATTCTGAGCCGTCTACCTCGTAACGCTCCTTAGCATCAGCGTAATACGCAGCAAAAACCGCTCTATAATCGAATACTACTCCTCCAAAATCACCACTTTCGATTTCATTTGTTGTATTATACTGTACAGAACTCTCAGCTTTGGCAATAATGGTCTCACTACGCGCATATTCCAACGATGCAAAAAGCGCTACTATTGCGACCATAACAAAGAGAGGCAGTCTCGTGAATTTTTTTGAACCTTTCATAATGTCCTCCTAAAAAGACTTATATTATATAAAATAACATATTATTTGATTTTGTCAATACATAATTCAAATTTAGGATTATACAATTTTGTAGAATAGCAAGACAGGCGAGACTGTAATAAGAAAAAAGAAGGGAGAATAATACCGATAAAAAATATAAGATTATCTTAAATAATCCTATTTTTTTCAATAAAAATGAGCCTAAAATAAGCGACTTCACTAAAAAAAGACGGCTGATGGATGTATTTCATAGGGATTACCTGTGGACGAAATATTTCATTACACTTCATAAGTGAAGTATTGTGAGCTATACTTTATTATGCGGCTAACGCCTTTGGCTCCCCTGTGCAAGGGGCGCGACGCGTCAAGCAAACAGTCCGGCGGACTGTTTGTAGCCAAAGCGGGGCGCAATTTATAATTGCGCCCTGGGGCGTAGCCTGTCAAGCACAAAGCGTAGCGACTGCTTGACTGAGGGGCTGTTTCGCTTCGCTCGCTTCGGTCGAAATGATGGGTATGGTGATTAGGCTGTACTCCCATCATTCCGAGCTTGCCGAGGAATCCAGGCGCTCCGCGCCGCATTTATTCTTATGCAAATTAAGAAAGGGTGTTTGTGATATCCCCACAAACACCCGGAGCCGTCCTTTTTTATTTCACTTCGTCGAAGGGTTTTCTTAATTTTATTCCGGGCACGTCGGGCCACGGCACGTTAAACTTTTTTGCCGCGTCTTTAAGCGCCGCGGGAACGGCGACTGCGTCCGTGGTGTCGTTTACGGCGTAGTAGCGCATGCGGCGTCCGCCCACACTGCCCTTTTCGAGCACGCCGTTTTTAAACCGCACTACGCATTTTTTGGTTTTACCGTCAACGTCGAGCGTACCATAAAAGGTTTCGGTATCCGCCTTGCCGACGCGCATATTTACGGTCATATCGACAAAAAAGTCGTTTCTCAATTCGGGGCAGAACGGCGCGTCCTTTAGCGTAGCCTCGCCATTGTTATATTCCACGGCGCGGTCCCCGTCAAAGAACACCGCGCGGTCGCGGGCTATCGACTGAACGACGTACGTTTTATCGTTTTTCTTTACCGAGTATTGGATATAGCTCATCGGCACGTATCCGTACTTTGCCGTAAAATACAAGACGAGCGTCGCGATTACGAGAACGAGTCCGACTATAAGGCACGGAAGCATTACCGCAAACTCGTTCACCTTAATTATCGTAACGATAAGCAGCGCGACCGCAATCACACCCATGATAAAGTTTATTATAAGCCTTATCTTGTTTACGGTATAAACCTCCGCCTGAACGGTCTTAAGCGTTGCCGCGCGGTCGAGAAGGGTTTTTTGCAGTCTTTCCCGCGTGCCGAGCGGCTTTTCGGGCTCCTCGGAGGATAAAGCGTTTTTCTGTTCGCTTTCCATTATTTTTCGTCCGGGTACTTGCCCGTGAAGCACGCCATGCAGTGCAGCTTGGGATTAAGCCCGACGCGCTCTATTGCGTCGAGCGGCAAAAAGCCGAGCGAGTCCGCGCCGATGTGCTCGCAGATCTGATCGACGGTCATGCGCGCGGCGATAAGTCCGCTTCTGTCGGGAATATCCGTGCCGTAGTTGCACTTCCAGAGGAAGGGCGGCGACGCGATACGCATATGCACCTTTCTCGCCCCGCCCTGCTTGATAAGGCGGATAAGATTGGCGGAGGTCGTGCCGCGGACAATCGAGTCGTCTACGATAACCACGTCCTTGCCCTCGAGCACCTCGCGAAGCGGGTTTAGTTTAAGCGAAACCGCTTCGGTACGAATCTCGTCGGTGCTGCGGATAAACGTTCTGCCCACGTACGAGTTTTTAACAAGCCCGAAGCCGTACGGGATACCGCTCTCGTACGAATAGCCGAGCGAGAAGTACAAGCCCGAGTCGGGCACGCCGATAACGACGTCCGCCTCCGCGGGATGCGCTTTGAAAAGCTCCCTGCCTATATCGATGCGCGCCTTGGCTACGCTGTTGCCGTCGAGTACGGAATCGGGACGGGCAAAGTAAACGTGCTCGAACACGCAAAGCGCGGGGCGCTTGCCCAGTCCTTCCTCGTAGTGAGTTACGCCCGTGTCGTCTATCTTGATAACTTCGCCCGGGCGAACGTCGCACAAATGATGCGCCTTAAGCACGTCGAACACGACCGACTCGGAGGCAAAGTAATATCTGTTGCCGCGCTTACCGAGCGCGAGCGGACGGAAGCCGTACGGATCGCGCACCGCTATCAGCTTGCGCGGGCTCATAACGATTATCGAAAACGCACCTTTAAGCTTCGAAACGGCTTGAGCTACCGCCGCCTCCGCGCTGTGCGACGTAATACGCGCGACGGCTATCATGTTCATAATCATCTCGGCGTGGCTTGTCGATTGGAAAATCGCGCCGCGCTGCTCGAGCTCGCTTCTAAGCTCGTCGTAGTTGGAGATAAACCCGTTCATCGCAAGGGTCATCGTACCCTTGCAGTATCTCGACTGAATGGGAAGGACGGCGTCGTTAGGGTCGTTGGATCCGTATTGGACCTGACCCACGCCTATCTTGCCTTTAAGGGTGGGAAGGTTGTCCTTGGTAAACACCTCGTTGACAAGCCCGGGTCCCTTTATTTGATGGAGCGCGACGTAATCGTTGGTGACGATGCCCGCGCTCTCCTGTCCGCGGTGCTGAAGCGTGTACAGACCGTGATAAAGATCGAGCGCGACGTCCAGTCCGTCAAAGTCGTAAGCGCCCATTACTCCGCAGTATTCTTTTACCATAGTAACCCCCAATCGCGGATCGGTTTTTTTCAGGCTTGCTTTCGAGTAGGCGGTCCGAAAATTTATCCGCGTATTGCACAAACAATTATACTATATTCTGTCGAATTATGCAAACAAAAAAAGACAGAATTTATATCCGAACAAACTCTGTCTTATACTTTTTCGCAAGCGTTTACTCGCAGATAACAAGCTCGCTAAGCGCGCGTGTGTACGCGACGTACTTTTCGGTATCCGATAGCTTTCCGCAAGCGTACACGCGCTCGTACTCGGTGCCCTTGCTCTCCGCTACGGTAATGGGAACGCCCTCCGGCAGCGCTTTAATAAGTCTTTCCCGCGCGTCGGTATCGTCGGGCGAATAGATGACTGCGATACGGTCGTCCGTGTCCGATTTTAGCTCGGAAGCTATATCTTGTAAACGCGCGCGGCGCACCAGCCCGCCCGAAAGCCCGAGCGAGGTCACGTTCATGCCGAGAAGCTCGTTTACAAACGCGGTTATCTCGCTCGAATTACGGTAGTTTTCGTTAAGCGCATACTTGGAAAAATCGCGAAGCCCGTTAAGCTTGTTAAAATCGCCCACGCCGCGAAGCGGGGATATCTGCTGATTGGTGTCGCCGTAAATATCGAAGGTGGATTTGGTTATTTCCGCAAGAAGAACGTATTCGTTTACGAAATAGTCCTGCCCCTCGTCTATAAAAAGCGCGCAGTCAAAATCGGGCTTGCCTAAAATAAAGCAATATGCGGTAAGAAGCAAATACAGCTTGGCTTTACTAAACCCGCCGCGGAGTATCGGCAAAAAATTAAACCTGTCGAGCGAAACGGACACGGTGGGCGGCTTGGGCTTAACAAGCTCGGGATTCCACGCAAAGTCGCGCTCGTACTCGTTCATCGCCTCGCGGTATCTGTTCATTGCGGCGGCGTAGCTCTTTTTTACGGGCAAAAGCGCGGCAATCAGCTTGCGCTTAATATCGTTTCCGTAAACAGAGGAAACTGCGGCGTCGGTCAATTCCTCGTCGCCCGTCGGCGTGCAGTCCGAAACTGCGCGGCGGTCGGACGCGCGTATCCCTTTAAGCGAGAGGATAAGCGTTTTATACAGCTCGCCCATCGTCATTCGCCGCGCGCCGTTTATCATCAGGTCGTCGACGACCGGCTGAATGTGTTCCAAATACCGCTCGCCGGGCGCAATGACCACGGCGCGCTCAAGGTCGAGCTTTTTGTTAAAGGAAAGATACTCGAGCCGCTGGAGAAGTATCATGGTTTTTCCGCAGCCCGCGCAGCCCGAAACGATACAGTTTTCGTCGGCGGGACGGGTTATTATCTCGTTCTGATTGGCTTGAATTGTGGGGATAATGTCGGTAAGGCGTTTATCGCCGCGCTTAACCTTAAGCATGTGCGCGAGGAACTTGTCGTACACTATGCCGCCCGTCTCCTTGGAGTAGTCCTGAAAACACGCGTTAAGCTTCCCTTCCCTAATGTCGAACTTGCGGCGGAAAACAACCTCGTACACATAGCCGTTGCATAATATTCGCCCGTTTTCAAACCGCTCGTAAACCTTGTTGCCTATCGGCGAGTTGTGCGAGTATACGAGCACTCTGTCCTTGTACACGATTATATTTGCGCCTACGTAGATATCGGAAATCTCGTCGGTGGGGAAATCGTCGATATAAAGTTTTCTCGCCCGAGTCATGGACGGAAGGTCGTCCTCCTTTACTCGCTCAACTGGCTTTAAGCGCATGCGTGCAAAGTAGGGCGTGGAAAGCGCGCGGGTAAGAATCTTTATTTCTCTCCGCCTCTCGTCGTACCGCGTCAATTCCTCCTCGTAGTTTTCTATATCGTCGATATCGTAAATATTTATCGAACGGTAAGAAAACCCGTCGTTTTTAAGAAGGGATATCTGCTCGCGGATAAGCTCGAGCGTTTTAGCTAAATGCTCCTGCTCCTCCGCGATTATTTCCGCATTAAAATTATCGCTTTCCGAAAAATCCATAAATTAAATTATATTAAACAATTTCGGCTGTGTCAATACCGTTTACAAAATCTGACACGCCTGAATATTTTCTTCGGACGGAACCCAAAAGGTATACCCGCCGCTCGGCGTTAAACCTATTTTTTCCTGCAAGGCAAGAGAGGCGGCGTTATCTATGTACACGTCGCAGTGCGGAACTCGCATAAAGGTCATAACGTATCCTATCAAAAACCTTTCGAGCGCTCCGCCTATTCCGCGGCGGCGGAAAGAATCGAACACCTCGAGCATGCCCATGCTCCCGTCGTTATGCCTGCCTATAAACCCCGCGAGCTTGCCGTCCACGATAGCGCCGAACACACCCATAGTGCGCATTATATTTTCTATATCGGAAACGGAATAACCGTCCTCGTCCTCGCCGCAATATTTATCGCGGACAACCTCGGCAAGCGACGGAGCAAGCCGCTTTATCGTAATATCCGCGCTTACCTCGGGCGGGAGCGCTTTAAGATACGCAAACGTTTTGCACGGCGCGTCGCTCAACTTAAAAAGCTTTTGCGCCTCGAGCGGAACGCCGACGTACACGACGTTGCCGCTTAAATATCCTTTCGCCTTGTACTCCTCAATATCCGACACGTCGAGCGCGGTGCATTTTTCCCAATTACCCTGCTTGACTATCGCAATGCGGTCGTCGATAAGCGTAACCTCACCGCCGTTATTTGCCGCGTCAAACAGCGTCGCCGCCTCGACGCGCTTATCCTCTCTTTCAAGAATGTTGCTCATGACTGTATTTTAATTTACTGTATAAAAAAAGTCAATCGTTACGGCAAAAAAGAACGCACGGAGAGTGACCGTGCGTTCCGAGCTTAACAATTTCAATATAAAACCTTAACCGCGAGTTGCCGCGGACATTGCCTTAAGCAATTTGCCGAGCGCGTCGTTCAGTTTTTTCTGACGGTCGGGCGACTTGTTTTCCGGCTTGGCGCGCTCCCTCTGGAGCTGGGTGGCAACGTCGCGCATGGTCTCGCGTGAAGCACCCTCGCGGCTTATCTGATCGATACGCGCAATAAGCTCGTCGACAGGTGACGGCTGGGCCTGTGCCGCAGCCTGTGCCGCCGCTTGTGCCGCAGCTTGCGCCGCAGCTTGCGCCGCCGCTTGTGCCGCAGCCTGTTGTGCGGCTTGTGCCGCCGCGGCTTCCTGCGCCGCTCTTGCCGCTTCCGCCTCTTGCGCCGCGCGGGCTTGAGCTATCGCCTCTTCCCTCGCACGACGACGGAAATCCTCCTCGGACTCGGCGGTCTGCTCCACGACGGGCTCGCCGTATCCGCCGCCGAAGCCGCCGCCGAAGCCGCCGCCGTATCCGCCCTGTGCGGTATTACCGTATTCGTTTACGGGCTCTTGTGAATATCCTCCCGATTGCGCTCCGTATCCTCCGCCGTATTCGGCTTGGACCTCCGTAACGGGCTCGTACACCTGCGCCTCTACTACCGGCTCGGACTGAGGCTCGAAGGCATATCCGCCTTGAGGCTGCTGTGCCCGGTTTTGGGTTTGCGCTTGAGCCTGAGCCTGAGCTTGTGCTTGAGCCTGGGCTTGCTGTGCGCGGAACGCCTGTTGCGCCTGAGCTTGAGCCGCCTGAGCTTGAGCTTGCGCCGCTCCGCCCTTGCTGTCGCCGTCGACCGCGTTTACGAACTTTGCGTAAGTCTTAACTGCGCCCGAAAGCGAAGCCTTGCCTATAACGGCGCCGATAAGGGTAAGGATCGATCCTGCAAGCACGATGACAAGGGGCATAATATATCCCGCGTAAGGAAGCGCCGCCGCAAGCGAAGCGTCGCCGCCCTCTGCAATATTCTTTAACTCAACCGCAACCGCAAAGGGCGCAACAAGTGCGACAAGCGCCGCGGAAAGCGCGGTAGCGACGAGAGTAACAAGCCAAATTTTGGAAACGAGCGAACGCTTGTACAAGCTGTTAACGCACACGTTCTCCGAAACGTAGTCGCTCGGCTTGGCCCCGCCGAGGCGGGCGCGCTTATATTGCTGTTTGACAGACGCCGGCATCTGCTTCATTGCGGCAAGCGCGTTGTTGGGCGCGGCAATAACCTTTTTCATAAGCGAAACGCTCTTAGCGTAATCGCCCACAAAAAGCCCTCCGATTAGCGCGACGACAAATGCCGCAACGACAATAACGACGCCTATAATAATCCATAAGTCCGGACCTAAGGCGAGGGTTTCCGTAAACAGCTTATTAAGACCGGTCAACATAAAAAGTTTTCTCCTTTTTTATCGGAATAAATATGGAACAAGCATATAGCCTAACGCTTCCGTTAGTCTGTACGCCCCTTTCCGTATCTTGAGAGTATTTAAGTATACCATATATTTTTTGAAAAATCTATAATTTTTAACTATATTTATTTGCAAAAGTTTAATAAATTCGATAAAAGTTTTTTCGTTTTCGGGAAAAGTCTACGCTTCCGCCGCCGAAGGCGCTTCGTTTACGCGCGGCGCCCTGTATTCTATCCGCCTAAAACCGTGTGCAAACGAGTACAGATACAGCTCCACGTTATCTACGTCCACGCCCAAATCGTTGTCCCTGCCGATACTCTCCTTGACCGCGTCCGCGTACAAACCGAGCTGAATTTTATATCCGTCCCAATCGAGCCCCTCCTCCGTCGTCGTCTTGTAGTCTACTATTATTATCTTGCCGTTTTTATCGATTATGAGAAGATCGATAATTCCCTGAACGAGCACGCGCTCCCCGCCGTACTTTTCGACGGGAAGCTCGGCGATAAAGCGCTGTTCTCTGCATACAAACCTCGCGCCTTCCGTAAGGGCTCTCATCTCCTCGGCGGCTTTTATGATTTGCTTCTCTCCCTCTTCGGTAATAAGCTCGGCGTTTTCGATTTCCCCTTTTATTTTTTCAAAGTCGGGGTTGGCAAAATCGATTAATTCCATTGCGGCGTGATACGCCGTGCCGGAGAGTCTGGCGCGCTCGCCCTTGGTAAGCCCGTCTTCCTCGCCCGCTTTGGGCTTAAAGGTGCGGCGCCTTACAATACCCGCTCCGCCGCGGTCGCCGTCGTCCGCTATTTTATCCGCAACGTTATCGTCGTCGCTCGACTCCGCGACAAATGTAACGCTCGTTTTAATGGGAATATTTTTGCTCGGATATTCGAGCGCGCGGCGCCGACGAAGCTCCACCTCGTTAGTAATATCGTCGTTTTCGAAGTTTTCGGGCTCGCGCTCCGTAACGACAATCTCGGTAAGCGGGTCGGCAATAATTCCGCTAAGGAAGGGAACAGACTCCAAAAACGTGGAATAGCTCTTGTTGGTTTTATGAGTTTTACCTGTAACTATAAGCATTTTTTCGGCGCGGGTAAGCGCGACGTACAGCGTGCGCATTTCCTCCGAATAGATGTTTTTTTCGGCGTCTTGTCTCGAACTAATGTACGGGACGGTTTCGCCGATAAGCCCGCCCTCGCACGGCACCTTAAGCGACAGCCCGTCTTTATCGATAATGACTTTTTCGTTTAGGTCTTGTGTGTTGAATTTTTTCGAGCATTCCGCGACGAAGCAATACTTGTACTCGAGCCCCTTCGACTTGTGAATTGTCGTGATTTGAACGGTGTCTCCGACGGAGGAAGCGGACAGCTCGAAGCCTTGCGAGGAGCAATGTTCGATAAAGGTGTGAAGGTCGCATTTTTTATCCGCCGCACAAGTGATAAGCGCTTCCACGGCGGAAGCGGCATGCGGACCGCAAACGGTGTAAACGTGCGTAAAGTAATCGATTTCTGAAGTTATGTAGCCGAGTGTATCCGCCGCGTCGTGGCACTCGGAATATTTGCGGAACTTTTCCCTAAGAGCGAAAAACTCCCTAAGCCTCTCTTCGTGCTTACCCTTATACGCCCTAACCTTTTTTACAAACGGCTCGCGGCAGTCGCTCGGTTTGCCTTTGGTTATAAGCGAGGCGCCGCACAGCGCGATTTCCGCAAGCTCCTCGTCGTTAAATCCGCCCATAGAGGAGCGAAGCGCGGTGTATAAGGCGACGTCGTCCAAGGCGGTATCCACACAGCGCGCAATGTCGAGGAGCGCCACCGCCTCCGGGAATTCCTTTATACTCTCGCTGCGTTCTATGGAAACGGGAATGCCGAACCTGCCGAGCGTTTCGAAAAGCGTCGCCGCAAACGAAGACATAGAGCGGAGCAATACCGTAATTTCGCCGTACCTCGCCTTATACTCCCCGTCGGGGTCTGTCAATTCGAGTATGCGCTTTGCTATATAGCACGCCTCGGGGTCGAGTCGGCACGACGCCTTTTCCGCAGCGTCCACAACGGAATAAGGTTCAGCCTTTTTGTCCTCCGACTTGGATTTTTCGGCGACGTTTTTCGCCTTAGCCTCTCCTTTTTCGGCTAACGCCGCGCCCGTTTCGCCCGGAGTTTTACTCGACGATACCGTATCGACGGAGGTCTCTCGGCATGCGGTATCCGCGGAAGCGCTCGTAATCTTCACCTTGGCGTCCTTGTCGATATAAACGAATTCAGCGCCGCCCTTTATATGGGCTTTTGCGACAAGGGCTTGGTTTTTGTCGTAGGTTACCATGCCGCATTCTTCCGTCATTATTTCCCCGAACACGCCGTTTACAAAGCTTACAACCTCGGGCGACGAACGGTAGTTGTCGTTAAGATAAAACGGATGGTAGGGAGACTCGGGCTCGAGCGCGTCGCTGAAATATTTCGGATCGCAGCGCCTGAAACCGTATATCGACTGCTTGATATCGCCTACGAGAAAAACCTCGGCGCCCGACTCCCTGAACTTTTCAGCTATGCTGTTTTGGAGGGGGTTTACGTCCTGATACTCGTCGATAAAAACGTACTTAATGCGCGAGGTTATCTCCTTAACGCAGCCCTCGTTTGACAGAATCTTAATGGCGCCGTGCTCGAGGTCGGCATAGTCTATAACCCCGCGGTCCTCTTTTCTCCTGTCGTAGCGAGCGAGCGCGTCGCGGGCAACAGCCATAATCGCCCTTGCGTACGGCTCGTAATCGTTCTTTGCCGCCGCTTCGATTTTTTGCCTGTAGTCAACGTATGCCTCGCAATCGTCTCGTAAGGCGCGGAATTCTTCTTTAAGGAGATTGTATGCTGTAAGTTTGGCGGGGTCCTTCGGTTTTTGGTTCCACTTCGGCAAGCTCGGCTTTACCGCACCGGGCGCAAGCTCGAAATAATCTTTAAGCTCTCTGGCGCGAAGCAAAGTATTAAAACCCTCGCTCATAACGCTGTTATACATATCTTCGACTCGGGAAATAAGCGCCGCACGCATATTCTCGATTTCCTTAAGAAACTCGGGTAAAATTTCCCCGTCTTTTTTAATCTTTTCGAAAAACCCGTCGGAGCCCGGCACCGACAGCGCGTAGTCTATTATCTTGAGCAATATTTTTTCCACGCCGTTATCGGTCCGCCTGTCGGACATCATATCGCAAAGCTCAATAAACTTATTAAGCATATCGAGCTTCCTTTCGTCAACTGATGCTCCGTTCTTTACTTCATTCCGCAGTCTTGCCCACTCGTTTTTTGCTTCCTTTACTGCGGACTTTACGGCGGCGGACTTAAGTATGCCCGCTTCCGAATCGTCGCATATCGTGCGCGCGGGATCGATTTTTGCCTCGTAAAAGTACGTGCGGATAAGCCGCTGACAAAAGCTGTGAATGGTGCCTATTTCCGAAACGGGCATTGCATACGCCGCTTCGCGGATACGCTCCGACTCGGGATAGCCTTTAAGCGTTTTCGAAGCGAGTATTTTCGAAAACGTTTCCGACATTTTTTGCTTTATGGAGGCGGCGGCGGCACGAGTAAACGTGATTATAAGCATTTGGGAAAGGGGCACGCCCTCCAAAATTTTATACACTATACGCCCTATCATTGTTTTGGTTTTGCCGCAGCCCGCACCTGCGGAAACTATGGTGTTGCCTTTATGCTTCGCCCCGTCCTTTTGCTGCGGATTAAGCTTTAATATTCCGTCGATCTCCGTCATTAATAAATTCGCCGTGTCGATACTACTCATCCGCTACCTCCTCCTCGTCCGTTTTGCCGCGCACAAGCCTATGCTCGCAAAGCCCGACGAAGGGGCAATAATCGCATTCCTTGTCGTCGGCGGGCGACCGCTCTATGTAGCCGCCGTCTATTTGGTCGGCGGCAATATCCGAATTTTTAACGCTGATATCTATTAGTTCCCGGAACTTGTTTTCGGCGATAATAGTCTTGCTTTTTTTCGAGCCGCCCGAAAAATCGTCCCTGTCGTCGTTGCTTTTCAGCTTTAGCACTTCCGATTCGCCGCATGTGAAAATGTTTTTATCGTAATCGACTGCGACGTCGTAATCTTTAACCATAGTGCCAGAAAGAAGCGCTCTTTTTTCCTTAACGTATTTTTGCGGAAGGGGCACGTAAAACATTCCCGTAACCTGTACGCTTTCGGCATCCGCACCGCCGTCGTTCGTTTTAGACGCGCCGTTATTCCTATTGGAAGATATCAGCTCCGCGGCGTACAAAGCAAGCTGCATCTCGCGCCCGTCCTTAATCTTTTCTTGGCTCAAGCTCTTGCTCGCATTGGTCTTGTAGTCGAAAACGCGCAGATACCGCGTGTCATTTTGCTCTGCGCCCTCCCCGCTCTTTTCCAAAACGTCCACTCTGTCGATTTTGCCCTTAAAGCGTATTTTAGACTTGCCGAGCAATATGTCGCCGTCGAACTTGCGCTCCGTCCAATATAAATCGGGCTTATAGTTTCCCGCGTTTATTATCCGCGCGTTAACTCGCGCATAATCGCACGCGTTTTCCACGAATCGCTCTTTGTCGAGGTCGGACAGAGCGAACTCGACTTCTTCGGCAACGCTGCGAGCGTATTCCCGTACCGACTTTTCTATCTCGTCCTCCGACTTTTTATAAAGCTCCTTTTTTACGAATTCCTCCATGACCTTGTGCATCATCGTGCCGAAGTCGGGCGCCGAAAACTCGCCGGTATACCGCTCTTTAAGCCCGACGGTGTATCTTAAAAACCGTCTGTACGGACAGCCGAACCAGTCGGACAGCTCGCTTACGGACAGGGTCTCGTGACCGACCACGCCGTTTACATGCCTACTAAACTTCTTTGCCGTGTGCTTTTGGGACTCACCGCCCTTAAGCGCGGCGTCGATCGCTTTGCCGTACGAGGTTTTTTTGCGCGCGGAAAGCTCCCTCGCCGCGGACGGAACGCAGGCGTAGTACCCGATTGTTTTGGGGTCGCTCGTCGACTGCAACGGGGGGTGTACCAATCCGCTTGTCGCCGCAGCTTTATCGGCTTTACTTATGGGAATATCCTTTGCAACCGCAACGGATACCTCCCCGCCCGTTTCGGGATCGACCCACATACCGTCCGCAATCTCGTACCTATTAACGGAACTTAAAAGCCCCGCCTTTTTGGCTTGACCCGAATCGACGTACATGCATACCGCCCTTTTGGCGTTAAAAATAACCTCGAGCAGTTCTTCGCGCGAGCGCTTGTTTTTTTCCTTTGCGGACGGCTTTATCTTTTCTTCGCCAAACGGGTCTTTGCCCACCGTTATAATATCCGCGTCGCTTAACAGTCCCGAATCGGCGGTAGGCACGGGCAAAACGCCTTCGTTAAAATCGACTACGATTAAAAGCTCGCACGAGGTCAGCCTAAGCGACTCCACGCCGACGACGGAAACGCGGTCGGCAAAACGCGGAAGCGATTTTATATTAAGCGCCTTCGCCGCCGAAAAGAACATGAACGCGTCCTTTTTAAAGTCGCCCGTGCCGTAACGGTCGATTAGATCGAGAACGGAGCGTATCGGTTTTACGGCGTCGGTCATAACAAGCCCGGAGTCTCCTCCCGAAATAGCGCTTGCCTCGTCCGCAATCTTGCGCTCGGTTTCCTCAAAGCCGCACGTTTCCATAACGGCGGAGCACGCCTCGGAAAACTTTTTGTGCGACAAAAACTCGTCGCGCATCTTTTTTACGGCGGAAAGCGCCTTATTCGCCCCCTTCGAGTCGATATCCGCATTAAACACGTCGTGCTTTATTCCGCGCTTGGTAAGAATAAACTCGAGCTCGTCGGCGTCGGAAGGGTCGACGAGAGCGTACGGGTTTTTGCAGAGCGAGATTATCCTATCCGCTTCGGCGTCCGTCGAAATTCTTATTATATTCGCAAGCGCGGTAAACGGCGCGGTGTCGTATAGCGCGACGCTTGCGTCGGCGTAGTAATCTATGCCGTACTCGTTAAGTATGCGGGTCAGCGCGCGCGGATTGGGTGCGACTATATAGACGTCGCCGTAGCGGCGCGTTTTGTCGCCGTATACGTAGTCGCGTATCATGGACGCCGCTTCCTTATACTGCGAAATTGCGTCCGACATTTTATAAACGTCCGGTTTTTCCTTGGGTTTGGGCGCGGGCAGCTTAACCACTTCGGGCGCAAGCATCTTTTTTACGGACGGCGGAACCGCGCCGTACACGCTTAACAGCCGCGCGTTATCTTTTATCGCGCAAAACACCTCGCCTATAAGCTCAGTCGCGTCCGAATATCCTATCGCGTAAAAATGCGTTTTTTTAGCCGAATCAAGCGTGGGGATAGCGCCTGCGAGCGCCTTGAGCCTGTCTGTCGAATCGCACAAGTCCTTTCGCTTCTCGTCGTATTTTTCCTTAATCTTTTTAAGGTCTCGAAGCTTTTTACCCGTAAGGCTCGATTGCGGCACCGAGGCGATAAGGTCGTCTATGTCGGCGCCCGACAAGCTTATTTGGATAAGCGCCGCATACACCTCGCGCGCAAACTCGGGATACTTTGCCGCCGCGCCGTAATATTCGAGATTTTCCGCTTCCTCGGCGGCGCACGCAGTAAGCATGACCGCGCCCTCCGTAGAAAGCGTTTGATTGTTGTCGCACACCTTCAGGCGGCGGCAAAGCCGCGAGAGCGTAAGCACCTCGCAGTTAATAGAGCCCCTGCCGCTAAACAGCGCCTTTTCCACCTGAAGCGTGTATCTGTCGGGCGTAAGCACGATATAGTACTCGTCAAACGAGAACTTTTTTCCCCTGAGCTCCGCCGCGAGCGCTTTAAGCGCCTCGGGATAACTCGTTTCGTATAATATTGCTTTTCCCATGCTAACATTATATCGTAGGCGGCGATTAAAAGCAAGCACTATCTTTAATCAATCGATTGCAATCGAAAAAGATATATGCTATAATGTCGGTATGAAAAAAGCGATAAGTAAATCCGCCGCTGTTTTATCCTGTGCGGCGGCAATCATGTTGACGGCGTGCACCTCGACGCCCACTCCGTCGTTTGACACAAACAGACCTTGGCACGACGTAGGCGACTCGTACGAACGCTTGGAATACGAGATTTCCATATACAACACCGAAAAAGGCCTCGGCGAGGACAAGCGCGTAACGATAGCTAAGGGCAAAGCGACCTTTACCCTTACGGAAAACGTACCCACCGACGACGTGGCGCGCCACACAGGGCTCGATTTAACCTGGACGGTTACCTATAACGACGAAGCGGACGAAAAGGATCGCGGTCTTACCGACAATATAAGGAGCTACGTCGAATGGCAGACCGACAGCCTCGTCACCTCCAAAGCCTATAAAAAAGTGGGGCTTGCTCGGCGCGAGGGCGAAGAGAAAAACCTCTCGTACGAGATAGACGCCGACTACTTCGCGAAAAAGGCGACCCGCACCACCTTCGATAAAGACGGAGAATCCAAGCAAAAAACTCTTTCCATTCCGTCCGGGCAGTACTACGACAACGAGATGATGTTCTACCTCGCCCGCACCAGCTCGATAGCCGTAAACACGGCGTATCCGTTTTTTATGACCAACCTTTTCGACTGCTTCGAGACCGGCAAGGTAAGCGCATACACGATGTACGTATCGACGGAGGCAAACAAGATTACCGAGCATATCGGCGATTGGGTTAAGGACTTCGGCATAGAAAAGGTAACCTCCGACGTCACGGGCGAAGAATACTATCCCGTATCCTGCTACAATTCGAGCATATCGATAAACGCGGACAGGCACGGTCCGCCGTACGTAGTGTCGTACGCCGCCGTTCCGTTTAAAAGCGGCGAAAAGGAGCATAACAAAATTCCCGTCCGTATCCACTACGACAGCTACCGTTCCGGCGCAGTTGCAAGGCGAACGGAATACGTGCTTACCGGCTGCTCGTTCGATAAAGAATAATCTTACTGTGCCCGCACGGAGCGCTTAAAAAATCCGTACGGGCTTTTTTTTAGGCTATGAACAAAAAGTGCATTATCTTAATAAACGCATACGCCGATAAGCGCGGAACAAGGCAGACGAAAAGACTGACCGAAGAGCTTGCCGTGCTCGGCATTTCCGCCGAGGTCAGGACAAACGACCGCTTCCCTCTTTGCGTAAGGGACGGAAAAATCGAAATAGAGGATTTCGACTGCGATTTTTGCGTTTATCTCGATAAGGATAAATATATCGCCGCTATGCTCGAAAAAAATGGAGTAAAGCTTTTTAACGGCGCGACGGCGATAGAGCTGTGCGACGACAAAATGCTTACGCATATCGCGCTTTCGAACAGCGGCATTCCCATGCCCGAAACTATCCCCGGGCTTCTTTGCTACGACCCCGCCGCCCCCGTTCCCGCCGAGGTTATTAACAAGGTCGAAAAAAAGCTCGGCTACCCCGTTATAGTAAAGCACTCGTACGGCTCGATAGGAAAAGGCGTGTTCAAAGCGGATAACCGCAAAGAGCTAACCGAGCTATGCGAAAAGGTAAAACTCGAGGAGCACCTTTTCCAAAAATATATCGCCTCGTCGAGCGGAAAGGACATGCGCGTAATCGTTATCGGCGGAAAAGCAATAGGCGCTATCAAAAGAGTGAGCGACGTCGATTTCCGCTCCAATATCGGTCTCGGCGCCCGCGCCGAAAAAACCGAGCTTCCCGATAACGTAAAAGAGATTTCCGAGCGCGCGGCAAACCTTCTTAATCTCGACTACTGCGGGATAGATTTTACGGTCGGCGACAATCCCCTGCTTTTAGAGGTAAATTCCAACGCCTACTTCGACGCGTTCGAAGCCGTAAGCGGAATAAACGTAGCAAGGCTCTACGCCGAACATATCGCACGCGAAATCGAAAAATAAAACACACAAAAAAACAAGCGGCTTGATATTATTCAAACCGCTTGTTTTTTTATTTTACTTTAGGAAGAATTTAATAAGCTTTTCGTTAACCTTTGTGTACGGCTGGTAGCGCATGGGCAAATCGATAAGCGTAGACTTATCCACTATGCTCTTGTAGTGGCTGAACGTTTCGAAGCCGACTTTGCCGTGGTACGAGCCGAGCCCGCTTTTTCCGAAGCCGCCGAACGGCATGTACGGGGTCGCAAGGTGAATAACCACGTCGTTTACGCACCCACCGCCGAAGCCGATTTCGTTAGTCAGCCGTTTTATACGCGCCTTGTCGGACGAGAACAGGTAAAGCGCAAGCGGGGCGTCGTTTTCCTTTACGTAGCGCACGACCTCGCTTTCCTCTTTGTAGGTAAGCACGGGAAGCACCGGTCCGAAAATTTCTTCCTGCATTACGGCGTCGGCGTGGCATACGTTATCCATAACGGTGGGCTCTATTTTAAGCGTTTCGGCGTCCGTCTTTCCGCCGTGTACAACCTTCTGCTTATCTATTAGAGCGCCGACGCGGTTAAAGTGCTTTTCGTTTATAATCTTGCCGTAGGTGGGATTTTCGAGCGGATTAGTCCCGAACTGCTTTACTATCTGCTTTTTGATTTCTTCAATCAGTCTGTCGTGAATACTTTCCGCGCAGTATATATAGTCGGGCGCGACGCACGTTTGACCGAGGTTGAGGTATTTACCCCATACGATACGCTTTGCGGCAAGAGGGATATCCGCAGTCTCGTCCACTATGCACGGGCTTTTTCCGCCGAGCTCGAGCGTGACGGGCGTAAGGCGTTTCGCGGCGTTTTCGTAAACGAGCTGTCCCACGCGTTTGCTGCCCGTAAAGAAAATATAATCGAACTCCGTTTCCATCAGCTCTTGGTTTATCTTCGCCCCGCCGAAAAGCACCGTAACGTATTCGGGCGGGAACACGCTGTCTATAACCTCTTTTATCGCCTTGTTTACGTTGGGAGAGTACGCGCTGAGCTTTAGTACGACCGTATTGCCCGCGGCAACCGCGTCGATAAGCGGGTCGATAGAAAGGAGGAACGGATAGTTCCACGGATTCATGATAAGCACCGTGCCGTACGGCGACGGAAGACGGTAGCTTTTGGAAATAGCCTGCGCAATGGGCGTGGTAACCGTCTTGGGCTTAGCAAAGCGCTTCAGATGCTTTATCATGTAGGATAATTCGCTTAAAGCAAGACCCGTTTCGCACATGTAGCTTTCTATCGCGCTCTTTCCGAGGTCGGCTTTAAGCCCTTCGTGCAATGCGGGGAGATTGGCGTTTATCGCCGCGTGAAGCGCTTTTAATCTTGCGAGGCGTTGTTTTACGCTTAAGGTCGCGCCGCTCTCAAAATACTTTCTTTGCTTTTGAACGATTGCGGCAATGTCCGTTTCGTCCGTGTTTTCGCCGCGAAGCTTAATATACATATCCTTCAGCTTTTCCTTATCCCACAAAACGGGAACGGGATAAAGGGGATTGGCTTCCTTTTCGGCGCAAGAGGAAAGCTCCTCCAAATCGCCGCGCCTAATCTCAGGGAAAGTCTTTCCTATTCCGAACGCGGCGTTCATCGCCTCGATTTTACTTATAACGGCCTCGGCTCCGTCGCCGTACGCCGTACCGCCGTCGACAAGCCCGCAGAAGCGCGCTATCTTCCAAAGCTTTTTTTGTACCGCATTTCCGTACTCTCTCAATACGACGGGAAGGATAACCGCATTCGCAAGACCGTGCGCGATATTGTACTTTCCGCCGAGCGGGTGTGCAAGCGCGTGGACGTAGCCGACGTACGCCTTGCTGAACGCGCGACCCGCCTTGTGCGAGGCGAGGAGCATATTCTTTGCCGCCGCCTTGTCGCCGCCGTAAAAGCTTTCGAGATTCTCAAACACGAGCTTTACCGCGTCGAGCGCGTCCCTGCGCGTGGAGGCGTTTCCGCCCTTTCCGATATACGCTTCAATCGCGTGCGTGAGCGCGTCCAAACCCGTTGTGGAAATTATATGCTTGGGAAGAGAGGATAACAGATCCTCGTCGAGTACGGCGTACGACGGGATAAGTGGAAAGTCGTTTATAGCGTACTTATGACGGGTCGCAGAATCGACAACAACCGCCGCAAGCGTGGTTTCGCTGCCCGTGCCCGCCGTGGTGGGTACGGCTAAGAGGAGAGGGGTTTTCTTCCCCACTTTAAGAATACCGCTCATTTTGCCGAGCGTCTTTTTGGGGCGCGCGATTAAAGCGCCTACGCACTTTGCGCAGTCCATGGGCGATCCGCCGCCGAAGCCTATAAGGCAGTCGCACCCCTCGCTTTTATAAAGGTTTAACGCCTCGTTAACGTCATCCGTCGTGGGATTGGGTACCGCGCCGTCGAAAACGGTGCACTTTATATTAGCCGCCGAGAGCGCTTTTTCGAGCGACTCGGTCAGTCCCAAAGCTCGGATATTTTTATCGGTGACGATAAGCGCGTGGGTTTTTCCGTTATCTTTAAGCACAGCGGGAACTTCGGTTATCTTTTCTATGACCTTGGGATCTCTGTACGGCAAAAGAGGAAGCGCGATTTTTAGCACGAGCTGGAAAACTCTGCAATACAGCGCCTTGAAAAAGTTGACGCCCTTTTCTCCGTACAGAATGAGCGAAAACGCAAGCATAAACTGCGCGGGATAGTACGTGGCAAGGCACAGTATGCGCGGAATAGCGTGAATAGCGCTGAACATGTTTATAAGAAGCGAAAGGTCGGACACGAAAAACAGCACGCTTCCCACCGCAATCAAAACGCTAAGCGCCGTTCCCTTTCTCGTATCGGACAGCGCCTTGCCAACCATAACCGAAAGGATAAGCGCATACGCCACGCACACGATTTTCATAAGCGTGCCGCCGAAGTCGAACATGGGCGAAAGCGTTATAAACAGCACGGACGGCACAAATATAACCGCGGATATAATCAGGTCGAGCAAATGAAATTTGTAAACGGTGTAGTACGCCGCAATGTAAAAAACATGCGCCAAAGCGAACAGCGCCGTTCCCACTATAAAGAATAGGTCGCCCGGGTTGTAATTGATTATATCCCCCGCCATAGCGAAAATCAAGCCGACAAGCATAAGCGCGGGAAACGCTTTTTTTGCGCCCTGCTTTAGCGCATAGATTATATTCACAATCCCGACCGCGGCAAAGCAAGCGCTCGACGCGCTTTTAAGCCACAGCGCAGGAGAAAGTATAAGCATTACGTCAAAAGCGACAAGCGCTCCGAGCAATAGTAGGTTTAATAAATATACTGCTTTTTTCATTATTGAAAATCCCTTAATAAACGGAAATTATTATTTTGTTTCAGCCGATTTTAGAAACTGACTTCAGCTGCTTTGTCTTAAGAGAATATTCGTAGATAGCGGTGGAATCGTTAAAGTTTTCGTTGGAAACCCAAAGCGCCGTTTTTTTCGTGAGGTTATATACCACGCTGTGCACCGTGCAGCCGTTGCCTTCGCCCCAGCTTCTTCTTCCCACCGTTTTGAGAATTTCCATAGCCGCCCACTCGTCCTTTACGATTCCGTTTGTCGCCGAAAGATCGGAGTATATTTGATTGTATCTGTCCACGCCGGGCTTGTCGTCGTCGCTTGCGTAATAGCCGGGCAAAATAATAAAGTTGGTAAGCCATTGGAAATCGCTCGATCCCTCCGCCTCGCCTATATTTTCGTCGCCGGTATTGTATGTAACCACAAGCTCGCGTTTGGTACCGTCGTTATCCGTTTCGTCCGTTTCGCCGGGAGCAACCCATTCGAGAATGGCGCTCTTCCCCGTGGCGTCGGCAACCATGTAGTGGAAAGAGGTGTTAGCCGAGTCGTGAAGGTTGTACTTTTTAACAAGCTCCACCGCCTCGTCCACGTCGTCCGCGTAGTCGAGAATCATACGAAGCATAGTAGTCGACGTAATGTCGGGCTTATTGGGATCGTTTTGGTCTGTCGCTACGGCGTTGTTGTTTTCGGGCTCGCCCTGATAGGTCATGTAAATGCCGCAGCTTACGCCCGCGTCGTTAATACCGTCGAGCGGCGTGAAGGGCGCGGCAAGGCAGGTAATCTTATTCATAAGCCCCTCGACGTTCTTTTCTGTATCCATGCCCACAAAGTTAAGGTCTACCGTCGAAAAGGACGCATGTCTTCCGTTACCGGGGTCGGTTAACGTAAGGCAAACGTTTGTTTTGGCAAAGTCGTAGTTTCTCGCAAACAGCTTGTCACCGTTCTCTGCAACCGCGGTAAAGGACGCGCAGCCTATGTCGCTCTCCTTAATGCCCATATCAATAAGCCCGCGTGTAATCTTGTTCGAAATAAAAGCTATAAGCTCGGGGTCGTTCTTTACCCCGCCCTGATCGAGAAACTCGTCAAAGTAAAAGCCGCCGCTCACCTTCATGGTATACACCGCGCCGTCCTTGTGCGCGTCGTTGCGGTCGCGGAGCATTTTAAAGCTCGTCACAGTGGAAAACTCGTTGTGCCATATCCCAAAGAACACGGACACGAGAACAATCATAGCCACCAAGATGACGGCAAGCACGATGCTTACCACTCTCAGCACGATTTTTTTGGTTTTTGTCATAATTACTCTCCGAAATTTTGTTGATTTGACAACAATTTATATGTTATCGAGGTTAATTATATCACTCTTTCCTTGACTTGACAACGATTTTGTGGTATAATTTAAATATAAAATAAATTTTTTAGGGGTTTATTATGGAACAAAGATACGAAACATTTACTTTACTGGTTCTTAACCTGTCGAGGTGCGTTCAAAAGATAAAGAATAAAGAGGTAGAGTCGCTGGGGCTTAAAGGCACGCACGTTCAGTGTCTTTTTACTCTTTTCAATTCGGATAAGGGTGCGAGCTTAACCGAGCTGTGCTCTATCTGCGGCGAGGATAAGGGCATGATGTCGAGGACGCTTAAGGAGCTTACCGCCAAAGGGCTTGTGTATATCGACGAACAGGAAAACAAAAAGTACCGCAACCCCTATAAGCTGACCGAGTTGGGGACGGAGTCCGCAAAAATCGTTTCCGAAAAAGTATCGAGGATACTCGATCTTGTGGCGGTGGGCGTAACGGAAGAGGACCGCGTAAAAATGTACGACACCCTCTCGCACATTTGCAACACCCTTACCGAGTTTTGCAAAAGCTATAAGGACTGATTAACTCAATCCCCTTCTTCGCTTCCCTATTATAAAAAATCCACGCAAATAAAAACGGCAGGACGTCCTGCCGTTTTAACGTTTACTATAATCCGAGTGCGCGGTCGGATTTACACAATGTCGTTCTGTTTTAATACCGCAATAAAAGAAACTACGCTCAAAACACCGAATACGGACAGATAAGCTATCAACAGTCCCGACGACATTTCGACGCAAGCTGCCACGATAGCCATAGCTATATTAACAACTATAAGCACGGCAGGCAAAATAAATTCGGCTTTTGATTCGTAATCCCCCACGACCGATATTAACAAGATAAACCAAGAAGAAAACTTGGTAATCAGCATAGGGGAAAGCGATAACTGTACAAACGAGACTATTAAACCTATCACAACGGCGACCGGATTATCTGTTTCGGCAAAGATGCCGTTTAGCTCGTCAAGCATATAGCCGAATTGTATTGCCATTGCCAATATCGCCGCCGAAAGCACCGCAAGATAAAAATAGCATTTAGCCGAATCCTCGTCCGCACACGCGCACGTTATAAAGGATTCAACCACTCCTTCCAGCATAATCAAAACCAATCCGATAAATTGGAAATTAATCTTATCGTCAAACGTTTTAAAGCACGGATAAGTAAAATAAAAAAACACGCCGAAAAAACCCAATGCCAGTATAATGTTTATCCCAAACCAAACATATTTACCGACACTTTTCATGCGCAAAACCTCGTCTCGTTAGATAGAAAAAACCTTTTTAATTCCCCGAGCTTTCGTACCGCTTTATGCCGAGATGCCAGACAATAAACCCGAGCGTCATTATAATAACGGCGGCGACCGCGCTGAAAAGCACGGCAAACCACACATTATTGCCTAAGATTAAACATTCTATCGGGTAGTACAAAAACAGTCCGAACGGAATAACGTAAAACATTATCGACATAAAAGCCTTGCCCATGTATCGGAGCGGGTATTTGGCGTAGTTGGACAATCCGTATATCGTGTTGAGAAAAATTCCAACATACTTTACCCAAAACGCGAGGGAAGCAAGCAGAAGCTTAAAGCCGGTAAAAACAAACACGCCGAGCACGGCGCAGATAATAAGAGCTATCACTCCGCCCGCCGTAAAGGCTATGCCCGTCTGCGGTCCGAATATAGCCATAACGACGATACCGACTATAAGCTCGCCCACGCCGTCCCACTTAAAGGTTTTGGCGACGAACTGGAACAGCGGGTTTATCGGACGGGTAAGGTACACGTCGAGCTCACCCCGCCTTATCGCGCGGTAAGCAAGTATCCACAACTCGTCTGTAAATATATGGTCTATCGACTTTGGAATAAGCGTAAACCCGAACAAAAACGCAAGCCGTTCGAACGTCCACTCGCCTATCGACGGCACCGCGCCTACTATAAAGTAAATCGTTGCAAGCGACACGACCTCGGTAATGGCGAAGCTTATAATCATTATTATCGAGTCCGCTTTGTACGAAAGCGAGCTTCTCAAACTCATTGATACGTATTTCGGATATAATTTAAGTTCTTTCAGCATGTCAGCCTCCGAAAACGACGACGTGGCGCACCGAGGCCTTGTACAGCAGCGCGCCGATTAAATTCAGTACGGTAAGCCACAGCGCAGATATTCCGAACGAAATCACCGTTTCGAGCGGCGACAGTTGCCCGAGGAACAGCCTTATGGGCATGCTCATCATGGACGGGAACGGAGTATAGTACAATATGCTTTGCGCCCAGTCGGGGAACAGCGCGATAGGCACCATCGCTCCCGACAGAAAGCCGACTATAACGGTCATAATAGTGTCCACGCCGAACATAGCCTGCGTGCGGAACGCGAGCTGACCGAACAAAAACCCGAGCGTGTCCGAAAACATAACCGCAAGAAACACGGCGGGAACAAAGAGAAGTATGTTATACCATTTTAGGTCGGAGAGCCCGAAGCCGAACACCGATATGAGCGTTGCGATAACAATCATTGGCACGCCGAGGATTAACAGCCTTGCGAGAAATCCTCCGACGGTGGAAAAGCCGAGCTGACTGCGGTAGTTGATGGGCTTCATAAGCCGCATGCCTATAACGCCCTCTCTTACGTCCTCGCCTATTTCGGACATTGTAGTGGAAAAAGATATCTCGCCGATTATCGCGGACAGCATCATGTACATCATCATCTGCGGGAAAGTATAGCCCTGAATAACGTTCTCGGGCGAAGCGTTAAAAATCGCCCACCACAACAGGCACATTATGGCGGCGTTTATTATCCCGCCTATAAACCACAGGAAAATAGAGCCCCTGTACGCAATAACGGTCTGGAAGCCCGATTTTACGAATATAAGATATTTCCTAAGCCTGTTCTTCATCGCCGTTATTCTCGCCCGACTTGTCCTCGCCGTTCTCCCCGTCGTCTCCGTCCGCTATGTCGGATTTTACTTTCATTCCGTCGATAAGGATATTATTCTTTTCGTAGATCTTGCTTACGATTTGCTCGATACCCGTCTCGACTATTTTAACGTCGCGCACGGAGCATTCGGAAAGGAGGTAGTTTAATAGCTCGTTTACCGGCTGAACGTCGGCGTCCACCGTAAACGTGGTGTGCGTACCCTCGTTTTCGGACGAGACTTTTTCAAGACGGAACTTTCTCTCGATAACGTTTGTGTCTATGGGCGTCGCCGTTTCGAGCGTTATGTCGCGGCGGTCGCCGAACATATGCTTTACCGATTCGAGCGACCCGTCGTAAAGCACCTTGCCCGCGTCGAGAATGATGACGCGCTTACAAAGCAGCTCTATATCGCTCATGGCGTGCGTGGTGAGGATAAGCGTGGTGTTGTACTCTTTTCTTATTCTGTTTATCGCGTCTATAAGATTACGCTTTACGAGCACGTCCAGTCCTATCGTCGGCTCGTCGAGAAACAGCGTTTTGGGATTGTGGAGCATAGCCGCGGCAAGATCAGCACGCATACGCTGACCGAGAGAAAGCGTGCGTACGGGCGCGTCCAAAAAGGACGACATGTCGAGAAGCTCTATAAGCTCGCCCATGCGCCGCTTGTAATCGACCTCGCTTACGTCGTAAATGTATCTTAACAGCTCGTACGTTTCGGTAAGAGGCAGGTCGTACCAAAGCTGCGTTTTCTGCCCGAAAACAACGCCTATGGTCTTTAGTACGGCGTTTCGCTCCTTGCTCTTGTACGGATGCAATCCGTCTATAAGTATCTCGCCGGAGGTGGGCGTAAGGATTCCGCTCATCATTTTTATGGTGGTCGATTTACCCGCGCCGTTAGCGCCTATGTACCCTATCGCCTCGCCGTCGTCCACGGTAAACGACACGCCGTCAACCGCCTTGACGAGCGTGTGTTTGCGCGAAAACAGCGATTTAACCATGCCCCATACGCCCTTACCGCGTATCGGCTTTTTAAAATGTTTCTCTACGTTCTTTAGTTCCAGCATGATGCATACCTCGCTTTTTCGTTCGCCGCAGCTCGTCTGTTTGATGCTCGTAATTATATCACTTCGTCTCGCAAGCTGTCAAACGTAATCAACTTAACAATACGTATTTTCGACAGCTTTTTAATTCCGCAAGTGATTCGGAATCGGACGGAGAGCAATCAAAAACTCGGAGGAACCCCGATTTCCGCCCGATCCCGAAAAACCTCGCGAAAATAAGATGAGTAGTATTTTATCCTACTTAGTAGTATTTGTCAAGCAAAAATAAGATAAAACTGTATAATATAACAAAAGGGGAGATTATTATGAAGCCGTTAAAAGAAAAAATCAGCATCACCATAGACGCCGACCTACTTAACGAATTAAAGGAAGAAGCAGAAAAAGACGACCGTTCTCTGTCGCAGTTTATAAATCTTATTTTAAGAAAGCATATAAAGGAAATCAAGGAAACCTGATTTCGTCCTTCTTTCAATCCGAATTATCGCCCTACTCTTATAAGCCTTATTACTTACGCAATCGATTGCGTATGTTTTTTGTTGCGGAAAAATCGTCTGTCAATACGACTACGGCGCATTTTGTTTAGCGTTGTTTTATTTGCGCGTGTCGCTTATACTCCTCGGGAGGGCTTAAAAGTCTCGGGGTGATGAGCGGCGCGAAAAAGGTGTTATCTCTTGAATTAAGCATTACCGAAATTACTTCCTCCAAACTCATCATTTCGACCGAAGCTTACAGCCCCTCAGTCTCGCTACGCTCGACAGCTCCCCTTACACAGGGGAGCCTTTTTTCGCGACGCACATCATTTCGACCGAAGAAGGTTGCGGGCGGTGCTTACAGCCCCTCACCGCCTAACGGCGGAGCTCCGGGTCGCAAGCACAGCCTGGTCGCTTTGGCTACAAACAGTCCACAGGACTTGTCGTGCCCCTTACACAGGGGAACCGATGGCGTTAGCCGCACTATATTTTTGTTCTACGAAGCAGCGAACAATCTCCGCCCTAACGCTTTGCCTGCGGCGTACCCGACAAACCGCACAAGCGCACGCTCTGACAAGTATCGCATGTGCAATCATAAATAAGTCAAAACCCGACATATATTATAGCATACCATTATGTTGCAATATAAGTTAGGGTGATAATATGCTTTTCGAAAAGAAAATGATAATCCTGTCGGGCGCGGGCAAAGGCGTCGTACTGATCGAGCGTAACGGGCTCGGAGTTAAATTCGCGCTCCGAACATTCGGCGTCGGCGGCGAGCTGATGGCGGGAATTATCACACCCGACCGAGTTATTATCCGCGATCTTCCCCACTCGCCCGACCCAGCGGCGGTGTTTTACGTAGACCAAATAGATTTAGACAACCTGCACTTTGCCGTGTTCGGCGCGGAGCTCGTATTGTACGGCGCAATAGGAAAAAGGATGTGGCAGTCTAATATTATGGACATTCTGCGCCGCCACTTGGTTAGACCCGCGCAGGAGCCCGTGCCGCTCGCGCCGCTTACCCCCATTTCGGACAGACCGAAGGTGCTGCCCCTACCCGACGGCAGCGGAAAGGTGCAGTCGCGCCTTAGCTTGTACGGCGACGAGGCAATCGCCTCCGATAATTTCTACACGGGACTTGATATCGGCGCCGCAATGCCGCGCATAGACGCCTTTCTCGACGGCACGCGCGTCCTGTCGACCGCCCCGCCCGTCGGCTACTCTGTCGGAATGAGCGAGGACGCGTCAACGGAAGCCGCCGTATACCCGCAACAAAAAACTCAATCGGGAAAACCCGACGAGGACGGAGATAGCGAAATGTCAGAAACAGAATACAACGACCCTCGCACCGCTAATATCGAATATGAGCGAAGCGGCGAGTCCGCACCCGAGCTCGAGGTTGCTTCCGTCGAGCATGCGTACGCAAATCCCGCCGACGGCGCGGAAGAACCCCCCCGACGCACTCCGTGGTGGATGCGCGAGGCGGAGTACATACGCGCACTGTCGACGCGCACCGTTATACCCGAAATTCCTAAAATAAAAAAGGTAGCGGCCGCGGCGGTAAGGAAAATCCGCGAGGTCACATTTTTCGAGCGGACCAAGCCGGACATAGACAAACTGTTCTCGCACGCGCCGAGCGACGACGTGATAGCCAAGCTTTTGGGCGGGAAATGGGTTAAGATGTCCCTCGACGGCGGTACGGTGTCGGTCGGACGGATAAACGATAACGTGCTGTGCTACGCGGTATCGGGCGCATACGAAAAGGTTCCGCCGCTCGGCGACTTTTCCCAGTGGCTTCCCAAGCACGCCGATTCCCCCACCGGCAGCGGGTATTGGCTGATATTCCAGGACTTGACTTCGGGAGATATAATCAAGTAGAGTAAACCGAAGTTCGGAAAGACCGCGACATATAAAAAACAATCCCGAAGTAAAGCCGACCAATAAAAAAGTAGTGTAAGCAAAACTCACACTACTTTTATCATTGCACATTTTTTGTTATCGCTTATCCGTTCAAACGGGGGCGGCAATTTACCGACCGCCGCGCCGCCGAGTAACTAAGCCCTTAGCTTATTACTTTTTCTTAAGAAACTTCTTTAACGTTCTTTGGACGGTTTCTATATCGATAGGCTTTGCGATATGCGCGTTCATGCCGGCGTCGAGGCAGCGCTTCATATCGTCGGTGAACGCGTCGGCGGTCATGGCGATAATGGGCAGGTTGTGATCGGGGTGATCGAGCTTGCGGATTTCCATAGCCGCTTCGAGACCGTTCATGACGGGCATACGAATATCCATGAGTATCGCTCCGTACGTTCCGGGCGCGGCGTTCTTGAACATATCGACGCAGATTTGACCGTTTTCGGCATGGTCGCAGGTAATTCCCACGCCGTCGAGCAACACTTCCGCAATCTCCCAGTTAAGCTCGTTATCCTCGGCAAGCAGAACGTGGAGCCCCTCGAGGCTGACCTCTTCCTTCTTTTGGGTGGTAACGGTGCCCGTCGCCTTGACGGAATCGGCAATCGACTTGAGCCCGTAATAGAGCGTCGACTTAAAGAGCGGCTTATTAAGGAATCCGCAGATACCCGCGGCGCGCGCAGGCGTGTCGACCTCCGAGCTGTCGTAAGCGGACATCAACAAAATCGGGACTTCCTCGCCGAGCTGCTTGCGGATACGGCGCGCGGTTTCCACGCCGTCGATTCCCGGCAGCTTCCAGTCGAGCATGATTATATCGTACGGCGCACCGTCGCCGTATGCGGCAACCGCCTTGTCGACAGCGGTTTCGCCGTCGAACGCGCTCTCCGCCTGAACGCCGAGATCGCCGAGAGCCGAGAGCGTCGTTTCGCAGGTCTGCTCGTCGTCGTCGACTACGAGCATTTTCCAAGACGGGAGCGACATTTCCTCTTCGGAAAGCATCACGCGCTCGAGGTCGAGCGTAATGTCGAACTGCGTACCCTCGCCCAGCTTACTCTTAACTTCAATCGTGCCATGCATGGCGTCTACGATGTACTTTGTGATAGCCATACCGAGGCCGGTACCCTCGGTGCGGTGAACGCGCAGGTTATCCTCGCGGGAGAACGACTCGAATATCTTCTTTTGGAACTCCTCACTCATACCGATACCGTTGTCTCTTACGCGGATATGGTTACGCACGTAGTTATCTCCGCGCGGCGATTTTGTCTGGTCGAGGTGGAATTCTATCGTGCCCTCGTCGGCGGTAAACTTTATGGAGTTGGAAAGAAGGTTTATTAATACCTGGTTAAGTCTGACGCCGTCGCAATATACCTTTTCCTGCTCGACGTTTTCGACGGTTACGTTAAAGTTTTGACGCTTGGTTTTAATCTGCGGCTGAACGATTGTCGTGATACCGTCGATAACCTCGCGGAGCGATATCTGCTCCATGTTGAGCGTCATCTTGCCGCTCTCGATCTTGGACATATCGAGAACGTCGTTTATAAGCCCCAACAGATGCTTACTCGAAATGTTAATCTTTTTAAGGCAATCGGCAACCGTATCCGGGTTATTGATGTTGGCGCGCGCAATGGTCGTCATACCGACGATAGCGTTCATAGGCGTACGAATATCGTGCGACATGTTGGATAGGAACTCGCTCTTTGCCTTGCTCGCCTGTATTGCCGCGGCATGCGCTTCTTCCAGCTTATGCATACTCTGCTTGTTAAAGAACCAGTACTCGACAAACAGCACCGCAATTACAACCGCAATCATAACGATAGCTACAATAATAAGCATCGTCCACTGATTGCCCAGATTGTTGACGAGATTATTTAACTCGCTGTTGTTCATGACAACGACAACGTACCACTCGGTTTTTACGATAGGTCCGCAATAGATATGCAAGTGCTCGGCACCGGCATGAATAATATTGGTGTACGCCTCGCCTTTTTTCATCTTTACGGCAAGCTCTTTTACAATCTCCTCGGGGGTGGTATCCTCGAGGTTTTTGCCGAACATATAGTCGAGCCAATCGCTTAACGGTCTGTTCTTGTACGCGTTATCGCCGTAGTGCGGGTCGTTTTCCTCGCGCTGCTGCATTAATATAACGGTCTGGTCGCGGCGAACAAGGAGCGTGCTCGTGTTGTAGTCGTAGCCGTGCGCTTCGTTCGCGGTAGTACTCTCCGAAGTGCCGATGTTAAGCATGGAAACGAGCGTCGAGTTGGTAACGCCGGCAAGAACGGACATACTCTTTTCCCCGTCGTCCATAGTAAACTTACCGTGCGTAGGCACGCTTATAATAACCATATTTTCGTGCGGAATGCCGTCGTCGTCTTTTGCGGTACCTACGGCAACCTTTTCCTCGCCGGCTAAAACCGACCGTCTAAACGGAATATGGTCGGTGGCGTACAGGTCGTCGCCTAAAAGCATGTTTATAATTCGTCCGCCCTCGGAATCGGTGATGTTATCCTCGTCGACGCGGTACAGCGCAAGAAACTGGAAGTCTCGCGCCTCGGCGCTCGCGATAAGTCTTGCCCGCGTTTTCTCGATAGACAGCAGATTATCCGGATCATCCGACTCATGAGTGCCGTCGTCGTCGTCACGAACGTTAATAATACCGCGCACCATAGTGAGACGCTGTTCCATAACCGCCTCGAAGCGCTGTTTAATCTGGTTGCCCATACGCGACATATACGTGTCGCCGATATCGTCGACCGTATCCTTAGTGTTGTTGGATATATTTACGCCGAGCAGACTGAATACCGCAGCAGCAATAAGAACTCCTATTAAAATAGTAATCAGTATAACGCGCTGACTTTTTTCCCTTAAAAAGCCCTTCTTCTTGGGTTGAACTTCTTTATCCGCCATATCTCTCTCCGTAGTAAAGTAGACTTAGCCTTTTGTGCCGAGTATATTGTACTAAATAACAAAAACAATGTCAAGATTATATGAATATTAGCGCTATTTAATATTGTCGTAAAGCCGCCGATTAAAGTAGCTTTATAAGCTCGTTTAGGTATCCGATAAATTCTTCCTCGGTGAGGATTGTTTTGCGCTTAACGTGCTTGCCTATCGAGTGCTTTAGCGTTTTTCCTTTTGCGGAAATAAGCGCGGCGCGGAACGTGTCGTTAGTCGTCATCGCTTTATAGGCGTTAAACCGAAGCTCGTCGAACTCACGGCTATTACGCTTGTACTTTTTTCCTTTCCAGTAAAGGTTGCCGGTTATCTTCCACAGAATTTTTTTACTGCCTGCCGCTTTGGCTTCCTTACCCGTCAGGGCGCACACTTCCGTTTGCTTTTTCGTATTCTTAAACTTAAGTGACTGCAAAAAGCCCTCCATGCTCGAAATTTCCACGCCGTCGAAAGTAAAGTCGTTCGGGTAGAAATTGGAAAGCACGTTTGCGGGATATTCGCCCTTACTGTAAATATCTATCTCGTCCATATTATTCCGTTTGTTCGTTTGTGACAGCTTCGGCGCATTCGCCTGTTTTTGTTATAACCGCGACGGCGCACGGCATCTTGCCCTCAATCAAGCCGAACTCGACCTCGCTATAACCCGCCTCGGTAAAAAACTCCTTGTACGATTCGTAGGTAAAATGGCGTTTCATACTTGCTCCCGCCTTGTCGATTTTGCTTACGAAAAATCCCGTTTTGCCGTTTTTCAGCATGTTTATGTACGTCGGGATAATAAGCTTACCGCCTGGACGGCAAACCCGTTCCAGCTCCCTCAGCGCGCCGATCGGATCGTCCAAAAGATGAATCACGTTACCGGCGATAACCTTGTCGAAGGAATTGTCCTCATAATCCAAGTGCAATATATCGGCTACGGCAAACTCGACGTTACTCAGCTTTTTACACTTCTTCCTTGCGCGCTTTAGCATTTCTTCAGACAAGTCGGTTGCGGTAAGCTTTTTGCACGCGTTTGCTACAATCTTACTTATAGCGCCCGTTCCGCAAGCGCACTCGAGAACGGAGTCGTCCTTTCCCACCGACTGCGCGGCGACGGCGCCCAATTTTTTGTACACCTTGCCGTTATAGACCTTTTCGAATAAATCGTAAAATTTAGCCGCTTTATCCCAGAACATTTTTACTCCAAGCGTTTCGGTGTTAAAAAGCGAACAGATACTATACTTGCCGTATAATACCTGTCGACGGAAAGATTAACCGTTGGCGAAAATTATATCACCACGCATCTTACGTATTTATAGTACAGCTTACGGAAGAAGCCGCAAGAGGACAGGAGCGCTTTTTGCGTGCTCGCTATATACCACAGCACAAACGTGCGCTCGTTGTCGTTGGGGTCGCGCTCGCCGTACACGCACTGC
This sequence comes from Clostridiales bacterium, assembly GCA_022511445.1. Taxonomy (GTDB): domain Bacteria; phylum Bacillota; class Clostridia; order Christensenellales; family Pumilibacteraceae; genus Anaerocaecibacter. Next base: position 34,027 of record JAFLVE010000014.1, on the reverse strand, counting down.
TCGACAATGCGGGTAAACCGCGCCGTGCTTCTCGGGTCCACGCCGAATTTTTCAAGCTCCTCGCTACCGAAGCCGCCGAAGAGCTTGCAGTCTCTCACCACAATTCTATACGCTTCCCGCCCGAACTCGGCGCCGTCCTTATTAAGCGCCGTTCTGCGCTTTGTCCGCGCAGAGTGCCTGTTAAGAGCAAACGCAAAGGCGATAAGCACAAGAGCGCAGACTGCGGCGAGTATGGGCACGATAATTTCGAGCGCGACCAAAAGCGGGTCCTTCTTTTCGGGCTTGACGGGCTCGTGAGGCTTAGGCTTATCAGGCGGCACGTCGGGCACGTCCGGCTCCTCGTCGTCCGGCGTGCCGGGAGTGGACTCCGACGGGTCGGAAGGAACAGCGCCGCCTATCTCCGGGTCGTTCGGGTCGACGGTTACGTCGGGCGGCTGTTCGACAAAGAATGTGGGCGTTACCTCGATGGGGAGCCATCCTATTCCGTCGAAATACACCTCCGTCCAAGCATGAGTGCTATCCCCCGTTACTGCGACAGATACGGTCTCGCTTTCTCCGTCGTCGGCGCGCACCACATAACCCTCTACGTAACGCGCCGGAAAGCCCAAAGCGCGGAACATATAAGTCGCCGCCGAAGCGAAGTACGCGGAATTGCCGCGGCGCAAAGATCCGTCGAAGAACTCCGGGATAAAGCTGCCCTTCACCTCGTCGCTCTTATCCGCATACGAATACCCGTCGAGGAAATACGCGCGGATGAACTGCGTTGCGGTGTTTATCGAATCGGTCTCGAAATCGCCCACCGCGCCGAGCACGACGTCCCTACTTTTTTCGTCTATCGTAAGATACGTGTCGTACACGAACGCGCGGTACTGACCCTCGAGCTCGATGTATTTCTGCATTCCCTCGGAGCGGTTGGCCTCCTCGGTTATCCAAGCCGCCTGTGTGACGCGTTCGCCGCTCTCGTCGCCCGCGAACACGGTGTACGTGTACGAGCGGGTGTACGCGCCGACGCGAAGCCCCAAGTCGTAATAAGCCGAACCTACCGTATAATTGCTCAGCGTGTACGGCGCATAAACGTATCTCTTATCTGCCGACACGTTTTCCACCGTGACGCTGTAGCGGTTGTTGCGCTTTGTAAGATTGGAATAGGTCGCGTACTGGACGGTGGGAAGTCCGCCCTCTCCGATATAATCGAGTAAGCCCTGATACCCGTTTTCCACGTAGGCGTTTTTGTCGGTGGGCGACCATTGCGCACCGTTAAGCGTGCTGCCTATAAACCCGCGCAGATAGAGCGTGGGCGTAAGTCTCGACATTGTGACGTTAAGTCTAACGCCCTCGTAGCCGCGCATTCCGCTCGACGCGGAAAGCTTGCCGCTCGGCATGCTCGTGCCGTACACGGCGTTTTCGAAAGAATCGGCTATATTATCCCTAAAGTCGTCCACGGCGGCGCTTCCGTTAAAGAAGTAGCACGGGAGCGTTGCGAGCGCAACGACGGCAACCACCGCAATGTAAAATGCAATCGCTTTAAGCTTAAACCCGTTGTGCAATGCGAGAAGCCCGACAAACGCAACGACGAGAAGAACAACGGTATAGTACTGCGGATACAGCCCGATAAAAAGCTGCACCGATAAAATCACGGCGGCGGCGCCTACGTACAAATACCTGTACTTGACCGAGAACGCGCCGAATACGCCGAACCATACTGCGATAAGCAAAGCGAAAAGGAATGACGCGCCAAAGCTTTCCGTAGCCGTAAAGGTCGCCAACCCCTCGTGGCGGGTGGAGTTTATCGTCTTTACCGCGCCGTTGAAAAAGGTCAAGAGCCCGTTTTTAAATACGGGGAACACGGCTATACAAACGACTGTGACCAAAAGCGCGCCGCCGATAATGAAAAACTTTGCGTGTTTTTTCTCGTAGAACAATATCGAGAGCGCGGCGGCGGCTGCGCCTATCGGGAGCGCGGCGTAATACGCGGCGTTAAACGGCAACGACGAAACGAGCGCAAGATACGGCGCGACGAAAACGGCAATAGCAAACACTGTTTCCAAAACAATATTTCTTGCCTTTACGTCGGGCGTTATTCTTATTGTTTTAACCGATTTACTCATACCGTCCTTGCAGTCCGTTAAATGCTGATTGTGGAAAGCGCTTCGTGTATCTTGTCGTAAGGAATGTTGATTACCCTTAGTCCCTCGTGCATGGTCTCGCCCATACCGTCGCTAACCTCGATAGCGGTAAACTCCGCGTCGATTGCCTGATTAAACTCGTCGGAGCTTATCGACGACGAAATGTAAATAATCTTTGTAAACACCGTACACTCGGGCGTCCTCGCGAGGTAGAATAAAGTCTCCTCGTTGCCGTCGTTAACCTTTATACTCATTAGCTTACCGACGGTGCGGACGAACGTATCGCCGTCGCTGACCTCGGAGCTTGCGAACTCGCCGCCGTCAAACCAGCCCACACTGTGACTGTACCCTACGCTCTTAAGCGCATTGGATACGGAAGCCGCAACGTCAAGTACGCCGTTAAGCTGTTCGTCGGTGGCGGTGCGCCCGTACTTGGCTCGGCTCAGGTCGACGAGGATAAGCATACGCCGATCGTCCGTCGCGCCGAACTCTTTGGTTTTAAGGCTGCCGAACTTGCCCGACAGCTTCCAGTGCACCGTATTGGGCGCGTCGCCCGCGATATAGTCGCGCACGTTGTAAACCTCGGACGTATCGGCGCCCTTGCGCGGAAGCGAAGTATCGCCGAAAACGGTATCGCTGCCGCTTTCGTGGGCTGTAAGCGTAATGTCGTCAAAAAGCTGCGGCGAGACGATTGCCTCGGCGTAAATAGGATATTTTACACGAACGGTAAACACTCCGAAAAGACCGATAAGCGTCAGCTCGTCGCTTTTTACTACTATTCTGCCGGAGTCGCCGCCGTTATAGTTAAAGGTGTGCGGAGCGTACGACAGGTCGCTCACGACAAAGCTTTTGTATTCCGTTTTGTGAAATGTCGAGTTTTCTATGGCGACCAAAACCTTAATCCCGCCGAGGAAAATTCTCGGCTTTGCGCCGCCGCGCATAGTAAGAGAGAGTGTGCCGCCGCGTATGCACGAGTCGCGCACGGACAGTTCGAAGCGCACGGTCTTTCGCGCAATCAAAAGGAGAACGAGCGAAATAAGCGGAAAAGCCAAAAGGCACACGAGTACAAACAGCGCAATACCGTTATTTGTAACGATAAACGCCGCCGTCGCCGCAAGAAGCATTATTACATAAATAATACGCTTAACCGCCACTGTCGCTCACCTTACGCTATTGTGGGAACCTTTGTATCCTCGAGCACGCCCTCCAATATGCTGCGGGCGGTCATGCCCTCGAGCTTTGCACGCGGGCGAAGAATTATTCTGTGCGCGCACACGTCGCAGAACACTTCCTTAACGTCGCTCGGCACCACGTAGTCGCGCTCGGATATAACCGCGCACGCGCGCACCATGCGAGAGAGCGCGAGCAGTCCGCGCGGGCTTACGCCAAGCTCGATAAGCGGATGATTGCGCGTGTTTTCGCAAAGTGTAACCATATAGTTCAAAATATCGTCGGATATGTTAATCTGCCCGATATAATTCTGTATCTCGACAAGGTTGTCGCGGTCTACAATCTGCTGAAGCGCTTCTATCGGCTCGCTCTTTTGGTGGCGCTTCAGTATTTCCACCTGCTCCGCCCCGTCGGGATAGCCTATGGACATTTTAATCATAAAGCGGTCGAGCTGGGATTCGGGAAGGGGCTGAGTGCCTATCGAGCCTATCGGGTTTTGCGTCGCAATGCAGATAAACGGATTGGGAAGCCTGTGCGTAACGCCGTCGACGGTGACCGCGTTTTCCTCCATCGCCTCGAGTAACGCAGACTGCGTTTTTGCGGAGGCGCGGTTTATCTCGTCGCCCATAAACAGGTTACACACGATAGCGCCCTGCTGATAATCGAACGCGCCCGTTTCGCTGTTGAAAACGGAAAAGCCGGTTATATCGGAAGGCATGGTGTCGGGCGTAAACTGTACGCGCTTAAAGTCGAGCCCGAGCGCTTTTGCAAACGCCAGGGCGAGCGTGGTTTTACCTACGCCCGGCGTGTCCTCGAGAAGAACGTTGCCCTTTGCGTACACCGCCATCAGCACCTTTTTAATAACGTTGGTTTTGCCGATTAGGACGTTCGAGATAGCCTCGATGATTTCTTCCGATTTTTCTATAATCATATTCCTTAAGTCTCCTTTGGAATTTTTTCCCGTAATTTATTAATAGAGCGTGGGGTTGCCGTCGTCGTCGAAGTAGAACCACTCGTAGCCGTTGTAGTCTATTGTGGGCTCAACCGCGCTGTAAAGGGCGCGGATTATACCCTCGCCGTCGTTGTTATAGTAGCCGCCCGTCTCGTCGTTTTTGCAGCCGAGCGTAAAGAACACGCTGTTAGCGCCAAAGCCCCGCCGCGCCGTCTCCAGCTCGGCAATTGTCATCTTGTAAAATACCTTCTCTATGCCGAACTGACCGTTAAACGCGAAGTCGCCCACCGTCTTTAGATTGCCGTAGAATATAATATACCTAAGCGCGTCGCAGCACCTTCTTGAGTCCACGTTCGAAGCGGACGAGGCATCAAACGCGAACGCGTAATTTCCTATACTTTCGAGCGCCTCCGAGCAAATCAGCTTGGTAATGCCGCGGCACTCGTAAAAGGCGTAGTTACCGACGGTCTTTAAGCCGCTCGGCATAACGACGGACGACAGCGTTTTATGATACGAAAACGCGTAGTCCCTTATCTCGGTTACGGTATCTCTTATATTAAGCTCCGTCATGCCGTTATTGGCCGCGACAAGCACGAGCGACTTGTAGTCCTTGGAGTAAAGAATGTTGTTTTCAACGGTAAAGTACGGATTGTCCGCGCTTACGGTAATCGTCTCGAGCGAGGAAAGAAGCGCAAACGCCGACGGGTCGATATACCTAAGCCCGCTGCCTATATGAAGCGCGGTGATATTGGAGCACCCGCTGAACGCCTTTACGCCTATCGTCGTAACGCTGTCGGGAATGGTTATTTCGGTAATATTTTTGTTATCCATAAACACGGCGGATTCGATTTCGGTCGTGCCGTCCTTAATGTTTATATCCGTGCTGAGTCCCAAGTACATGGAAAGGGCGCTACCCTTATACACAAGGTTGCCGTCGGTGGAATACACCTTGTTGCCATCGGCAATCGTAAACGAGGTGACGTTTGCACAGTTAAGAAGTATTCCCGCGCCGATAAACGATACGGTGGACGGGAGCGAAACGGAATTCAGCTTGGTTGCATTGTAGAACGCCGCCTTGCCTATGTTTTCCACGCCCTCGTTAAATACGCAGGTGGTCATGTACGCCTGATAGTGAAGTGCGTACGGCGCGACGATTCGCGTAGTGGGCGCGGATTCGAACAGCGTACCCGTTTTGGCGCGGGGCAAACAGTACAGCACGCTACCCTCGCCGTATTCTATTCCGCAAATCGCTCTGCCGTAAATAACGCCGTCTATAGAATTAAAATACGGGTTATCCTCCGCCACGTTTATTGCCTTTATCTTACTGCAAGCGTAAACGGGCACCTGCGCCGCGTCGAAGGTCAGTCCGTCGTCGAGATAGCTGTAATAACCGAACTGCTCCACGTTTTTACCGACGGAAATCGTCAAAAGCCCCGCGCACGAGCGGAAGGCATAGCCGCCGACGACGCGGACGGAATCGGGTAGCACGACTTCGGTAATGGCGCTGCATTGCAAAAACGCCTGATATCCTATTTCTTCCACTCCGTCAAAGTCTATAACGGCGAGCTTAGAGCAACCGGCAAAAGCCTCGTCCTCTATAACCTTAACGTTGTTAAAGGTGATTGTCGTAAGCGAGGTCGCCGTGTAAAAGCATCTGTACGGAATTGCCGTTATCCAATCGGGAATACTTATCGTTACAAGCTTGGAGTTGCGGAAGCAATAGTCGGGCAAGCTCGTCAAGCCTTTGCATACCGACAAGTCGATTGCGGTAAGACCGCACGACCCGAAGGCGTACGAGCCGAGCGCCCTAAGCCCCGCGGGGAGCTCTATACCCGTCAGTGCGGAACAGCCGTAAAAACTGTAGGCGTTAATAACGGTAACCGTGTCGGGAATTACAACGTCGGTGAGCGCCGTGCAGTTATAAAACACGCTCTGACCTATCGAGGTAACGCCGCTCGGAATGATAAATTCGGTGAGCGCCGTGCACCCTCTGAACAAGCCGTACGGAAGTGTGCTCCCGTGTTCCTTGCCGGCGTCGTCGACGTACGTAACGACGGGCAAGCCGTTTGCGGAGGCAAGCGCCGTGCAGCCGTAAAATACGCTCGAGCCCATTTTTTTGAGGGTCGACGGGAATGTTACGCTTTCGAGCGACACACAGCCCGAAAACGCCGAGCCGCCTATGCTCTCAAGCTCGGAGCCGAAGTCGACGCTTTTAAGCGCAGCGCAGCGAGTAAACGCGTCGCCCGAAATTCCTATCGTGCCGGGAAGAAGCGCATACTCGGTAACCGTATCGTCGAGCACCATGCTCAATATAAGCTTGCCCTCGTTCTGCCCCGTAAGGACGATATATTCCGCAACGCCGTCGCGCACGGAAGATAGCGCGGAGTTATAGAACACTCCCGCCATAATCGTCTTGACCTTTTCAAGCCCCGTCACCGTCTCTATAAGGGAGTGCGAAAAGCAGTAATGCTTAAGAGTTACAATCCCGTCGGGAATGGTAAGCTCGCTTACCCGCCAGTACGCGCAAGCATAGCTTTCCACAACCGAAAGCTCGGAATGGAAGGATGTCTCCTTGCAATCGGACGGCATAAAGTACAGCGTGGAGTAGTCCTTGGAGTAAACGGCGCCGTTATACGCGGCATACCTGCGGTTGCCGCTGTCTACCGTCACCGTCTCGAGCCCCGTCGACTTTACGCCCGACATAAGGGGCACGTCCATACTCGCCGTGGACGGAATGTGCATGCTCTTAAACGGACTGCCGTTTTTAAACGTTTCGGATAAATCGATATAGGTTACGCCCTCGGGAATACGCACGCGCTCCGCACCGCCCTTGTAGCCCGAAAACACGCGCCGACCGGCGGCGTCGTAAGAGAGCATAAGATTGTTAAAATCCTCGTCGGAAATATAGTGCGCATGGAAGCTTATCTCGCGCTCGTTTCCGTTAAGCGGCGGAGCGAGCGAATACAACCCCGTTGCGCGGTTACTCGACGAGTCGTACCAGCCGTCGAAGCGCTCGGCGCGGTACTCGTCCATTTCGCGCGCGTCCTCGTCCGTCGAGTAGTTGTACTCGATAAGGTTTACCCACACGGCAAGCCCGAGCGTATCGGTTATCGCCGCTTGAGCCTTTACCGTCTTATAAAGCTCGGTCTGCTCTTCGTCGAGGTAGAAATGCGCGGTGTAGTCGTTAACGTCATAGTAAATGTAGTTTACGACGCCGTTATACGAAATAGCTATCTGCTTGTCGGAGCCGACCTCGGACAGATCGAAGCTGTCATGGCTAACCGTCCCGTCCGAAAGCGAAGCCGCCGTCACCTTAAACTCGTTACCGCCGTTGTCATAAAAAACGATATTGCAGCTTTCGAGCACCTTAACCTCGTCGATTTCCATGCCGAGCGCAAAGGTAAGCCTGTTGTGCTCGATAAACAGCACCTCGTTCTCTTTGGTGTCGGGTACCGGCTTTCCGCCCGAATAACCGTCCGTTGCGCACGCGGCAAAAGCGAGGGCAAGGCATGCCGCCGCTATGCAAACGATTATTAGCAAAATCCCGTTCCGTTTTTTCATTTTGATTATTTCCTATTTGCCGCGCTTTTTCGCGATTACCGCGCCCGCCGTCTTTCTGAGTAAGTCAAAGTCGATAGGCTTAGATACGTGGTCGTCCATGCCCGCCTGTTTGGAAAGCTTTACGTCCTCCACAAACGCGTCGGCGGAGAGAGCCAACAGCGCAACGCTCTCGGCGTCGCCCTTGCCGCTTGCGCGGATTTTACGGGCAACGTCCCTGCCGTTAAGCTTGGGCATATGAATGTCGAGAAGTATAAGGTCGAACGAGTTTTCGGGCTTATCCATGTAGAAGTCGAGCGCCTCCTGCCCGTCCTTTGCATGCGTTACAACCGCGCCCTCGTCGGTGAGTATTTCCACCGCGATTTCGGCGTTAACCTCGTTGTCCTCGGCAAGAAGGATTCTGCAGCCGTCGTACTTAAAGTCATCGCCGCCGCCCTCTTCCTCGCTCGCAACGGGGCTGTTAAGATCCTGCTCGACGTCGGCCACGTCGAGGGATAGGAACACGTTAAAGTCGGTGCCCTTGCCGAGCACGCTGTCCACAACGATATTTCCGCCCATAAGCGTTACAATCTGGTCGCATATCGCAAGCCCGAGACCGGTGCCGCCGTAATGGTGCGCCGTGGACGCCTCCTCCTGCTCGAACGGCTTCATAATCTTGCGGATATTCTCGGGCGCAATGCCCTTGCCCGTGTCGCGAACGCGAATAAGTATCTGCGCCTTTCCGCCGATATTATCGAGCTGCTTAAAGGTTACCTGTATCGTTCCGCCCGCGGGAGTAAACTTGTTGGCGTTGGAGATAAAGTTTGTGACAACCTGAGTAAGGCGCATTTCGTCGGCGAGGAAGTAGCGCGTCTTAAAGTCGATCGTTTCCACAATAAAGTTTATGCCCTTGCCCGTAACCATGCCGTTAAACATGTTCTTTATCTTATCGGCAAACGCAAAAATATCGAAGGTGGTGTTGTACAAAAGCATCTTTCCGCTTTCCACCTTCGAGATGTCCAAAATGTCGTTGATCATGCTTAAAAGGAACTTACTGAGCTCCCCCGCGCGCGAAAGATAGTCGCCCGCTTTTTTGGGGTCTTTTATGTTTTTGCGCGCAAGCTCCATCATACCCATAACGCCGTTCATGGGCGTGCGGATCTCATGGCTCATGCTCGAAAGGAAGGTTAGTTTCCCCGCCGCCTCGCCGAGCGCCCTGTCGAGGTCGTCGCGGAGTTTGTCCGTTTCCTCGGACTTTTCGGTTACGTCGTAAATCATAAACGCGTCGTACTCCACGCCCATGCGTTTTACCCTTGCCGCTTGAGCGAGCGCGCGCTTACTGCCGTTATAGGAAAACTCAAACGAGAACGTGCCGTTCCCGTCCCACTCTAAGTAGTTCTGTCTGAAATTGCGCCATACTTTTTTTGCTACCGCTCCGCTTACGAGCGTTATATCCATAAGTATTTTTTGTGATTCCGTGCCGAAAAACTCGGAGGCGTTTTTGCTGACGTAGCACGGCGAATGAGTTTTGGACTCGACTATGATAAACGCGGCGTTCTGCGACGAGCCGAAGATGTCGGCAAACAGCTTGTCGTTGCTTTTAAGCGTGGTGTTCAGCTTGGCGCGGTCCCCCATTTTGTTTTTCTGCGTCCGCACCCAAATAAGTGCGTACGACACGACCGCCGCCGCGATTACAAACAATATTACGCTATACGCTACGATATACGCCGTCATGGTTTTTCTCCGATTTTTATGCGCCGGCACGGAATACACCGTACCGATTTTATTATACTTTACGCGGCGGATTTTGTCAATAAATTCCCGATTTTTTTCGTCGCAAACCGCATAAGAATTGCGCCTTTTCCTCGCTCTGCCGCCGCCCGACACGCTTATATTTATGCACTTAATAAAAACAAAAAACCGAGGCGGTAAAACCCGCTCGGTTTATTGCTCGGAATGTTTATTTTAGGTCGATATTGTAAAAGTCCCTGAATAAAGTATATATAAGCGCCATTCTCGTGGGAATGCCGTTGTGCGCCTGATTAAAGTAAACGCACCGCTTATCGTCGTCGAGGTCGGGGGAAATTTCGTCCACGCGAGGCAGAGGATGGAGTAGATATGTGTTATCCGAAAAGCGGGCGAAATTCGCTTTGTTCAATATCATCTCCTCTATCTTTATGTCGGGGTCTTCGAGCCGCTCGGTCTGCACTCTCGTCTGGTAGATAAAGTTAACGTCTTTAGGAATATCGGTAAACGTCTTGCACTCGATATACTTAACTTTTTTAGCCGCCAAAAAGTCCTTGTAAAACTCGGGAAGCTCCAGCCCCTTTACGGGAAAGCCGTAAACGGTAACGCCGTCGTAAAGGCTTATAAGCTTAAGCATGGAATGCACCGTCCTGCCGTACTTGAGGTCGCCCATTACCGCAATGCTCGTTCCGTCCACCTTGCCGCGGTACTCTCTTATCGTGTAGATGTCGAGCAGTCCTTGCGTAGGGTGCTCCCCGCCGCCCGAGCCGGCGTTAATAATAGGCACCTTGGCAACCTTAACGGCGCGCTCGGCGGAGTCAACCTCAAAGTGCCGAATGATTATCATGTCGGAATAGCCTTGAACTATTCGGACCGTATCCTCGAGGCTCTCGCCTTTTTTTGCGGAAGCGTTTTCCCGCGCGTTTTCGGTGGAGATTACGTTTGCGCCCAGCCGCTGAATCGAGCTCTCGAACGACAGCCTCGTCCTTGTCGACGGCTCGTAAAACAGAGTCGCTATTATATAGCCGGACAGCGCCGTGCGGTACTTTGCCTTGTTGCGCTTAATGTCGTCGGCAACGGAGTAAAGCCGTTCGAGCTCCCCGCGAGTTATCCCTTCCGCCGTAATAAAATGCTTCATTTGTGTTTATTCCTTTATGTAAGATATAATTTCCGTTTCGAAAAACCTTTCCTGAAACTCGGTTTTTTCTCTTATTTCCTCGCCGATAAATCTACGCCGCGCGCTTTAAGTGTTTCGCCTATCGTCGTAGGCGGCGCTTTTCCGTTCGGGTTTTCGCCTCGCTCCCTTTTGGAAGTGCGGGAAGGTCGTTTTGCAAAGCTCGACTCGTCGGGGAAGGGCATTGCGTTAAGCTCGTCCTCGGTAACGCCGAGAATGCGGAGAAGGCTCTCGAACGGTATGACTTTTATGCTTGCGCCCTGCTCCGCCGCGCATTCTACGGCGGATAGTCTCGGGCAGATTATTTCGTTTCCGTCATCGTCGTACGCTTTATACGACATAAAGTAGTCGAGCTGCGCTATCGGTCTTTTATATATACAGCCGCAGTTTTTAAGAAGCTGGACGAGGGAGAGAGTCTGTCTGAAATGGTCGCGCTCGTAATTAAGGCTGAAGCAAATCTTTTTGCCTGTCAGCTCGTTTATTCGAACTGTGCCCTGCGGCTTCACCCCGTTGAGGAACCGATAAAACCTGCTCTTGTTTACGCCCTTCATGTAGTTGCTGTTTGCGGTGGCGGCGCGCTTTTGCCGCGCGCGCTCGGTTATAACGGTCTTTATCTCGCCGCCGCTCGTTTCGCCCTTGCAGTCCGCACACAGCGCTATTAAACCGTTAACGTCGACGTTCATTCTTTTTGTAAGTTCTTTTACGATTAGCATTGTGGCGTACGCGTCGTCCACGCTTTTATGAACTAACTCGGGAAGCTCTATCCCGAGCGCGACGCAGATTTTGGACACCGATAAGGAATTACCGTCGCCCGCGCTCTCGGTCTTTGCGTATGTGTCGTACATATATTTGGCGTCGTAAAACCTGCAATCGAAAAACGGAAGAGAATAGCGCCGTGCCTCGTCGTTAAGAAACTTAAAGTCGGAGTCCACCGTATGTCCGAAAATCATCGTATCCTCGTCGGTGAATAACGCCTTTATCCTATCGAAGTAGTGCGTGTACAGCGGCGAACGCCTGTACGAGTTAATGCTGTAATTAAGCAGCTTTTTTGCGACGTACCAATCGAATTTATCGTTGGGATTTATCAAAAAGATTTCTTTTTGTATTACGTTAAAGCTTTCGTCCGTCAGCACGTAACCGAACTCGCATATCTTGGCTATCCCGTTAAAACAGTTAGCGCACTCTATATCGAAAAATAAATACTTCATATATTCGTCTCTGATTCTCTTTTGTCTTTACGGAATATATTATACCGCGCTTTTATTTTACTGTCAACAAGCCGAAGGCTTGGCGTCTGTCGTGTGTAGACATTCCTACTTATTTGGCATTGCACCCGAAAAAAGCATTCGTCTTCCCCGTGGGACGACCGAAGGCTTGGCGGCAGCGGCTAAACGCTCTCTCGCCCCCTCCCCATCATTTCGACAGAAGCGAGCTAACAGCCCCTCAGTCTGCTCGCTTTGCTCGCATCCGGCTCCCCTTACACAGGGGAGCCTTTATACCGATTTAGCTTTAACGCATAATCAAAGTATTGCCGAAATTAATTCCGTTCCGCTCATCATTTCGACCGAAGCGGAGAAATCTAGGCGAAGCCGCACTCTCTTTTTTTCCACTCTGCGCTTTAACGAAGAATCTCTTTCATTAATGTCGCAAAGCGGCTACATTTTCACTTTTCACTATTACTTGTTTACTTTGCGCTTGCGTCGTTGCGGCGAAGTTTCCCGCACAAAAAATCGACCGCGGGAGCGGCCGATTTAATGCTGTTTGTTATTTGTAATATCCGCAGGCGAACAGCCACATACTGTCCTCGTCCGATTGAAGATTTAAGCCGCTCTGGTTGGTAAATTCGTTTGCGTTTTCAATTGCGTTTTCCGCAACGCCCTCGCCGTCTCTGAAGAGGTTTTCCCTCGCGGCGTAGCCCTGCAAAAACCTCTTTATCTCCTCTGTTACGGGGTGCGCGCCGTTGCTGTCGCAGTAATTGGCATAACCGTTGTTTATCATATAGCTGTAATTAAAGCCGTCTTCGAGGCTCAATCTTACCATTCCGTTATCCAACTCGTTCCAGAAAAATCCCTTATTTACCCACGCTCCGCCGGGTAACGAAAGCGTTACAAATACCTGGCAGTCTTTCGTTAGCCTTGCGTAAAGGAGCGGTCCGTCCGCGGTGCCTACGTGGTAAAACTTGTCGGTCGGGTTAAAGACGACCTTTTCGTCGTCCTGAATGTGGTACGTCTTGGGTCCGTCTTTAGTCGTCACGGTGGTAGCATTGTCCTCGTAGATATACCGCCATGCACCATTTTCGTTTCCCTTTTTAAACGGACCGGTGGCGTAGTACGGCTCGCCGTTGATATCGGGCGAAACGTAGTCCGCCTCGCGCTTTAACGTAAAGTCGACTGTAATGGGATACGAAATTCCGTTTACGGCGGCTTTTACGGTAAACATCAGCACCGCGCCGATATTTTCGTCGCCGAAGTCGGAAGCAAACCTAAAGTTTTTGGTAAACGTTCCGCTCGATCCGCCGTCGCGTATTTCCTGCGCAAAAGTGCAGAACGACTCGGTACCGTTGTACCGTCTTAAAGTGGGGTTAATGTCGTTTGCTGTTACGTCGCACCAAGAGGTTATGGAAAAGCTTCCGTTCTCGGTAGGCTTAAACGAAAAGCCCATTGCGTCGTTATCGTTTTTTATTGTGGCGCGGTACGTGCCGTACTTATTTATCTTGTACCATCTGACGTCGGACTCGCCGTTGGGCGCGAGCGTAAAATATTCCCTTAGGTTAATTATTTCGAGCAATTCTATCTCTACGTCCCTGTCGAAGTTGTCTACGTTATATCCGTTGCAGTCGTAGGTATAGCCCTTGGGAAGTGCGGAAAGCGTAACGTGATATTCCCCGTTAAGCCCCTCGACCTTAGCTACGCCGTCCACAAACTCCGCGCTGTGGACCTCGTTGTTTTTCGTCCAGATTGCCTGCATGCCCTCGGGCAATACGGCGGGAGCGTTGACAAGGGTTACCGTAAATACGCGAACGTCCTTTTCCGGTTCGTCGCCCGGCTTCTCTCCGCCCGGTTTTTCTCCGCCGGGATTTTCCCCGCCCGGGGTTTGACTGCCGTTACCGCTGCCCGAAGTGTCGGTCACGGGTCTTCCGATACCGCCCGACGAGACGAACGTGCCGCAGCCCGCAAAGGACAGGGCAAGCAAAAGAGTTAAAATGACGATTAAGATTTTTTTAATCATTTTTTAACCTCCTTTTTCTTTCCGAAGCCGAAGAAGCTCTTTATATCATCCCACTTAAGCTTACGAATTATAATATCTACGACAAACATCGCAACTGCGACAATCAGCAACGGAACGGTCAAATCCTCAACGTACTTATCCACTTCGTTCTTGTCGTTTTCAATCGACAGCTTGCCGTTCTTGCTGACCGTACCGCCGCCGCGCCGTCCGCCTATCGCTCTGTCGAGCGGCGAAGGCTCGAACACGGCGAAAGCGTCGTACTCGTCGAGATAGCAGACGTAAACCGCTTTTCGGGTGGTGTAGTCCTCTCTAAATGTGTATGTGATATTAAGGTCGTACTTTCCGACGCTCGCGGTATCGAACTCGTAGGAGTACTTACTGCCGTCAAAGTTCAGTTCTTTTGTTTCCGTCTCGCCGTCGGGCGCAGTTATCGATATGGTTGCGGTCGCGTTCGGCTGGAGCGTGGTGGGCGTAACCTCCACTTTAGTAACCTTGCCCTCTTTTGTTACGTCCACAATGTACGGCGTGTCTATTCTCTCGCTCGGGATACTCAGCTCGAACACGTTTTCGAGGAAGGTCCTGCCGATACCCGTGTTCCACCCGCTTACCCAGTCGCCGCCGAGCGAGCTTGTAAAAGTGGAGACCATGCCGTTACCGTAGTTTTGGTAAGCGTACAGCGGCTTTTCGGTCGTGAACTCGCTTTCGTCGCTGCGCTTGTGGTTTACGGTTAATACGGTTGTTGCGCTCGGCTTGCTTCCGCAGTAAACGTAGCCTTTAACGTTGGGAATGGACAGTTTGTCCTCGTCGCTAAACCCGTCGAGAACGGGGTCGTTTTGCTGCAGGCGCTGAACGCTGACCGTGGTGTCCCGCTCTACGACGGTAAGGGTAAGATCGTCGGACAGCTCGCCGAACGTAACGTCGTCGAGATTTTCGAGGTTTCTCGAATAGTAATGGTTGCCCCTGCCCGCCTCTGCAACCGCGGTAAGCAGGCGGAACGCCGCGTCGTAACCCTCGTCGTAGCGGTTGGAGCCGTCGGGCTCGTCGCCCGGTCTGCCCACGTCGAACACCGACGTCATTATGCCGGCCGCAAACATTTGCTGAGCGACGGTCACGGGATCGTCCTCGACGTTTACCGAGTACGACAGTCCGTCGGTTATAAGAAGCACCTGCTTATCGTCGAACGCAAGCGGAGTGATGTACTCCGCCGTTCTCTTAAGTCCCGAGCCGAGCACCGTGCCCTGAACGACCTCGAAGTGTTCGATTTTTTCGAGAATTTCCTCGCGCTCGGTAAGCGGCGTTACCGGCTGAATAACCTCCGCGTCGCTGTTAAAGGTAAGGAACGTGACGTAAGTATCGTCGGGAAGCGTGTTTATAAGCCTTTTAACAAGCTGTTTGGTTATATTGAGGTGGTCGAGCTGATTCATGCTTCTCGAGGTGTCCATAATAATCGTGTACAGCTTGGAATCGGTGTTGCCGTAGTTGACGGGCAGCATGTCGCCGAGCGCGGCAATACCCGCGTCCTCGGCGTTTTGGATATGCAAATTGCCGTAAGTGGTAAGGCTCTTGCCGAGCACCGCCACCGCCGCGTCGAGATTGCTTACAAACGGCGCTCCGTTTTTAAGCTTGCTAAGGTCGACGTCCGCGAGCACGATTTGATCGTACTTGCAAAGCTCTTCCATGGTATACGGGACGTCGTCGTTGTTAAGGTGGAACGTGATATTCGTCTTGCTCGCCTGAAATCCGACGTACATCTCCTTCAGCGAGGTGAGGTAGTTCTCGTCGTTTTCGTAGATCTCCACCTTGCCCTTATCGCCGTAGCGGTTTACCGCCGCCATAACGTCGTCAAAGCTGTGGGTAAGAACGAGCACGCTCATCTCGTCGGAAACGGTTTGCGTAAACGAGTATGTGTTGTTATATTCGTTAAGGTCGTAATCGGCAAATACGGTAACCTCGTAGTCGTACGTGCCGGGAACGGCAGTGTCGAGCACGACGGGTACGCTGTTGCGACCGACGAAAAGCTCCACATCGCTCTGCGGCAAAAGCTCGCCGTTACGCTTGACCGAGACAGTCACCGTGGTGTCGTAGCTTGATTCTATTTCGAGCACCGCCTCTTGAACGCTGTCGAGATAGGCGGTTTGGGTGTAGTCTACGCCCGAAATCTGCACTTCCTTACTGTCGGCGCTCGGATTGTTGTCGAGGAAGATTGCGTCCACTTTTATTCCGCGGACTTCGACGAGATCGCCAACAACGCGGCGGAGCGCGGCGGGGTCGCTTCTGTCGGACTGCTTGCCGTCGGTGATAAGCACGATGCGCTTAATGCTTTTTTCGGAGTCCTTACCGAACAGAGTGCCGGTATAGGTAAGCGCCTCGACGATATTGGTTTCGGTATCGTCCACCTTCGCCTTTTTTACGCTCGCAACCTTTTTGGGGTTACCGAGCTCGCTTACAAGCTCGTAGTCCTTGCCGAAGCAAACAAGTCCGAGCTTGGCGTTGGGCGGCAAAACGAGGTTTTTAATATAGCCGTCTACGGTATCGAGATTTCTGTTTGCGGAATAGGAAACGTCCGCCACCACGTAAATATCCGTTTCGGTAAGCACGGTGGTATAACTCGGTCTTGCAGCGGCAAACCCGACAATAACAGCCATAAGGACATGCAAAATCTGGGAAACGACGTTATGCCAATTCCTGTTCGACTTTCTGACTGCAATCGCAAAGGGAACCGTAAAAGCAACGATTAGCGGCAGAGCGATCAGTAAGAGATATGGATTATCTAAGCTGATATTGTTCATAGCAGTACAGTCCGTAATCCGCAACCGCCAAGACGGCGAGAATTATAAGAATATAGAGTAGAGTGTCCGTAATTCCGTCGGTAAGCTCGTTTTGGGGCGTACCGGTAATCGAAAAGGCGCTGCCCGTCATAAAAGGCAACCGCTCTTCCTCGGGAAGGGACGCAAACACGTTTATCGACCGCTCCGACTTGTCGCTCATAACGAGCACGAATTTGTAAACGCCTACCTCGGGCAGTTTGTATTCGCAAACGGTGCCGCTCGGGATAAGCCCGTCCTCGGCGCCGCTCGGCAACTCGATGCGGATATCTGTGCAGGACGCAATCACGTTTATCGTAACGGTGTCGCCGCAGAAGTAATTAGTGTCGGTTATCATCGTGGGGAACGAAAAGTTAATAAGATTTTTTACGAGTATGGACAAATCGACGGAAAGCGCGAGCTGCGCGTTGTGGATATCGAATGCGAACACCGCTTCCCTATTGCCGTAGGTGTTGGTACACACAAACAGAATGGGGTTGTTGTCGCAGTAGGCAAGCTCGTAGTACTCGCCGTTTATTCGGCACTTGTCGTAGCTGTTAACCGAAAAAGTCTTGTTGGCGTTAACCTTATCGGTCGCGTCGACAATGCCGTCTAACAGCGTCATGACGGTGGTCTCCGTAGAAGTGGAGTATCTCGCGGCGGCGCGCGGCTCTACCTCGCCTTGGAAGCTAAAGTTGGTGCCGGCAAGCGTGGACTTGGGATCGATAAACCACACGGCGCCGTCCTCGGGCAGCTTTTCGGGCATAAAGGTGTCGAAAATATAAAGTCCGTAGCCGGTGTTGCCCTCGTACTCGTCGGGCGTAATGAATTCGACCTTGTTTACACCGACGGAAGCGAGCGCGGCGCGCAAAAAGAACGGGCTTTCGCTTACGAGAAGAACGTCCGAAATATTTTGGTACGCGACGTCGTACACAACGACCTCGTTATCGAGAAGGAGCGCGTCCTTATCGGCAAGCGCCACGGTAAAGAATCCGAAGCTTGCCTTGTCGCAAACAAATTCGAAGTCGGTGCCGTCGCCGTCCGCCGTAACGGACACGGAGTCGTACGCTTCGCTCTCGCCGTCAAAGTACACCTCTACGGTAACGTCGCTCTCGCCGAGATACGACACGGCGGTGCCGGTAATTTTTAGCCGACTTCCCAAAAGCTCGTACGCGATATCCTTAATAGCGTAGTTGTCTACGTCCTTAGCCACGTTGACTATCGTTACGTTGTTTGCCTGGTTGTAGTCCTTGTCGGTAAAAAAGTACGTCAGCATGGACGGATTGTCATTGAACTTACTCTGCGCAAGTCTGATTGCGTTAGCCGCGTCCGGCGACTCGTAGCCGACGGTAAACTCGCTCAATTTTTGCTTAGCCGTTTTTTTGTCGACGATATATTCGTACATCTGATCGGACCCGCCCATACAGATAAGCGTAAAGTCGCTGCCGTTTTTGGCGTCGTCGATCATTTCCGCGATACGGTCTTTGGCTATATCGAAGCGCGTTTTTCCGTTTTGAGTTATGTTCATACTTCCCGACGCGTCGACGACAAAGCAGTACGAGTGCGCCGCGCCCGGCGTAACGATAACGGGCTGAGTAATCGCAAACGAAATAAAGATAACGGCAAGAATCTGAAGTATTAGGCTAATAATATTCGCGATTTTGCTGATAGGCACGCGGCGTTTTAAGAATCTTTCGCTCATCGTCCAGATATAGGTCGAGGCGATAATCTTTTCGGTGTACCTGTTTTTTATGATGTAAATAAGGACGAGAACGGGGATACCGATAAGCCCCAAAAAGCCGAGGGGATACAAAAATCTCATTTTACCACCCCCAAGCCCATAAGCTTATCGTAGAACACGCCGCCGATAGAATCATCCGCGGAAACGAGGATGTACTCTCCGCCGCGGGAGCGGCTGCAAGACTCCACCCTGCCCGTGATGTATTCGAGCGCTTCCTTATATGCGCGGATAATTTCCTTGTTGATATTTCTGCGGTAAAACTTTTGATTGTCCTCGCTGTCGAAAAAGTGCATTTTGCCGCGAACGCCCGGATTAAGCTCCTCCGCGGACAAAACCTGAACGCAAAGTATATCGCGCTTTTTGCCGGCGAGGTGGTCTATTGCCGCCTCGAAATCGTTGTCCGTTAAAAAGTCGGATATGATAATAGACATGCCGTCGCCGTAGCCTACGACGGAAGGCAGTATCGCCTCGGAAATGGCGCAGTCGCCGTCGAATACGATATCGTTAAGCTTGCCTATATTGTTAAAATAGCTCTCCTTGCCGAGCATGTTTTCGATAACCGACTCGACGCGGTTTCCGCGAATGGTGTAGACTGACACCTTGTCCATCTCGCTTACCGAAAGGTACGCAAGCGCCGCGGCAAGCCTAATCGCCTGTGCGTCCTTCCCGCTCTTGCCGTAGGTCATGGAATTGCTGACGTCTATATAAATGCGGGTGTGGAGCTGTCTCTCGTCGAGATAAAGCTTAAGGTAAAGTTTTTCAAAGCGTGCAAAAGCGTTCCAGTCGAGTTTGGTTATATCGTCGCCCGGAATGTAGTCGCGGTAGTCGACAAATTCGCAGGAGGAGCCGTAAGTCTTAGACTTGTGGTTTCCGCCGAACAGTCCCGCAACGTTATTTTTTACGAGCATTTGGAGCAGCTCTACCTGCGACAAAAGCTCTTCGTTTACTACCAATGCACCCATTAAAATTATTTTATTTCTTTGATAATCTCTTTAATTACGTCGTCAACCGTCAAGTGGTTGCTGATGGCGTTGTAGTTGGTTTTTACTCTGTGGCGAAGTACGGGACAGGCAAGCGCCTTAATGTCGTCGTACGACACGTTGTAGTTGCCGTTCATAAGCGCGCGAACCTTGGCGCAAGTGATAAGCGCCTGTGCCGCACGGGGCGACGCGCCGTACTTAACGAACTTCTTTGTGGTATCGGGCGCGGAGGAAAGCTCGGGGTGCGTGCCCGAAACGAGCTTAACCGCAAACTGTAATACCTCGTCGATAACGGGCACTTCCTTAGCGAGCGCGCGCATTTCGAGAATTGTCTTGCCGTCTACAACCGCGGAAGCCGTTTCGTCCATTGTGACCTGCGTCATGGTAACGATGCCGGCAAGCTCCTCCTCCGAGGGGAAGGACACTATAAGCTTAAACATAAAGCGGTCCATCTGCGCTTCGGGAAGCGGATAGGTACGTACCGTCCTGCTCTATCGGGTTTTCGGTTGCGAGAACGAAAAACGGCTCGTCCAATACGTACGTCTGCTTTGCGACGGTAACCTTGTGCTCCTGCATAACCTCGAGCATTGCCGACTGGGTTTTAGGCGTGGCGCGGTTAATCTCGTCCGCCAAAACGAGGTTGGCAAAAATCGGGCCTTTCTGGAACACGGTGGACATCTTGCCCTTTTCGTCCTTTTCGATAACGTTGGTACCCGTTACGTCGGACGGCATCAAGTCGGGCGTAAACTGTATACGCGAGAACGGAAGCGACAGCGTTTTGCCGAGGGAACGGACAAGCCTCGTTTTACCGACGCCCGGCACACCCTCGAGAAGAACGTTACCGCCCGCAATAATGGCACAGATAACGTTGTCGATAATATCCTCTTGACCGACTACGTCCTTACGCAATTCGGTGCGGATTTTGTCTATCGACTGACTGAACTGTTTAACTCTTTCGGTATTATCCATGTGGTGGTTTAAACCTCCTTGTTTCAAAAACGTGTTTGTTTACGCACTCGCGTATAGCCGCACTCAGCCCGTATTCCGTGATGAATACGCCATCGGGCTTTACTCCTTCTGCTCTTTAATTCCGCTAAATAAAATTTCGAAGTATGCGCGTATAACGGCTTTCTGCTCTTCGGTCAGGTTGCCGTCTCTGAGCAGCGCCTCGACCGCCGCGTAATAGTCGTTAAAAATTTCTCCGTACTTTCTGTACTCGCCGGTTATAGGGTCGTACACCGCGTCGTCGCTGCCGTAGAGCATATCGCCCTTTCCGAAGCCGCCCTGACTGGGATCGTCCTTCGAGTCGCCGAGGTCGGGAGCTTGCGAATAGGTAGGGACGAATATTTCGTCGGAGGGTATTTTCAGTTTGAAAATCTCTCTTATTCTGTTCGTAACGTACTTTGTGACGGCAAGCCTGTAAGCGTGGTCGGAAAGCTCCGCCTTAAACTTGACGTCGAATATAAACGAAACGTCGTTGGTAAGAACGCCGCTTTGCGCAAGACCCTTTGCAAGATCAAAGAGCACCGTCCTAAGCCCATCGTCTTCGTCCGCGCCCGAAACGCTGAGCGCAAGGTATATTTCGGTAAATGTCTTTTCGACTACGCCGATTGAAGGCGTCTCCTCGTCGGCGTCGGAGGAAGCGCTCTCGTTTTTAAGAAGATAGTCGAAGAATGCGGATAAGTCGTTATCGATTGTCTGACCTACCAAAGTCACCCTGTTCGCATAGAAATCATCTACGCTTGTGTAGTTGGTTATGGCCACCTGAGTGTAAGCGGTCTGAACGCCGTCCGCAATCATCTTTGCAAGAACGTTTTGTCCCGCGCTTCCGAGCGCGTTGGCTATGGCCTTATAGGTAAGAGGCTGTTTGACAACCTTGTCTACGCCCGCCGTGGCAAAATCGACGTACTCTATCATCTCGCTGTTATACTCGGCGAACATAAGGTTGTTCACAAGCTTGTTAAGCTCGGCGACGACTTCCGCTTTGACGCTCGCGTTCAGCTTCGAACCGTTCACGTTGTCGATAAGCTCTTGGAGCGCGTCCATCTGATCTTCGGTAAAAACAAACTGCGCGGTGGGGATAACCGTTTCGCCGCCGCCTCCGCCGTCGCCGCCTTCGGCAAGAGTAAGCCTGGAGGGCACCACGAGCGACGAGACGAACACCGCCACGGACAGAATCGCGATTAAAAAGACCTTCCAAATCCGTTTGAACTCGAACTTGTCTTTGGGAAGCGCAAGAAGCCGCGCGTCCGTATCCGCTTGAAGCATTTCGTTAACAGCGCCCTCCGCGCCGCTGAAAGCAAGCGCGCTTTGCACCTTTTCGTTAAGACCGTATCGGCTGTCAAGCTCCGCCGCAACCTTCTTGTCGCTCGGCTTTAATAGTAAGAACGCGGCGCCGCCTCCGAGGAGCGCCACTCCTACGGCTATAACCGCATATATCGCATTGTTTAGCGTTACGCCAAAAAGCTTAAGCGCCAAAAACACCGCGCCGAAAGCGAAAAGCCCAAAGGAAATCCCACAGACCGCGCTTTTAATAATTGCCGCCTGCAGGAATTTTCTTTTCTTTTTCTTAAAGCCTTCACCCATTTTGTTTCTCTCTTAAATAGCTTCGTGCGGGGGCAGAGATAATCTGCCTCCGCACAGCTTAAAGTGTGTTGTTGTTGTTTAGATATTATGCCACTTTTACAAACTTAATTGTCAGAGGTTCATAAGTACCGGTCGTGAATAACGTGAGAGTATCCGAATCGACAACAATAGTTTCAGTCCAGTTATTATCCTCGGTAAACGACTTTTCGCCCTCGCTGTCGGTAATGGAATAGGGCGCATATCCGGTAAAGAAATCCTTATATACATTTTCCAATGTAACCGTGTACGTGCCGTACTGAAGAGATGAAACGTCTAATGTCGTGAAAACCGATGTAAGCTGATTATTATCGTAATCAAACTCAATGGTAAGCTCGGTATTGTCGCCGCCGCCTTCGAGAGGAAGGTCGCCTGTTTTCACGAGCTTAACCCAGATTTCGCCACTCTGACCTACGCCGTTCAGTTTAATTTTGCCGGAATTGATTGTGATCGACGCCGTATAGCCGTTATCGCTGTTAAGCGTAATTTCGCCGTCGACATCGGTTGTAAGGTAAACATTCGCGCCTAAGCTGTCATCAACGTCTTCCAACGTAATGGTGTAGATGCCGTATGCGAGGTTGGATACGTCAACCGATTGGTCGCCAAAGGTCCAACCCAAGTTAACTTTAATCGTAGCCGATGTCTCGCTACCGCCCGAGCCGCCGCCAATCTCTTCACCCTCGGCTAAGAGATATATTGTTACCGAGCCGAAGTCGCCGCCCTTATTATTGCTCTTGAAAACCAACTCGGAGCAACCATCGGGTATCGTTATCTCTACCGAACCGCTGCTCGTATATGTTCCGTCGTCAACGAATCCGTTAACGGAACCGAAGTACACGGTATTCGAGCCTGCGGTTACGGACCACGGTTGCCAGAATATATACGAATCAGTCTCAAGCGTGAGCGTATATGTATCGGCAGGTACGTCAACGAGCAATACGGTTTGTTCGGTTGCGTCGGCGTAAAGCATTACCGTTACGCTGTTTTCCGCGCCGTGACCCAATTGGGGAAGTACCGGCGGCACGTACAGAAGAAGCGATACGTCGACATTAGCGGTTTGTCCGTCTAAGTAGATAAGGACGGATTCTTCGTCGTCTATGTCTATTATCTCGGAGTAAGGGTATTTGCCGTCAGTCCACTCGGCAGTATTGAGGGTGTAATTCTTTTCGCCTACGACTACCTTAAAACTGAGACCGTATGAGCCGGCAAATATCGTAAGGGTGTATTGCCCGGGGTCTACGTCGACAAGCTTAAATTCAGTCGCATACTCTAAGCTGTCGCCTATAAGCACTCCGGCGAGATAGTCGTCGTCGGACAGCTCGTAAGATTGAGCGCCCTTTTCATTGAGCAGTATGTTTACCGACGCACCGTCTCTCTCGGTGGAGTTATACAGATAAAGGAAGCGTTTATCCTCCGTCTTTTCAAACTCGAGCGTGTAAGAGCCGGACGATGCGGTAAGCTGGGTAAACGGACCCTCGTCGCCGTATCTTCCGTAGAACGAAATTCCGGCAACAGAGACAAGTGTAAGGATATAGTCGCCGGGCTCCACGTCCTCGAGGTCGTACATGTTTGCCGCACCCGCGCCTTGGTTAATAACTTCCCCGAAAAGCGGCGAATCAACGGTAAGCTTGGGAATATTTCTGTAAACGATATCGGGTACTTCCAAAGAAATCGTCGCCTTAACGTCGACCGACGAGGAGTTAAGGTAAATTGCGCCGTTGTTCGTCTGAACGAAGCTGAACGAACTCGATACGTAGTACCCGTCCTTTGCCGAAATGGTGGTTGCACTGCCGGTGCCGAGCGTCAAGTATATAGTAGCGCTCGTGCTTTCGTCCTCTAAGACTACGTACAGTACGTTTCCAGTTGCGGGAACGTCGTCGCCGAGCTCTATCTTAATGCGGTATCCGCCGATATTGTAAGGAATAACGACGTCTACGGAGCCAGTCGCGTTAAGCTCGTAAGTATTAACGACGCCGGTTTCGTCCTCGTCCGTCTCGTAGGGATCGGCAAGAGATACCGTGTAGCCGAGAGAAACCTCTTTGAGCTGTGCGGTAATGTTAAGGTACAGTTTATTATCGCCGGTAACCATTACCCTTGCGACCCAAGCGCCGCTTTCCTCGTCGTATTCCGCGGTCGCGCCGTAAGGAGATTCGCTTATCGAGGGGCTGCCCTGCACGAAAATCTCCGCGGTGCCGCTAAGGCTGGTGGAAACGGCAAGGTTGTTGTTCTGCTTAATAGCAACCTTGTAAAGCGAGCCCGCAACACCCGAAACGGGAACGACAACCGACGATTCCGAGCTGACAACGTAAACGGACGCCGTTTTGGAAAGGGTGGTCGCCGCAGCTTCGTACTCCACTTCCTCGCTCGGCTCACTGTCCTTTTTGTTCTCGTCGCCGCTTACCGCCACAACAGTGTACTTATCGCCGTGTACGGCGCCGGTTATGGTGTAGGTGGTGGGAAGAAGGTCCGCGTCCAAAATATTAAAGTGGAAGCTTTCCACCGAATCGACCTTTTCGCCGTTCTTGTAGACGTCGTAAGACGCCGCGTCCGCGACGGGCTCCCAGTTAAGCGCATTGCCCTCTATATCGACAAGCGGAGAGGAAATCGCCGGCTTAACGACGGGATCGTCGGGGTTATCCGGGTTATCGGGATTATCGGGATTATCCGGATTGTCGGGATTGTCCGGATTGTCGAGCTCCTCTTGAGTAAGGGTGTACGTTACAGGCTCGGACTTGGGACCTACCTTCGGGTTGGCGAGCGCGTTGTACGCGGCAACCGTATATGTCCACGAGCCTGCGACGTTCTTATTTATTGTGTAAGTCGTCGCGTTTACATTGGTGCCGTTTTCCTCGTCACCCTCGAAAACTATGTAACGCGTGGCGTTTTCGACAGGGTTCCAAGAGAGAACCTTGCCGTCAAGCTTGACGACCGGTGCGGTAAGCGTAACGGGACCTTCGTCAACCGGCCCATCGATCTCTTCGCACGCGGCAAGGCCGAACGCGAGGCAGAATGCAGAAACAACTGCCAGCAGCGTCAGCACTACACTTTTACTCTTTCCTTTCATAAATACCTCCTGGCGCGTGAACACGCCTTTAAATAGAAAAGGGCAATCGAAAACATTTTTCGACGCCCTTGTCATTACAATATGGTGAATGTATTATACATTATATGCTTGTTAATGTCAAGCGATTTAACGGAGTATTTAAGACGTAATAAATAATGCAAAAACCTACCCTTTTACGCCTCGCGCCCCTTACACGGGGGCCGCTTGCCGCCCACTTTTCACGCGTAGCATTCCTCTCGCTTACGCTCGAGCCCCCGCTCGTCGCAGACTCGCTCGGCGCTCGCTAAAAAATGTCCATATGTCATTTTTATTAACGCTCGCGGAGGAAAGTGACGGCGAGGCACGATCCGTCGAAATAGGGTTTAATCGCTACCACCTTGCGGCGCTATCTATCACCAGCCCATTACTCTGTTGTGCCAATAATCGGCGTTTGCGCGGAAGGTAAGGCTGCCGATTACGACGAACATGTCGCCGCCCTGGTTGTTGTCGAGGTACTCGGCGTCAAGCCCCTCGGTCATAAACTCGCACTGCGGGTTTCTGTCGGGAACGTAAGTAAACCTAAACTCGTACATTTCGTACGTGCCGTCGGTGCGCTTTAATAGGTACCAGCCCGTGGTCGTAGCCGAAGTGCCCCAATTTCCGCCGCCTTGAATATCCGTAACGAACAATTCGAGCGTGTCGCCCGTGCCCGACTGATTGGAAAGATCGAGCTTTCTCGTATCCCAGTTGACGTCGGGGATTGCGTATATCATGTATTCCGCAGTCTTTTGCCCGTACGAAACGGTAACCGTCTTTACGCCCACCGTGGTCATATCTGGCGAGGACACTTCGTACTCCTCGGCTTCGAGGGTTTTGGTCGTGCCGTTTGAATAGTGCGCCGTAACCACGATGCCGTTAGACGTAAACTGCATACCCACGACGTACTCGCGCCGCTCGGCTCCGCTGTAATCCACTTCTATCCTTTCGAGCCGAGGCGCGCCCACCGTTATTTGATAGGTCGCAGTCTTTCCGCCGTAGGAAACCGTAACGGTGTAGCTGCCTTCAACATTCATATCGTAGCCGGAGAAGGTGCACGCCGAAATATCCACTTGCTCGCTCGATCCGTCGTCGAACTTTGCGGTAACTATAAGCCCCGCCGCGGTAAACGTATCGCCCGCGGTAAACTGCGTTTGAGCGCTCGAGTAATCGAGCGTAATCTCGGTCAAAACGCCAAGCGGCTCGGTAACCGTTATATGATACGACGCGGTTTTACCCTCGTACGACACGACGACGTCGTACTCGCCCGCCTCGCTCAAGTCGTAGCCGGAGAAAGCGCACTCGGATATATCTACACCGCTTCTTGTGCCGTTATTCATGACCGCGGTAACAGCAAGTCCCGCCGCAGTAAACTCGTCGCCCACAAGATATTGCTTTTTGACGTTGGTGTGATTAAGCTCGATTGAAGCAATCTCGACGGCGTAAACGGTAACCTTGTAGGTAGCCGACTTCCCTTCGTAAGTGACGGTTATCGTCTTTTCGCCCGCGCTGCTGCCGTCGAAGCCGCTGAACGTCGCGTTGACGGCAGTAACCTCCACCCGCTCGGTCGCGCCGCTCATGCGATGAAGAATGACAGCAACTCCGCCGAAATCAAACGCGTCGCCCACATAGTACTCGGTCTTGGCGTAGGTTGAGTCAACGGTGATATACTCGAGTTCGTCCCAGCCGATAACGACGTAGTGCCACAGACTGTCGCCCGCTCTAAACTCCGCGCCGCCGACCGTTATCCGAAGCGCGCCGTCGCTTGCGATATTAACGCTTCCGACGCACTTAATAAACTCGCTCGCCCAGTTCGCGGGGGTGTAAGTATATTCGAACTCGTCCATAACGGCGGTGCCGTCCGATTTTTTAAGCACCGTCCAGCCGTAGGTGTGCGCGGGTACGGAGTTCGCCCCGCCGCCCTCGATATTCGTTATGTAAAGCGTCAGCTCCTCGCCGCCGTCGCCCGTATTGGTAAAGGCGAGCACTTGGTTAGCCGAGTATTCGGAAACGGCTTTAGGCAAAACGCAAACGTTAAAACTGCCGCCGACGTTTTGTCCGTTGTAGGTCGCCGTGACCGTGACCGCCGTATTGCCGGGCTCGGTAAACGGAGCGGACTGCACGTTAAATTCGGTTACGGGACGGGTGGAGCCGTCGTTCATTACTACGGTAACCGTAAGCCCTGCGCCGTCGAAGCTTTCGCCCACCGCGTAGACCGTCTTTACGCCGTTAAATTCAAACGCGAGCTCCTTGGGGGAAAGCGCGACAACGTTTACCTTGTACGTAGCTTTTACTCCGCGATATGTAACGGTTATGACCTTCTCGCCAACTGTCTCGCTGTCGAAGCCGGTTATCTCGCACTCGGAAAGCTTTACGGGTTTGCTCTCGCCGAAGCTAAGTATCGGCGTTACGATTAGCCCCGCCGCGGAAAAAGCCTCGCCCTGCACAAACTCTGTTTTTACGCCGGAAGTGTCGAGCACAAGCTCGGTTATCTCCACGTCGACCACAGTTATCGTATACGACGCGGTAGCCTTCATAAAAGTGACGGTAACCGTCTTTTCGCCCGGCTTACTCATATCGGGCACGGATATATCGCACTCGGCATACGTTGCGACGTAGCGCTCGCCGTCGATTACGGCAACCACCTTCAGTCCGTCCGCGGTGAACGCTTCGCCCACGCCGAAGGTAGTCCTGACCTCGCTCGTGTCGAGCTCGAGCGTTACCGACGCGCCGCCGTCCTCGGCGCACGCCGCCACCGCGAATACCGATAACAGCATCGCCGTGATTACGGCAAAAAGCCCTAACATTTTGTTTATCGTTATTTTACCTTTCATATAAATAATCCTCGCGTAAAAATTTTAATTTCAGTACGTTGCGTAATGCGCCACGTAGTCTAAAAGACCCGTGTAAAAAACGTCGTCGTCAAGCTGGCGCGCCGCATCCACAAACTTATCTACCGTAACCGTTCGCCCTCTGCCGTACTCGTCGAATTTATATCCGCTAAGACCCGACAGGTACGCATAGTCGAGCTCGAGGTCGTCGCCGTCGTGCATGGACAGCCCGTAAACGCCTACGTACGAAATGTGGAACGAACGGACCGTTTGACTACCGCCCGTCGGGTCGGAGAGCGTAACCGAATACAGTTCGTCCGCAATCTCCTCATAAGAGTATTCGCCCTTCATGTTTACGGTAATCTGACCGAATCTTCCGCCCCAATCCCCCGGGTTGCCGAGCACCACCGTGTACTCGTAATCGTACGTGTAGTCGCGTTTAAGCATCAGCCTCTGATCGATATTGTACGAAATCCGCTGCCAATCGAGCCCCGAGTTAATAGGAAATACCGAGCTTAGCATAACCGACCTGCCGCCAGACTGAACGTAGCTTTCGTCATGAACGATCATAAGCGGGTTTGCCGCTGAGTCGCCCACCGTTTCCTGATATGTAAACGTGCCTATAAGCTTGCTCTTTTCCGCCGTGGGCTTTACAGCCTCGCCGCCGTCGCCGCAGGATACCGCCGTCATAACCGAAATCGCGGTAAGCCCGGCTATAATAATACGCATAATCTTTTTCACGGCGCCCTCCTTAAAGCGTAAGTATCGCGCCCGTCCAGGCGGAGTGCGACGCGGTAAACACCACGCCGTTTATTGTTACCTGAAGGTCGTCGCCGACCTGCCTTTCATAAACGCCGTTATTAAACTTTTCATTAGACACGAAGTGACTCTCCCAGCCTGTAATATAGTAAGCAAAATCGTAAACGTGCTCGAGCCCGAACGCGTCCGTAAACACGTATTTTCCGCTCGCGCCTACGTCGCCGTCCGAATTGTTCGATTCGGTCTCGAATACGTACAGCGTAAGCTTTTCGTTGCCGAACGAACCGCCGTTATTAAAGCTTAATATCCGCGCGGTGGAATTAAGCACGTAGTTTTCCCCGCCTATCGTGACGAAAACAAACGAAGCCGAGCACCCGCCCGAGCGAAGCGTAACCGTTTTTCCGTTGGCGTCCTCGGTCACCCAAACGGTGTAGTTTTCGGGCGATAGCACTATCGTGGACTTCCAATCGGGGTGTTCGCTTTGGAGAGGGAGCTGCTTGGGCTCGCCGCTTAGCTCCGCCCAAACGACTATATCCTTAAGCCCTACCGAGCCGTCCTCTTTTTCTTCAATGCCCGTAGGCTGAACTCTCACGTCGAGATGCCTTACGCCGAACACGGTAACGGGATAGTATCCCTCGTAAGTTGTATTGCCATCCTCAAAGTACACCCTCGCGGACTTAACGCCCGCCGTGGAAGTATCTACGTCGATCATGCAATCGGACTGCACCTTCCCGTCTATAACAAGCGCAAACCCGTCCGGTTTTGCCGTCTCGCCCACAACGTACTCAACCCGCGCGTTCTCCTTTGCAAGTGCGGATACGGTAAGCACCTCGATTATCTCCTCGCCGTCGCCGCTCGACGCCCAGCCGAGAAGACAGGAAAAAGTGACTACCGTAGCTATCGTCGCGCCGCCGTAGCCGATTATCTTCCACTTGTTTTTCTTAATGTCGATTTTCTCGCCGACGGTGCTTGCGAGCTTTTTAATTTTCCCGCCGAGGGACGCGAAAAAGGTTTTGACTTTGTCCCAAAAAGAGGGTTTTGACTCTAAATCAGCCATTATTAACCTCCTCTGTCGTTTCGACCGCGGGCTCGGTCGTCCTTATCTCTTCCGCGTACTCCTTTTTACTCCGCATAAAAAACGCGCTTACTATTAAAAGGATAACGGTAAGGACGAAAAGCACTATCCCTGCGATACTTCTCGGAACGCCTATCGCGTTGGCTTCCACGTCGCCCATGTTGTGAACGGTAAAGTATATGCCTATCGGCGAAAGACAGGGCGTAAGGAATTTAATAAGCGCAATGACAATCGCAAACATCGCTATTATATACAGCGCGTCCACAAACAGCGGCTTATCGCCCGATATAAGCGAATTAACAAGCAATGCGACAATCGACCATATTGCAATTACCATAAGCGCGACTACCCATTTATCTCCGACAAAGTGAAAAGCGTCGAAGGTCGCCGAATACATGATAAACGAAGCGATTGCAAAGACGAGCGTTACCGCAAGAAGAATAAATCCCGCTCTCGGTTGTTTAATCTTTATCATATCCGCTCCTCCTCGCTCGACTCGTTTTCGGATTCTCCGTCCGTCGGTTTTTTCTTCTTCCCGCTCGCAGACTTTCCGAGATATGCCGACGCCGCCGAGATTGTATTCAAAGAGCTTTCGATAGCGTTCAGCGCGTCCCGGACGGGATCGGTCGGCTCGGCGAGCGCCGCATTTTTAAGCTTTTTGTTGTAGAGTATTCTCAGCACAACAGCAACCACTATAAGTGCTCCGCACACAACGCCGAGCGCAATCGCTCCGCCGTAAAGCGCTTTCTGCCAGAAGTACACCTCCTCGGTTACTACGGTGTTGGAATCGTAGCCGTTAAGCGCGCTGCTGTTAGCAAGCGAGTACATGTAGTAGTGCATATTTTCGTTAAGCGCCTTGCACAGCGCGGGGTCGCTTTTAACCTTGTTTTTGTTGTTGTAGTCCGCCCAGAAGTTTGTAAGGAGGCTTTCCGCATTGGATGTCGCCATAAACGTTACGTTGTTTATAACGGCGTCCTGCGGATTAAAGAATCTGCCGCCGACTACCATGTCGGTTGAAATCATGCCCTTGTATCCCCATTCGCCGCGGAGAATGTTTTTCATAAGCCCGGTGTGCGCGTTTACTCCGCATGCACCCACGCGCGAGAAGGACGACATAAGCCCTATCGCGTTAACGACGTTGCCCGAAGAGTTAACGTAGTTTACGTCCTCGCTTAATCCCTGGAACGCGCGAAGCTCCAACTCCCTTGCCGACTGCTCCTCCATAAACTGACACAAGCCCTCGCGGTAAGATTCCTGCGTGTTAAACGCAAAGTGCTTAGCGGAGAGCATTGCGCCCTTAGCGAGCCCGCCGCGCACAAAGCTTACGCCCAAAATGTTGGTGAGCATGGGGTCCTCGCTGTAATACTCGTGGTTTCTCGAGTTAAACGGCGTGCGGTGAAGATTCATGCCGGGCGCCCAAATAATGGGGTTGCGGCTCCAAAGCATATCCTCGCCGTACATCTTGCCCTGCTCCTCGAGAAGCTCTTTGTTAAACGTTGCGGCGGTCATCGGCTCGCAGGACATATCGCACGACATGTAGTCGTAGTTGGGGTCGCTTTGCGGCACCGCCATAACGCCCGACGACGGCGACTTACTGCCGATAGAACGCGTAACGTTGCCGTTGGGTCCGTCAATCTGCCACACCTCGGGGGCGTTTACCGACTTAAACAGCTTACAGCTCGATCCGCCGTACGGCGCAAAACGCCACGCCTCGTCGAAGGTAATCTGACTTACAAGGTAGTCCCAACGCTCGTCGTCAAAGGATGCAAACTTCATATCCGCAATGGAAAGATTTTCAAGCGGATTGCCCTCGTCGTCCTCCTCGGTAGTGTGGTCCACGCCGAACTGCACGTCCGACTTGCCCGTAGTAAACTGATACACGCGGCTGTCGAGATAGAGAGTAAACGTGGCGTTGTTGGGAACGTCGAGCCGAGTGTACGACTTGGGGAAAGTCCCCGCCCAATTGCTGCGCGAAAGGTAGGTGACTGTGTTGGGGTTAAAGTAGTTATAATCGGCGTCGTCAAGCTGATTGCTTACGGTAGCGCCGGTATCGGTTACCGAAAAGAGGGACACGTTAACGCCGTTGCCGTCGAAGGTAACGCCGCTGTCGGCGGGGCTCCACTTCTCCGCGCGGCTGACCGACGGAGCTTCGCCCTCCTCGACGTACAGTTTATCCCGTTCTATACCCTTTTTTAAGAGCATGCTGTTAAGCGCGTCGTGAGCGCCGTTTCCTACCGCAAAGTAATAGTTTCCGTTTTCGAGAATATATCCGCCGACCGCACTGCCGTTAGCTACGGTCTTATCGTAGCTTGCAAGGTATTTAAGCGCAAACGATACGGTAACCGTGCGCTCTTCCTGCGGGGCGAGTTCCACCTTTTCGAAGCCGATAAGCTGCACCGCGCTCTTTTCCACGCCGTGCGCCGCGTCGTAGTCGGTATAAGGCGACTGCGCGAAAAGCTCCACAACCGTTTTGGCGGTGCGATTCCCCGTGTTTTTTACGGCGACGTCCACCTTGCCCGTCTTGGTTTCCATATCGACCTTAAGCGAGCCGTCGACAATTTCCTGCGAGTTCGACGAGTACGACAGACCGTAACCGAAGGTGTACGACACCTCGTCCTCGTATTTCCAGCTCGACCCCGTTGCGCCGTAGCCCACGCCCGTGCCGGAGGAGGCGTTGCCGCGTCCCTCGACCGCGTCGGCGTAACGCGTTTCGTAGTAATAGTAGCCAGTGTAAAGCCCCTCGGCAAGCACTACGTAATGGC
This sequence comes from Clostridiales bacterium, assembly GCA_022511445.1. Taxonomy (GTDB): domain Bacteria; phylum Bacillota; class Clostridia; order Christensenellales; family Pumilibacteraceae; genus Anaerocaecibacter. Next base: position 1,441 of record JAFLVE010000014.1, on the reverse strand, counting down.
TGTTGTCGGCGTTGTCGTAGCGCGAGGTGTCCGACCAAATAAAGCTACCTTCCCCTTTGGGCGACGTGATGCCGAAGTTTTGCGCCGCGGGGGAGGCGGACGCGTCCACGGCGTATGTATCGGGGAGCTTGCCGGACGGCGACGCTTTGCCGCTTATAACGCGCGCAACGCCGTTCATGCCGTACGACCCGGGAAGACCTATCCACATCACCGCGTCAACCTTGTCGTTGTACTTCAGTTCGTCTATCTCCATGGCGACGGCGGAATTTATAAGCACTATCACCTTGTCCGAAATCTGCGAAGCGACCGCAATAAGATTGCGCTCTCCGTCCGATAGACCCAACGCGCTTTTGGACCCGTCCGTCTTATTGCCTACGCCGTACGAACCGGGAAGATATTCTCTTCCCTCGCCGCTCGAGCGGCCCACGACGACAAAGCATGCGTCCGAGTACGCCTGATACTGACCGCATTCGTTAAGCGTTATGCTCGGCTCGTTTATCGCAAACGGCGCGCCCGAGCTGCCGTTAGCCTCGCTGCCCGCTACGAGCGACGGGAAATTCTTGTCGCTGTATGCGTTTACGAGCGCGGGGTTTACCGTAATGTTTTGATTTTTGAACGCCGCCTCTACCGTTATGGGAAGAGAGATTGTACCTTTTTCCGTTTTTACGGTCTGGCGGCGAATGGGACTGCCCACTATTCCGCCGTAAAACGCAAGGGATGTATCGCGAAGCCCGCCGCTTTTATCGTAGGTGTAGGCACGCGAGCCGAGCACGGTCACCTTCACCTCGGCGTCGCTATCCTCGGCACGGAGCGGCAATGCGTTACCCTCGTTTTTAAGAAGAACGCAGCCCTCCTCGCCTATTTGCTCCGCCACGCGCTCGCGCTCCGTAAGCATTTCCACCGTACTCTCGTAATCGGAAGTAAAGCCGTACGCGTCGGCGTTGCCCGCCGACGAAGTATTAACGCCGAGCGCGTTATTAATAAGCACGGTGTAATCGCTTATTTGTCCGATTGTGTACGCGCCGATAAGAAGCGCGCACAAAAACGCGCATAACACCGAAAAGCCCCGTAATGTGTGATACCATACGGGAACCTTTCTTATCTGCGTTTTTTTCTTGGTTTTTTCTTGTCCTGTCGTATTATTCTCCATATAAAACCTATAAGCAGTTAATTGTTAATTCCGCCGCGGCGGTAACGCCCGAAAGCGGTAATCAAGCTAACCGAGATTGAGAAAATCCGTTCTGCACTTGACCTTGAAGAGCTCGACGAGCTTCAGCATGTCTTCGTCCTTTATCGTGTTCACTCGCGGAAGGTGCGCCGTAAGCATATATATCTGCGCCGCCTTTTCCACAGTCTCGATTAACCCGAACGTCTCGTCCATCGTCTTGCCAGAGCCGTATATCCCGTGCATCGACCACACGACAAGCCGAAACTCCTTCAT
>JAFLVE010000056.1 GCA_022511445.1 Clostridiales bacterium | reverse complement strand
GGGATTAACGGCGCGGGCAAATCCACTCTTTTGAGATTGCTTTCAGGAGTTTTGAAGCCCGAGCGCGGAGAAATTTTGTATGACGGTACGCCCGTTTACGAAAACGTCGCGGTAAAATCGGGAATGTTTTTCCTGCAGGACGACCCCTACTACACCTCAAACCTTACGGCGCAGGCGCAGGCGGAGTTCTACAAGACCTTTTACGACTTCGACGAGAGCGTTTTCAAGAGATATACCGAGCTTTTCGACCTGAAAACGAATAAACCCATTCGCAATTTTTCAAAGGGAATGAAGCGGCAGACCTTTATCTCCCTTGCCCTTGCGTGCAAGCCGAAGTACCTCCTTTTGGACGAGGCGTTCGACGGACTCGATCCCCTTGCCCGCCTTGAATTCAAGCGTGGGCTCATTGAGCTGCAGGAGAGCGGCTCGTCCGTGGTCATCGCCTCACACTCCCTCCGCGAGCTTGAGGATATTTGCGACAGTTTTGCACTTTTGGACAACAAGAGCGTGAAAGTTTACGGCGACATTGCGGGCGAGCTTTCTCAGCTCGGCAAATTCCAACTCGTATTCAATGAGGCTTTAAACCGCGAAAACCTGCCCTTTGAGTGCCTGCACTACGAAAAGACGGGGCGGGTTATGCGTGTGGTCG
>JAFLVE010000055.1 GCA_022511445.1 Clostridiales bacterium | reverse complement strand
GAGACCAACCCGCCGCCGCTGGTGCCGGGCGATATACTGCTCTGCGGCCACACGCACATTCCCGCGTTCAACCGCCATGAGAACTTCACCTACATCAATCCCGGCTCCACCTCCATGCCCAAGAACGGCAGCGCCCACAGCTATCTGCTTCTGGAAGGGGAGACCTTCGCGTGGAAGGATCTGGAGGATTTCAAAACCTGGCGCACGGAGCGGATATAACCTGATTTCTTTACATTCGCGCCCCTTGACAAATGCAGCCAAATGCGGTATGATATATGAGCACTTTGAGAGAAGCGCAAGGTCCCTTAGCTCAGCTGGATAGAGCGTCTGGCTACGGACCAGAAGGTCAGGGGTTCGAATCCCTTAGGGTCCGCCAAAACAACGCCGTTCGAGATCAACTCGAACGGCGTTTCTTCTTGCAAAAATCACCCTCAACCGCCCTCAAAATCAGCCATTTTTGCAGTTTTTCGCGCCCAACCCAGCAAAAACGGCCTTTTCCCGAACGTTCGGGAGTGCACGAAATTTCATAGACCAGAAGGTCACACCAAAAAAATTCCGCACTGGCATCTTTTTTCACCGCACTAAACTGGTAATTTTCACTCATAATCCAGCGCGGTCAAAAATTGATTTTTGCGCAACCTGCACAAAAATGTCA
>JAFLVE010000054.1 GCA_022511445.1 Clostridiales bacterium | reverse complement strand
AAGGAGAGATTGCTTGTCCCCGCGATCCTCTTATTCGGTTCTCCGTTTCTCTTTACATAGGGAACGCGCTTTAAAATTTCTTCTTCGTAATGATCGCGAAGAGCGCGCACCCGCTTGTTCTTTTCGTCTAAATCAGCGTAGGCAAGTTCCATCGCCTTCGCAAGCCCCACAACGCCCGCTACATTCTCCGTGCCTGCGCGCTTGCCCTTCTCCTGATGTCCGCCGTCGACAAGTCTTTCAAAGCGGACGCCCGTTCTTACATACAGCGCGCCCACGCCCTTGGGACCGTGGAATTTATGCGCCGATAAGGTCAACGCGTCGATGCCCAGCTCCTGCACGTCGATTTTCAGGCTCCCCACCGCCTGCACTGCGTCGGTGTGGAAATACACGTTGTGGCGCTTGGCAATCTGGGCGATCTCCTTCACGGGCTGAATCGTGCCGATTTCGTTGTTCACGAACATGACGGAAATCAGCGTTGTGTCCTCGCGAATTGCTTTTTCAAGCTCGTCGAGCTTGATAATGCCGTTCTCGTCCACCGATACATAGGTGACGGAAAAGCCCTCGCGCTCCAACGCTTTGCAGGTTTCCAAGACTGCGGGGTGCTCGATTGTGGAGGTAATGATGTGCTTGCCCTTCTTTTGGTATTGGCGGGCAATCC
>JAFLVE010000053.1 GCA_022511445.1 Clostridiales bacterium | reverse complement strand
AGGCTTTTTCCACGCCGTTCTGCTCGTCGTACGGTGTGTACGGCTTTTGCAGATACACTCCGACCGCCGTCTTGCCGGCAACTTCGCCGCTGTTTTTTACGCTGACGGATACATTGTAAGTTCCGCCGTATTTGCCGCTCTTGTGCGAGACCTTAAAGCCGACGTATTCAAACGTGGTATACGAAAGACCGTAGCCGAACGGGTATGCGACCTCGTCGCCGTACTTCCAGCCGTTTTGCCCTGCCTTAACTCCCGCCGTGCCGTTTGCGTTACGCCCGCCTATAACGGAATCCTCGTAACGAGTTTCGTAGTACTTGTAGCCTACGTAAATTCCCTCTTGATAGACGAGGTACGAGTTGTTGTACACTTGGATGTTGGTGGGAAGTCCCGTGCGGTTCTCCGTCCATGTGTAGTGACCGAAGTTCTCGTTGGCAGGCGCCGAATACACGTCGTACGCGATGGTGTCCACAAGGTGACCGGAGGGATTGATTTTGCCAGAGAGCACGTTGGCAATCGCCTTAAACGAGGTAATTCCGCCCGCGCCGAGCAATACGCACGCGTCTATATCGTACTCCTTGATATGCTTCATTTGCATTACGCACGCCGTATTCATAAGAAGCACGATGCGCTTTATTGTCCCCTTTTGTTTCAGCGCTTGCAGG
>JAFLVE010000052.1 GCA_022511445.1 Clostridiales bacterium | reverse complement strand
TGCTCGGGTCGGGATGATAGCCGGGAATGACCGGGTTTCTGTACTGCGCCCACGACGATACTGCGAGGACGGACAGGAAAAACAAGACCAGATGCTTCTTCATATTCGCTATTTTTGTGATACGGCTACAAAGATAGCGAATATTTCCGAAGCCACCAAGACTTTACTTCACAATCTCTCCGTCGAAGAGTCTGATGATGCGCTGGGCGAAGCCCGCGTCGTGCTCCGAGTGGGTCACCATTACCACCGTCGTGCCTTCGCGGTGCAACTCCGTCAGCAGGCTCATCACCTCCGCGCCGTTCTTCGAGTCAAGGTTACCCGTCGGCTCGTCGGCAAGTATCATCTTCGGGTTGAACACCACCGCGCGGGCGATGGCTACGCGCTGCTGCTGACCGCCCGAAAGCTGATGGGGGAAGTGGGCGGCACGGTGGGAGATGTTCATCCGCGCCATGATGTCCTTCACCCGCTGCCGGCGCTCCGCCTTGGGCACGCCCATGTAGGTCAGCGGAAGCTCGATGTTCTCCGCCACGTTCAGCTCGTCAATCAGGTTGAACGACTGGAACACGAAGCCGATTTCTCCCTTGCGCACGTTGGTGCGGTCTTTCTCTTTCAGCCCTGCCACCTCGCGGTCGCCGAGGAAATACTGGCCCGATGTGGGGTTGTCGAGCAGACCGAGGATGTTGAGC
>JAFLVE010000051.1 GCA_022511445.1 Clostridiales bacterium | reverse complement strand
CGGGAAATATTTGGACGCGGGAAGAGATTGCAAAGATAGGTTCGCTGTGCAAAAAGCACGGCGTCACCGTAATTTCGGATGAAATTCACTGCAACTTTACAATGCACGGCCACAAGTATATTCCCTTTGCGTCCGTGTCGGAGGAGTGCAGGGATAACAGCATAACCTGCGTCTCGGCAAGCAAGACCTTCAACATTGCGGGCCTGCAATCCGCGGCGGTAATTATTCCAAACAAGTCCCTCCGCGAAAGGGTGGTAAGGGGACTCAACAGCGACGAGGTTGCCGAGCCCAACTGCTTTGCAATAGACTCGGTCATTGCCGCCTTCAACGAGGGCGAGGAGTGGCTTGACGGGCTTATGGCTTACATCACGGAAAACAGAAAATTCGTATGCGAATATTTAAGCAAAAATCTTCCTAAAGCCCGCCCCGTCCCCTCAAATTCGACATACGTGGCGTGGATTGACTGCAGTGCGTTTACTGCCGATACGGACGAGCTGTGTGCGTTTTTAAAGAAGGAAACGGGCCTCATTCTGTCCGCGGGAAGTATATTCAGGGGCAACGGCAAAACTTTCGTCCGCCTCAATACCGCATGCAACCGCAATAGGCTTGAGGACGGCTTAAACAGGTTTGTCAAGGGCGTAAAGGAATACGTAAAGTGGAAGAAGTAGTAGCGGGGTTGATTTGGAGA
>JAFLVE010000050.1 GCA_022511445.1 Clostridiales bacterium | reverse complement strand
AAAGACCATCGACATCTGTCTGCCGCGCAAACGGTACATTTCGTTGATGGGCATCTTGGCGATCTCAAAGACCTTTTCTTCCTTTTCGTAAACGCCGATGCCGTCTGCGTCCATCACCTGCTTGGGGCGAAGAATCTCTCTCCCCTCTTTATCCGTTAAGGGGTTGCCCTTTTTATCGAGCGCGGGCTCCATGATGACCTTGCCCGCCTCGTCCTTTTCATAGACGGGGATAAAATTCCCCTTTTCGTCGCGCTTATAGTCGTACGCCTTGAAGCGGATAGACCCCTCGACGATCTGACCCGAAGGACCCTGCAAAAGGCGCATGACGGACATCGAGGTAACGCTCTTGCCGCAGCCCGACTCGCCGACGACGCCGACGGTTGCGTTTGCGGGCACGTTGATGGTGACGCCGTTGACCGCTTTGACAACGCCCTGGTCGGTGAAGAAATAGGAATGCAGATTCTCGATTTCGAGAATATTGTTGTCGTCTTTCATCTGCGACATATATTCCGATTCGGGAACTCTGCGCTTTTTCGCCTTTTCGAGCTTCTTGGTGATCTTGGCGTTTTCTTTGGCGATCTGGCGGATTTCCTTGCCCGTTAGGTAATGCTTGGAGGACTTTGCCCCCTCTTCCGTTTTGTTGTTACGATTGAGAATACCCATAACTTACCGCCTTTGCTTGGGATCGAGCGCAT
>JAFLVE010000049.1 GCA_022511445.1 Clostridiales bacterium | reverse complement strand
GTACCCCTCGCTGGTGGCTGTGTGCGACTACGAGGGCGTGCCCGCGCGCACGCTGTGCTGCGTGCTCACCGATAAGGAGGAGATCGGCAGCGTCGGCGCCACGGGCATGGAAGCGAAGTACTTTGAAAACACCGTCGCCGAGCTGTACGCCTGTACCGGCGCGTACAGCGAGTTGGGCGTGCGCCGCGCGCTGGCAAACAGCCTCATGCTCTCCAGCGACGTGAGCGCGGGCTTTGACCCGTCCTTCTCCGGCGTCTATGACAAGAAGAACTCCGCCTACCTCGGCGGCGGTCTGAGCTTCAACAAGTACACCGGCGTGCGCGGCAAGTCCGGCTCCAACGACGCGAACGCGGAGTTCATCGCGCAGGTGCGCCGCCTGATGGACGAGGCGGGCGTCACCTTCCAGATGGCCGAGCTGGGCCGGGTCGACGCGGGCGGCGGCGGCACGATCGCCTACGTCTGCGCGCTGCAGGGCATGAACGTCATCGACTCGGGCATCCCGGTGCTCTCGATGCACGCGCCGTGGGAGGCCGTCAGCAAGGTCGACCTGTACGAGGCGTATAAGGGCTACACCGCGTTTTTGCGCGGGGCGGGGCTGAATTCATAATCGCGCCGCAACCGATTGGAAAGAGACAAAGAGGCCGACGCGTTCGGCCTCTTTGCGCATTTGCCGCTTGCTGGGAGGAAGGCATGACAGA
>JAFLVE010000048.1 GCA_022511445.1 Clostridiales bacterium | reverse complement strand
CACTTTACAAGATTTTCCACCTCTTGCGACAGAGAATCGGCTCCGCACAAAATATCGCCCGTCCATTGAATACTGTATCTGTGCGACGCGGAATCGGTAATACTCTTGTAGCTGCCGTTCTTGACGTTTACTACGTTGCCCATGACGACGGGACGTCTGTAAATCTCTTTATCGTTTGCAACGCCCTGCCAGCAGTGCTTTGTAATGTCGTAAAAAAGATAGAGCCCGAACGTTTCCCAATAAACATTTTCGGTCGGCGAAATGAGGTGCGTCGACCAATTTCGGTCGTACCACCACACGTCTACGCCCATTTTCAAAAGCTCTTGCAAATGGCTTTCACGGTACGCAATCTCTTCCTTTGCAAACACGTGACTGCCGTTCTGCGGCTCGGGGTGGTCGTTGAACATTATCTCCACGCCGTGGCTGTGCGCAAAGTCCAAAAACTCCTTCATGTCGGGGAAGAGCTTGGTATTTATGTCGTAGCCCCAGCCGTTCTCGCACGACCGCCAATCGGTGTCTATGACCATGTTGTCGAGCGGAACGTCGTACTTTTCGTAATCGAGTATAACCTGTTTCGCCTCTTCCTGCGAATAGGCGTAATATTTGCTGTTCCAGCCGCCGAGCGTAGAAAGACGCACCATTTCGTTTCTGCCGGTAAGCTCGACGTACAGCTTGCGCAAAACCTTTGCGTCACCGTTGCAAA
>JAFLVE010000047.1 GCA_022511445.1 Clostridiales bacterium | reverse complement strand
CGAGTATTCGCTCAAGGAGGGGAACAATCCGCCCGACTGCCGCTCGAGCTGTATTCTCAAGCCCATGACGCCGTGCGCGCCCTCCACGCACTCCTCGCGCGAGGAGGCGATGTGCGCTCCCAGCTCTTCAAAGCCCTTGGGAAGAAGCGTTTTGGGTGCGTAAACCCAGACCTCCGCGCCCATCTTCGTCAAGCCGAAGAGGTTTGACTTGGCTACTCTGCTGTGCTTGATGTCGCCCAAAATGGCTATCTTCAGTCCGCGCAGGGAGCCGAACGTCTCGCGCAGGGTGAGCATGTCCAAAAGCGCCTGCGTGGGGTGCTCGTTCATGCCGTCGCCGCCGTTGAGTATCGAACAGTCCACCGTCTTGGCAAGCAGATAGGGCGCGCCGCCCATGGGATGGCGCATGGCTATGAAGTCGGCCTTGAGCGCCTGAAGCGTCTTGCCCGTGTCTATAAGCGATTCGCCCTTTTGCACGGAGCTTGACGCGGCGGAAATGTTCACCTCGGTCAGCCCGAGGTATTTGCCCGCGAGCTCGAACGAAGTGCGCGTGCGTGTGCTGTTTTCGTAGAAAAGCGTTATAAGAGTTTTGCCCCTTAACAAATCAAAACTCTTATTGCCGCCGTTGACAGCCCTTTTGAACGACTCCGCCGTGTCGAGAATTTCCGTAATTTCCTCTGCGGAAACCTCGTACAGCCCCAATAAATC
>JAFLVE010000013.1:55683-88251 GCA_022511445.1 Clostridiales bacterium | reverse complement strand
GAGCAGAGCGAAGAATCCTATCGATTTAAGGACGAGATCCTTCGGCAAAGCCTCAGGATGACAAAAAGTATCGTCCTACGCCCCCTTGTCATTCTGAGCGAAGCGAAGAATCCTATCGATTTTAAGGACGAGATTATTCGGCTTGCACTTCGTCCGATAGTTGGTTTGTTACCAATCTTCTTTAATAAACCGCGACGGCTGTTTTACGTCGTCGTAAAATTCGTCGTAGCGTTCTTTGTCGGACTTAGGGCGCTGATCGAAGTCTTCCTGTTCGAAAGCGTCGTCCTCGTCGTTATCACTTAGGCGCATAAGCTCGAGATTATTCATAATTAAAGTGTAGCACGTTTCGGGTCGGAGTGCAAGTAAATTTTTTTCGATTATCTGTATTAAAACGTTTGTAGAGTGTTACTTGTTGCGCTATAATACGAACGTATGGCACTCCCGTCGTTTTTAACTCGTAAAAACAAGGCCATGGATTTGACCGTCGGGCACCCGCTGAAAAAGGCGCTCGTATTTATGGTGCCGCTTTTAATCGGTAACCTGTTTCAGCAGATGTATTCCATGGTCGACACGGTTATCGTCGGGCAGACGCTCGGCAGTAACGCGCTTGCGGGTGTTGGGTCGACGGGCGGAATTTCCTTCCTCATAATGGGGTTTGTGAGCGGGCTGTGTCAAGGCTTTTCCATAAAAACAAGCCAGCGCCGCGGCGCGCGCGACGAGGAGGGCATGCGCAATTCGTTCGCGACGGGTATCATGCTTACGCTTCTTATTATTTCCGTGCTGACGGTAATAGCCGTGTTTGCGGCGCGGCCGCTCCTTGAAGCGATGAACACACTCCCCGAGCTTATGCCGTACGCGGAGACTTACATTACGACGATTTTTTCGGGCATGCTGTTTTCCGCGTTCTACAACGAGTTTGCGTCGACCTTGCGCGCGATAGGCGATTCTGTAGTGCCGTTGTACTTTTTGATATTTTCGAGCTTTCTGAACGCGGGGCTCGACGCAATGTTTATTCTCGTGCTCGGAATGGGCGTTCAGGGCGCCGCCGTTGCGACCTTGCTATCTCAGGGCATTTCCGCCGTGCTGACGTTTGTGTATATGTGGATTCGTTATCCCGTGCTTCGCATTAAGCTTAGAAATTTTAACGTGCCGATAAAGAGCTACGCTTCCCATCTGAGGCTGGGGATTCCGATGGCGCTTCAGATGTCGGTCGTTTCGATTGGAATGATATTCGGTCAGACCGCGCTCAACTCCATGCAAAATGCGGAGATGAACGCAGGCTACGTCGCCGCGACTAAGATAGACGCCATTGCGTGCTCCGCGATTAACAGTATAGGCTCTGCCGTTTCGACCTTCGTCGGTCAGAACTACGGCGCAAGGCGGTACGACAGAATAAAAAAGGGAATGCGGCAGATTATCCTGTTTGCATTTGCGCTGTCGATAGGGCTCGGCTTGCTTGTCATTGCGCTTCACCGACCGTTTTTAAGGCTGTTTATTTCCGACGACGACTTTAACGAAAATCTCGTCTCCTATTCGCTTACATATCTCGTGTTTAACGGCGGTTTTTACGTTTTGCTTGCGTCGTTGTGTTCCTGCCGCGGCGCGCTTCAGGGCATGGGACGGGGCGCGGTGACGTTGCTCTCCGCCGTCGTAGAGGTGGCGATGCGCGTTTTGGTCGCCTTAATCGCGATTAACCTGCACGACTTTAACTGGGTGTGTGCGTGTAACAGCGCGGCGTGGCTGGGCGCGAATTTTATACTTATTCCGCTGTTCCTTACCGTTTTGAATAAGTACATTCCGCTTGTCGGGCGCAGTATAAAAAAAGTGCGTTTGCCAAATCCATCGGAGATACCTAAGCGGTGCGAGCGCCGAATGAGTAAGTAGTAATAAAGAGCGAAAAGTTTCTTGTGAGTTATTTGTTTGATCGGTCGTTTTTTTGCGGGCGATTATAGGATGAGATTGGACGGATATATGTTTGACATTCCGAACGGTATGTGGTATAATAAAGGCATATGAAGATAGGGATTTCGACATCTACATTCTTTAATACAATAGCACCGGAAAATATGTTCGAGTTGATGCGCGGCATGCGTATCGACACGACCGAGTTTTATCTCCAGACTTTTTCGGAATATGAAAAACAGTACGTCGACGGTCTTGCCGCGCTTCGCGGCAGTATGAGTGTAGTCGCGGTTTCGCCGCTGTCCATTCAGTTCGAGCCGCAGCTTTTTTCGCCGTCGCTCCGTGTGCGCTCCGACGCTGAAATGATTTTCAAAAAAGTGCTTTACGCTTGCAGTGCGCTCGGCGCAAAATATTACACGTTCCGCGGTCAGGCAAACCTTGCCGCCGTAAAGGATTTCGATTTTCAAAAAATCGCGCAGCGGTACAATCAGCTTATAGACATGGCGGCAACCTACGGCGTTACGCTGTCGCTTAAAAATATGCGCTGGTCGTTTGCCTCTACGCCCGATTATTTCGAAAAGCTTCTCGCGCTTTGCCCTAGGCTTTGCGCGTGCTTCGATATGTATAACGCAGAGCTTGCGGGTTACGATATCCGCGAGTTTTTTGACGTTTGTCCGCCTCAGCGCATAAGTCATATCGGCGTTACGGATATGGCAAAGGGCGCTTGGTGCTTACCTGGCAGGGGCAAATTCAATTTCGAAAAGCTCTTTGCGGACCTTGCTCGCCGCAAGATACTTTCGCCCGTGCTTATCGCTTCGCCGAGCGACTGCTATGCCGATTTTGCGCAGGTGCAGGGCAGCTTTGACTATCTTAACGGCGCATACTCGCGCGTAAAATAAATTTTTAACGTAATCAACCTTAAAGGAGTTATATAACCATGAACAAAAAGACCATTCGCGACGTAGACGTTAACGGAAAGCGCGTGCTTGTTCGTTGCGACTTTAACGTTCCCATGAAGGACGGAGTCATCACCGACGAAAACAGAATAGTGGGCGCTCTGCCTACGATTAAATACCTCTTGGAGCATAACGCAAAGGTCGTGCTCTGCTCGCACATGGGCAAGCCGCATTCCATTTTCTCCGCCGAGGTCAAGCTTAACAAAAAGGATAAGAAAAAGGTAGAAGCGGGCGAGACCACCGCCGAAGCCTTGATAGAAAAAGCCAAAAAGGACGAGCCCAAAAAGCTCACGCTCGCGCCCGTTGCAAAACGCCTTAACGAGCTTCTCGGCGGCAAGGTAACTTTCGCTTCCGACGTAGTCGGACCCGACGCCGCCGCCAAGGTCGCCGCGCTTAAACCCGGCGAGTGCGTTCTTTTGGAAAACCTTCGCTTCCATTGGGAGGAAGAGGGCAAGGACCTTGAGTTCTGCAAAAAGCTCGCTTCCTACTGCGACGTGTATGTTAACGACGCGTTCGGAACGGCGCACCGTTCCCACGCCTCCACAGCCGCTATCGTCGAATACGGGCTTGTAAAGACCGCGGTCTGCGGCTTCCTTATCGAAAAAGAGCTCACCGTTATGGCGGACTCGCTCGAGCACCCCGTGCATCCGTTCGTCGCTATCTTAGGCGGCGCCAAGGTCGCGGATAAGCTCAACGTTATCAGCAACCTTCTCGAAAAGTGCGACACGCTCATTATCGGCGGCGGTATGGCTTACACCTTCCTCAAGGCGCAGGGCGGCTCGGTGGGCACCTCGCTCGTCGACGACGAGAAAATCGACTACTGCAAGGATATGATTGCCAAAGCCAAGGCGGCGGGTAAGGAGCTTCTTCTCCCGATCGATACCGTTATTACGAAAGACTTCCCCGATCCTATCGACGCCAAGGTCGAGACGAAAATCGTTCCGTCCATGGAGATTCCCGCGGACATGATGGGACTCGACATCGGCGAGAAGACGCGCAAGCTGTTTGCCGACAAGGTTAAACAGGCAAAGACCGTTATTTGGAACGGCCCGATGGGTGTCTTCGAGAATCCTACGCTCGCGGCGGGTACCATTGCGGTAGCTCAAGCCCTCGCGGACGCCAAAGGCGCAACCACTATCGTAGGCGGCGGCGACTCCGCGGCGGCATGCACCCAGCTCGGCTTTGCGGATAAGATTACGCACATCTCGACGGGCGGCGGCGCTTCGCTGGAGCTGTTCGAAGGGAAGGTCCTTCCCGGCATCGCCTGCCTAAACGATTTATAAGCTTCGCATTACTGCGTTGCGCTTCGGACGATTGCTCGGTCATTTAGGTCTAACTAAACTCCCTCGCAATCGCCTCGCGCGCCTTGTACTGCTCGCTTCTAATTCGTTTACATATTATCGCATTACTGTGTTGCGCTTCGGACGATTGTTCGGCTATTTAGGTCTAACTATACTTCCTCACAATCGCCTCGTGCGCCTTGTACTGCTCGCTTCTAATTCGTTTATATATTATCGCATTACTGCGGTGTTTTTAAGATAACATATATCTTAACTATTACTCGTTTAATCCCTCTTGCTTGTGTAAGAGGGATTTGCAAAAGGATAAAATGAAAGACAGAACTGCAAGAGTGCTTGCCATAATAGCGCTTGTCACTATGGGATTGTTTGTCGCGGCGCTTATCGCCACGTTTATCGATCCCACGATATTCAACGGCTCGATAGGGTTTATCGCGCTCGGTCTTGCCGTTTTTACCTTGATGGTTTTTATCGCGCTCAAAGCTGACGGTCGCGGTTTTTCCATGACGAAAATCAACAACGAAATCGAAATGAAAAAAATCGAGGAAGAGCTCGCCAAAAAGGAGCAAGCGGAAAAAACGAAAAGCGAAAACGCGTCCGACGAGATGAGCTCCGAAAATACGGGCGATACAACGGATTCTCCCGAGGTCGAAACCGATAGCCCCGAAAAGGTCGTGGATGAAGAAATCGCGGACGGCGAGTAACGGTTACCGAATATGTTTAGGCTTGTCAAGGTTAAGGAAAACTCGCTCGTTTTGATATACAAATACAAAAAGGACGAGCTTGTCTATTTCGGCGCGGCGCGCACGGATAAACCGCGGCGAGTTCCCGTACTTTGGGGATATACCTATGCGGTTTTCGACGGTGCGCCGATTAGCGTCGGCACGACGGCGACCGTCTCTTTTTCGGACGGAGAGGGCGACTTCGATTACGCCGCGACCGTCGAGGTGTCCGAATGGGTCGCGGAAAACGCGATAAAAAACCTTATAGGGAAAAGCCGCGACGAGTGCGTTGAAACGGCTCGGGAAAAAATCGCTCGAGCTATAAGCGAAGTCGTCGGCGGCGCGACTAAAGCCGAGGTTATAAAAAACAAAAGCGAAAATGCGTTTAAGATTATAAACGCCGCAAACAGGCTTCTCGGCGAGGCGGGTATGATAGCGCTTGCGTTTAGGATAAACGCCGTAAAGCAAAAAGAATAGTATTAAAGCGCGGTGCGTTAGGTTGCACTGCGCTTTTTTGCTTTTACCGCGCCGAATATGATTGAGCCTACAAACAGCGCCGCGGCGACGGCGGCGCACACGGCGCATATGATTGACCTCGTGAAAACCGCGACGGCGGCAAGTCCCGCCGCGAGCAAAAAGTATCTCGGAAGCTTGTCCTTGGACAAAGCGGAGGCGAGTGCGGCGAAGCGGCGTTTTTGCTTTTTTTCAAACCGTCGCTTGGGCAGACAGTCGAGCGAGCAAAACAGCTTATATACGTCGTCGCCCGTAACTGGCGTTATCTCGTAACCGTCAATCTGCGGGAATGGCTTTGCAATCTCCGAAAAAACGAGCAGCTTTTTGCAGCCGTACCGCTTGGCTTTGGCTATATCTCTTGCGATATCCGACTGAGACGGCGGCTCGGAAAAGTGAAAATAGGCGGCCGTTCCCGCCGCGTACAACGCTCCGCCGCGAACGGAGGACGATATGCCTTTTTGACTGAGTCCGTTTTTAAGCAGCTTTGCGGGTGCGCCGTTTCCCTCGAACATGAAGTTAAAAAACATTTCGCTTGCGTTTTTGGAAAGCTTAGTTTTGCTCCCGTTGACGCGCTCCTTAAAACCGAATATCAAAAAGAGGGCGGAGCAGAACGAAAGGGCGGTCAGCGCGGCAAACGACTTGGGTACAAAGTAGCATAGCACCGCAAAAGCGGCAAAATACATCAGCATAAAGCCGAGAGTTCCGTCTATAAATTTTGCGAATACCGTCTTCATGCTTGTAATTATTATCGGATTGTGATAAAATTAAACGGTACAAACGCGCGCCCGAAAAATTTTTATAGGCGCGCTACGGAGAAAAACTGTGAATACACAAATTCTCGAGCCAACTACGGTAAACATTCTGCGTTGCGCTTCCCGTCTTAAAACGGGTGCGCTCGTCGCGTTCCCCACCGAAACGGTGTACGCGCTCGGCGCGGTAGCAACGGACGAACAGGCGGTAAAAAAGGTGTACGAGGTAAAGCGTCGCCCGCTCGACAAGCCTCTGATCGTCGCGGTCGCCAAAAAGAGCGAAATCGACACGGTTGCGGTTAATATTCCCGACAAGGCGAGACTTCTTATAGATAAATTCATGCCGGGCGCTCTTACGCTTTTGCTCGACAGGGCGCCCTGCATACCCGATATCGTAACGGCGGGCTCCGACACGGTCGCCGTGCGTATACCCGATAACGAAATCGCGATTAAATTAATCGAGCTTACCGGAAAGCCGGTGGTGGTGCCGAGCGCAAACACCGCTGACAAGGCAAGCTCCACGCTCGCCGCGCACGTCAAAGAGGACCTCGACGGCAAGATAGAATTCATACTCGACGGCGGGCAGTCGGAGATAGGAATAGAATCGACTATTATCGACGTCCGCACCGAGCCGCCCACCGTTATCCGCGGCGGCGGAACGTCGCTGGCGGCGATAGAAGCGGTAATAGGCAAGATGCAGGTAAAGCGAGAAAAACCCGCCGTGCGCCTGCCCGAGATAGAAGTCCTTTTCTCGGCGTATTACGAGGGAATGACGGGCACTATATGCGCTAAGTACGACGAGATAAAAGCGGAGGGGAAAAGACCGGTTATAATGTGCCTCGACGGGAGCAAAGCGGCGTTCGGCGACCGTAAAACAATCACCGTCGGGAAAAACTACGAGGAATACGCGCACAACCTTTTTGCCGCGCTTCGAAGCGCCGAGTCCGAGCACTACGACGCAGTTATCGCGGAAGGCGTCAAGTCGGAGGGTATAGGCGCGTCGCTTATCGCAAGGCTTATCAAGGTGAGCAACGGTCAAATAATATAGAGTGGTGGTTATGGCGGAAAAGAAAAAGAAGTTCGGCGTTATATTTGTTTGCACGGGCAATACCTGCCGCTCGCCAATGGCGGAGTTTATGTTTAAGGCGTACCTTAAAGAAAAGGGCGCGCTATCCGATTACGCAGTGTCGAGCGCGGGACTTTATGCTCGCCGCGGCGATACGTTAAGCGAAAACGCCGACAAAGCGCTTGCGTTTTTAGGCGTCAACCATACACAAAAAAAAGCGCGTATATTTACCGCGGGAATGGCGCTCGACAGCGACCTTGTGGTAGCGATGAGCGAACGCCACGCAATAGAGTGCGGCGAGGTGAATAATATCTGTACCTTCGAGGATATCGGCGCAATAACGCCCATTTCCGACCCGTACGGCGGATCGCTCCAGGACTACCTGAATTGCGCCGCTCAAATGCGCGCTTGCTTCGATTCGCTTTACGCACTCTGCGAAAAAATAAGAAACGGCAAGTAAACGTCCCGTTTTTATATTACATAAATCTTATAAAAAAGAATGACAAAATCGCAAAAAGGTGTTATAATATATAATCGCAGTTACGGAAAGGGCGTTCGACGTTAATTAAGAAACAGACCGTGATTGCATATAATAGACTTACGGCATAATAATACCGACAGACGGAGCGAACACAATGATATATGTAGCATGCGACCACGGCGGTCTCGAACTGAAAAAGGCTATAATTGACAAGCTGACTTCGGACGGAGTGAAGGTTTGCGATTTGGGCACGAATTCGACCGATTCGGTAGACTATCCCGACTTTGGAATTGCCGTTGCCGAGAAGGTTGCGGAAAACCCCTCCGACAAGGGCATAGTGATATGCAAAACGGGCGTCGGCATGAGCATTGCGGCAAACAAGGTTAAAGGCGTAAGATGTGCGCTTTGCACCTCGAAAGCTATGGGACATCTTTGCCGCGAGCACAACAACGCCAATGTGCTTGCGCTCGGCGCGTCCAACACCGATATAGCTACGGCGCTTGAAATAGTCGGCGAGTTTATATCCACCGAGTTTGCGGGCGGCAGGCACGCGAACAGAGTTAATAAGATAACGTCATACGAGGAAAAGCATGGCTAAATCTCAAACAGTGTATAAAGATCGCGAGGAGCTCGACAGCGAGCTACTAACCGCGATTAACGAAATTCTTTCCGCCGAGGCGGAGGCGAAGCGTATTGTAGAGCAGGCGGAATCCTCCGCAAAGGCTATTCAGCTTGACGCCGCGGCTAATGAGCGTACGCTCCGCGAAGCGTATTCCCGCGACGACGCCGCATACCGCGACGAGGCGATTTCGTCCGCCGTTAAGCGCGCGGAAAATGAAAGCGCGGCGCTTATAAAAAAGGCGGAAGAGGACGGCGCGGCGCTCGTACAAAAAAAGCAAGGCGCAATACTTAAGCGCGCACAGGAACTGTTTAAGTCGCTCGGGGGTAAGTAATGGCGATAGCCTTGATGTCGCACATCCGACTTATCGGACTGCGCGCACAGCAAAATAAAATACTCGACGTTCTGACCGAAAAAGGCATGTTCGAGGTGAGATCTACCGACGACGTGCCTGTTGAGCTGTGCCGCGAAAAATCCTCTAATCACAGGGAGTTTAAGCGCAAACAGGACAAGATTGTTTTTGCGCTCGGATTTTTAAAGGCGCGGCATTCCGCAATGCAGAATATGCTCCTTGCCCACAAAAAGGACGAGGACGGTTTTTATTCGTACGAGCTTTCGGGCGAAAAGTACAAGGACGCACGCACGCTTATAGGAAAGGACGATTTTTCGGACGTTCGCGCCAAGGAATACGACCTGCTTTCCGTGTGCGATACTCTCGAAAAAATCTCATTCGAGTTAGTCGAAACGGAATCGCGCTTGACCGCGCTAAAGAACAAAGCGGCGGAGTATGCGCCTTTTTCCCGTTCTCCGCTTACTTTATCTACGCTCGGAACGCACGGCAAGGTATCCGTTACTCTGTACGTATCGTCCCAAAAGGGAAACGTGGAAAAAGCGCTCGACGGGCTTACCTGCGCGTACGACGTGAACGCATCGGGTAACGCTTTGGTTACTGTGGTGTGCCGCACGGAGGACGAGGCGGAAATCGATAAAGCGCTGGGCGCGATAGGCTATCAAAAGTGCGCCTTCAGAGACGAATGCACCGCCGCGCAAAAAATATCGGATATAAAAGCGCAGTGCGAAGCTACGGAGAAGGAGATTTTTAACATTACCGAAAAGGCGCTCGGCTACGAAAAGTACGTTAAAGAATTAAAAATTCTTTACGACGTTATCGGGCTCGAGATAGAACGCGCCGAGGCGGAAGGCGGTTTTTTAAAGACGGACGACACGTTTGTGCTCGAGGGCTGGCTGCCCGAGGCGTACGCCGAAAAGACGGTGGAGGAAATTAAAAAAGTTTGCCCCAACACGTTTATTCAGCTGCTTGCGCCCGAGGAAAAGGACGAGCCGCCCACGCTTGTTCAAAGCAACAAGGTGGTCGAGCCGTACGAGAGCATCACAAATCTTTACAGCCCGCCCAAATACAGGGAAATCGACCCCAACCCGATTATGGCGATTTTCTACTTCCTGTTCTTCGGAATAATGATAGGCGACGCCGCGTACGGTCTTATTCTCGCGGTCGTGGGCCTAATTGCGGGGCTAAGCAAAAAGTTCGATAAGGGAGTAAAAAGCGTAATACTCCTCGTCGCTATGGGCGGTATTTCCGCCATTATCTGGGGCGTGCTGTTCGGCGGATATTTTGCAATAGACTTCGGCGCGAACAAGGTTGCGTTGTGGTTTAACCCGCTCGAGGAACCTATGACGCTGTTGATACTAAGTATTGTTCTCGGTTGCGTTCAGCTCGTAGTGGGCTATATAATCAAATTCGTAAGGCTGTGTATGGAGGGTAAACCGTTCTCCGCAATATTCGACGCCGGCTCCATTATTATTCTGTTCGGCGCGCTCGGCTGCCTTGCGAGCACTATGCTTTTCGATAACGTTCCCAAGGGCGTTATGACGGCGGCGATTGTGCTTGCGATTATCGGGCTTGCGCTTATTATAATTTTCGGCGGACGCAAGAATAAAAAGATTTTCGGTAAAGTCTTCGGCGGACTTACGGGAGTGTACGGGCTTGTAAACCTTTTGTCCGATATCCTGTCGTATTGCAGACTGTTCGGTCTCGGTCTTGCCTCGTGCGCGATAGGCTTTGCATTTAACACACTCGGCGGCATGATACTAAGCATAGGTCCCGCGGGATATATCCCCGGCGCAATCGTGCTCGTCGTGTTCCACGCGTTTAATATAGGCATCGGCGTGCTCGGCGCGTACGTCCACAACGCGAGGTTGCAGTTCCTCGAGTTCTACGGAAAGTTCTATGACGGCGGCGGAAGATTGTTCGAGCCGCTCGGAAGTCGGACCAAGTATATCAGGTTCGAGTAAACAATAAGTAAAAATATCTTTTAAGGAGAATATAAAAATGGAAATGGGTAACTTTTACGCCATACTCGGCGCCGCTATCGCGGTTTTCGTTTCGGGCATCGGCTCCGCTATCGGCGTAGGCAGAGCGGGACAGGCGTCCGCCGCGCTTCTCGGCAAACAGCCCAACAAGTTCGGCTCGTGCCTGACGCTTCAGCTTTTGCCGTCCACGCAGGGTCTTTACGGCTTTGTCGTAGGCTTCATGCTTCTTAACTCGCTCGGCGCGTTAAGCGGTAATATGACCCCGCTCACCGACGCGGAGGGACTTGTGCTTCTTGCATACTGCTTCCCGGTCGCGCTTGTCGGACTCGGCTCCGCCATTATGCAGGGCAACGTGGCTATCGGCTGCGTGGGACTCGTCGGCAAACAGGAAAAGATCTTCGGTAAGGCAATCGTTATGGTTATTCTTGTCGAGATTTTTGCGGTTTTCGCATTCATCATTTCGCTTCTCGGCGTAATTAATGCATAGTATGGTCGGTAAGGAAAAAATGACGGACGAGCTTCTTGCCAACGCAAAAAAAGCGGCGGAGGCTATGACGAGCGAGGCCGCCGAGGAAAGCAAGGAAGCCGCGGAATCTCTTCGTGCCAGGCTCGAAGAGGAAAGGACCGCTCGCAGAAAGGAAGCGGACGAGGCGGCGGAGCGCGCGTACAGCGGTAGAAAAAAGCTCGGCGAATTAGAGGCGGGCAAGGTGGCGCTTAAAGCCAAACAGCAGTGCGTCACCGAGGTATACGCCAAGGTGAAGGAGCTTATTCTTTCGCTTAAGGACGCGGACTATCTCGCGCTTTATAAAAAGCTGATAGAATCCGAGTGCGAGGACGGCGACGAGATAATCGTAGCCGCTTCCGACGCAAAAAGGATAACCGCCGAGTTTATCAAAAAGCTGTCGAGCTCGACCAAGAAAAAGCTTTCTCTGTCTAAAGAGAAAGGAGATTTTTCGGGCGGGGTAATTCTCCGCGGGAAAAAGTACGACCGCGATTTGTCGGTAGACGCCGTAGTAGAGGAATTAAAGTCGCGCACCGTGTCCGAAACGGTGCATAGTTTGGGGTTATGAACGCTTCGACGAGAATTTACGACAACACCCTTGCTTTGCAGTTAAAAAGCAGGATGGACGGAGAGAGGCTTCGCCGCTTGGTTGAGGCCAAGACCGTGGAGGACGGGCTTAAAATGCTCGCCGACTACGGATTTTCGTATTCCCCGGACGGAACGATAGACGGCTTTATCGTCGCCGAAACAAATAAGCTTATCGAGTTCGTTTCGGAATCCGAGAGCGAGAGGGCGGCAAGGTCGCTCCTTGCCGAGTTCGTTTATAACAACGTAAAGCTCGCATATAAAGCTCGGTTTGTGGAAATCGGTAAGGACGGATACTACGATATCGAGGGACTCGACGTCGACGCTATTAAGCACGGCGACTACAAGGACTGCGACGAGATTATGACGGCGGCGCTCGAAGCGCTCGATTCCGCGGGCGAGAGCAAGCCGCAGAATATCGACAGGGCGCTCACAAACGCCATGTACAAAACGGCTTTAAGCTGTCCGTCGCTTGTGATTAAAAAATACTTCCGCGCGCAGATCGACATGATAAATATCCTGACCGCGGCGAGAATGTACAGGCTTAAGATATTCAACGAAAACGAGTTTATCCCGGGCGGCACGATTAAGCTTGACGAGCTGACGGAAGCGGCCTCGGGCAAAAACTTTGCGCTCATTTTCGGATCGACGCCGTACGCCGATATGGCGGAGCGGCTCGAAAAGAGCGATTTTACCGCGCTCGGCGCGTTTGAGCGCGAATCGGACGACTATTTGTTTTATATGACGGACGAGCTTGCGGCGTCTATGAGCTCGTACAAGCCGTTTCTCAACCGCTACACGAGCGCAAGAATAGAGCTTAAAACGATTAAAGCGGCGCTTGTGTGCATAAAGACGGACTCGCGCGAGGCGTTTTACGCGCGCCGTCCCGATATCTACGCGTAAGGATAGGTTATGGAAAAGATAGGTAAATTCGCGGTTATAGGCGACAGCGAGAGCGTTACCGCGTTTACGGCGATAGGTGCGGCGGTGTTCAAAGCAAACGACGAATATCAGGCGGCGGACATACTCAGGAAGCTTGCAAAAACGGACGAGTACGCCGTAATCCTCGTTACCGAAAACTACGCCGTAAAAATGGAACAGCTTATGCAAAAGCTTAAAAAACAGCCGTACCCTGCGGTGTTGTGCATCCCTTCGTCGACGGGCTCCAACGGCTTCGGCATGGCGGGCATAAAGCGCGACGTGGAAAAAGCCGTCGGCGTGGATATTATTTTTAACGACTAAAAGTTTGCGGACTAAATTGTAATAACATCTTCGCAATCACGAGAAAAGAAATTTATGGGGAAACCCGTAACCACAATACACTTAGACAGACGAACAATTTAATATCTGCTCAATCACGAGGTTAGAATATATGGGTAAGATTATAAAAATAAGCGGACCGCTTATCGTAGCGGACGGAATGAAAGACGTTAAGATGTACGATGTCGTTCGCGTGTCCGAAAAAGGTCTTATCGGCGAGGTTATAGAGCTTCGCGGCGATAAGGCGAGTATACAGGTCTACGAGGAAACGAGCATGCTCGGCACGGGCGAGCCGGTGGAGTCCACCGAAAAGCCCCTTTCCGTCGAGCTCGGACCCGGACTTATGGGCGGAATTTACGACGGTATTCAGCGCCCGCTCGAATCGCTTTACAAAATGTCGGGCGATAGAATTGACCGCGGCGTAAGCGCGCCCGCTATCGACCATAAAAAGAAATGGGATTTTGTCCCTACCGTCAAAAAGGGCGACAAGGTTACAGCCGGAGACATAATAGGCACGGTCAAAGAGAACGAGGTTGTCGAGCATAAAATAACCGTTCCGTTTGGAATAGAGGGTAAAATTACGAAGATTTCCGCGGGCTCTTATACCGTAGACGAAACGGTGGCGGTAGTCGAGGGCGATGGCGGAAAGCAGGATATTACGATGGTCAGGTATTGGCCGGTGCGCCGCGGAATGCCGTACAAGGAAAAGCTCGCACCCGCGGAGCCGCTTATTACCGGTCAGCGCGTGGTGGACACGCTGTTCCCCATAGCGCGCGGCGGCGTGGCGGCAGTTCCCGGTCCGTTCGGCTCGGGTAAGACGGTATTGCAGCATGCGCTTGCAAAGTGGTCGGACGCGGATATAATCGTTTACGTCGGCTGCGGAGAGCGCGGCAACGAGATGACCGACGTTCTAAACGAGTTTCCCGAGCTAATCGACCCCAAGACCAACCAGCCGCTTATGAAGCGCACGGTGCTTATTGCAAACACTTCGGATATGCCTGTTGCGGCGCGTGAGGCGAGCATTTACACGGGTATAACCATTGCCGAGTACTATAGAGACATGGGCTATTCGGTAGCTATTATGGCCGACTCAACATCGCGTTGGGCGGAGGCGCTCCGCGAGATGAGCGGTCGGCTTCAAGAGATGCCCGGCGAGGAAGGTTACCCCGCGTATCTGTCGAGCAGGCTTGCCGAGTTCTACGAGCGCGCAGGTACGGTAAAGCTTCTCGGAAGCGGAGAGCGGGTGGGCTCTGTAACCGCAATAGGCGCGGTTTCTCCTCCCGGCGGCGATATGTCGGAGCCTGTCAGTCAGGCCACGCTCAGAATAATAAAGGTGTACTGGGGGCTTTCGAGCGCGCTTGCATACAAGCGGCATTTCCCCGCAATCGATTGGCTTGTCAGCTACTCGCTGTACAGCGACAGACTGGAGGAGTGGTTCGCCAAAAACGTCGACCCGCAGTTCCCCGCGTACAGAACGGAAATAAGTAAGCTGTTGCAGGAAGAAGCCAAGCTCGACGAGATAGTTCGCCTCGTCGGTATGGACGCGTTATCCGCAAGAGACAGGCTTACGATGGAAGCGGCTAAATCGGTGCGCGAGGATTACCTGCACCAAAACAGCTTCCACGAGGTGGACACGTACACCTCGCTTAAAAAGCAGTACAAGATGCTTAAGCTTATCGTCGACTGGTATGCGGGCGCACTACGCGCGCTCGACCGCGGCGTTGACGTCGATTCCGTTTTGGCGCTTCCTTGCCGCGAGCAGATAGGCAGGGCAAAGTATGTTCCCGAGGCGGAAATGGCCAAGCTCGACGAATTGCATGAAGATATGAATAGACAGCTTGCCGAACTCAAAAAGGAGGGCGACTGATGCAAAAAGAATACCGCACTATTAAAGAGGTCGTGGGCCCGCTTATGCTCGTCGAGCAGGTGGAGGGCGTTAAGTACAACGAGCTTGTAAAAATTTCGCAAGCGGACGGAGAGCGGCTCGGTCGCGTGCTCGAGGTAGACGGCGACAAAGCGCTCGTTCAGCTTTTTGCGCCCAGCCGCGGACTTAAAATCGCGGCGGCAAAAGCGCGCTTTACGGGCAAGGCGATAGAGCTTAAGGTTTCGCACGACATGCTCGGCCGCGTTTTCGACGGCATGGGCAACCCTATAGACGGCGGCGCGGAGCTCCTTCCCGAAAAGAGCCTCGATATAAACGGCAGTCCCATGAACCCCGTCGCGCGCGACTATCCCAACGAGTTTATTCAGACGGGAATAAGCGCGATAGACGGACTTAACACTCTTGTCCGCGGACAGAAGCTGCCCGTGTTTTCGGTATCGGGACTTCCGCACGCCAATCTTGCGGCGCAGATTGCGCGGCAGGCGCAGGTTAAAAACACAAACGACAAGTTTGCCGTCGTTTTTGCGGCAATGGGTATCACGTACGAGGAGAGCGACTTTTTTATCTCCGACTTCAGACGGACGGGCGCAATCGACAGAACGGTTATGTTCCTTAACCTTGCAAACGACCCCGCCGTCGAGCGCATAAACACGCCGCGTATGGCTATGGCGGCGGCGGAATATCTCGCGTTCGACTGCGATATGCACGTGCTTGTTATCATGACCGATATAACCAACTATGCGGAGGCGCTCCGCGAGATATCGGCGGCAAGGCGAGAGGTGCCCGGCAGGCGCGGATACCCCGGCTATCTTTACACCGACCTTGCAACCATTTACGAGCGCGCGGGGCGTATTCGCGGCAAGAAAGGCTCGATAACGCTTATACCTATCCTTACGATGCCGGAGGACGACAAGACCCATCCTATCCCCGACCTTACGGGATACATCACCGAGGGTCAGATAATTCTTTCCCGCGACCTTTACAAAAAGGGTATGAATCCGCCTATCGACGTTTTGCCGTCCCTTTCCCGTCTTAAGGATAAGGGCATAGGCAAGGGCAAGACCAGAAAGGATCACGCCGACACAATGAACCAGCTCTTTTCGGCGTATGCGCGCGGCAAGGACGCAAAGGAGCTCGGCGCCATTCTCGGCGAGGCGGCGCTCTCCGACACCGACAAGCTTTACGCTACGTTTGCCGAGGAGTTCGAAAAGCAGTATATCAATCAGGGCTTCGATACAAACAGGTCGATAGAGGAAACGCTCGATATCGGCTGGAAGCTTCTTAAAATTTTACCGCGGTCGGAGTTGAAGCGAATCCGCGACGAGTACCTCGACGAGTTTTTGGGCGAGTAATATGGCAAGACTGAACGTAAACCCGACGCGCATGGAGCTTCGTCGGTTAAAGGATAGACTTAAAACCGCGGAGCGCGGACACAAGCTGTTAAAAGACAAGTCGGACGAAATGATTCGACAGTTTCTCATTCTCGTAAAGGAGAACAAGCGCCTTCGCGAGGAGATAGAGGGCGAGATTGCCGAAGCGCTGAAAAGCTTTTCGCTCGCTTCGGGCGAGCCGTTAAACGTGGCGCAGGCGATTGCGCTCCCCACGCTCACCGCGCAAATAACGGTTGGTACGAAAAACGTAATGGGAGTGGACGTTCCGTTTATGCAGACCAAACGGGTTGGGAATATCGAGCTTCCTTACGCGCTCGGCGCGGTGCCCGCGGAGCTTGACGACGCGATACTTAAACTGACGTCGCTTGCGGATAAGCTCCTTCACCTTGCCGAGGTGGAAAAAACGTGCAACATGCTCTCCGACGAGATAGAAAAAAACAGAAGGCGGGTAAACGCGCTCGAATACGTTATGATTCCGCAGCTTCAGGAAACAATCAAGTTTATCATGATGAAGCTCGACGAAAACGAACGCGCTTCCATTGTGCGGCTGATGAAGATAAAATCGTAGCCGTTTGGAATAAAGACATATTAATAAAGCATACACATTTGATATGAAAAAACTGTGTATGCTTTTTGCTTTTTTAATGACCGTCGCGACGGTTATTCTGCTTTCTTCGTGCTCGACGGCTATGGACGGGGTGAGCGAGCGGCGGAGCGGCTACTATGCGGCAAGCGATAACGATTTTAACGTTGTCGCGGTGTCCGGTGTGCGCGAGATCGATTACGTGCGGGACGGCATAGCGGGAGAGCTTACGCCGTACACGCTTATAACGCTGAGTAATATCGACGAGAGTGCGTTCGACGTCGACGCGGTAATATCTTACGAGGCGGTCGTTGCTGACGGAGACAACGAAAAGCGATTCGGCGGCACGCTTATTACGCATCCGTTTGCGGCGTCGTACTCGGCGGAGTTTCCCTTCGAGACGACGTGCGCGAGCTTTAAGGTGAGCGTCATTATCGGCGGAACGCGGCGGGAATACCTACTTTCGTCTATGACCGAGGGGATAATTCCGTTCGACAGGGCGATAGCGGCGGCGAAGGGCGAGATTAAAAACGGCGACGGCGAGATTCGAGCAAGGGTAATAAAAAATCCGGTGGGCGACGGTGTGTGCTGGCACGTGGAATTTATTACGGCGGACAGCTCCCGCGGAGTGCTTCTCGACCCGATAACGGCAAAGGTGCTTGCCAAAAAAGAAGGATGACGGATTAATCGGGCTTTGTTCATAACGGGAAATAGCCTGAAAAACAGCGTAAAAACGCTTGTATGTGGCTGTTTTTTGTGTTATACTAATGCAATGATACATTCGGACGGCAAGATGGACACGGATATGCTCACCGCCGAGCAAAGCGGCGGTGTTTCCGTGCGAGATACTTCTTCTGACAGCGACTCGACCGAGAAGCAGCATTGCCGTGCCGAAGACAGAGCCGCGGAGGAGGGGTGCGAAGCCATGCCCGAAGCGGAATGCGGAGCTCAGAAAAAAAGCGAGAGTGCGGGCGAGCGATGTGACGACAAAAAGTCGGCAATCCGTAACGACGCGCAAAACCAAAGTGCGACGGAAAAAAGCGAAGATGACGGCATAGGCGATATGATAGGTTTCGGTATCAAGGTAGCCGCCGTTGCGCTCTCCGTCGTTTTTTTATTGATTTCCATTTTGTCGGTGGCGCTCCCGTTTTCGGCAATGAAGGTTTACAATCAGCTCGGCATGTACGACCGCGCTTTAGAGTCCGGCGAGCGGTTTATTAACGCCCGAATGAGAGAACACAGAGGCTGGGAGATAAGCTCCGAGATAGAAAATTACGGGTATTTGTACAGCGTGGGCGAGCTTGTCGGCGACGAGGAGTTTATCGAGGCGCTTGACGTGTGCATCACTCTTTCCGATAAGCTTATGCGGGCGCAGCTTAAAGATAAATCGATTTCGGGCGCCAAGTACTACGCCGAAAAGCTGGAAAGATTAACCCATGCGTTTATATCGCTTTCGGCGGAAACGTTTACTAAAAGGAATTCCGCCAATATAGCAAGCGTTCCGTACCTACAGCTTCGTCCGTACGTTTACAGTTACAGACACTCTATTATGAAGCTTAATTACAGCGCGCGGGCGGTGCTCGGCACAACCGATATGCTTTTATATAACGTCGGGCGTTCCGACCGTCCGCTTACTAACATTGTCGAGCGACTTAACACCTTTACGGGTACGGTGCAAAAGGACAGCACTCTTATCGATCAGTACGTAGACTTTATCGGTGAGCTAAACGCATACCTCGATTACGAGCTCGGACTTTTGGACCTTAGCGGCGTTTCGCTCGACGAAACCACGGTACGCACCAAGTACAATAAAATTCTTAAAGGCACCGAGTTTTCGCTTTTTATAAACGAGAACGGTTTTACCGACACTTACAACAGGGTGGGCAGGACTTTTACCGAGTACGCTCAGCTCGCTTACGATTACGACCCCACTACGCAGACCGATACCATGGACGCAAGACTGCATCAGCTTTATTGGTTGCAGGAGCTTGGCTCGTTTGCGGAAAAGATGGCGGGTATGCAAACGCTTTGGAACTACAACGTGTATGCTTATCCCGGTACCGTCGACGAGAAAATTCGCGACGACTATCCGTCGTGGGAGTTTAGAAAAACCGTATACAACGGTCAGCAAAACCAGTTAATATCGGAATTGTATAGTATCCTTATGGATAGATACCTTTCTATTTTCAAATCTTAATTTCGTCAAACAAAAGGAGAAACACTATGAACAAAATCGTAAAAGACGGACTCACATTCGATGACGTGTTACTCATTCCGGGCGAATCGCACGTGACGCCCAAGGACGTTGATTTAACGACGAAGCTGAGTGACGACATCACTCTCAATATCCCGCTCGTTTCGGCGGCGATGGATACGGTTACCGAATCGCGGCTTGCTATAGCCATTGCGCGCGAGGGCGGTATAGGTATTATACATAAAAATATGAGTATCGACGCGCAGGCGGAGCACGTGGACAAGGTTAAACGCAGCGAGCACGGCGTTATTACCGATCCGTTCTTCCTCGAGCCCGACTGCAAGGTTTCCGAAGCGCTCGACCTTATGCGTAAGTACAAGATTTCGGGCGTACCTATCACAAAAAAGGGTAAGCTTGTAGGTATCCTGACTAACCGCGACCTGCGGTTTGAAACCGACTTCGAACAGCCTATCGCAAACGTGATGACTTCCGACAACCTGGTTACCGCATCCGTCGGCACGACTCTTGCGGAGGCGCAAAAGATACTCGGTAAGCACCGTATAGAAAAACTCCCCATTGTCGATAAGTCCGGTAACCTTAAAGGACTTATAACAATTAAGGATATAGAAAAAGCCATTCAGTACCCTAATTCCGCCAAGGACAAAAACGGCAGACTCCTCGTCGGTGCGGCGATAAGCAACGGCGCAGGATATATGGATAGGGCAAAGGCGCTTGTAGACGCGCGCGTCGACTGCCTCGTCGTGGATACGGCGCACGGTCACAACGTGGACGTTATCGCCGCAGTCGAAAAGGTTAAAAAAGCATTCCCGAAGGTTACCGTTATTGCGGGTAACGTCGCAACGGCGGCGGCGACCGAGGCGCTTTATAAAGCGGGCGCCGACGTAGTTAAGGTAGGTATAGGTCCCGGCTCCATTTGTACGACGCGCGTCGTTGCGGGTATAGGCGTTCCGCAGATAACCGCTATTATGGACTGCGCCGAGGTTGCAGACAAGTACGGCAAGACGATAATCGGCGACGGCGGAATTAAGTACAGCGGCGACATAACCAAGGCGATTGCCGCAGGCGCTCACGCCGTTATGATAGGCTCGCTGTTTGCGGGCACCAACGAAACACCCGGCGAGCTTGAGATTTATCAGGGAAGAACGTTTAAAACCTACCGCGGAATGGGCTCGCTCGGCGCAATGCCGCTCGGCAGTAAGGACAGATACTTTCAGGAAGGAACCAAAAAGTACGTGCCGGAGGGCGTCGAGGGCAGGGTGCCTTACCGCGGACCGCTGTCCGACACGGTGTATCAGCTTATAGGCGGTCTGCGTGCGGGAATGGGCTACACCGGTATGCCCAATATTCAGAAGCTGAGGACGGAAGCCAAGTTCGTAAAGATTACGAGCGCCGCGCTTATCGAATCGCATCCTCACGATATTTCAATCACCAAGGAGGCGCCCAACTATTCTCCCAAGGTTTAGTGGGGCACCGCGCAATAAATATTATAAAATAAGGTACGGAAATGTTGCAATATTCGATACCAAAGGATTATACACGCCGTAAAGCCAACGTCGGCGTTATAGGATGCGGCAGATGGGGGTCGTTCCAGGCTTGGTACGCCGATCAGCTCGGGCACAAGGTTACTCTGTACGGAATGCCCGGTGCGCTCGATTACGAGCGGCTCGTTATGACGCATACTAACGATTATTTAACGCTACCTAAATCGATAAAGCTTACCGACAACCTCGCAAAGGCCGCGGGGAATGCCGATATAATTATCGTTTCGGTGCCGTCGCAAAACTTCCGCGACTGCATGCGCTCGCTAACGGCGGAGGTCGACCTGAAAGGCAAGTACATAGTTACCTGCATGAAGGGTATCGAGATAAGCACCGGCAAACGCCTTTCCGAGATCGCGCTCGAATTCGGCATAGAGGATTGGCAGATAGCGGTCTGGGCGGGGCCAGGGCACGTTCAGGAATTTGTCGTAGGCAATCCCAACTGCATGCTTATCGACGCGTACGTCCGCACTACGACCGAAACGATTGTCGATTATTTTAAAAGCCCGCTCATTCGTTTTTATTACGGCTCCGACGTTATCGGCACCGAGATAGGCGCGGCGGCAAAAAATATTATGGGCATTGTCGCGGGTGTTCTCGACGGAATGAAATTGTCGTCGCTTAAAGGTGCGCTTATGGCGCGCGGAAGCAGGGAGGTCGCACGGCTAATAGGTAAGCTCGGCGGTAACCCCATGTCGGCGTACGGACTTTGCCACTTAGGCGATTACGAAACGACGCTGTTTTCTAAGTTCAGCCACAACCGCGAGTGGGGCGAGGACTACGTGATCGGTAAAAAGTTCAAGAAATTGGCCGAGGGTGTTCACACCGCGCGCGCGCTTTCCCTCGTAGCGGATAAGCTCGGCGTGGATATGCCCATAACCACGGCTGTAAATACCATGATTCTCGACAACGTTCAGCCTCGGCTCGTTATGGAACAGCTTTTCGAAAGAAGCCTAAAAGAGGATTTGAGCTGACGGAATAACAGCGCATATAAATTACTTGCATAATAAAACAGCGGCTTAGCGTTAAACCTAAACCGCTGTTATTGTTTGCGATAATTATTTCTTTTTAACGAACGAGATAAGGGTAGATTCGGGACCGAGGTGAGTGCCGATTATAGGCGACAGTCTCGAGCGGTGGACTACGACGTTGGGATTGACCTTTTTAAGCTCCTCTTCCATAAAGTCCGCCATTACCTGATTGTCGGCGTCGCATACGTAAATAGGAGTGGGATCGTCCATGTCGGCTAATTCCTTGTATTTATCGACGATATACAGTACGGCTTTTTTTGCGCCGCGGCACTTGTCGGTGCTCTCGATTCTGCCGTCCTCCGTGATGCGGATAATCGGCTTTAGATTGAGAAGCGAGCCGATAACCGCCGCGGCTGCGCCTATTCTGCCGCCGCGCTTAAGGTGGTGGAGGTCCTCGACGTAGCACGTGGTGTAAATGTGGTGTTTAAATTCCTCGATGTCGGCGGCGTTTTCCGCTGCGGTAAGACCGCGGTCGCGGTTTGCGAGCATGCGCTCGACAAGTATGCTCATGGCGCCGGTCGCTCCGATGGAGTCTATGGTGTAAAGCTTGGCGTTTTCGTACTTTGCGTTAAGATTTTCCGCGGCAAGCTTGGAGGATTCGAAGGTGGAGGAAAGTCCGCTCGACAGGCAGAGGCAAATAATGTCCTTGCCATCTTCGAGGAAGGGGGTAAAAATCTCCTCGTAGCGGAAGGGGGTTATCTGCGTTGTTTTGGGAAGGCTGCCCGAGCGGATATCCACGTAAAACTGTTTAATCTTTTCGTCGCTGTCCGTTCCCGTGCAGTTATAAATATTGCCGTCCGACTCGCACGGCATTTCGATAAAATGCAAGTCGCTATTGCCGGAGATGTCAAGCATAACGTCGGCGGACGCGTCGGTGAAAATGACGTAATCGTTATTCATTGTATACCTCTTTTTGTATTTGGTTAACGGTATTATAATACATATTCGGTTTTTTTTCAAGCATTTTATCAAAAGTGCTTTCAATTTGAGGTTTATTTGCACGCAAAACACTACAATTATGCCTGTTTTTGTTGTAAATCCGCTTGCCGTATCCGATTTAACAGTATTTTTGCTTGCCGTAATTTAACTTTTGGGGTTGACAAATGCTCGAACTGTGCTATAATTATAATATAAGCAAAATCAACAGGGGAAGATTGTCGAAGTAATCGAGTCTTTCGATTGTATTTGCTTGTAAATCTTTTTGGGGGAAAGTAATTAATGACGAAAAAGTTTAAATTCGCCTCAATCGCGGTCGCGGTAGTTTCTGCCGCCGCGCTCGGTGTTGCCGCGTGCGAAGAAATGCCCGACGGTATTGAGGATTTGATTCCGGGCGGGACCTCCGTCCAAACGGTAACCTTTGACGCAAACGGCGGGTCCTACGCCGACTCGGTGACCGTGCCCGTAACGCTCGAAACAGGCGCGGACGGAAAGCTTACTGCGTTCCCGACCACCAATCCCACGCACGAGAGCTCCGAGACGCACAATTATTCTTTCGGCGGCTGGACGCTTGTCAAGGACACGGCGCCTCTTCTCGACCTTGCTTACGTCTATACGGAAGCGACTACCGTTTATGCGTTTTGGAACATGACGCCCAAGACCCCGGGAGGGCAAGGGGACGAAGGCAATCAGGACACTACATACACCGTTACCTTCCACGCTAACGGCGGAGCATGGGGCGAGGAAACACAAAAGACCTTGACCACCAATATTTACGGTAGCCTTGCCGAGCTTCCCGAAGCGCCTACGCATCCCGAAGGACTTACGTTTAAGGGATACACGATAGGTCAAACGGACAGCGGCGCGTATATTAACGTTGCCACGCTCTTTACAAATGACGAGGACGTTTATGCGCAGTGGGGTAGCGGCGAGAGCGGAAATCCGGGCGATGAGGATGACCCGATCGGCGACATGTCGTTCTACCTTTACGGTACGGTAAGCGACGAGGGTAAGTATTCTCCCGAGACGGGATATAAATTCGAAGTGTATCCCTCCGACGACTCGGACGTTTTGGTGCAGTATGCGGTTACCGTTACTCTTAGCAAGGGAGACCACGTAAAGATTTTCCGTGCCGACGATTCCTCCGTCGAATGGAACTACAACAATTACGAAGGATCCTGGCCTTACGGCGCGTACGACGGCAACAACTTCCAAATCAAGGTCGACGGCGATTTTACCTTCTACCTGAAGATTAAGCAAGGCGGCAGCAGCGTTTGGGTCGCGTTCGACGGCGAGCTTAATCCCATGCCTAAGTCCGCTGCGTACAAAGTCGGCGAGAGCGGCGAGCTTGTCGAGCTTACCAAGGCTCCGATTACCGACGATGATATGCGCGACGGAATCACCGGACAGTACGTTATAACCGAGGCGCAATTCGAAACCGACGACAAAATTTACATCGTACTGGACGGAGCGGAGGCGAATCTTTCCATACAGACCTCTTCGTCGTGCGTTGCAAAGCCGGCGGGCAACAACAACAAGTATATCGAAATAGCGGTGGGCGGCACGTTTACCATTCGCATTAAAAGATACGACGAAAACTCTTACTGGACGATTTACGCGTCGCGCAAAATCGAGGAGTCCGAAATTACGAAACGCGCCGAGGAAGTGACGGCGGGCAACGGATATCTTTTGGGCAACATTTTCGGTTCGGATACGAGCTGGGATACTACCAACAAGGGCTTTAAGCTCGAAAAACAGGCGGACAGTGGACTGTACGAGCTTGTAATTCAGCTTACCAAGGGCGACGACGTTAAATTCCACCGTTTGGGGTCGGCTACCGTTTCGGAAGTTTGGCTGAATAACATTGTCTCGTTCGATATGACCGACTACATAGCGGTTTCCGGCGACAATATCGGCATAAAAGAGACCGGCTACTTCCATTTCCTCGTCGACTTCGATAAGTCGAGGATATACGTTGCTTACGGTGCGGACGCGGATCCCGGTAAGCCCGAAATCCCCGTAATCCAAGGTCCCGAAGTAGTAGGCATAGGTAACAGCGGCGTCTGGCTTGTCGGCGATGGTATCGGCGGCGGCTGGGGTAACGGCGTAGAGCTTATTCGTGAAGGCTCGACGACCAAGTACTCCGTCACCATTACCGTTATTGCAGGGGCATGGGTAAAGATAAGAAACGGCGGCTCAAGTGACGGCAGCGGTACCTGTTCGCTTGCAAACACCACCTATGCGTACGAAAGAAACAATGACTTCTACGTAAACAGCACGGGTTTATACAAGATTACCTTCGATACATCGACGGGTAAAATCACCGTCGATATGCCCTAAAACATAACTGCACAATAATAAAGTCAAGCTCTATCGCAAGATAGGGCTTTTCTTGTGCGCCGAAGCGCCGCAAAAGAAGTGAAGAGGTAAGAGGGACTATTGAAATAGCTTGCGGCATTGCGGTAGAGATTCTTCGTTTCGCGCGGATTTTATTATGCATTACTATTTAATTGACAATCCTTTACTCTTCGGAGTATAATCGTATAAAACCAAACAAGAAGGGTGCCGCTATGAAAGTTACTATGGATAAGCTCGTTGCGCTGTGCAAGTCGCGCGGAATAATCTTTGCGGGAAGCGAGATTTACGGCGGATTCGCCAACACATGGGATTACGGTCCCGTGGGTGTGGAGCTGTACAACAATATTAAAAAGGCGTGGTGGCAGAAGTTTGTCACCGAGTCCGAAAACAACTTCGGGCTTGACAGCGCCATTCTCATGAATCCCGAGGTGTGGGTTGCCTCCGGCCATCTTGCCGGTTTTTCCGATCCGCTCATGGACTGCAAGGCGTGTAAAAGCCGTTGCCGCGCCGACGATCTTGTCGAAGCGTACGCCGCCAAACACAAGCTTAACGTGCCCGTAGCTTCCATGGATAACGAAGCGCTGTCGGCGTTCGTTGCTGAGCATAAGATTCCGTGCCCGGTCTGCGGCAAGTCCGATTTTACGGCGGTCAAAAAGTTTAACCTCATGTTCAAGACTTTCCAAGGCGTTACCGAGGATTCGGTCGCCACGTGCTACCTGCGCCCCGAGACCGCGCAGGGAATATTCGTCAATTTTAAAAACGTGACGCGCTCGGCGCGCGCGCGTGTTCCGTTCGGAATCTGTCAGATAGGCAAGTCGTTCCGCAACGAGATAACCCCCGGCAACTTTATTTTCCGTCTGCGCGAGTTCGAGCAAATGGAAATGGAGTTTTTCTGCAAGCCCGGCGACGACCTTAAGTGGTTCGAGTATTGGAAGGAGTACTGCCACAATTTCCTGCTTGCTCTCGGACTGAAAAAGGAAAACCTGCGCGTCCGCGATCACGATAAAGCCGAGCTTTCGTTTTATTCGAAGGCGACGAGCGACTTCGAGTACCTGTTCCCGTTCGGGTGGGGCGAGCTGTGGGGTATTGCCGACCGTACCGACTACGACCTTAAAACGCATACCGAGCATTCGGGTGAAAAGCTCGACTATACCGACCCTGTCACAGGCGAGACGTACATTCCGTACGTTATCGAGCCGTCGCTCGGCGTAGGGCGCGCCATGCTCGCCGTGCTGTGCGACGCTTACGACGAGGAACAGCTCGAAAAAGAAACGCGCGTCGTTATGCACTTTGCGCCCGCTATTGCGCCGTACAAGGCGGCGGTTTTACCGCTCCAAAAACAACTTGCCGAACGCGCGGACGCGCTCTATCGCGGGCTCAGAAAACGCGGCATTTCCTGCACGTACGATCTGCCCGGCTCGATAGGCAAGCGCTACCGCCGTCAGGACGAGATAGGTACGCCGTTCTGCGCGACCGTCGACTTCGACACCGAAGCCACCGGCACCGTCACCGTGCGTGACCGCGATTCCATGAGTCAAATTCGCATCGCCGAGGATAAGCTCGCAGATTATATTATAGATAATACGCGCTTGAATTAAGTATAGACGGTACAAAAAGCAAAACTGCAACAGGGTGTGCGGCGGTAGAGCTCGGAACGGATTTTCGGACTTATTTTGTAACGGTAATTTTTTACTAAAAGAGGTTGACAGTTTTCAGGCGCTGTGATATAATAGGTGAAATACGGAAAAAAACAAATCCGTGTTTGTGATTTTCCTTAATATACCACCCAAAGGAGATAAAGATTATGTCGTTAAAGAAAGAGCTTCAAAGAGAAATCGCAAATCTCGAAGTGGATATAGAAGAGCTTGAGGATAAACGTATGCGTTCGATGTCGCAGCTTTTGGAATGCCTTATCAGCATGAGAGAACCTACAAAAAGCGAAATAGATTTTTTCCGTCAATACAACAAGGATATTGACAAAAAACGTTTAAGACTCAAAAAAGCGCAAGAGCTCTTAAAGCGTCAGGACTGATTATATTCCGAATATTCTGTCATTTAAGGAAGTCGAAAGGCTTCCTTTTTTGATTTTCGATAAGTAAGAGTTAGAGGGGAGCGCGGCCGACTATTATCCATGTGCAAGCCTTAACTTTATAAGGTTTGCGAGTGTGTGCGCCTCCGCAGGTGAAAAAATATTTTAAAAATCATTGACATAGCGTGTAGTGTGTGATATAATTTTCGGTGGAATAAGTATATAAAGGAAAATGTCGTTTTCTTTTTATATGCGTTTTTCGAAATGGTTGAACTTAAGGAGAGACTAATGGAAAAGATTGTGCATAAGAGATCGATACTTGCAATCTTGATTGTTGCGGTAATGGCGTGCATTGCGGCTATTTCCGTGATTTTTGCACTTCCTGCCTTGGCGGACGAAACGGAGACCGTAAAGGATCCCATCGCTATAATCCATTTGGGCAAAAGCGGCATGGACAAAGGTATCGAGCATTATGAGAAGGACTTCGAAAAAGGTTGGACTCAATACTTAAAAAAGGCAAAGGAAGCGTATGCTGCCGATAATACCGCATATGTAAAGTTTGTTCTCGAAGCAGACTGGGAGGCGGTAGACGGAAGCTTCGGTCTTACCGAGGATTATTATAATGCCGGCAGACTGTTTATTCCTGCCGCTACGAATATAACGATCGACCTTAACGGTCACAATATCGACCGTAAGCTTGATTCTCCCACGCCCGACGGTCATGTCTTGTATGTAAAAGGCAACCTTACCGTAACGGACAGCAAAAAGATCGGAAGGATTACCGGCGGATACAACAACACTACCGAAAGTGTAGAGGTTGATAATGTAGCCAGTTCTTCCGCAGAATATACAAAAGTTTCTCGTTCGATGGTATTCGGCGGCGGTGTTTTGGTAGACGGCGGTATGTTTGATTTGAGCGGCGGTAATTTGGTGGATAACCAAGTACAAGTAACCGCTTTACCCGGAGCCACAACTCGTATTATAATGGGTATAGGCGCTGCCGTAATTAACGGCGGAACATTTAATATGCACGGCGGCACCATTGCTAACCACAGCAGTGAAGAAACCGCCATTAGTATTTACGGCGGCGGTGTCGCCGTGTTTAAGTCCGGCGTATTCAACATGTACGGCGGCGAAATACATGACAACAAAGCGACAAACGGCGGCGGCGTAGCCTGCTATGACGTGGACGGCTTGGCTATAAATATAGCCGGCGGCAGCATTCACCATAACGGTGCTGTAGGATCGGTAGCTACCGCAGGCGGCGGCGGTGTTTG
Organism: Clostridiales bacterium; assembly: GCA_022511445.1. GTDB lineage: Bacteria > Bacillota > Clostridia > Christensenellales > Pumilibacteraceae > Anaerocaecibacter. The sequence continues at coordinate 60,027 of JAFLVE010000013.1, read as the reverse complement.
CGCTTTTTGGAAAGGCGACGTAAAAATCAGCAACGACGGCGAGATCAATAATAATTACGCCAACAGGGAAGGCGGCGCAGTGTATATGCTTGGCTATGCCGGTGTATCTACGTTAACGATAGACGGCGGCTCCTTGCACGATAACGTGGTCGCGTCGACAGGCAATACCGTAGACGGCGGCGCTGTGACTGTCCGCAGGTATTCAGCCAGTAAGTTGGTTGACGGTGTGTACGTCAATGCGAATATGACTGCCGGTGAAATCTATAATAATATGGTCGTAGTGAGTAATAAAGATGTCAGAAAAGCCGGAGCAGCACAAGCGACTTACTATGAGGGAAAGGGTGGAGCTTTAAATGTATTTATTGCTACGTTTACATTAGACGGCGGTAAAATACATGATAACCACGTCTACGCACTCCGAAGTGATAATCCCGAGTATGATGGAGTAGAGAATCCCGTAGATGATGCCACACAAGAAAATATAGATTTAATTTACAAAGGTCAATTCGATACAAGTAAATTTGTCAACGCCAACTCGGGTCACGGCGGCGCTGCATTCGTATCTTATTGGGGTACGTCCGACGGCTATCATTCGGCTGCAGGCACACTTATAATGAACGGCGGCGAGGTGTACAATAATACGGCAACTTCGGGCGGCGGTTTTAATCTTCAAGGCGAGTTCAAAATGTACGGCGGCGAGATTTACGGAAATAAGGCGCTCCACGGCGGCGGCGTGTATCTCACTTCGTACGCAAGAGTGTTTTTATCCGGCTCTCCCGTAGTAAGGGACAATTTTTCAAATGCCAGTGAGGACGACGATCCATCCGACTTAGAAGTTTCTGCAAGTGATAACCGCACTCCTCAAATCGACGGCGCCTTTACCGACGACGCAAACGTTCATTTATACACCACGGAGACGATGATCGATAACGGTAGGACCGTCGCAAAAGGTTACGGTGTCAATAACAGTATGTACGTAGCCGTTACCGGCGAGAATAAAGACAAAGCTCCCGACACCTATACCGATAAAGACGGTGTTTTGGTTTACGTCAACCCGCATAAATATTTTACGGGCGACACGGTTATTTCGGCAGGTACGGCGGCTCCTTATGTGCTTAATGAGAATGATAAAACCGAACAGCACTTTGTAGTGATTTCAAAGAGCGAAAATGACGCTACTCACGTCGGCGGCGTTGCGGTTATTCCGTCGGCAATTGTTTATACCGTGCACCTTCAGAATGAGCAGGGTGAGGAAAAGACGGAAACGTTTACGATCGGCGACAATACCGTAACAGATGACACAGTGTATAACTACATGACCACCACTTACGGCGACGAGTATTTCCCGGTTAAGATTACCGCCGATTTTAAAATAAATCAGTACGTCGATGGAACAAAAGACTTTGTCCGCGACGAGGTAGGAAATAGATTATTAGCCGACAAACATTACGAAATGCAGATACCGCACGAAAAAGGACAGCCCGATGCCGGCGTGTATACCTTCGAAGTGCGAATTACTCCCGAAAAAGGTGAAACAGGCAGAGATAATAATACCAAAAGTAGAATTTTAGGAAATATAAAGGCCGTTTACACAGCTTTCCATGTCGTCGTTAAGGCGCAGGATTTTGACGACAGCAGCGTATCCAACGGACTTAACATTAAGCCTGTTGCGGACGGAGAGGACGGCGGACTGCTTGACGAAGACGGTAACCTCTACTACGTATACGACGGCTCGGCCCATTTGCCTAAAGCGGTTGTTACGCTCGGCGAAGGCGAAGACGCCGTTACGCTTGAAGAGGGCAAGGACTACACGATTACATACGACCGCCAGGTAAACGCGGGCTACGCAATACTTACCATCAACTTTATAGGAAACTATCAGGGCAGTGCCAGCGTAACTTATAAGATTGTAGCGTCCACTTCCACAGACAAGGAAACTGACGTTTCGTGGGAATACTTTAACGGCAACACTTGGCAAACCATTGACGGCAACGTGCTTGCAAGCTACTTTGCTTACAACGGTACGGATCAAAGCGTGAATATCCGCGCTAAGCTTTCCGGCACAGGCGACAGCTACGTCGACGGACAAACGATATATTCCGAAACAGTACCCGTTTATAACGGCGAAGGCAAGCCGATTGACGAGAAGCGTAACACGAGCATGTCGCTCGAATTCGCCGTCGGCGACAACATTTCCGAAGACGGCTTTGTAAACGGCGGCACCTACACCGTAACGGTTAAGGGCGAAAGTAACTATCCGCTTAAAGAAGAGAATCATATTCTCACCGGCTTGGTGATGAAGAGTATCGAGATTAACGTTCCCGCTACGGACTATGCAGGCTATCTCGACGACGATCAAAGTGACAGCGCAAACAAGCTCTGGCAGCTCCAAATCGGTTTGGACGGCGATGAGGACGTTAAGTATACGGATCTCATTTCGGACGCCGTATATATCGACGAGGACGTTACCGACGAAAACGGCGACCATGTCGTTAACGGCACGTCCACCGCGGCGGAAGGCGCTAAATATGCGCGTTACCGCGGCGTTCCGCTGAGTATAGTAATTAACGGCGCATATAACCTTAAGACTTACGGCAAGACCCTTGCCGAATTAATGGCGCTCGGCGACGTCACCGTCGAGTCGACTCAAACCAATGCTTCCGCGGGCTTCAACGAGGACGGCGAATACGGCTTTGTCGGCATGTCCGGTAAGGTTTCCAAGATTAAGACCGTCGTCACGATTGCATTCAATCCCAGCAACTACGTCGTTAAAGACAACAGCGTATTTGTCGAAGGCAACAAGATAGTAATCGAAAAAGAATGGTGGATTGTCACCATGTCCAACGGTCTGCGTACCGACGACGGTGAGGAAATTCGCGGCTCCAAGCTCGGTGATTGGACGTTCGGCGATCCCGACGACCTTAAGGGCGAATTCTTCCGCGCGGAGCACGGCGACACCGTTATTTACTCGTACTACTACGCAGGCACCGACGTTTTGGTTGACAACGGACAGTTCGCGCTCGTTTACTCCGACGATACGTCGTTTGCTATAAGGCAGTTCTACGGCGTTATGATGGTAGGTAACGACCTTGCTCCCGATACGAGCAATCCTATCGCGGGCGAGGGCTACGTTTTCAACTTTAACTACACCCTCAAGGCCGGCGACTACCGACTCGAAGTAACCGTTCCCGCCAACGAGCCGCTTTCCGGCGAGCACAACCACTGGTGGCAGAAGAACGAGAAAGCCGACGACATCGGCGTAAGATACTACAAGTTTACGCATACGTTCACGTTTACCGTCAAGCAGTACGAGATAGCCGAAGACGATCTTGTAAACGGTATTATCAAGGTGGAATTCCCCGAGGATAACGCCACCGAGTATAACGGCTACAACAACAACTACGTAAGCCCTACGATTACCCTGTTTGACACGAAGGTACTCGAAGAGAACATTGACTATACGCTTTCCTCCGACGCCGTCAACGTCGGCTGGGCAACGCTCAAGTTTACCGGCAAAGACAGCGTAAAGGGTTCATTTGAGCTCGAAGACGCTTTCTATATCAAAAAGGCAACCCCCATCTGGACGATAGTCCCTAACCCCGGCTCGTGGAAGTACAGCTCCTTTGACAGGAACGTTAACAGGCTGAGAGCGAGACCGTCGGTTAAGCTTGATAACGCCGAAGATATGTGGTTTGAAATCACGTACGACGAAAACGGCAACAACCCGGTCGATGGTCTCGGAAAGTTCTTTATCGACGATGATTTCCGCGTAACCGCCGAGATCGAGAAGCTGCTTAAACTCCTGTCTGCGGGCAACTACTACCTGGTAGCGCACGTCGAGGAAAAAGAGACCGGCAACTACTACGGCATCTCGACCAACCCGATACAATTCACGGTACATCAGGAAACCAACACTTGGGACGTCACCCCGTCCGTTAACGCTTGGACGGAAGGCGAGTTTACCAAGACCGAGGATCACATTCTTTATTCGGCTACGTTCGGTGAAGCTCACGTTATCATTTACGACAGCAAGGGCAACATCGTTTACGACAATTTCGACCAGATTGACAGACTGTTCAAGGCCAAAGCGGGTACCTACACGCTTACCGCCGAGGTAGCGGGAAGCGCCAACTACTCCAAGCTCGAACTCTATACCGTCGTCTTCTCGATATTCGAAAAGCCCGGTCTGCCTTGGTGGGTAACGCTTGTTGTTTCCGTAGGCGCAATCCTGCTTATCGCACTCGTACTCGTCATCCTGTGGAAGAAGGGCGTGTTCCAGATTCTCACCGAGAAGCTCGTCGTTTCTATCCGTACCCGCGCGACCGTGGAAGCGACTATCGCATC
>JAFLVE010000013.1:0-55673 GCA_022511445.1 Clostridiales bacterium | reverse complement strand
CCGTACGTGCCGCCAAGATGGCAGAGGAGGGCAAAAAGTCCGTCGCAGATGCGAAACGCCGCGCACGTATCGAGGCTGCGCGTAAGAAAGCTCAAGCGGAACGCGCACTCTCGCCCGAGGAACGCGCCGCTAAGCTCGAGGAAAAGGCAAAGGTCGAGGAAGCGCGCGCCGAGAGGCTCCGTGCCCATGTCGAGGCTACTCGCGCCAAAGCCGCGAAGATGCGTGACGGCGCGCACCAAGAGAGCGAGCCTCCCGTGGCGGAAGCGCCGACAGCCGAAGCCCCTGCGGAGGAAGCTCCCGCAACAGAAACACCCGAAACTCCGACGGAAGAATAATTCGTCGCAACAAAAATAAAAAAAGGAGATAACTATTATGTCGTTGAAAAAGGATTTGGCAAAGGAAATCTCGATTATCGAGAGAGAAATGCATGAGATCGAAAGCAAGCGTACACGTTCGATGGCCGCGCTTGTAGAGGCGCTCGTCAGCAAGCAAGAGCCTCCCGAACGCGAGATGCAATTCTTCCGTCAATACTCTGCCGAGATAGAAGTTAAGCGCGAAAAGCTTATCGAGTTAAACGATCAGCTTAAGGGCTTAATATAATAACCAACATAACAACACACACAAAGCCCGAGGCGTTTGCTTCGGGCTTTGTCGTATTGCCAAAATTGCGTGCGGGTTTGTGCCGCAGGGGGGAGCCATATTTATGTGGGAAAGCAAATTGTAAAGTGCGGCTTCATCTTAGGCTCCCCTGTGTAAGGGGAACTCCGCCGTTAGGCGGTGAAGGGTTGTAAGCTCCGTTACGCTCCCGTTGAAATGATGTGTGGCGGCAGTAATTGCGTTTATGTTTGGTTTAAGCTGTAACTTTTATACTACCGTCCGTCATTCCGAGCTGTCGAGGAACCTAGGTGATCCGCCGCAAAGTGGTAACCACAAACAAATTATGCGGCTTCATCTTAGGCTCCCCTGTGTAAGGGGAGCTCCGCCGTTAGGCGGTGAGGGGCTGTTAAGCTCCGTTGCGCTCCCTTGAAATGATGGGGCTTAATGCCGCAACACGGCCGTCTCTTCACTTTTCACCATTACTTTTTACTTAATAAAAAGGGTAGCGGTCGCCACCCTTTTTATTTTGTCTGACTATTGTAGTTTAGCAGCATTTGTTTTTGCCGCCGCAGCAGTTCATGAGTATGTACAGAAGTAAGATATCCTGGCAGTCGCAGCCCTTCCTGCAGCCGCAATCGTTACCGCCGCAGCAGCAACAGAGCAGTATTAACAGGAGAATGTCGTCGCAGCCTCCGCAACCGTTAAACATGGTGTTTCGTCCTCCTTTATAGATTTTTTAGCTTTCGCCGTCGCCTCGCGCACGCCCGCGGTGCGATTGCGAGGCAGTCGGCGTTACGCTTTGTTTTTCTTTGGTGTGGATATGCGCCTATCTACTTTCAGTGTATGGAGTTTTTCGGGATGTGTGAATGAATATTTTTTTCTTGCGAATTAACATAAAAAGGTTCATTCTGCGGTATGGATTTTTCCGCTGTCGCTCGGAGTTAAAAAAGCGGCGTATAATATTTATCCGATAGAGTAAAGTTAACACGGGTGTTATTTGCTTGCGTACTCTTTTTATCGGTGGTATAATAAAGGTATAACATTGCGTTATGTCGGCGGGATACCGAGAAATCGGATTTCAGCTATGGTACATAGAAAAAACGGCTGTGGGCTATTTCGGAGAAAAGTCCAACAGAAGGAGCGAGCCATGAAAATCAATACGCGTTCGATAACGCTGGCGGCAACGCTTACCGCGTTGTGCGCGGTCACGGGGTTTATCCCGTTCGTGTTCTTTTTGCCGGTGATGGTCGCGGCAACTACGCTGTCCATAGGCATGGTTGCGTTCGTTGGACTGGCGTTCGGCTGCGTCAGCTTAGCATACAGCTATCTGATGCCGTCGTCCATCGTATCGTTTGCGTTTATCGACGCTCCGTATATTGCGATAATTCCGCGAATACTCGCCGCGCTCGGTGCATTCGCAGTATATAAACTGATAGAAAAGCTCGCTAAGCCCAAATCGAAAGTGGGGCGGGTGGCTTCTTGCTCGATTGCCGCCGTAACGGGCAGTCTTTTTAATACGGTGCTCGTCGTCGGCATGCTCGTGCTGATACTTCCGTCGCTTGAGTTCGGCGACTACACGACAATGACGTACGTTCCCGTCATGCTGATTAACGGCGCGATAGAGCTTGCGTGCATGGCGGTGCTCACTCCGCCCGTTTCGCTCACGCTCGACAAGGTGGTTTTGCGCGGCAAAAGGCGCGGCGAAACCGACGCTGTAAAGGCGGCGCAGGCGGATTATTCCTGCGAGCTGAGCGGCGAACAAGAGCAACCGGTACAACATTCGGACAACGACGGGGCGGAACGCGCTACCGACAATAAACGGCCGTGAGGATAAAATGATTATAGTTTTCGACATAGGCAATACCAATATAAAAATGGGCGTGTTTAAGGATGACGAGCTTGTGGACACGCTCCGTATGGCGTCGACAAACAAGACCGGCGACGAATATTGGCTGTTAATAAAGGAACTGTTGTCGCTTAAAAACGTCTCCGTTCGCGATATCGAGGGCGCGGTGATTAGCTCCGTCAATCCCAACCTCAATTACACCTTCGAGCATATGATAGAGGTGTATTTCGGGTTTAAGCCGATGATTGTCGGCGCGGGATTGAAAACCGGACTTAACATAAAGTACGACAATCCCAAGGAGCTCGGCGCGGACCGCGTCGTTAACTGCGTCGCCGCGTACAAGCTGTACGGCGCGCCCTGCGTCGTTATCGACTGCGGCACCGCTACAACCTTTAACGTGATTGGGGCGGGTGGCGAGCTGTTGGGCGGTGCTATCTCGTTCGGACTGAAGTCGGCGGCGGAATCGCTTTCGTCCGCGGCGGCACGGCTCCCCAAGGTGGAGCTTACTCCGCCCGCTAAGGCGATAGGCAGAACAACGATAACCAACATGCAGTCGGGAATAATCTACGGCTATTCCGGCATGATAGAGTCAATGGTAAAGCGGCTGAAAACCGAGGCGGGTATCGATGGGGCGAAAGTCATTGCGACGGGCGGCATTTCCGACATAGTCAATAAGTGCGTGGATATTATCGACGTGGTGGACCGCACGCTCACGCTTCGCGGGCTTAATCTCATTTACAAGCTGAACAAAAAGTAGCCCTATTTTATAACGGGTATTGCGGTAGCGCTATAATCCGAGAAGGGGATACATAAGAGCGACGCATTTTCCTCATAATAAAAAAGAGCGCATTGCGTGCAAACTATTTTAATCAAATGGCGTAAAACATTTGACAAATGGTTTGCATAAGCGTATACTCATAAGGTATATGTTTTAATATATGTATACTTATACTTTCTAATAGGAGAAAGTCGATTAAATGAAAACGACAGCTAAATTGAAGAAATTCGGACTGACAATGCTTCTTGCACTTGTCGGTATCGCACTCGTCTTTTCCTGCTTCAGCTTCAGAGCGCCCTTTGTAGCCTCCGCCGAAGAAGAGGATAAGAACCTTACGCCTGCTTCCGCGTCTCTTTTCGAGGGACTTAACGTTCCGAAGGAATGCGACTACGGCGCCACGTTTACCGTACCGAAGTCGAAGGAATCCGGCGTAACGGTAAAGGTTACCGCTCCCAACGGCGACGAAGTCGGCGAAGAGTCAGGCGATAACTACAACGTTAAGGCGCTCCAGGTAGGTAACTATAAGGTCACTTACGTTGCAGAGTCCGGCGACTATGAAAACGGCGCCGAAAAGAGCTTTTTCGTAAAAGTAACGCTCAACAAGGAATTCTTCCTTAAGGTCGATTACGACGGTGCGAGTATCCCTACCTACATCAAGACGGGCGGCAAGTTCACTCTTCCCGAAGCTAATGTAGTGTACTACGACGAAAACGGCATGCTTCGCAGCTACGCTCCCGCCGAAGACGTTAAGATCGAAATTTACGATTCCGATCATCCCGAAAAAGTTTATGCTCCCGGCGATGAGTTCGAGGCATACAAGAACGGCAAAATTTACGTCACTTATTCCGCTAAAGTGGGCGGCACCAACGGACTTAAATACTTTAACAAAGTCTTTACCGTTAACTCCCAAGCCACACTTTCCGAATCTAACTCCGCACCCACGCTCAGCATTTCGGGTGTAACGAGCGATATCTCTATCAACCGTCCCGTCACGCTTCCCAAGGCGACCGCTTCCGACAGCTACGACGAGAACGTTCAGATAGACATCACCGTAAAATACGAGAACGGCGACGACGTAAAGTACGTTAAGATCGACCGCAACGGCTATGCTTACGAGGAAGAAGAGGACGCCGTTATATTCGATAACGACAAGTCGATGACCTTCTATCCCGTCAAGACGGGCGATTACACCGTAACCTACACCGCGACCAACGACGCAGGCAAAACCTCGTCGCCCCGCGTTTACCACATGACGTGCAAGGACCTTGTCGCGCCTGTGTTCAAAGAGACCTACGACTACAACATTCCCGAGACTTGGGGTCTCACCGTTAAAAAGCTCGGCGAGAACGGCGAAGACGAGGAAGCCATCGAAGACCTCGGCGGCAAGATTACCTTCTACGTTCCCGAAGTAGTCGACAACAAGGATCATGCTTACGCGACGGACGAGGAAGATACCGACCTTATCTCTCTGTACTTCCGTATAACCGACGCGGACAACTCCCGCACGATTATATCCTTCGATAACATCCTTGCCGACGACGATTCCGATTCCTGCAAGTTCCAGGGCAACTCGACTTACGGCGAAAAGGAAGGCGAGGAGAGCTCCACCTACAAGAAAGAGATTTTCAACAAGGATCATCCGTTCGTATTCGACTTTACCAAGTATAATAAGACGGATGCGAAGGGCGAGGTTGTAGAGCGTCCCGGCACCTATACAGTTTACTTCCGTGCACGCGATAAGGCGCAGAACACCTCCTCCAAGACCTATACGATTAAGCTTGAGGAAGAGTTCGTCGACACCGCGGCTCCGTCCTCGGCGGAAGTAACCGTTCCTTCGCACATCTCCGCAACCGACAAGACCCTTACCATTCCTTCGCCGGTTGTAGCGGACGCTAAGGACTCCCGTCCCAACGTAGAGTACAAGCTTTACACCGACAACGGTACCGAAGACAACTATATAACCGTCGACGGCGGCGAGATCGCCGATCTCGAAACGGTTGACGGCAAGATTCACCTTGTAATCAATAAGGATAAAGAGGACGCGAAAGGTAAATACGAAAAGCGTCTTGTCCTCGGCGACACCATTTACTTCTATGTAAAAGTAACCGACAAGGTCGGCAACGTAAAGGTTAACACCGAAGACGGCAAGGATATCACGGACGACCCCGAAGCCTACAAGAAGGTCGAGTCCAAGATATTTATCCTTTCACCCAATTCTACTCACAGCTTCACTCTTGACGCAGACGACATTGACTTCGGCGCCGAAAAGATTGAAGCGGGCAAATCGATAAACGTCGGCGACTTTAAGGTTACTACCTCTAACGGCGACAGCGTGGACGATATGCGTCCGTACGTCGGCTTCGAAATCGCGGTTCTCGACCCTAAGGGCAGCGCGTTAAGCGTATCGCTCCAAACAGTTTCCGCGTACGTTAACGACGTAGCCACCGTATATGTAAAGAACGTCACCTTTAAGCCGACCGTAGCGGGCGAGCACAGCATGGTTATTACTGCGTTCGACGTTAACGGAAAGACTTCCGCGAAGGGCTACAAGTTCAACGTAGTAAAATCGACGACCGGCGGCACGACCACCTCCGCGGCTGTCATAAGCAATAGCGGCGACGTAAACGTAACCTATACTCTTCATAACGAAAAGATAGACGTTAAGAACGGCAATCCCGACAAGACCTACTTTGTAATCCGTAAAATCACCGGCTACTCGTTCGCGCTCATGGGCAATGAGTTCACTGCCAAGACGCAAGCGACGTACAGATTTAAGGACACTTATATCGAGTACGACGAAGGTAACGCCGAATTTGATATAACCGACGAAGAGTTTGAGGACCTTTGCAAAAAGAACGATTTCGTAAGCAGCTATTCCTTCTCGGCGTCGGATACCTCCGTACCCGTTATCGAAGTTCAAGGCTATATGCCGACCTACGCGAAGGTTTCCACTACGGAAGAGAAGAGCATTGTAACGCTTCCTTCGGTAATCGCTTATACCCAAAACGGCGTTGCGGAAGTAGAGCTTAAAATCACCGATCCCAACGGCACGCCCGTTAAACCCACCAAGAGCGAAGAAGGCAACACCAATACCTTTGAAGCCAAGGTGAACGGCGTTTACACCGTAGTTTACACCGCAACCGCCAAGTCGGCTCAGAGCGCGTCCGCCACGTACTCCATTAACGTCGGCGACGTTACAGGTCCCGAGTTCACGGTAACCGGCGGCTCCAGCGGCAGATTTGTAGTAGGCGACAAGTTCACGTTCGGCAAGATGAAGATTGAGGATGAGGAAGAAAAAGGCCTCAAAATCACAAAGAAGCTTATCGACCCGTCCAAGAACGAAGTTTCGTCGGCGACCGTCAACGGCTCGTACAGCACCTACAAGGACTACGCCAACAACGGCACCGAGATTACCTTCTCCATGGCAGGCCAGTACGAGATAGTTTACGAGGCGGAGGACGCTTACGGCAACAAGACTACTCAGCGTTACAACGTAACGGTTGTCAGCTCCGGCTCGGGCACACCCACGACAATAACGACTCTTTCCACAGTCCTCATTATCGTAGCGGTTGTTCTCCTCGCGGGCGTAATCATCTACGTCGTAAGGTTCCGCAAGGTAAAAGAAAAGAAGAACTGATATATCTTATAAGCGGCATCCGTGCCGCTTATAATTTTTTACGCGACGGTCGAATATATTATTATGTATTCGACCGATCAATTAAATTGAACGCGTAAAGTATTTGCTCGCTTAACTAAATTGACTTTGGAATGTTTATGTTTAATTATTCCTTGAAAGACGCTGACAGTCGTAGTTTTGAGGAATAAAGAGTAATCATTACAAAAAAACAGTAAGGGATATTCAAAGGATAAAACACGTTTTATGCGCATAAAAAGCGGCGTGCTATTTATGTTGTAAATTGAAGCTGAAACGGTTTTCGGTTTGGAATATTATTATCGGAAAGTCAAGTTAGCATAATACGGCGAAAAACAACAATGACGAAAAAGAATATTTGTTTACGGAGATTATATGGGAAATGTAAGATATAACATTTCGCCCTGTACACCCATTGAGGCGCAAAGATTTATAGAGGGGATTGACCAAACGAAGTATATTTCACGCGGGACTGTTATGGCGGCGGAAAATTCGTTTTACGACCGCTATATGTTCATACGCGACGGCGAGCACGTTACCCTTGTTTACGACAACCGCGGAAAGGTGCTTTCCATAAGCGCGCCTAAGTCCTTTGCGGACGAGTTGTTGGGTGCGTTCCCGCAGAGCGGAAAGCAGGTTAAAAAATCGGAGCTGCCTTCGCACGGAAGTTCGCAAAGGCAGGATACGGCGGCCGAAGACAAAACGAACGCGCCGACCGAGATAAAGGCGACGGAAGGCAAGACAGGCGTTCGTTCTCGAGTGTACGTAACTCCGCAGCAAGCGGACAAAATGCAGGGAAAGTCAAGAAAGAGCGCAGGATCGCACGGCGCCGAATCGGCAATTGACGCGCAGACGGACGCTATTAAAAAGGGTGTCGGAATGATTGTGACGAAAAGCGGTGCGCTTGTTCCGACGGACGAGATTTGTCCGCCCGACCGAACAAAAAAGAAATCGGCGGTTATGATTACCAAAAACGGAAACGAGGTGCCGACCGACGAGATTTATCCGCCCGACCGAGCAAAACGAAAAGAGAAAAAGGACGACGGTAATTCTCAACAGCCTACGGCTCCCGCCGTTCAGTACAAGCGCACGTATTCCTACGGTACCGGATTTATAGAAACGCCGTATGTTCCCAAATCCGAAGAAACTGTAAAGCCGCCCGAAAAACCGACCTACGACCGAAGCGCGGGAAGCGTTATCAATGCAAAAAGTACGAAGCGCGTCGGTAAAAAGAAGCAGACGACTATTTCCTTCGGAGATGAGGAGTACGACGTTAAACCGACTGCGACGTATAAACCGCATTCCGGCACGGGCGTTTTTTCGGATATTTCGGGTACCGTTAAACCCGCGACAGAACAGGAGACGGTAAAGCCTCGCCGCGGCAGACCGCCTAAATCAAAGAACGAACCCCCCGATCAAAAGTTCGGCGAGATTGCGTCGCAAACCGAGGGCGGCGGCGCGTATTCGATAAAGAACTATCCGCCCGAAGCGCTCGTCGCCGCTATTAAACGTATTAAATCGGCCGGAAAGTACAAGGTTAATACTTCCACCGAGTTTTCGGGTACGGCTCAGGAAGTGAAAAACTATACGGTTACCGACGAGCTCGCCCAAAAGGTGTACCTTAGATACGCTACGGGCAAACACACTCTTTCCATCCAGGGCAAGCGCTCCGACCTTTTCGGCGAGATTCAGTCGCAGGTCAGTCGCGACAGCGATTATTCCTCCGCACTCGAGGGCTATGTAGAGAACAATGCCGGATCGAGCGGCAAAGTCGACGAGGTGGAAAGGCGGCTGCTTAGCAAGTTGCCCACGGCGACGGCGTTCCTGTCCGAACAGTCGAAAATAGACTTTTCCTACGGCATACTCGACTTTAATCAGACTAAGCTTAGGCTTTCCGATTACTCGGTGCTGTTGGTGCCGCCGTATCGCGGCTTGGAGCGGTTTGTTTTCGACCTTCAGCGCGCCGAGGGCATAAAGGTCAAGATGATAGGTCAAGCTTTCGACAAGGACGAGGCGGGTAACTACATTCTTAAAACGGCGTACCAAAAAAGGATAGGCAGCGTGGTCTATGCCGAGGTTATGGTTGCGCTGTACACCGAATACTTTTCGCGCCGCAACTTTTTCGCTCACTCCGACAATACCGACGGAAACGCGTCGCGTTCGATAACGGACAAGGCGGTTGCAAAAAAGATCTTCGACAACCTGTTAAACGTCGTCGAGTATAACGCAAAAAAGTTAAAAGAAATCGGTTTTTCTATGAAGCCGTCTGTTGATTAAACAGTGCAACCGTGATAAAATATAGCCGGACACAGTCAAACCGAATCAATCAGGGATTGTTTTACCGCGTAGTATTTACGTAAGATGTTTAGGTATTTTTTATGAAACTTAAGGATTATGCTCCTCCCGAGGTATTGCTGAGCATTGACGCGATTAAAAACATTGCAAACGAGTACAGCAAAGCCAACGAGCTTAAAAGTAAACATGGAAAAGACTTGGAGTTAATAATAACTTTAGCGATAAATTTATTGCTAAACATTCTCGCATTCGCTCCTAATTTTTCCAATTTGGATTTGTGGGCGCAAGTAATCGCTTCTATCATTATGCTTGCGATATTCGTGTATCTTGTTATAGGTATTGTAAGATGGCGTAAAAACAGCAGTAAGATTAAAGAGGATCACAATATTAATTTGTCGATCGATACTATGCTTATAAATAAGGCAAAAGAGAACTTAAGATATACCGCGATAATCCGCGTAGTCGATAACGAGAAAAACAAAACATTATATTTAACCGGTGACGACTTTTTTTTACCGCACGGCAGTTTGGACAAATATAAAGAAATATCGGAACAAGACAAAATCGTAAGACGGTGTTTAGTAGATTTAGGCGTATCCGACAAGGATATTTTATCCGTTATTCCCGTAGACGGGGAAGTTCACTTCAGCATAAAACCTGTTCACGGCGACCTTTCGATGAACGCTTTTGTATTTTATGACGTGCGTATCAAAATTCAATCACGCGATAAATTGTTGCAACAAAATACAAAAGGCAAGTGGATGACGTTGGAGGATATGAAAAAGAAACCGGGTGCGCTTGCAACAAATAAAGACGTAATAGCATTATTGGAAGATTTACCGCATCCGCTAAGCTCTTTTGTTAATACGCGCGGAAACGTCAAAGTTATTTGGAATATTACATCTAAATGCCATTACAATTGCGAGATATGCGCTACGCACGATAAAAGCCGCGTCGAGTTATCCGCAAACGATAAGCTTACAGTGCTCAATAATCTGTGCAAGGCAAAAAATTTAATAAACAGCGTCGATTTTGCCGGCGGGGATCCGTTGGTATGCAACGAGAGCGTTAATATCATTCAAGCCGCGATAGAGCAACTCGGCGAGGACAGGGTCTCGATATCTACTACGGGTATAGGCGCCGCAGAATATATGAAAAACAAATTCCCCACGGCGATTAAACATTGCGAAATTACCATAGACGCTTCTAAAGCGGAAGGAGATAATCCCGATTTTACCAGAAATGAAGCCGAATACAGTAATAGCAATATCGAACAGGTAAATGCGTTGTTGGATTATACCGAAGCTTTGACAATAAACGTACCTATCATAAACGACGACTTATCCGACGAGGATATAGAGTGCGTAATAAACAAAATAGTTAATATAAAAGAACGTCATCGTGATATCGAAATAGACGCAACGTTATTAAGGTTAATGCCGGTAGGAAAGCTCGGTAGCAACACGAACAAAACGAAGTATGCCGCCTATAATCCCATAGACGTAGTAAACAAGCTTAAAAACGGATTGGAATCTAACGGAATAAAATGTAAGCTTCATTGCTCGCTGAGATGCATTCCTGCGTTTAACGACGGCAAGGCTTGTTGTAATATGTTTGAAAGCAAGGTGGGTATCGATTGCGCCGGTAATGTTTTCGCGTGTGCATGGGGCGGTTACGTTACCGATCGGATAACCGAGAATCCGTTTTACCTTGGTAACCTTACCAAAGTCTCGCTTTCGGACATTCTTGAGGGGCGTGTTAAGTCCCGTCAGTATACCGATATGACGGCGGAAATAAATTCGCGCAACAGGAGAAAGTTTTGTAGCGTGGTCTCCTATTTCCAAGGCGGCAATGCGTTTAAAAATTACGATCCTCTGTCGGCGGAAAATGGAAGTAATAATATAATTAGTTAGTTAATCTATTGCGTAACAACCAAGATTGTGTTATAATGTATAAAGGTATTACCGCAAGAACAGCTGAGTCTAAAAACGGGAAAACAAAGAGATAATCTGTGATTGTGTTATACTGTGTAAAGGTAATCTAAAAAAGGATAACCAAGGAGGATGTAGCGTTTAGGCTACAACGATTTATGTCAAAGTATATTTTTGTTACCGGCGGTGTCGTGTCGGGACTGGGCAAGGGAATAACGGCGGCAAGCCTCGCGATGCTTATTAAGTCGCGCGGGTACGTTGTCGATATGGTTAAGTTCGATCCGTACTTTAACGTCGACTCACTGTACTTAAGCCCGTACCAGCACGGCGAGGTGTTTGTTACCGACGACGGCGGCGAGGGCGACCTTGTTCTCGGTCACTACGAGCGCTTTCTCGACCGCGACCTTACCGAAAACAGCAACATCACGAGCGGCAAGATATATTCGTCCGTGATAAGCAAGGAGCGCGAGGGCGCGTACGACGGCGAATCCGTTCAAGTTGTTCCGCACATTACCGACGAGATTAAGTCGGCGCTTTATAAGCTTAACCGTCCCGAAACGGACGTCGTTGTTTGCGAAGTCGGCGGCGTGGTCGGCGATATAGAAAACCACCCGTACCTCGAGGCAATCCGCCAATGCCGCGGCGAGCTCGGCAAGGGCAACGCGCTGTACATTCACGTAACATACGTGCCTATTATCGAGATGAGTGGCGAGCACAAGACCAAGCCGTCCCAAAACTCTGTCAAGGAGCTTCAGAATATCGGTATTCAGCCGGACATAATCGTTTGTCGCTCGGACATGCCGCTTGACGACAGTGCAAAAAAGAAGCTGTCCATGTTCTGCAACGTCGACAGAAACTGCATTATCGAGAGCATTACCACCGACAATCTTTACATTGTGCCGCTTCGCCTCCACGAGCAGGACTTTTCGGGCATTGCGCTTAGGAAGCTGAAAATGGAAGAGCGCGAGCCCAATATCGAGGCGTGGACCGATATGTGCAACCGCGCCGAAAAAGCGCAGACCGCAAAAAATAAACTGCACGTCGCGCTCGTCGGAAAGTACGTGGAAAAACCGACGGCGTACCAGTCGATTAACGACGCGCTTATGACGGCGGGCTTACTTAAAAACAAAGCGGTCGAGCTTGTTATGGTTTCGAGCGCGGACGTTGAGAAAGAGCCCGACATACTCAAAAACTACGACGGAATTATTATTGCGCCCGGCTTCGGCGAGCGTGGTTTCGAGGGCAAGGTTGCCGCCGCCAAGTACGCAAGGGAACAAGATATTCCCTGCCTAATGATAGGTCTCGGCGCACAGGCGGGCGTCGTCGAGTTTGCGCGCAACGTGTGCAACATGACAGGCGCGTCGTCGCAGGAGTTCGACGCCGAAACTCCGTATCCCGTGGTATGCTTCGTCGAGCCGAAAATGCTCAAAAAGGGCGCGTTCCCCTCGATGATAACCGCAGGCACGTATCTTAACAAGATTTACGGCGACGTTACAACGCGCGAGCGCCATCGTCACCGCTTCGACTTTAACGGCAAGTACGAACAAATGTTCTTAAAGAACGGGCTTGTATATGCCGTGCATTCCCCGACGGGCGTGCCCGAGGCGTTCGAGATCCCTACAAACAAGTTCTATATCGGAACTATTTACAACCCCGAATACCGTTCGAGACTGCTGTCGACGCACCCGCTGTACGCGGAGTTTATTAAAGCCGTCGCCGCCTACGCAGAGAAATAGAATTCTTTAACTCCCAAAGAGTAGGGCGACGCAAATTCTTATTAAAATATTCCAACTAAAAACGCGGCAATTGTGCCGTGTTTTTTTTCTTAAATATTATTACCGTTTTTCCACGGGCGGCTTTTATCGAGCCAGCCGTTGTTGATCCAATACTCATTGTCAAGGCCCGCGTTGCCGCTTTTATATACTCTTTTTTGGATTAGACGGCAAAGGTTAAACTTTATCCTGGTAATTAGCTTTGTACGGGCGGGCTTTACGTAATTGATTTTGGCGAATTTACGGGATAGCTTGTTTACGCTTTCCGTTAGTTTATTTTGCTTCTTTTCGGAAAGGTTATCCCATACAATATCGTCCATAAGTGCGGCGGTATAGACGTCGATTTTGGAAATCCCCCACCAGGACAGGCTGTGTTTAATATCTTTTGCCGCCGACTTTGCGCCTGAGCCGATACATTGAGTGATAATTACGGCGCGCTTTCCGAACATTTCGGGCGCAGGGCGGTGAGGCATCCAACGATAGGCAAAGTGGTCTAATAAGGCTTTCATTGCACCCGTCGCGTGCATAACGTACGCGGGGGATGTCATAACGATTAAATCGGCTTCGATAAGTGACTTTTCGATTGTACTTATGTAATTAAAGTCTTTACAGCTATCTTCGCCTTTTGTGAAACAGTTTGTACAGCCCACGCAAAAAGCAGGGCAGTCTTTTGGCAAATAGTATTCTGTTATCTCTGCCGAAGGCTTAAACCGTTCCAAAAAAATCTCTTTTAGCTTATAGGTAACGCCGCGTTTTTCCGTACCGTTGATTACTGTTATTTTCATAGTTATCCGTTAAAATGAAGTTTAAAATCCGGAAAATCACTCGAAAAATTTTCCATTCCAAAAAATATTATTACCAAGGGGCTTTGCCGTAAGTCTACGCATCCGTTCGGACACATAATAACCTTGCTGTATTTACTGTTTCCGTCGCATCAGACAGCTTCCATAATCGGATACATCATCATTAGCTTAGAACATATTTCTTGACTCTGCGCGTGAACGTGACAGCCGAAAGTACAGGTATGTTTATCTTCTATTTCCTCGCCGTTACGACAATACCACTCCGTTTCTTTATCGTCTTTGTTAAAGCCGATTACTTCGATTTCCCATTCGTATTCTTCGTTATACCATTTCTTCCATGGTAATTCTCTCCTTTTCATATAACCGTTTATTATACAGTTATTGTATCATACAGTAAGCCAAAATGCAAGAGAGAGTTTTTTACTCGCTCTGTTTTTCTGTCACCCGATTAGATTGCGGTAATAAAAAGGCGCGGGAGTTCCGCGCCTAAGTTTGTTGTATTTTATAAATTTTACTTATTAATCATCTGGTGTCTGTCGGCGCCGACGCCTATCATTGATACGGGGCAGTCGGTGAGCTTTTCTATCGCTTCGATATACTTTTGTGCGTTTACGGGAAGTTCGCTAAAACTCTTGCAGGCGGATAAATCCTCGTCCCAGCCGTCGTACTCTTTGTACACTGGCGTGCAGTCCTTAAGTATGCTTATATCGGCGGGGAAGTCGGTAAGCTTTTTGCCGTTAAGAATATAGTGCGTGGCTATCTTTAACTTTTTAATTCCCGATAGGGTGTCGAGCTTATTGATAGCAAGCGAGGTAAGTCCGTTTATACGCACCGCAAGGCGGAGGATTACCGCGTCCAGCCAACCGCAGCGCCGCGCTCTGCCCGTCGTCGTGCCGAATTCGTGACCGACGTTTAGCAAGTGTTTTCCTACTTCGTCGTCGAGCTCGGTGGGGAAGGGACCCGCGCCGACCCTTGTCGTGTACGATTTGGCTATACCGAGACATTCCTTAATTGCGGTGGGACCTACGCCCGCGCCGGCGCAGAACCCGCCCGTAATGGGGTGGGAGCTTGTTACAAACGGATACGTGCCGCTGTCGAGGTCGAGAAGAGTTCCCTGCGCGCCCTCGAACACGACGCGCTTTCCGCTCTTTATAGCGGCGTAAAGCTCGGCGCCCGTGTCCGTGGTGATAGGGGCGAGGCGCTTTGCGTACTCAAGGTACTCGCTGTAGATTTCGTTGTAGTCGAGCGCTTTTCCGCCGTACACTTTGGTAATAATCGCGTTTTTAAGCTCGAGCACGGTTTTAAGTTTTTGCGCAAACACTTCGGGCTGAATAAAGTCAATCATTCGAATGCCTATTCTGTCGCTTTTGTCGGCGTAACACGGACCGATACCGCGTTTTGTCGTGCCTATTGCGTTATCGCCCTTGGCCTTTTCGGCAAGCTCGTCAAGCTCCTTGTGATAGGGCATTACGACGTGGGCGCGGAGGTCGATAACGAGGTTTTTAAGCGATACGCCCTGCGCCGCGAGCGTGTCCATTTCCTCGAGTAAAACCTTAGGATCGACGACGACGCCGTTGCCTATTATGTTTTTGGTGTGAGGATAGAGTATTCCGCTCGGAATAAGATGAAGCTTGTACGTTTTGTTGCCGCTGACAACCGTATGTCCGGCGTTACTGCCGCCCGTTGCGCGTACGACGTAGTCCGCCGTTTCGGCAAGAATGTCTATAACCTTGCCTTTGCCTTCGTCGCCCCATTGGGCGCCGACAAGCGCTATCGTGTTCATAATATTACCTCCGTTATTTCAGAGTCTTTTAGTTGGTGGGTTTTCGGTTTTTCCCGTAGTGCCGTCAGGAAAGAGTTTCGGTTTCGTCGTCGGTTGCGGCGGCTTCCGCGCTCGCTATCGGCTCGACGGTTTCCGTAGCGTCGGAGAAAACGACCTCGTTCGTTCCGACAATCTTGGACACCTTGCCTTCGCCGCTCGATTTTTTCATGTTTTCGAGCGCGACGGACATCATAAGCTTTATGCGGTTTATTTGGTTGACCTCGCTCGCGCCGGGGTCGTAGTCCACGGCTACGATATTCGATTCGGGATAGATTCGCTTAAGCTCTTTCATTACGCCCTTGCCGGTAACGTGGTTAGGCAGGCACGCAAACGGCTGCATGCAAATGATATTGGGCGCGCCCTCGTCTATAAGCTCGAGCATTTCCGCGGTGAGGAACCAGCCCTCGCCGGTAGTGGTGCCTAAGCCCACGACTTGGCTTGCGCGGTCGGCAAGGTGGCGTATGTTCGACGGCGTGCCGAACTTGGTGCCTTTAAGCACTTTTATTATGGGCGCGCGCATTTTTTCTATCAGCCAAATACCGAGGTCGGAGACGAGTTTGCCCGCGCGGCTTCCTTCGAGAAGATCGTACTTAACGGTAGAATTGTAGAAGAAGTACAGGAAGAAGTCGAGGAAGTCGGGAACGACCGCTTCGCCGCCCTCGTGCTCGACGAGCTTGACGACGTTGTTATTGGCGAGCGGGTGGAACTTGACGAGTATTTCGCCGACGATACCTATTTTAGGCCGCTTTTCGTCGTTTGTTTTTATGGCGAGAAACTCGTTTACTATCGTCGCCGCGTATTTTTTGGTGGGAACGTCGCCCGTTTTAAACTCGTTAAGGAGCAGGGTATTCCATTTATTGTAAATGGCGTCCGTCTCGCCCTTATTAACCTCGTACGGCCGAGTTTTGTACACACAGCGCATGAGTAGGTCGCCGTAAGCTACCGCGTCGATAAGCGTTTTAAGAATGGGAATGCTCATCTTGAAGCCCGGATTCTTTTCGATGCCGGTAAACGACAGCGATATGACCGGAATATGCTCCATTCCCGCGCTCTTAAGAGCTCTGCGGATAAGAGGTATGTAGTTTGTCGCGCGGCAGCCGCCGCCCGTCTGGGTCATTATTACGGCGGTGCGATTAAGGTCGTACTTGCCGGACAGCAGCGCGTGCATAATCGTTCCGACTATTATGATAGTAGGGTAGCACGCGTCGTTGTTTACATACTTGAGGCCTGTTGCGACAGCCTCCTTGCTGTCCTCGAGCACCTGCACCTTGTAGCCGTACTTGTTAAGCGCGCTCATAACAAGGTCGAGGTGGTAAGGGGAAATCTGCGGGGACAGAATTGTATATTCCTCGCGCATTTGTTTTGTGAACAGAACGCGCTCCTCGGGCTCGCCGGGGTCGGAAGCTTTAAGGTTTTTAATCTGCCTGTCGTTGATGACTGCCATAAGCGAGCGGATTCTTATCCGCGCCGCGCCGAGGTTGTTTATTTCGTCGATTTTAAGAAGGGTGTAAACCTTATTTGCCGCCTCGAGAAGCTCCTGGACCTGGTCGGTTGTTACCGCGTCCAGTCCGCAACCGAACGAGTTAAGCTGAACAAGGTCGACGTTGTTGCGCGTCCGTACAAAGCTTGCCGCGCTGTACAGCCTCGAGTGGTACGTCCATTGGTCGAATACGCGAAGGGGGCGCGCCACGCGGTTGATGTGCGCGACGCTGTCCTCGGTGAGTACCGCAAAGCCGTAGTCGTTTATCATCTGCGGCACGCCGTGGTTAATCTCGGGGTCAAGGTGGTACGGCCGTCCCGCAAGCACTATGCCGTGTCCGCCGTTCTTGTCGAGCTCGGCTATAATCTCCTCGCCGCGGCGTCTTGACCATGCCGAAAATTCGTCCTGCTCGGCGTAAGCCTTTTTAACCGCCGCTTTTATCTTGGCTGCGGAAATGTTGGGGAATTCCTTTATTAGCCGATTTGCCAGCCTGTCGCGCTTGTTGTACGGCAGGAAGGGCGCGCAGAACGTTACGCCGTTATTAATAAACTGCTCGCGCATGTTCTGCCTGATGACCTCGGGGTACGAGCCGACGACGGGGCAGTTGTAGTGATTGTTTGCGTTGGGGTCCTCTATGCGCTCGTAGGGCAAGCACGGATAGAAGATGAACTTTACGCCGCTGTCGATAAGCGACTGAATATGCCCGTGCGATATTTTGGCGGGGTAGCATACCGATTCGGACGGCATGGTCTCTATGCCCTTACTGTAAATATCGCGAGAGGAGCGCGGCGACAGCTTTACGGAGTAGCCGAGCTCTGTGAAGAATGTGAACCAGAACGGGTAGTTTTCGTAGATATTGAGTACGCGCGGAATGCCGACAACGCCGCGAGGCGCTTTGTCCTCGGGAAGCGGGCGGTAGTAGGCGAAAAGCCGCTTGTACTTTTCGTCGAACATGTTGGGCAGCTTTTCCGCCTTTTTCTCGGGCGCGTTTCCGCCGCGCTCGCAACGGTTGTTGGATATAAACGTCCTGCCGTCGTCGAATTCGGATATAGTAAGCAGGCAGTGATTGCCGCACTTTTCGCAGCGGCGCGACGACTTGACGACCTTGAAAATTTCAAGCTCTTGTTTTGTCTTAATCGTGCTTTTCCCGCCCTTGTAGTTGTTGCGGCTTATCAGCGCCGCGCCGTACGCGCCCATAAGTCCCGCCTCGTTGGGGCGAATGACCTCGCGGCCGGACACTATCTCGAAAGCGCGGAGCACCGATTCGTTTAGGAATGTGCCGCCCTGAACGATAATCTTATCGCCCATTTCCTTTGCGTCGCGGAGCTTTATAACCTTGAACAGCGCGTTTTTGACGACCGAATAGGCAAGACCCGCCGAAATGTCGGAAACCGTCGCGCCTTCCTTTTGCGCCTGTTTGACGCGCGAGTTCATAAATACGGTGCAACGCGAGCCGAGATCGACGGGGGAGCGGCTTTCAAGCCCCACCTTTGCGAAGTTTTCGGCGTTCATGCCGATAGCGCGGGCGAACGTTTCTATAAAGCTTCCGCAACCCGACGAACACGCTTCGTTAAGAAGTATGTCGGTTATTATGCCGTTTTTGATGCGGAGGCATTTCATGTCCTGACCGCCGATATCGAGGAGGAACTCAACGCCGGGCAGAATGGTGTTGGAGGCGGTGAGGTGCGCCATCGTCTCAATCTCGCCGTTGTCGAGATTGAGCGCCGTTTT
Organism: Clostridiales bacterium; assembly: GCA_022511445.1. GTDB lineage: Bacteria > Bacillota > Clostridia > Christensenellales > Pumilibacteraceae > Anaerocaecibacter. The sequence continues at coordinate 36,966 of JAFLVE010000013.1, read as the reverse complement.
AATAAGGCTTTCGCCGTAGCCCGTTATCGTGCCGTAGCCGATATACGCGTCGGGCGGGAGAAGATCGTAGATGTTTTTGATTATGTCTATGACAGAGCTTAACGGGTCGCCGGAGTTGGAGCCGTACCAAGAATACAACAGCCCGCCGTCGCCGTCGATAAGCGCGACCTTTGTGGTGGTCGAGCCCGCGTCTATACCGAGGAACGCCGCGCCCTTGTGCTTTTTTATGTCGGCAAACGGGATTCCCACCTTGCTGTGGCGAAGGCGGAAGTCGGTAAGCTCCTTTTCGGATTTAAACAGCGGGTCGAGGCGCGTGACCTCGCTCGATTGTATATTTTTAACCGCCTCGAGCTTTTCGAGAAGCTGCTTGGAGGTGAACGCTTTTTCGGAGCGGTACGCCGCGCCGATTGCGTTAAACACCTGCGAGTTTTCGGGGAATATCGCCTTTTTGGGCTGAAGGGTTACGGTAAACCTTTTCCCCAGCTCGCTCAAAAAGTGGAGCGGCCCGCCGAGGAATGCTACATTGCCGCGAATAGGCTTTCCGCACGCCAAGCCCGATATAGTTTGGTTGACTACCGATTGGAAAACGGAAGCCGCGATATCCGATTTTTTTGCGCCGTCGTTTATAAGCGGCTGAATGTCCGACTTTGCGAAAACGCCGCAGCGTGACGCGATAGGGTAGATGATTGTCGCGTCCTTGGCAAGCTCGTTAAGCCCGCTCGCGTCGGTGTTTAAGAGTACTGACATCTGGTCGATAAACGCGCCGGTTCCGCCCGCGCACGTGCCGTTCATTCTCTGATCTATTCCGTCGGTGAGGTATGTAATCTTTGCGTCCTCGCCGCCGAGCTCGATTGCGACGTCGGTTTCGGGGATAAGGCGCTTAATCGCCTCGACGCCCGCTATAACCTCTTGAACAAACGGTATACCGAGCCACTCGGACACCGAAATGCCGCCCGAGCCCGTAACCGTTATGGTAAAGTTATCGTAAGATTTAAGAAGCTCGGTAAGGACGGAATAAAGAGTAGCGCGCACGTCCGAATTGTGGCGCTGATAGCTCGAATGAACAATCTTGTCGTTCTCGTCGAGCACCGCTGTTTTTATTGTCGTCGAACCGATGTCTAAGCCAATTCTGTACATAAATAGTTCACCGTAAAAACGCCGAAATTGCGTTAGTTTAGTATATCATGCTCGGGCGCAAATGTCAACTCGAAAAAGGACCGTATAGCCGTATATAACTTTATTTTATATTTAGTAAAACCGAATAGAATAATCCGCCCACCCGTTTCGAGATAATAAAAACAAGGCATATTCCGCTTGACAACAAAATATCGATACTGTATAATTTATCGTGTTTGCGGGGGTGGCGAAATTGGCAGACGCGCAGGTCTCAGGAGCCTGTGGGCAACCGTACGAGTTCAAGTCTCGTCCTCCGCACCATAAAAAACCGCCGAGAGGCGGTTTTTTAAATGAAGCGCCGCTAACGCGGCATGAAGAATGAAGACGCTATTGCTAATGAAGACGCGAGTTTTACTCGCTAATGTCGGTGGCGCTTCGCTTCATTTTTCATTACGCGCTTCGCGCGGTCTTCGTGCTTCTCCGGCACAATAGTGCCGACTTCATTGGATTATATAGTCATCCTTTTCGGGTATTAAAGATAAACGGGCAGTTGCGAAAGCAATAGCCCTTTTTGCGTGGCGAGACTTGAACTCTTCGGGGCTTGAGCGTTAAATAATTATACAAAGCATTGACAATCGGCAAATTTAAGTATATTATATTTCAGTATGGATAAGGCATTAGAAAAAACAATCGTCGATAAATTTATCAAAGCGACGGAACGCGAGCGAATACTGAGGGGTTTAAGCTCCGCTGTAAATCGCAAGCAAACGATTTCTCAAATGCCTGACTATTTGGTTGATCACGTAAACTATTGGGACGATGAAATCAATCGAGACGAGTTTCTTACTATTATCAGAATGTATGTAAACATTCACGAGGCAAAATTCTACGTAATGGGTGATTTAAATTACGACGGCGGCACCATTCCGTTTGAAAGAGCGTTTGAACATATGTGTAATCGGAATGATTCATATATTATGGTAAACGTCGGTCCATACGGATATACGCTTATTGCAAAGGGAAAGAGTCCTGTTTGCTCGTCGTACAGAAAATACCTATACCAAACGCGGTAGCGCGTTTTTTACTTAATAAAAGCGATAAAAAGCAGCTGATTTTGTTTATTTAGTTTATCGAAAACATTTATTCGGAGGGAATTATGGCAGGAATAATCACTCACAAACTTTCTTACGGAATGTACGTAGTCACAACCACCGAGGGCGGAGTTCCCAAGGGCTGCGTTGCAAACTGCGCGGTGCAGATTACGTCGGAGCCTCAGACTCTTGCCGTAAGTATTAACCACAACAACTACACCAACGGCTGCATTAAAAAGAGCGGCAAGTTTGCGATATCGGTGCTTGCCGTCGATTCGGACGCTAAGATTATCGGCACGTTCGGTTTTAAGTCGAGCAAGGACACCGATAAGTTCGCGGACGTAAAATACTCGCTCGAGGACGGAATGCCCGTAATTACAGATTCGTGCGGTTATCTTGTGTGCGAAGTTATCGATACCTGGGAGACTTCCACCCACACCGTATTTTTGGGCAAGATAGTAAAAACCGACGTGTTCGGAAACAGGGAACAGATGACCTACGACTACTATCACAAGGTGATTAAAGGCGCAAGCCCCAAGAACGCGCCCACGTTTGTCGCGCCCGAAACGCTCGCCAAAGAGGAAAAGCTCGTCGAAACGGTTACGCCGTCCGGCAAAAAGAAATACGTTTGCTCGCTGTGCGGCTATGAGTACGAGGGCGACGAGTTGCCCGCGGGCTTCGAGTGCCCCATATGCGGCGCGAGCGTCGATTTTTTCGAAGAGGTTAAATAACATATTATAAAAGGTTAAAGCCGATTGAGCGCGAAGTATTTTTCCGCTCGAACTGTAGGCGCGTTATTCGGTATAATTGAGTTTGCGCCGCTCAAAATCAATACATTCAAGAGGTCTGATATGGCAAAAAAGACAATTTACGTAGGCGTAAACGATCACGAGGTGGATTTTTTCGAGGGGATTTACGTCGTTCCCAACGGTGTGTCGTACAATTCTTATATCGTTCAAGGCGATAAGATCGCCGTTATGGACGCCGTCGACGCGCGCTTTTCGGCGGAATGGTTGAATAATATCAAAAAGGCGCTCGGCACTAAAAAGCCCGATTACCTCGTTATTCTTCACATGGAGCCCGACCACTCGGGAGCTATCTACGAGTTTGTCAAGGCGTACCCTTCGGTGACGCTTGTCGGCAATCAAAAAACCTTCGTCATGCTCGGCGAGTACTTCGGCGAGCTGGGCGAGGGGAGCGCCACTCAAAAGCTGACCGTAAAGGACGGGGAGAGTCTCGACCTCGGCGGCAGGGTGCTCAATTTTGTTTTTGCTCCTCTCGTGCATTGGCCCGAAGTCATGTTAGCCTACGAATCGGAGGAAAAGGCGCTTTATTCCGCCGACGCATTCGGTAAGTTCGGCGCGCTCGATTGCGACGAGCCCTGGGACGACGAGGCGCGGCGCTATTATATAGGTATAGTCGGAAAATACGGCGTTCAGGTAACGAACGCGCTCGCAAAGCTTTCCGCGCTCGATATTAAGATTATAAGACCGCTTCACGGTCCCGAGCTTACCGATACCATTCCTCACTGTCTCGACCTATATACAAAGTGGGCTAACTATATCCCCGAAAAGGAAGGGGTTATGATTGCTTACACCTCGATATACGGTCACACCAAGGAAGCGGCGGAGCTGCTTAAAGCCGAGCTTGACAAGAGGGGAGTGCAAAATATAATCGTCGATCTCGTCCGTCACGACAAAGCCGACAGCGTCGCGCGCGCGTTTGCGTACGGTAAGCTTGTGCTTGCGACAACAACCTATAACGGCGAGGCGTTCCCCGCAATGCGCGAGTTTGTAGATCACCTCGCGGAGCGCAACTACCGCGACAGGCAAATCGCCATTATAGAAAACGGAACGTGGGCGCCGTTTGCCGCTAACGCATTAAAGCCTCGGCTTGAAAAATGCAAAAACATAGCGTACGTAGGCGAGCCTGTCAAAATTTTCGCCGCGCTCAACGCCGAGTCGCGCCAAAAGATAGCCGAGCTTGCGGATTTGTTAAAGTAAAAACAACTACTTGCGGGTTATCATACTTATACTATATAGTTAAACTGATAATATCCAAGCGCGCCGTTCCCTCGGCGCGCTTTACTATGCCTTGTTTATTATCTTACCCATAACAAATATGCCCATTAAAAGTAAATATCTTGCCTAAAAACTATTGACAAATTGTGAACAATATGTTAACATTTAAATGTATAACCATACAAATGTGAACAAATTGTGAACAATATGTTGACGTTCGCATAAAGATACTGAGAGGTGTCGAATGAAGAAAACAGGAAATTTTAACTTGAAGAAGCTGTTGATCCCGCTAATTACGGTGCTTGTCACGGCGGCGCTCGTCGTAACGGGTCTGCTGTGGTTTGGCGTAGGCGGACAAGGATCTTTAATAGACGGAGTGGGCGGCGACGTAACTGCGTCGGCTACATATAACGACCCGGCAAGCGGAACCAACTATGCCACGGGCACTACCAAGCTTGTTGCGGGCGACTATATTAACTTCAACTATACCGGTAACTATAAGTACATTGTACTTCCGCAAGGCGAGTACAAGATTTACGCGTACGGTGCGCAGGGTAATACCGCAGGTTACGGTAATGCAACCGGGCAAGGCGGCGGCGGAAAGGGCGCGTACGTTTACGGTACATACACGATTACCGCGGCTACGGCAACATTATATATTTACGTCGGCGGTCAGGGCGGCTGGAACGGCGGCGGCTCGGGCGGTGCCGGTCGTAAAAGCAACAGTGGCGGTAACGGCGGCGGAGCAACCGACGTGCGTCTTAACACAACCGCATTAAGCGGCAGAATAATCGTTGCGGCAGGCGGCGGCGGCGGTGGCGGCGGCGGCCAAGGCGGTAGCAGCGGCGGAACGATAAGCGTAAACGGCGGCAAAGGCGGAAACAGCGCTACTGCAGGCGGCGCGGCTACTTGCTATGATGTTTGCGACGGAAAACCGGGTGGCGCAGGCGGTTCCTCCTCCGGCGGATCGGCCGGTGCCGGTTATCTCGGTTCCACCACGTCGAGTAACGACGGAACGTACTATCCCGCAGGCGGCGGCGGTGGTGGCGGCGGCTACTACGGCGGCGGCGGTGGCGGCGGCGGAGCAATCCGCGGCAGCTCCAACAACCGTGCGGGTAGCTCCGGCGGCGCAGGCTCGTCCGGACAGGGCGGTGTAGGCGGCGCAGGCGCGACGAGCGGCAGAGGTTACCACAGCGGCGCGGGCGGTGGCGGCGGCGGCGGAAGTAACTACACCGGCGGCGTAACAAGCCCGTCCATATCCAACGGCAACCGTTCGGGTAACGGCTATTGCCAGATTTACGTCGTTAAGGCAAATCAGGATCCCGTAACCCTTAACAAGACTTACACGGGCGGCACTCGCGGCACGGGCAAGAGCATACAGGTAAAGGCTACGGAAATCGCAAAGGACCCCGATGGTACTGCGACTGCGGTTTACTTTACAAACAACACGTCGAGCAACTACGACACCTGCACGACGGGTGCGCATACCGCTTCGGGCGTTCCGCAGCTTTACCTCAACTCAAACTGCACAACAACAGCGGCTGCTTATCTCGATTGGACGGTAAACAGTAACGCTCAGATAACAATAACCAATATTAAAAAATATCCTCGAAACGGCGTAGACGGCTGCACTTCAAACGGCAGACTGACCCTTTACGTGCGCGTTAGAGATAACTATAATACAAACACAACGCGCGGCGTGGGCGTTATACTGTTCTATCTTAACGTGACTACGCCTACAATCGCAATGGTGACCGATCCCGCAAACTCGAGCGGCACAAAGGTCACGACGGCGGGAACGTACGTTCAATACTCTTACGGCTCGGGTGAGAATGCTTACCAATACCGTGTGGGCGTATCCACAAAGAACGACGTCAACTTTAACTATATTAGCAACGGATACATCTACAATCCTACGCTGAACGTAAACACCGTTTACATTCCTCAGCCTCTTACCCCTAACCGTACCGGCGGCTTTACGGTTAACGCTTCCGACGTGTTTAAGGTGTCGGAGGCAACATATGACGTTGCCGGCTTTAAGGCGGCTACGGTCGACTCCGGCTATACGGGTGCGTCCTCCTATTACGCTCTGTCGTATACTACGGAGACTGCGGCGGGTAATGCGAATATTTACAAATCGATTACGATTAAGCCGACGAGCTTAAAACCGAATTCCGCTACTTACGTAGTCCTTACGCTTACCGGCTATATCGGAGAAAAGGCGGCGGGTGTTACGATAGGCGGCACGGCGACAATTAAGCTTGTGTTTAAGATTTCCAATACTCGTCCGTATTTTGCTTCCTCGTCGGGATACGCAACGGGAATTTCCGGTGCGCCGTTTAACAATACCTCGCCGGTCAACGAGCCGCTTGTAACGCTCACCGCGGGTCAATCGGCTACCATTACTCCCGAGCAAGTCGCAAAGGACGCAGACGGAACACCCGTTACGTTTGCTACTTCCGGCTCGACGGTCGTACTCCCCACAAACGAGTATATTCCCGTTACAAGGGAAAACATCGTCGTTCCGTTAAAGAGCGGAACCAACTACAATAAGGGCGCTACCGTTGCCACGACGTACCAGACGGGTCAGGGCAACACCGCCACAGGCTTTGCAAGCGATACGAGAATTATTGCCGCGGCTTCGGACGCGAACAAGTCGGCTTTGGCGTGCGTAACGTATTCCATTACCGCAAGCGGTCTTAAGCTTACCGCGCGCGCTTCGACCAAATACTTATACAACACCGAAAACCGTCTCGGTCACTTCTACATTCTTGTGCGTATGATTGACCAAGGCGATTCCACCGACGACGGCATTTGGTATCCTATCGCGATACAGGTTAATTCCGTTGCGGCGCACGAAACGACGCCTATATCGTCTTTCTCGCTCTCGTTCCACAATTACACGGAAGGCACTCCCGCGGCGGTTAGGGCGGAAGGCGACAACTACATAGGCAGGGACGCGACAAACGGCGACACCACCGGCGACTCCATATTCCTCACCCCCGTAAGCTATACCCAAAACGGTGTTGCGTACGGTATAGGTACGGACAACAGCGGATCAATTAACAGCGCAGGCGGTCATAATGCGCGCCCGTTCCTCGTGGACGACGACGTATTCTCGTACAATACGAGCTCGGCATACAACAGCGAGCTTAATCAGATTGTGGCGCTTGACCTCGATTACAATAATCCCAACATCACCCAGGCTCTTGTAGCCAATAACACGGAAGCCTTCTTCAAAGTAGAGCTTGTTACCCTGTACGCTAATGCAAACGTATTCGCGCACCTTACCGATAGGCAAAAGTCGCAGCTCGGCATTTCGGTCGACTCGAATAACGTTGCCTCGTTTAAGGGACTTAAGGTAACCCCGCTGAAATCGACGGGCAAGTACTACTTTGAGATAGAGGTAAAAGTTAGAGACAGCGGCGTAACTCCCGCCACTGCCTCTGTTAAAGTGCTTATAAAGGTGGAAAACCGCTCGGTCAACCTGCGCAGACCCGTTTCCTCCGACTGGACGGGGGAGGTCGAGAATACGAATACCTCGTATCCTTTTAACACGGGCACCAACGGCACTTTTGTACGTAGCCTTGTTACCAGCGAAAACTACATTCAGTTTACCGCAAAAGTCAACGAGGAGTTTATAATCACCCCGTACGACTTTGTTTACGACTTCGATACCGTGGATGGGCTTAACGCAAACGGCGTATACAACACCAACCCGAGAGACGCCGGTTACGCAGCCACCGCGGCGAGAATAACGACAACCTACAACGTTAAGCGGACTGAGACTCCGAGCTATACAGGCACGCTTGCCTCTACGCCCACAACCCTCGATCAGCTTACGTTTATCAACACGTCGACTATTACGGCGTCGTTGCAGCAGTACAATAAATATATCGACGTAGAATCAATCAGTTACGACGCGCGTAACGGAGTCCCTTGCATTTCGTTTAGAACTTTGAGTCGTACCGCCTCGGTATCCTTGCTTATTAGATTTACCGTTACCGACGGAATGACCAACGTAAACTGCATCGCAAGACTTATCGTCGAGAATGCGGCGCCCGAGCTCCAACCGGCGTTTAATCAGCCCCACTGGGAGGAAATGGAAGCCGGCGATATTAAGGAGTACGCCGTAGGTACGCTTGCCTACGACCGCGACGGAGACCCCGGTCTTGCGTACATTATAAACGAGGTGCCGAGGATTCTCGCGCTTGTCGACGGAAGATACGTCGAAGAAATCCAGCTTACCGACGCCACCTCTTGGAACGCTTCGGGCACGGTTTCTTCTACTCAGAAAAATGTCCCGCTTTCCGAATTTATAAGCGCGATTATTACCGCGGGTACAGGCAGCTTGATGGGGCAGGACGTGCTTAAGGTTACCGCTCTGTCCTCCACGCAGATGCTCCCTTACAAGATATTTGTGGAATTCCAGGTAACGGACGGTTACAGGACGGACGTAAAGACCGCCAAGCTTATGTTCCAGGTAGAGGTAATCAACTCCACCGCGGAAATCGTTACCGAACGTCTTTCGGTCAATACGGTGAACGATACAAACACCTGGATGATAACGTACTCAGATCCTACCGAAAAGAACTTTGCGAGATATTTGATTAACGACGAGGAGCTTTACAACTCGAGCGCCATTGCGGCAACCGCAGCTAACAAACTCCTATTGTTTAACGACGCGGATACCCGTCAGACCGTTCGCCTTAATCCCTTGGCGTTCACAAACGTGGAATCGCTCGTAGCAAGAGGCGGCTGGAGCGGCGGATCGAGCATTCCCATTACCGAAGCGGACTTCGGCACAAACAGTCACGCCGCTATTATTTACGGAAAGACCTATGCGGGCGGAACGTCAAGCACTAACGGCATTACGCAGGATGGCTACGTCCAAGTAAAAGTTCAGTTCTACAATAAACGCTCCGACGGAGTCTTTGTGGAGTCGGCCAACAACGAGGTTATGACCCCGTACTGGGCAATCGTCATAAGAGACGGCGTTACCGACGCTACGGTAGCATCGCCTATCCAGATAGCAATATCCGTTACCGACGACCACTATCAGCAGGATTTGTACAGAGGTACGAGGGGCGACGACGTCGCTACCACGTCGGGCTCGCAGAAGATGTTGCTCGACAACTTCTATTATCAGTATCCCGCGGCGCGCCTTATCATAATGAACGAGTTCTATCACACCGACGGTAACGCCGAGTCGAGGATACTCGTACAGGGTAGCGATCCTGTGCCGGATGAGGATGAAGATTTCTCTAAAGGAACTTACTCCGTACAATGGGCAAAGCTTTCAGGTTATCAGTTCGAAGGTGGAGTTATACCCACAAGTACGCAGGCAGGACTTGCAACCGCCAGGTTTACCAAGCGTTTTGCCTCCCAGTATTTTGTAAACACCTATAAGAACGGTGACGAGCTGATTTATAAATCCAAAACTTACGACCACACTAATCCGTTCTATTACGGAAACATAGATATAGGCGCGCAAGCCGGCGGCGAAGCCGTTGTGCCTATAAGCTATTTTGCATTGCCGTTCGGTTACGACGTAGCCGGAGGTACCGTTTCGAGCGAATCCACGCGCGTAACGTTTGCCAATGCTTACGTAACCAACGACGAGCACGACGCAAGCCATCCGCTCGACTATGCGGCTTACAGAGAGTGGGACGAGTACGATACAAACGTCTTTGCCAACCTCACTCTTACCTACGGCAGACAGTCCTGGTCGGGTGCAAACCTAAACGATAACGGATTTGTTATCTTTAAGTACGTCGGCGGCAAGAGGACCGTTAACGGACAGAAAATTGATAACGCCCTTACTTTAGCGAGGGCTACAAGCTCCAACGCCTATACGGTAAGACGCCAAACCCTCGGTGAAAACGGCGCTCTCACACCCGTAAAATGGTGGGACGGTCCTAGCGCTAGCGAACCCTCGGGCAACAGTAACTACATTGAGGATCGCTTCGGCTTCGAGATAAGCAAAAACACTTCGTCAACCGCCGCGGGTCGTCCGAGCGGTCCGCTTAAGCTGACCGTTGCGCTTAAGTCAACCGCAGAGGGTGCGGAGGTCCAGTATGCCACGATCGAGATTAATATAGAAAACTCGAAACCGAATGATATAAAACCTAATATCGGTAATATTCCTACCGTAGACGTCTATATGACCATGGAACATTCGGTTGCGTCCGGAGCTTCCTCTCAAATCGGCAAGACGGTTGAGCTTCTCCGTACCTCCGAAGGCCAGTCCGTTGACGGAAGCGTTGTAGTTAACTACTCCGACGCCGACGCGGGCGACAGGCTCAAGTTCTTCATGCCGTCCGCGACCAATCAGGATCTGTTCGCGTCGGGAATTATAACGGCAGATCAAAAGCTTGCCCTTGGCAACAAGTCCAAGCTGATAGACGCAAGCAGCTACCTTGCATACTTCTACGGCAGAGCTAACGACAACGGTGGAAACCACACCGACAGTGAAGGCCTACCCGACGAGTTTATACCTAACCCCGGTTACGAAAAGTTCTTCTCCGTAACGCCGGAGATGGGTACGACCAACAAGCTTCAGATTATCCCCAAAGCCAAGACAATGCTTAACCTCAGCGGAAAAACTCCTACCGAGGTTGACAGAATTATAAAGGCAAACAACCTTAAGGCTACTAAGGATAGTCATGGTAACATAACCAAGATATACTACGAATATCGAGTGCTCGTATTTGACGATTGCGACGATTCCGGCTTTGAAAACGGCTTCTGGGATCTCGTAAAGATTAACGTTTGCATCGAAAACGATCCTATTAAGTATTCGGCGGCGGACGGAACTTACTTTAACGATTACCAGTCCGGCAGATACAACAACGTTAACTCGTTCAGCCTTGCAAAGAACGTCCAATACTCGCTTGACGTTTCGGGTATTCTCGGCGACCTCGATATACTCCTCGACGGAGAGTCGATGGTTACGCAATCCGACGAAGCTTGGCGAAACCTCGAATCGACGGGCGACATAGTCGATACCAACAAGACTCTTGTTACCGACTATCTCGTAATGCCCACTATCGGTGGGGCAAGCGACATCTTTGCCAAGACTCTTTGGGAGCGCGAGAGCGATAAGACCGGCATGACCGCCGAAACATTCCCTGTCTCCCTTACAGTTTCCGCAGAGTCGAGCACGACGCTTATATTCCTTGCTACCTCCGCGTTCAGAGGTACGATTGCAATTAAGCTCGACTTCCTTGATTCGTCCGGATCGAGCGTGACTGTCGTATTCGTAATGCAAAACATTAACGAGGCGCCTACGCTTAATTCCGACACGTTCGGTTCATCCTCGTCGCTCTCCGTAGTGATGAAGACGGGCGATTCGTTCACGATTCACGCCGCCGACGCTACGACGTTTGCGGACGACCGCAAGGGCGGATACAACTCTCCCGACATGTTCGACTCCACGATAAGAAGTACTTATCCCAGCCAGAGCGCTGCGGAGTTGAAGGAAAGCTTCAAGTTCTTTACCGAATCGAATTATCCCTCGGATAGGGTAGCCGGCTCGCTCGGCGAGCTTATACTCGCTTCGGACGACGCGCCGAGCACTCTCCGCTTCAGCGCAAACGTCGGAGAGTTCTCCGACGGTACGGACGGAAGGCTTGAAATTTCCCGTCGCTTTAACTTCCTCGATACAGACGACGGAAGGAACACCCTTCCTATGAGCGCGACAATTACCGCAAAGGGCGTTGTTACCAATGCAACCTTGATCGTAACGGTGTACGACAGCTCTATGGAGGAAAAGGTAGAGGTTACTATTAACATTACCGTTCTGCCTACCGCGCCTATCGTTAAGACGACCGGGCTTCCTAGCGACCTTATCGCGGTTGCGGGCGAAGAGAACACATTCCGCGTCAACCTCGCTTACGGCGGAACGTTTATGCGTCAGCTTAATACGTTCATGAACGACATCGACTTCCAGGATAACAACGGACTTACGATGCCCGCCGTTTACGACGGTCAGCAATACACTGTTACCAACCCCGACGGCGTCGACGCAGTCGCGGTTGAGGAAGTGGAGCAGGCGACCGTTATGTGCATTCGCATTACGGCAATAGACTTCATTATGGATCAGGACGCTTATTCGCTCGTAACGTTCCGTGTTTCCGATCCTCACGGCGCACAATCTGCGGAGGTAAAAATAAGGGTTTACATCGAGCCGAAGGCGCTTGACGTAAAAGCGACCGCAAGACAGCACCAAACGTTCGACTTGAAAAGCTATGCTGAGTACGTCGAGGACGGTGTGCCCGAGGAAATCGCGCTCGTATCCCCGACAAACAGCAATACCGCAATCGTCGTCGACGTCGATTCGACCGCGCCTTCCGCTATGTACGACGTAACCGTATACGCATTAATCGAGAAACTCGAAAACGGTCAGTTCACCGCGTTTGCGTACAACTCCGACAAACTGAACGACGACGATCATTTGATTGTCAAGATTAATCAGCAAACCGGCCGCACCGACGCAGGAAACGGCGACGTGTACGATTACGTTTCGCAGTTCTTTACAATCGAAATTTCCGACGACGGAAAAATGCTTACATTCTATCCCAACTCGGCAACGATTTTCTACTCCGAGTTTACGGAAGGGTATATCCCGCTTTACATTAAGATAGCTAAGTCGAGTCACACAGCCGAAGGCACTCTAAACGACGCGTTCGTGGACGTTTCGGTCGATAACTCGGCGCCCGTTGCGGTAGAAGCGACCAACATCAACTACGGTTACCCGCTTAATCCCGATAAGACGCTGCGCGGTTCCGCGTTCAACGTGTTCAGCGGCAAGGCGGGCGAGTCGATTACTTGGAGTCTGTATAACCAAGACTCGAAGCTTACCGAAGATTACGGCCTGTTCTATGATTACGACATGCTTAGGGCGCCTAAGGGACAGGAAACGCTCACCTACGTTTCGCACGAGATACTGCAAACGTACAACGGCAACCCCGTTCCTACCGACGCGTACAATCCCACAATCGCGGGCGATCCCGTTCTTTCGATCGGCGCGGCAAACGTGGACGACGGTAATGGTCACATAATTAAGAGCGTCAGGGTTACCGTTAACCGTAAGATTAATATCGGTCAGCCTCCTCAAGAGGGCGTACCCGCAACGACGACTATCCCGGTAAAAATCAACTGCCGTGATACGCTTAACACACGCGCTGCGTCGGCGGGTCGCAATGCCGAGACCGTCTCCACTATTATTTACGTAGTTGTGGAAAACAGCGTTCCCGAGTTTACCAAGACGACCATTCCGAGCGACGGATTTACCATTACTTACTCCGAGCTTGTCGGTTACGATTTGTATGCTACAATTCCGTACAACGAGACGCTGGTAATTAACTTTGCCAATCAGTACAACGCACAGAACCAGCTCATTAGCACGGGTATCATAGAAGACGCCGATATCGATATGGACGCATACTACTTTGTCAATACGGGCGTGTCCAACTGCTTGTCGAGTTCGACGACATCGATAGAGGGTGTAAACGGTACGCTGTTTACCTTCTCGGCTCCTCCCGGAACCAATAAGTACGGCGTATCGACTATGCAATCGATTAGGTTTAAGTGTGTGTCTACCTTGCGCGGAGCGACAGCTCAAGTGGAAATGCAGATTCGCGACTCGGTATTAACTGCGAGAACAAGCATAATGCGTATCCACCTTACGGTAGGTAATACCGCGCCTGCGCCCAAGTCCACTAACATGAACATTAACGTCATGGGTGTGGGCAAGGACGAAGAGGCTGCGCCGATTACTCGTTCCATACTCGACTTTGTAACCGATATTAACGAAGGCGACGCCGTCGACGCGGACGAGGACGAGTCCTCCAACACGTTCATCTATATCGCAGACATCCGCGTTTACCAAAAGGACGATATAAACTTCCCTCCGACAATCTACGGCCCCAATGCCGGCGGTCTCGACGACGGAAAGGGCGGCATTATCGAAATCAACTCGGTATGTGAAGTTACGTGGGATGCGAGCGAAAACCATCAGAAATTTGTAATCACACTCACGCCCGGTGTTTACGGAACGCAGCTCGTTTCCTTCACGGTCGAGGACAGCGGTTACATGCGTGGCTCGGCGGTGCAGGTCGAGGACGGTATAATGACCACAATTAACGTCTACATTACCGTTTCCAGGCCTATCGACGATATGGTGTTGCCCGGATTCGAGATTGCAAACAGGGTAACGCGCGTCGTTACGCCCGCACTCCTTCTTAACTCGGAGACGGAGCCCAACAACGCGGACGGCTACAAGATTAAGAGCATTAAGCCTGCGTACAGCTCCATTTCGGTCATCAATCCCAACGGAGATATCATCAATTCTTCGGCGTACGTCGATAAGTCCGCCGACGGCGAAAGCAGTGATTGGAAGATTACCGCCAACTACCTCGATACCGAAGCTGCAATCGACGTTGAGTTTACAATCGGCGGTATGGACGTGACTAAGAGAATGCCTATAACCATAACGCAAAACCATGCGCCGATTATGAGAAAGATCGAGAACATCGGTACGTTCAGCAAGGCAGACCTTAACCTGAACAACATGATAACAATTCGCCCTCAGGATTGGTTTACCGACCCCGACACCGAGGACGTAATGAGGTTTGTCACACCTGTCGAAGTAAAGATTTCCTCGTACGCCGAGGCACATATCGATAACGGCAACCTCGTACTTCTCTTCACCGCACGCGGCGAGACCGAGCTCACCTTTACGATAACCGACCTTAGCAACACTCTTTACACTCATACGATTGTGATTAACTGCACGGATATGGACGAGGCGTCGTTGTGGGTCGCGTTTATGGCGAACATTCAGTCCAACCCGATTCTGTGGGGTATTATCGCAGGCGGCATACTCCTCCTTATTATCGCAATTATAATCATCATTGCGGTTGTCCGTAAGCGCAGGAGAACGCGTCTCGAGATAGAAATGCTCCTCAACTCCGAGTTCGAGCTCGAGCAGGAGATGATGCAGCTGTCCGCAGGCGGTATGGCAGGGTATCAGTCGTACGGGTATCTGCCTCCTACAATGCAGACGCAGCAAGATCCCGGTCTTATGATAGGCGGCGGTCAGAGCGCTCCTTCGCCCAATAATCTCCAGCTCGGTGCCGGCACGGGCGCTTCCTACGGCACGCAAGGTCCCGGTGCCGCTCCCGGCGGTCCCGCACCCGGCGGTCCTGCACCCGGCGGTCCCGCACCCGGATACGGAGCACCCGGTCAAACCCCGCCTCCCGCGGACGGATTTGACCCCGACAACTTCTAATCTGTAGCGCCTCGGCGCGAAACATAAAAGGGTATGACGTAAACCGTCGTACCCTTTTTATTGTTACAAAACAAATAGATTTAGGCGGTGTGGAAAGTGTATTTACTCGACAATCGCCAACCGATAAAGCCGAAAAGCTACATTAATATCGATAAAAATACTTTGGCGGCGACAAGCCGGCAGACTAAAGCTTTTTGCGGTGCGTAATATACTTACAAATGTGCTTGTTCCTTATTTGATTATTCCGCTTGACAGGCGAGTAATAATTTGGTACAATGTAGTTTAATGAAAGATACGGCGAAAAAGAAATAGAGAGAAGTGTATAATAGTATACATTTCTCTTTTTTCAAAAAGGAGGTCATCATGGATATCCAAAAAAAGTACACCGAATGGCTCAAAAAAGCCACCGAACTTAAAGCGGAAATTGCAGCAATGGACGATGACGCCAAGGTTGACGCGTTCTACAAGGATTTGGAGTTCGGTACGGCGGGGCTTCGCGGCGTTATAGGCGCGGGCACAAACCGTATGAACAACTACACGGTAGGTCGCGCCACGCAGGGGCTTGCGGATTACTTGCTTAAAAAATCGAAAACCCCTTCCGTTGCGATAAGCTACGATTCCCGTCACTACTCGGAGGAGTTTGCACGTTACGCCGCCGCCGTGCTCGCGCAAAACGGAATTAAGTCGTACATAAGCGATAAGCTAAAACCTACGCCGTACCTCTCCTTTATGGTGAGATTCTTCGGTTGCGACGCGGGAATAATGATTACCGCGAGTCACAATCCCGCCAAGTATAACGGCTACAAGGTTTACGGGCCGGACGGTTGTCAGGTTACGGACGCCGCCGCGGCGGAAATACTCGGTTATGTAAACGGCGTCGATTACTTCGACGTTAAGGCGGCAGATTTCGATACCGCCGTTAAAAATAAAATCGTACGGTTTGTCGACGTCACCCGCGAGTATCTCGACAAGGTGTACGAGCGTTCGGTAGGTAGCGCAAGGGACGTGTCGATAGTTTACACCCCGCTTAACGGAACGGGTTGCGATATAGTGCCGCAAATGCTTAACGAGCGCGGGTTTAAAAACGTTACGATTGTTCCCGAACAGGCGCGCCCCAACGGGGACTTTACCACGTGCCCGTATCCCAATCCCGAAAAGGCTGATGCGTTAAAGCTTGGTATAGAGCTTGCGAAAAAATCGGGCGCAGACATTCTTATAGGCACCGACCCCGACGCAGATAGGCTTGGCGCGGCTGTTAAGACCGCCGACGGATATAGGCTTATAACGGGTAACGAGATGGGCGTACTGCTTATAGATTATCTCTTCTCGCATAAAAAGGATTTGCCCAAAAAGCCCGTTGTTGTAAAAACCATAGTGTCTACCGACCTTGCAAAGGTTGTTGCGGAGTCGTACGGCGCGGAGGTTAGGGACGTACTTACCGGCTTTAAGTATATCGGCGAGGTCATTAAAAAGCTCGAGCAAAAGGGCGAGAGCGAAAGATTTATATTGGGCTTTGAGGAGAGCTACGGTTACCTGTCCGGCTCGTACGTCCGCGATAAGGACGCGGTGCTTGCCGCAATGCTCGTTGCCGAGATGACCGCGGACTACAAAAAGCAGGGTAAAACGCTGTCCGACGTGCTCGACGGTATTTATTCCAAATACGGCAGATACTATCACAGAACGGTGTCGTTTACGTACGAGGGCGCGGAAGGCGCGCAAAAGATGAAGGACGTGCTTGCGGGTATCAGAAAGAATCCGCCTGCGACGATTGACGGATCCAAGGTCGTCGAGAGCATCGACTATCTTACCCAAGATAAATGGGATTTACCCAAGGCCGACGTGCTTTCTTACAAGGCGGAGGA
Source organism: Clostridiales bacterium (assembly GCA_022511445.1). GTDB lineage: Bacteria > Bacillota > Clostridia > Christensenellales > Pumilibacteraceae > Anaerocaecibacter. The sequence goes on along the minus strand of JAFLVE010000013.1, from coordinate 19,583 downwards.
CGGCAGTAAATTGATTATTCGTCCGTCCGGCACCGAGCCGCTTATTAAGGTTTATATCACCGCGGCAGTCGGCGGGGAACAGCGCATAGACACTATTTTAGCCGAGTCCAAAAAATTCTTGTAAACCTAAAGTAAAGAATCGAATTTTCGGAGGAATACTATGATTTCGACCAAAAGCGAGCTTCTCGAATACGTGAGAGAAAACGACGTAAAGTTTGTAAAGCTTACTTTTTGCGATTTTTTCGGCAGACAGCGTAATATATCCGTGCTAAGCTCCCAATTGGAGGATTCGTTCGAGCACGGCGTGTCGATTGACAGCTCGTCGCTTACCGGCGTGGGCGGAACCGACCTGAAACTTATGCCCGTTTCGGCGCTTATGAGCGACTTGCCTTGGCGTCCGCATTCCGGCAGAGTCGTCAGCGTGTTTTGCAATATCGGCAACCTCGATTGCACGCCGTTTGTATGCGACCCGATGGTGCTTCTCGATACTGAGGTAAGAGCGCTCGCCAAGCTCGGTTACAGCGCAAAGGTCGCCACCGAGTGCGAGTTTTACGTTATGAAGGACGAGGAGGACAAGCTCGAGCCTATTGACAAAGCCGACTACTGTGCAAGCTATCCGTTCGACAAGTGCGAGACGGTGCGCCGCGACGTTATATTGAGCCTTGAGGATATGGGACTAAAGCCCATTTCGGCGCATCACGAGCGCGGTCACGGTCAAAACGAAATCGACTTCGAGTCCGCCGACCCCATTTCCGCGGCGCGAAACTTCGTCATGTTCAAGGCGGCGGTAAAAACGGTAAGCGCGCTAAGCGGCTGCGTGGCGTCGTTTATGCCCAAACCGTTGTCCGACCAGCCGGGAAGCGGACTGCATCTTTCGATAACGCTTTCGGGCAAAAACTCGCAAAAGGCGAGCAAGGCGTTTGCCGAGGGTGTATTACGCAGGTACAAGGAAATATCGTGCCTTGCCAATCCCACGCAAAACAGCTACAAGCGTCTCGGTAAAGGGTACGGTATTAAGTATGCCGAGGACCGCGGCACAGCAATGCGTATATTCGGCGATAATATTATTCAGCTCCGCACTCCCGACTCTACCTGTAATCTTTTTGTGGTTCTGGCGCTCATTTTTGCGGCGGGCAGAGAGGGCATAGAAAACGGTTATACGCTTCGTCCCGTATCCGAATGCACCGACCGTTTGTTCGATTCGGTCAGCGACGCGGTTAACTTTGCGCGAAACAGCAAGTGGCTGCACAAGCTTATCCCGGGGCACCTTGACGGAGTGCTCGACACCATTCAAAAGCGGCGGGACGACGCTCATGCGCTCGAAACGGATAGAGAGCTGTTCGACTTCTATTCAGATATTTAATCCGCTCGAGGACAAGATGTAAAAAGGAGGTATTTTTTGGACGCGCTGATTGTAGCCGATACGACCAAAATGCAGTTTGCTATATCCGACGTGCTTAATCGGGTCAAGATAGATTGTATGGTTTGTTCCAACGCCGCCGAGGCGCGGCGTGCGGCTCTTGTGCGCTCTTATGATATCTTTATAATAAACGGCGGATTGTCGGACGAACGGGGCAACGAGCTTGCCGTGTTCCTTGCCGAAACATTCGAATGCGGAGGGATTTACATCGACGACTACGTAAAAGTGGATATGTTTTCGGACGATCTCGGCGATTGCGGAGTCGTTTCGCTCGTAAGGCCGATAACAAAGACAACGCTTGCCGATACGGTTAGAATAGTGACGGTCGCCAATGCGCGGGTGCGGGCGCTCCGCGAGCAAAACGACAAGCTTAACGCCAAGCTCGACGACCTAAAGTACATCTCCCGCGCTAAAATAGCGCTTATGCATTCGCTCGGTTACAGCGAGGAGCAGGCGCACAAGTTTATAGAAAAAAAATCGATGGATATGCGCGTTTCACGCAGAAAAGTCGCAATGGATATTCTTAAAACCTACGAGGCATAACAATTGAAACTCAGCAAACTAAGTGAAGAATGTGGCGTGTTCGGAATAATTTCGCCTAAGGCGATACCGTCCGTTCCGCTCACGGCGAGCGCGCTTATAGCGCTCCAGCACCGCGGTCAGGAGAGCGCGGGCATTGCCACCTTTGTCGACGGAACGCTTAAATGCAAAAAAGGCATGGGGCTTGTCGCAGACGTTTTCAATAACGATTACCTTGAGTTTGTCGCAAACACAAAAATAGCGGTGGGGCATGTGCGGTATTCCACCACAGGCTCGTGCAACATCGAAAACGCACAGCCTATCGAAACAGTTCATTCCAAAATATCGTTGGCTCTTGCCCATAACGGCAATCTTACCAATTCGATGAGAATAAGGAACGAGCTTGTTCAATCGGGCATGATAATGCATACTACGAACGATACCGAGATACTCAATATTCTTATCGTTCGCAATATGCTCGAGACCAACGACTTAGAGCGCGCCATAGTGAAGTCCATGAACTTAGTGGAAGGCGCGTTTTCCATAGTTATAGCAACCAAGGATAAGTTGATTGCCGTTCGCGACCGCAACGGCTTCCGTCCGTTGTGTATGGGTAAGCTCGGCGACGCTATCGTATTTGCTTCCGAAACATGCGCGCTCGACGCGCTCGGCGCGGAGTTTGTGCGCGATATAAAACCGGGCGAGGTTTTAAGCTGCGACCTAAAGGGCGGGATGCAGTCTTTTAGACTCGATAACGCCTCGCAAAGCGGACTGTGCTCGTTCGAGTTTGTGTACTTTGCCAGGCCCGATTCGGTTATCGACGGCATAAGCGTGTACGACGCGCGCGTTATGATGGGGCGCGCGCTGTACCGTCAAATGCCCACCGACGCGGACTGCGTGTGCGGAGTTCCCGATTCTGGGCTTCAGGCGGCGCAGGGTTATTCCTTGGAGTCCGGTATGCCCGTTGTTCAGGCGTTCGTCAAGAATAAGTACATAGGCCGCTCGTTTATACTGCCCGACCAGGTAAAGCGCGAGCATGCGGTGGATATAAAGCTAAACCCCATTCGCGCAACGGTTGAGGGCAAGCGCGTCGTGCTCATCGACGACTCGATTGTGCGCTCTACGACAAGCACGAGGATAATTAAAATGCTGCGGCGTGCAGGGGCGAAAGAGGTGCACATGCGCATTTCCTCGCCGCCGTTTAAGTACCCGTGCTACTTCGGCGTCGATATAGACAGCCCCGAGCATCTCGTTGCCAACTACTACGACACGAAAGGCATTTGCGAAAAGATAGGCGCGGACAGTCTCGAATATCTCTCGCTCGAAAACCTCAAAGCCATTTCCAAAGATACCGGCTTTTGCCTCGGCTGTTTTACGGGCGATTATCCCGCGCCGGTCAATCCCACACTTAAAAATACATTCGACGACGTTAAGTCGCCAAAGGATAAATAGAGGAGATTATGGAACGATACCTTATTATGAAAGACGGAACTGTGCTTACGGGCAAGGCTATAGGCGCCGACGGCACAGCGATAGGCGAGGCGGTTTTTACGACCGCTATGTGCGGTTACATACAAACGCTTACCGACCCAAGCTACTACGGTCAGCTTGTTATGCATACTTTTCCGCTCATAGGTAACTACGGCGCGATTCCCGAGGACGCGGAAAGCGACAGACCGTACCTTGCGGGGTACATAGTGAGAGAGCTTTGCGACGTAGGCTCGAATTACCGTAAAAAGCTCGAGCTTGACGAGTACCTTAAGCAGAATAACGTTGTGGGTATATGCGGCATCGATACGCGCGCGCTTACTCGTAAAATCCGTTCGGGCGGCGTTATGAACGCAATGATCACAAGCGATCTTAAAAACCTGCCCGAAAAGCTTGCGCTGTTAAAAAAGTTCCGCGTTAAAAACGCAGTCGAGAATACGACCTGTAAATCTGTTTACCGCGTCGAATCCGATAATACGAGCCCGCGCGTCGTGCTGTACGACTTCGGCGCAAAAAAGAATATAGAACGCGTGCTTGTAAAACGCGGCTGCGACGTGACTATCGTTCCCGCGCACACTACGGCGGAGGAGGTGCTTGCGCTTAAGCCCGACGGCATTATGTTAAGCAACGGCGGCGGCGACCCCGCGGACAACCTCGATATAATAGGCGAGATTAAAAAGCTTATCGCGGCTAATATACCTATGTTCGGAATTTGTCTCGGACATCAGCTTTTGGCGCTTGCAAACGGCGCGAAAACCGTCAAGCTTAAATACGGGCACCGCGGAGCAAACCAGCCCGTAAAGGACCTTGTGACGGGCAGAACATACATAACAAGCCAAAACCACGGCTACGCGGTAAAGGGCGACACCCTCGACCCCCAAAAAGGTACTGTTCGCTTTGTAAACGCCAACGACAAAACGGTTGAAGGCATAGACTACGTAGGACCGCAGTTCTCCGTACAATTCCACCCCGAAGCGTGCGGCGGACCGCAGGACACCGAGTTCCTGTTTGGTAGATTCGAAAAACTAATGGAGGAATATCATGCCTAAGGATAAGAGCATTAAAAAAGTTTTGGTTATCGGTTCGGGACCTATAACGATAGGTCAGGCGGCGGAGTTCGACTATGCAGGCACTCAGGCATGCAGAACGTTAAAGAGCAAAAAGATAGAAGTAGTGCTCGTTAACTCCAACCCCGCGACGATAATGACCGATAAGGCTATGGCGGACGCGATTTATATCGAGCCGCTCGATATCCCCACGCTCGAGCGCATAATTACGCTCGAAAAGCCGGACAGCATTCTGCCCGGGCTCGGCGGTCAGACAGGTCTTACGCTTTCCATGCAGCTTGCCAAGTCGGGATTTTTGGAAAAACACGGCGTGCGCCTTCTCGGCATTAAGCCGGACACAATCGACAAGGCGGAGGACAGAGAGCAGTTCAAAAAGGCTATGCTCGAGATAAATCAGCCCTGCGTTCCGTCCGATATAGTAAACGATATAGAAAGCGCGGTAACCTTTGCCGCCTCTATCGGTTATCCCGTTATAGTCAGACCTGCGTTTACGCTCGGCGGCGCGGGCGGCGGCATTGCCGACAACGAAGCGGAGCTGCGCGAGATTGTGCGCGGCGGACTCGAAATGTCGCCTATACACCAGGCGCTTATCGAAAAGAGTATTTACGGCTGGAAGGAGATAGAGTTCGAGGTTATGCGCGACCACGTTGGCAACGTTATTTGCGTTTGCTCAATGGAAAACCTCGACCCCGTGGGCATACACACCGGCGACTCCATTGTCGTTGCGCCTACAATGACGCTCAGTAACTCAGAGTATCAGATGCTCCGCACCGCGGCGCTCGATATAATTACGCACTTAAAGATAGAGGGCGGGTGCAACTGCCAATTTGCGCTTCACCCCGATACGGGCGAATACGCGGTTATCGAGGTTAACCCGCGCGTGTCGCGCTCGTCCGCACTCGCAAGTAAAGCCACCGGCTATCCCATTGCCAAGGTTACGACCCTTATTGCGCTCGGCTACACCCTCGACGAGATACAAAACGCGGTTACGGGCAAGACGTGCGCGTGCTTCGAGCCGGCTATCGACTACGTCGTAGTAAAGCTGCCCAAGTGGCCGTTTGATAAATTCGTTTACGCAAAGCGCACGCTCGGCACGCAGATGAAGGCGACGGGCGAGGTTATGGCGATTGCAACCAACTTCGAGGCGGGTCTGTTAAAGGCCGTTCGCGGCGCGCTCGGATCGTTCACGCTCGAAAACGCGCACTACTCGTCGCGCACTGACGAGGAGATCGAAAGCATGCTCATGCCCGCGACCGACTACCGCCTGTTCGTGCTGTACGAGGCGATTAAGCGCGGAATGCCGCTCGAAAAAATCAACGCCGCTACCAAAATCGATATGTGGTTCTTGAGCAAGATTAAAAATCTTGTCGATTACGAAAATTCGATACGCGGCCGCAAGATAACAAAGGAAGAATACCTCAACGGTAAAGTGCTCGGCTATCCCGACAAAGCGCTCCTTGCCTTAAGCGGCAACCCGCTCCCCGCACACAGGCGCGCCGTGTTTAAGACGGTCGATACGTGCGCCGCGGAGTTCTCCGCCGAAACGCCGTACTTCTATTCGACTTACGACACCGAAAACGAGGCAAAGGAATACATAGAGAACAAAAAGAGCGACAGAAAGCGCGTTATCGTTTTCGGCTCGGGACCTATCCGAATCGGGCAGGGTATTGAGTTCGACTACGCTTCCGTTCACTGCGTGTGGGAGCTTAAAGCGCTCGGCTACGACGTAGCTATCGTAAACAACAACCCCGAGACCGTTTCCACCGACTTCGACACGGCGGACAGGCTGTACTTCGAGCCGCTTACCGAAGAGGACGTAGACAACGTTATTGCGACGGAAAAGCCGTACGGCGTGGTTGTGGCGTTCGGCGGTCAGACGGCTATAAAGCTTACCAAGCACCTTAACGACAGCGGCGTAAAAATACTCGGAACCTCCGCGGACTCCATTGACGCGGCGGAGGACCGCGAGCGGTTTGACGCGCTCCTCGAAAAGCTTAATATTTCCCGTCCGAAGGGTCATACCGTAAAGACGACGGAAGAAGCGCTTGTTGCGGGCGCCGACCTCGGCTATCCCGTTCTGTTGCGCCCGTCCTACGTTCTCGGCGGACAGAATATGATAATCGCGTTCTCCGACGAGGACGTTAAGGAATACATGTCGATAATACTCGACGAAAACCCCGATAACATCGTTCTTATCGATAAATACGTAATGGGTACCGAGATCGAGGTGGACGCGATATGCGACGGCGAGGATATCCTTATCCCCGGAATTATGGAGCATATAGAGCGCGCAGGCATTCATAGCGGCGACTCTATCGCGGTTTATCCCTCGCAGCACATTTCGGACAAGAACAAAGAGGAAATAATAGAATACACCCGTCAGCTCGCGCTTGCCCTCGATACCAAGGGGCTCGTAAACATTCAATACATAATCAGCGACGGGAAAATATACGTAATAGAGGTTAATCCCCGCTCGTCGAGAACTATACCGTACATCTCCAAGGTTACGGGCGTTCCCATGATTAAGCTTGCCACCGAGTGCATGATAGGCAAAAAGCTTAAAAAGCTCGGCTACGGTACGGGGCTGTACAAGTCCGCGCCGTACGTCGCAGTAAAGGTGCCTATCTTCTCGTTTGAAAAGCTTGCCGATCTCGACACGCATTTGGGTCCCGAAATGAAGTCCACGGGCGAGGTGCTCGGCATAGGCAAGACGCTCGAGGAAGCGCTTTACAAGGGGCTTGTTGCGGCGGGCTACAAAATGCGGCGCACAGGCGGAATTTTGCTTTCCGTCCGTAACTCCGACAAGCCGGAAATCGTCAACGTAGCCAAAAACTACTACGAACTAGGCTTCAGTCTGTACGCCACCGAAGGCACCGCAAAAATGATAGAGCGCGCGGGTATGCAGGTAACCGTCGTCGATAAGATAAACTCCGCCAAGGGCGAGAGAATGACGACTATGGAGCTGCTTAACTCCGGCAAGGTCGACTATCTCGTGTCCACATCGACACGCGGCAGGATTCCCACGCTGGACGACGTTAAGCTCCGCAGGCGCGCAACAATGCTTGCCATTCCTTGCCTTACCGCAATCGATACGGCAAACGCGCTGTCGCTTGCGTTAAAGAGCAGATACAGCCAAAACAATACCGAGCTTGTCAACATCAACAATATGCGTACCGAGCGGCAAAAGCTCAGGTTTATAAAAATGCAGGGCTGTGGTAACGATTACATTTACGTAGACTGCCTCACTCATCCCATAACCAATATGGAGTCGGTTGCGGTCAACCTTTCGGACAGGCATTACAGCGTAGGCGGCGACGGCGTGATATTCATTTATCCGTCTGCGACCTGCGACGCGAAAATGCGTATGTTCAACTCGGACGGCTCGGAAGGGAAGATGTGCGGCAACGGTATCCGTTGCGTAGGCAAGTACCTTTACGACAACGGCAAAACCGACAAGCTCGACATAACGGTCGAAACGCTTTCGGGCGTGCGTAAGCTGAAGCTGTTTGCGCGCGACGGAAAGGTCAATTCCGTTAAGGTCGATATGGGCGCCGCCGTTTTCGAGCCCAAAAACGTGCCTGTAGGCCTCGAAGCGGATTCGGACGGTAAAGTGGTCGACCGCGAGATTGCCACGAAATTAGGCAAGGTTAAGGTCACCTGCGTATCCATGGGCAACCCGCACTGCACGATATTTGTTCCCGACCTTATGAATTGCGACGTCGAGGGAATGGGAAGGGCAATCGGCGCGGACGGTAAGCTTTTCCCCGAGGGCGTTAACGTCGGATTTGTTCAGGTGATAGACAGAACGCATCTTAAGGTACGCGTGTACGAGCGCGGCACGGGCGAGACAATGGCGTGCGGCACGGGTGCGTGTGCGAGCGCGGTTGCAGCGGTGCTTAACGGATATTGCGATAAGGACACCGACATAACGGTAAGGCTTCCCGGCGGCGAGCTTATCATTCGCTACACAGACGAAGCGGTGTATCTTACCGGCGAGGCGCACGAGGTGTACCGCGGTATCGTAAAACTGTAATTAACTTTTTAGGCAAAATATAAATTCAAAAGACGGAGAGCAAAGAAAAATGAGAAAGTACATTTTTGTAACGGGCGGAGTCGTTTCGGGACTCGGAAAGGGTATAACCGCGGCAAGCCTCGGAGTTATTCTTAAAGCCAAGGGGCTTAAGGTAATCGCGCAAAAGCTCGATCCTTATATAAACGTAGACCCCGGCACCATGAGTCCGTATCAGCACGGCGAGGTGTTCGTGACTGAGGACGGCGCGGAAACCGACCTCGACCTCGGACACTACGAGCGCTTTATAGACGAAAACCTTAATAAGTACAGCAATCTTACTACGGGTAGGGTGTACGAAAACGTACTTTACAACGAGCGTCACGGCGTTTACGACGGAGAGACTGTTCAGGTTATTCCGCACGTTACCAACGAGATAAAAAAGTTTATTTATTCGGTCGGTAAAAAGATAGACGCGGACGTCGTTATTACGGAGATAGGCGGCACGGTGGGCGATATAGAAAGTCTGCCGTATATCGAGGCTATTCGTCAGGTCAGCAACGACGTGGGCAGGGATAATTGTCTTTTTGTTCATGTTACGCTTGCGCCCACGCTGTCGAGCTACGGCGAGGTAAAAACCAAGCCCACCCAACACTCGGTAAAGACCCTTCGTTCGCTCGGTATCTCACCCAATCTTATTGTTCTCCGTACCAATAAACACATTGACGACAAGCTTAAAAGAAAGCTTGCGCTTTCTTGTAACGTCGAGCCCGATTGCGTAATAGAAAATATCGACGCGGAGCTTTTGTACGAGGTGCCCCTCCTTCTTCTTGACGCGGGCATGGACGAAATCGTTACGCGCGAGCTCGGACTCGAGGAGAATCCGCCCGACTTAGTCAAGTGGCGTAACATGGTCGAGCGCGCAAAGGCGCGCGACGGCGCCGTCACCATTGCGCTTGTCGGAAAGTACGTTCAGATGTACGACGCGTACCTGTCCGTTGCGGAAGCGCTCACTCACGCGGGTATAGCAAACGGCGTAAAAATCGACCTTAAGTGGGTGGACGCCGAAAAACTTAACGACGGCACGGTAAAAAGCTACCTCGATTGTGCCGACGGTATAATTGTCCCCGGCGGCTTCGGCGACCGAGGTATCGAGGGCATGATTACCGCAGCCAAGTATTGCAGGACGAATAATAAGCCGTACTTTGGAATATGCTTGGGCATGCAGATAGCTACAATCGAGTTTGCAAGAAACGTTTTGGGCTATGCGGACGCCACAAGCCGAGAGTTCGATCCTTCCTCTCAGCACAAGGTTATCGACATAATGGACGACCAAATCGGCTACGAAAACACGGGCGGCACGATGCGTCTCGGCGCGTACGAGTGCGTTATTCAGCCCGGCACCACGCTTTCTAAGTGCTACGGCGAGGGCGTAACCTCGGTAATGGAGCGCCACCGTCACCGCTACGAGTTTAACAACGCCGTGCGCGAGGCAATGACCAAGGCGGGGCTTACCCAAAGCGGACTTTCGCCCGACGGCAACCTTGTGGAAGCGGTGGAAATAACCGACAAGCTTTTCTACGTCGGTGTTCAGTATCATCCCGAATTCAAATCCCGTCCCGCAAATCCCCAACCTATTTTCAGGGAGTTTATAGCCGCCGCCAAAACGTTTAAAGAGGAGCGCGGCCAAAAAAAGTCAAAGAAAAAAGGGGAGTAGAATGAAAAAACTCAACAAAAATTTTAATCTTCTTGCCGATGATTATCTTTTTGCCAAAGTGTCTGCCGCTGTCGATAAGTACAAAGCGGATTTTCCCCAATCGGATATAATAAGCCTCGGTATAGGCGACGTTACCCAGCCGCTTGTAGCTAAGGTAATTAAGGCGTGTAACGACGCCGCCTTCGAAATGAGTACCGACAAGTTTTTCCGTGGTTACGGACCGTATGACGGCTATCCGTTTTTGAAACAGGCGATTGTCGATTACTATAAGCGCCGCGGCGTAGAGATCGATCTTGACGACGTGTTCGTTACCGACGGCGCAAAAAACGGCGTGGGTAATCTCCTTGATATATTCGATTCGGACGTGAGCGTTATGATTCCCGACCCCGTGTATCCCGCATACGTCGACGCCAATATCATTGCGGGACATAAAGTAGTCTACGTCGAGGGTAATAAGAGTAACGGCTTCCTCCCCATGCCCTCCAAAAAGACCAAAGCCGACCTCATATATATTTGCTCGCCCAACAACCCGACGGGTGCGGCATACACCGTCGATCAGCTTAAGGAGTGGGTGAGGTTTGCGCTCGATACGGACGCGATTATTATTTACGACGCCGCGTATGAGGCGTTTATAGAGGAAAAGAATATAGCACGCTCTATCTACGAAGTGAACGGCGCGCGCGACTGTGCGATAGAAATTTGCTCGCTCTCCAAAATGGCGGGCTTTACCGGCGTAAGGTGCGGTTGGACGGTTATCCCCAACGGCAACCTTACAGTCCTTAACCGTTTGTGGTATAAGCGCCAGTCGATAAAGTCCAACGGCACGTCGTATATCGTTCAGCGCATGGCGGAAAGCGCGCTAAAGGGCGGGTACGACGAGGTTAAACAGTCGTTAAGCGTATATAAAAGCAATGCGAAGCTTATTTGCGACAAGTTCAAAAAGTGGGGTATAGAATTTACGGGCGGCGTAAACTCGCCGTATATATGGTTTTATACGGGCGTGGACTCCTGGGAGTTTTTCGACTATTTACTGAAAAAAGCAAAGATAGTGTGCACCCCCGGCTTCGGCTTCGGAAAAAACTGCAACGGCTGGATTAGAATTACCGCCTTTAATACGCCCGCGCGCACTGCCGAAGCGCTTAAACGCTTCGAGACGTTCTGGAAGGATTTTACGGAAGTGCGCAGCTCTATCTTTAAACCGCTCAAAACCGCGCGGTAAATTCTACTTTGAAAAAAACGGTTAAAATACCCAAAAGCCGACTGTATGCGCCCATCGACTTCGGCGAGGCGATTGCCACGCGCCGAGTGTGCGACGTTAGCCTTGCATACACCGAATACGGCTTTGTGCAATTCGCGTCGAACAAGCTCGTTTTATTCGACGCGTATTCGTCTGCGCATAAATATCTCCCGTTCGCCCGCGAATTCGGCGTGGTGGGGTTTCCGTACTGCCTGTGCTGTATGACCGACGGCGGCGAGCGCGTCGCGTACTGCGGTTTCAAATTCGGCGAAGAGAAAATCGACAGGTGGGAGCTTTGCTTTCCGGGTGAGCGCGACAAGATTTTGGGTAAGCTCGCTTATTCCTCCGACGCTGCGGCTTCGTCCATTCTTTCGGGCGTGTGCTGTCTTGCGGACGAGGTTGCTTATAAAACATATGCCTCGCACTTGTCGGACGAGGTGCACCCGCTTGCCGGTCATATCATTCTTAACGGGCAAACGCATACTACCGTCGAGATGTTCGGCAACAGTTACGCTGTTTTTTCCACCGGCTGGGGCGACGGCGTGTACCGTAGCTACGTCGGACTTACCGAGGACGGGCGCATAATGAATCTTATAGTCGACTTCGGCATGATAGATTATCCGTCGGCAGGTGACGAAACGGTTGACGTCGAGATAGAAGAAGAGGATACTTATCTTTACGACCCTGCAAAGTCGGAATCGGAAAACAACGTTGCGCGGTGGACTTTGGCTTTAGAGCGTGCAACGTCGCCCGTCGAACGACTTATGGCATACTCGCGTCGCGGCTACGCGTACCATTCAATGGGTAAATTCGACGCGGCTTTATCCGACTACGAGGCGGCGGCAACCGAATGTTCGCACGTTACCGACAGAGGCGAATTGTTGCGTGCCTGGTCGGTGTACGAAAACGCCGCCAGTTTGTATATACAAAAAAACGATTACATGTCCGCGATTAAGATTATGCAGGCCGCGCTTTCCATACGCGACAACTTTTACGCGGGCGCATACTTTAGGCTTATCGATTTGTACCTTATTACAAAAAACGGCGAAAAGGCGTTCGAGATAGCGGAGAGCATGATTTTAAGCCGTCCCGACGATCCCGCCGCCAATGTTAAGTACGCCGAGGTTTGCGTGTCGCAAATGGAGTACGAAAAGGCGGCAAAAACGTATAAGCGGCTTGCCGATGAATTTAAGCTGTTCGAAAATCTTTTCGACGAGGCGTCGTGTTTAATCGAGCTTGACGACCTTGACGGGGCGGACGCGGCGCTCGAAAGCTACCCGTCCAAGGAATATAACGAGCAGTATTGGTACTATAAGGCGTATATCGATTTTAAGCGGCACGACTATACGGAGGCGTTCGTCAAGGCGGACAAGTCGCACAGCCTCGACCCCGAATATATGCCGGCGTTATATCTCCTTATAGATATCGAATCGATATTACAAGAGTACCATGCCGTCGCGCGGTATGCCGAGGAGTACAAAAGACTTCGGCCCGACGGGGAGTACGGCTACAACGTTTGTGCCGAGGCGCACCTTATACTCGGCAATATATCCGAGTGTTCGCGCAATTATTATTATATTTACGACAAAATCAAGCACGACGACAAGTACGCCGCGCTTGCCGCAATCACGGCGGCGCGTCTTGGCGACGGCAGGAGAAGGTCGTCGCTATTAAGAAAGCTAAGGCGTAAAAGAAACGAGTATTACTACGGCGCTATGTACGCAATCGACGCAAAGCGGCACAGTAAACGGGACTCGTCGATGTCCAAGTTTGTTTATAAGCTTCACAGCGACGACGAGTTTATGCTTCAACTTGCCGTGTTCCTCACCGAAAGCGGCAGTGTGTCGGCTGCGTCCCACCTTCTTAACGTGCTTTCGCGTAGCGGCACTCCGCCTTACGACGTGGTGGCGCAACAAATGCGTATCGCCGCTAAGGTTGGCGACTATAAACTTTTCGACTCGTTTTTCGATTATTACGTAAAGACTTTTTTGGACGGAAAGCTTACCGTGGATCAGACCGACGCTTTAAGATGCAACCTCGGTAGAACAACAGGAAAAACCGACGCTAACAGAACAAATAAAGCCGAGTCCCGCATTGAGCAGGGCCGTCCGTACGTAGTAGTCGAAGTAAGGCGAGAGAACGGCGAGAGCGTGGTAAAATAGCAAAAAGGCGCGCTTAACATACTTTTGGCGTTTTGTCAATAGGTTTTTTAAAAATATTACGTATAAAATTTTTGCGGGCGGTATTGTTTTTTCGCCCGATTGAGGATATACTATAAGTACATCCTGCGGTGTTCGAGAAGCGACCATATTTATAACCTCAATTCACAAAAGGGATGGCGCGTATACGGTACTATGTCGGGCCTCAGTAATTTTACGAAAGTAAGCAGGGGAAGACAGAACAACGGATCAGCCAACCCACCTGCTATAAAGCGGGTTAGAACACGGTTTACTCTGCGGCACAGGCGGGATTTTTGTTTGCAAGAAATTCCGTAAAAGGAGAACAATATAAAACCCGTAGGCGTAATGCCTGCGGGTTTGTTTTATCCGACCGTGTTTATTCGGTAATGAGTAGCTTTATTGCACGTGGGATTGCGGAAGGGTCGGGGCGTGAGCCGGCGTTTTTATGGTCGAAGCAGTCCGCAAAATCTCTAAGCTCCTCCTCCGTGCGCTTTAGGTCGCGCTTTAGCGAGTAGGACAGCGCGGCGCAAAGTGCGGGTACGCTTTTGCCCGCGAATTCCGCCGCCTCGAATAACTCTATTGCGTGAGATAAACAGTGCGAGGCGTTTGCAAACAGCTCGGGAAATTCCGGCTCGTTGGCGTACATCTGCGATACCGTCATAAAGTATCTGGGCATAACTTCGTCAAGCGCGTCGCAAATTACGCAGCCGCGGTGCGCTTTTAACGTGCCCGCGAGTTTTTTTGCCGACTTTTTATCGCTCGGGGCTTTTATAAGCGCGTTTAACGCCGCGGCGCGCGTTTCGAGCTGAAGCGCGAGCCCGAGCTTATTCAGACCGCTGTACATCATGTCAATGTGCTTTTTGCAAAAGCCCTTGTTATTGGAAGCGACGCGAAAATCGGGGTCCATTACGTTGTCGGATAGGTACTGGCTTATAAGCTTATCCTCCCGCATGCTATGCAGTCTGCACAGCGGGCAGCCGTCCTGTCTGTACGCGTCCCACAACGGCGCAGTTTGAATGTGGTATTGCATATTCGCTCCGTGAATATAATATACGGATATTATAACACAAAAAATATAAAAAGGCAAGGTCGATGGCGGAATACAGTTCGGGAGCGTATTTTATAAAACGAAAAAACGGCGGCGGCGGTCGGGGCGCGGCGCTTCTTGTAATAGTGCTTTTGGTTTTAACCGCAGGGATAATTCTGCTTGCCGTGTTTTTGCCTAAAAAATCGGAAGACGGGCTTATAAGCGGCGCGCCGCCCGCTAATTCGGAAAAGAAGTTTTATTACTTGGTAACCGGCGAGTCCGGCGATATTACGACGGCGTTACTCTTGGTGCAGGAATGTTCCTCGCGCGGCGGCGCGGGATACCTGTACAACGACGGGATTTTTCGTTCCGTTGCCGCGGTGTACGATAGGGAGTCGGACGTTAAAGAATTGACGGAAGTAAACGAAGGCGCAAGCTACTTTTCGCTCGCGATGCCGCCATGTAAATTAAGCGGCAAGGATAGTGCCGCGCTAAACTACGCGTTCGGTGAGTTTAACGAAGCGTTGTATAATGCGTCAAGAGAGCTCGACCGTGGAAAAATGAGCGACGCCGCCGCCGATTTTGCCGTTTCCTCCGCATGCAGAAAGCTGAAAGCGCTTTCGTTAAGTATGGAAAACGCGGCGCTTGCCCGTGCGTTCGATATTGCTTCCGAGTACGACGCGGTGGGTGATAGCAGAACGCTTCTGTCGTACATACGGTTTGTGCAAGTCCGCGCTACCGTCGAAGTATACTACGCTCTGTCCGTTTAGTGACAGACAATATTTATATTTACTTGATATCCGATTTCGTTTGTGCTATATTATATATCAGATTAAATATTTAGGTGCGGAATCGAAAGGATAAAAGATGTACAAGATCCTCGAAAAACAATCACTAAATAAAACCGTCACGAAAATGATCGTACACTGTCCCGCTGTTGCCAAAAAGGCGGAGCCCGGGCAGTTTATAATTTTGCGCGTGGACGGAGAGGGCGAAAGAATCCCGCTCACTATAGCCGACTACGACAGGACGCACGGCACCGTGACCATAATATTTCAGATAGTGGGCGCGACAACGCATAAGCTTAACAGGCTGAACGTCGGCGACAGTATCTGCGATTTTGTAGGTCCGCTCGGACGGCCTTCCGAGCTTGACGGATTAAAAAAGGTTGCGGTAGTAGGCGGCGGCGTGGGCTGTGCAATCGCACTTCCCGTCGCTAAAAAGCTTCATTCTCTCGGTGCGGAGGTTCACTCCGTTATAGGGTTTAGGAACAAGGAATTGGTCATTCTCGAAGACGAATTCCGCGCCTGTTCGAGCGTATGTAAGCTTATGACCGACGACGGCAGTGCGGGAAGCAAAGGGCTTGTAACAGCCGCGCTCGAGGAGCTTATTAAAGCGGGCAACGCTTACGACGAGGTTATAGCCATAGGTCCGCTCGTAATGATGAAGTTTGTCTGTAAGCTTACCGAAAAATACGGGATTAAAACGGTTGTGTCGATGAACCCCATAATGATAGACGGCACGGGCATGTGCGGCGGCTGTCGTCTTACCGTCGGCGGGGAAATGAAGTTCGCGTGTGTGGACGGGCCCGACTTCGACGGGCACAAGGTGGATTTCGACGCGGCGATAGAACGCGGAAGAATTTACGGCGAGTTTGAAAAACGCGCCTACGAAAAGGAATGCAGCTTACTGAAGGGGGCGGAGTGATGAATAACTCGCCAAAGAAAAATCCAATGCCCACGCAGGACCCCGCTTCTCGCGTCCGTAACTTTAACGAGGTCGCGCTCGGCTATACCGAGGAGGCGGCAAAAAGCGAAGCGGAGCGCTGTCTTAACTGTAAAAACAAACCGTGCACGACCGGCTGTCCCGTCGGCATAGATATACCGTCCTTTATACGCGAGGTGGCGGGCGGTAACTATGAAGAAGCGTATAAGGTCATACAAAAATCGAGCTCGCTCGCCGCGGTGTGCGGAAGAGTGTGCCCGCAGGAAAGCCAGTGCGAAAGTAAGTGTGTTCGCGGCATAAAGGGCGAGCCCGTCGGAATAGGTCGGCTGGAACGTTTCGTAGCCGACTGTCATAATTCGCATAAGTCCGCTGACGAAAAGCCTAAGCAAAACGGTCATAAGGTCGCCGTCGTAGGCTCGGGCCCCGCCTCTCTTGCGTGTGCGGGCGAGCTTAATAATCGCGGCTATGCCGTTACCGTGTTCGAGGCGCTGCATATTGCGGGCGGAGTTCTTGTGTACGGTATCCCCGAATTCAGGCTCCCAAAAGCTATTGTCGCCGAAGAAATCGACAATCTCAAGGAGCGCGGAGTTAAGTTCGAGACCAATACGGTAGTGGGGCGCACCGTCCTTGTCGACGAACTGTTAAAAGAATTCGACGCGGTGTTTGTCGGTACGGGCGCGGGGCTTCCGAATTTTATGAAGATAAAGGGCGAGGAGCTTAACGGCGTGTATTCCGCCAACGAGTTTTTAACCCGAATCAATCTTATGAAGGCGTACCGCGAAGATTCGGACACACCGATTAAGCACAGCAAAGAGGTTGCGGTTGTCGGCGGCGGAAACGTCGCAATGGACGCCGCGCGCTGCGCGCTTCGTTTAGGCGCAAATAAAGTTACAATCGTATACAGAAGAAGCGAAACCGAGCTTCCCGCACGCAAAGAGGAAGTGGAACACGCAAAGGAAGAGGGCGTCGAGTTTAAGTTTTTAACCGCGCCCGTCGAAGTTGTTGGCGACGACAATAAAAACGTGATAGGGCTACGCTGTAATGTAATGACGCTCGGTGAGCCGGACGCGTCGGGACGGCGCCGTCCCGTTCCCGTCGAGGGCAGTGATTTTACTTTGGACGTCGACGCGGTTATAGTCGCTATCGGAACTTCGCCCAATCCCCTTATTAAAAACACCACGCCCGGGATAGAAACGCAAAAGTGGGGCGGAATAGTAGTGGACGAAAGTCTTATGACAACGCGCGAAGGCGTTTATGCGGGCGGCGATGCCGTTACGGGCGCCGCAACGGTAATACTCGCAATGGGCGCGGGTAAATCCGCCGCGGAGAGCATAGACGAGTATATTAAACGCCGCCACGCGGAAAAGAAATAAGAGATAAAATTAAGGACCGCTTTGCGGTCTTTTTTATTTACCGGCCGTCTGCGGCGGCATTAACAAACCGTCGGTAAAAAATATTTAAGTTAGCGGCTGCGAACTTTTATTTTTAAAAGGCGGGAATAGTTGAAATGCGATAAAAAATGTGTTATATTAGTGCTGTATGTGCGCTATTACGCAATATATTGCGTACGCCACTTAAGTTAAAAAATCCAAAAGGAGTTTATATACCATGGCCGAAGATAAGGACAAGCAGTTTGACGCGGCGCTCGAGAGCTTAAAAGACGTTCCCGGTCCCGTCATGATGGCGATGCAGAAGGCACAGGAAATCTACGGGTACCTTCCGCTCGAAGTTCAGCTAAAAATAGCCGATTATTTCGGCGTTCCGCTCTCCACCGTTTACGGCATTGCGACTTTTTATTCGCAGTTCCGTTTGGAGCAGCCCGGACAGATTAGGATTGCCGTCTGTCTCGGTACGGCTTGCTACGTAAAGGGAAGCGGCGGCGTTATCGAAAAGTTCCAAAGGCTTCTCAAAGTCGAGCCCGGACACACGACGGACGACGGACGCTTCACACTCGAAGCAACGCGTTGCATAGGCTGCTGTGGACTTGCGCCCGTGCTCACCGTCAACGGCGAGGTGTACGGCAAGGTTACCGAGGCGAGCGTCGACGAGATTCTCGCTAAGTACAACGAGATCTAAGGAGAAAAGCGAATATGAAAACATTAGCGCAATTACAGGAAATTCGCGATAAAATGCAGGCGCAGATTGCTAACCGTGCGGCAAAGTCGACGGCGGAGGCGGCAGTCAAGCGTCATGTTCTTATCTGCGGCGGTACCGGCTGTACGTCCGGTAACAGCACCGTCATTCACGAGCGTCTCGACGCCGCGCTTAAAAAAGCAAAGCTCGATAAGGACGTAAAGGTTATTATGACGGGTTGCTTCGGACTTTGCTCCAAGGGACCTATCGTCGTTGTTTATCCCGACGACGCGTTCTATACTCACGTTCAGCCCGACGACGTCGACGAAATCGTCGAGTCGCATATTAAAAACGGCGTGCCCGTCGAACGCCTTCTCCATGCGGAAAAGGACGCGGACGGCAAGTTTAAGTCGATTAACGATACTGCGTTCTACAAGAGCCAGCGCCGCATAGTGCTCAGAAACTGCGGACTTATCGATCCCGAAAACATCGACGAGTACCTTGCGTACGGCGGATACAAGGCGTACGAAAAGGTCGTATCCTCGATGAGCCAGCAGCAGGTTATAGACGAGATTAAAGCGAGCGGACTTCGCGGCCGCGGCGGCGCGGGCTTCCCGACGGGTATGAAGTGGCAGTTTACCCACGACGCGCCCGGCACGGATAAGTACGTCGTATGTAACGCGGACGAGGGCGACCCCGGCGCGTTCATGGACAGGTCGCTTCTCGAGGGCGATCCTCACGCCGTTATCGAGGCGATGATGATTGCGGGCTACGCAGTAGGCGCGGAGCACGGCGTTATCTACGTTCGTGCGGAGTACCCTATTGCGGTACACCGTCTCGAAATCGCTATCAAGCAGGCGCTTGACTACGGCATACTCGGCTCTAACTGCTTGGGCCTCGGCAAAAAATTCAATCTCGAGCTTCGTCTCGGCGCGGGCGCTTTCGTCTGTGGCGAGGAGACGGCGCTCCTTAACTCCTCGGAGGGTAAGCGCGGCGAGCCTCGCCAGCGTCCTCCTTTCCCCGCGGTAAAAGGATTGTTCGGCAAGCCGACGCTTATCAACAACGTCGAGACTTACGGCAATATTACTCAGATTATTCTTAACGGCGCCGCTTGGTTTGCA
>JAFLVE010000046.1 GCA_022511445.1 Clostridiales bacterium | reverse complement strand
CCATTGGCTCTGCCGAGACGTTCGTGGGCGTTATCGACCTCGTTACCATGAAGGCGGACGTGTATAAAGACGACCTCGGCACGGTTATGGACGAGAGCGATATCCCCGCAGAGCTCCTTCCCCAGGCGAAGGAATACCGCGCAAAGCTCCTCGAAATCGTTGCGGAGTCGGACGATGCTCTCATGGAGAGATATTTCGAGACCGAAGGTGAGGATTTCACGGTAGAAGAGATAAAGAAGGCTATCCGTAAGCTCACGATAGAGATGAAGATTAACCCCGTAACTTGCGGCAGCTCGTTTAAGAATAAGGGCGTACAAAAGCTTCTCGACGCTATAGTCGACTATATGCCTTCGCCCCTTGATATTCCCAACGTAAAGGGTACTCTACTCGACAGCGATGTGGTAGAGGAGCGCGAGACGAGCGACAGCGCACCTTTCTCGGGCCTTGCATTCAAGATTATGGCAGACCCGTTCGTAGGAAAGCTCGCATTCTTCCGTTGCTACTCCGGCACGCTTCAAGCGGGATCTTACGTGCTTAACTCTACCAAGAATAAAAAAGAGCGTATCGGTCGTATCCTTTTGATGCATGCAAACAGCCGTTCCGAGATCGATGAGATTTGCGCAGGCGATATTTGCGCGTTCGTTGGCCTTAAGGATACCACCACGGGCGACACTCTTTGCGACCCTAATAAACCCATCGTGCTCG
>JAFLVE010000045.1 GCA_022511445.1 Clostridiales bacterium | reverse complement strand
TGCCGTCGAGCAAGATTTCTCCGCTCGTGGGAAGGTCAAAGCCTGCAATCATGCGCAAGGTAGTCGTCTTTCCGCAGCCCGACGGACCGAGAAAGGTAATGAATTCGCCCTTGTTGACGTAAAAACTTACGTTGTCGAGAACCAGATTGTCGCCGTAGTACTTGGTGACGTTCTTGAGTTCGATAATGTGTTCACCCATTTGCATTTCTCCTTTTGTATTTTAAAAGTTCGGCGGCGTGGAAATCCAGAGGAATTTCGCCTTCGATTTTCCGACATTGATAATTTTGTGTTCCTTGTTAGAGGTAAAGTAAAAACTCTCGCCCTTTTTGGCAAAGTGGCGCTTTCCCGCTTTCTCGATTGCAATGCGCCCCTCGAGCACGTAGCCGAATTCTTCGCCCTCGTGCGGGAAATCCGTTCTGGTGTCCGCACCTGCCTCCAGTTCCACAAGCACGGGCTCCATCATGTTCTTCTGCGCGTTGGGGATCACCCACTCGAATTTCATGCCGTCGGATTGCTTTTCAATGTACTCCGAGTCCGAGAAAACAATTTTCTCTTCCTCGTCCTCGTGGAAGAAATCGGAAAGATTGCTCCCTAAAGCATTCAAAAGATCCACAAGCGTTGCGATAGAGGGGCTCGTCAAATCGTTTTCAAGCTGAGAGATGTATCCCTTCGTCAGCTCACAGCGGTCGGCAAGCTCCTCCTGCGTCAGATTTTTTTGTAGG
>JAFLVE010000044.1 GCA_022511445.1 Clostridiales bacterium | reverse complement strand
TTTTTCGTGTATGCTGCTGTAGTGTTCGTCGCTCACGGGCTCGAGCCATTCGTGATTCTCCTTTTCCGTGCCGGTAAGGGTGATGCACGACAAGTGTTGGAACCACGCGTCCCTCTGCGCGCCATGCCAGTGCTTCACTTCATCGGGAATGTCGACTATCATGCCCGGCAGCAGTTCCACCGGAGCCTTGCCCCATTCCTGATACCAGCCCTTGCCCGACACACAGATGAGCAGCTGATGCGCTCCGTGGTGGATATGCCAGTTATTGCGGCAGCCGGGTTCAAAAGTAACATTCTGATAGTTGGCAATAGTCTCGCCGCCCTCGGATATATTGACAGGGCGTATATTAGCCAAGTAGCTGCGACCGGTAAAGTACTGGTTGTAAGGATTAACCACACCCTTGTCCCACGCACCGGCCTCGGCGTCGGCAGCACAGTCCACCTGAGAGTATCCATTGATGCTCAGCCAGCGGCAAAGCTCCTCAACCTGCTCCTTAGAGTTGCCCATATTGACAGCACCGGCCTTGTGCGACGCCAATTGCGACTCCGCGCCTTTCAAAGAGCTCAGCGCCGCCACCGTAACAAGCTCGCGGTCGGCAGCCGAAAGCTGATTGCCGGCAAAAATATCGCCGAACAGGTGCGATTTGAGGTAATAGTCGTCCTGCGGGCAGAAATCGTAGTTGAACGGAGTGCCGCCCACCATCTTTGTCTGCACCTCAGTGCC
>JAFLVE010000043.1 GCA_022511445.1 Clostridiales bacterium | reverse complement strand
AGGGTGCTAAAAACAGCGTTTTGCCAATACTCGTTGCCACACTTTTAGTGAACGGAGTTTCAGTCATACATAATTGTCCCTGCCTTTCAGATGTGGATGCAACCGTGAAAATTCTTGAGTATCTCGGCTGCACGGTAAAAAGAGAAGGACACACGGTAATAATAGATTCAAGTGATGTCAACCGTTTTGACGTTCCCGATAATTTAATGCGTGAAATGCGTTCGTCTATAGTCTTTTTGGGCGGAATACTCGGCAGAATGGGTAAAGCAGAGCTGTCAGCCCCCGGCGGATGTGAGATAGGACTTCGCCCAATAGATTTACATTTAACGGCAATGGAACAGTTCGGCGCAACGATTGATTCAAGCGGCGGAGCAGTTCTTTGCAGTGCGCCCGAAAAACTTCACGGCGCGCATATAAATTTGTCTTTTCCAAGCGTAGGCGCCACAGAAAATATTATTTTGGCAGCAGTTTTGGCAGAGGGCACTACAACAATAACGAATGCGGCAAGGGAACCCGAAATTTGCGATTTAGCCGATTTTCTTAACAGATGCGGTGCAAAAATTCACGGCGCAGGCGACGGAACGGTTACCGTTGAAGGCGTTAAAAAGCTTCACGGAACAGAGCATACCGTTATTCCCGACAGAATAGTCGCTTCAACTTATATGATAGCCGCCGCAATGACAGGCGGAAGACTTTGTTTAAAAGACGTTATTCCGTAGCACATCGGTCCTGTTTTCAGCCC
>JAFLVE010000042.1 GCA_022511445.1 Clostridiales bacterium | reverse complement strand
GTGGTTTATTTCTAAGCTGAACAATCTCGTGCAGCTGGAGCGGTGGCTCGCGGACGGCGAGCTGACGCAGGAAAAGTACGACACCGCGAAAAAATACTGCTATCTTGACAGCACTATTGAAAATATCTCGGGGCAGAAGCTCGCCGAGCGCGGCATTGAGCGGCGGCTTGCCGTTTACAAAATGGTCGATACCTGCGCCGCGGAGTTCTCGGCAAGTACCCCGTATTTTTACAACACGTTCGACCGCGACAACGAAGCGGCGGAGTTTATCGAAGCGCACCCTACCGATAAGAAAAAAGTCATCGTTTTCGGAAGCGGACCTATCCGCATAGGTCAGGGTATAGAGTTCGACTACTGCTCGGTACACTGCGTGTGGACACTCAAAGAAGAGGGCTGCGAAGCGATAATCTGCAACAACAACCCCGAGACCGTTTCCACCGACTTCGACACGGGCACGCGTCTGTATTTCGATCCGCTCACCCGCGAGGACGTCGAGGCGCTTATCGCCACCGAAAAGCCTTACGGCTGCGTGGTGCAGTTCGGCGGACAGACCGCGATATCGCTCACAAAGCACCTCACGGAGCTGGGTGTGAAAATACTCGGCACGCAGGCGGCGGATATCGACGCTGCGGAGGACAGAGAACTGTTCGATGAACTGCTCGAAAAGTGCAATATACCGCGCCCGAAGGGAGAAACGGTGTTCACGACCGAGGAAGCGCTCAAAGCCGCGAACGAGCTTGGTTATCCCGTGCTGCTG
>JAFLVE010000041.1 GCA_022511445.1 Clostridiales bacterium | reverse complement strand
GAATATCCAATCATACAAAATCGGAATACCGACTTCTTCCTTGAACGGAAGGACAGCGCCCAGGCAGCGGCGGAGTCCGTGGCGGCGCTGGTGCAGCGGCGTCTGCCCAAATATCTGGGCGTGGACAGCCTGCGGGGCATTCAGGTGATGGCGCCGATGAAGAAGGGGCCGCTGGGCGTATTGCAGCTCAACGCCATGCTGCAGGCGGCGCTGAACCCGCCCGGGCGGGACAAGCCCGAGCTCACCCGCGGCGAGTGCGTCTTTCGGCTGGGAGACAAGGTGATGCAGATCCGCAACAACTACGACCTCGAGTGGACGCGGGGCGGGGAGACCGGCGAGGGCGTGTTCAACGGCGATATCGGCTACATCGCCCAGCTCAGCCGCGCGGACCGGGAGCTGGTGGTGGAGTTCGACGACGGCCGCCGCGCCGAGTACGACGATTCCATGCTGGATGAACTGGAGCACAGCTTCTGCATCTCCGTGCACAAGAGCCAGGGCAGCGAGTTTGACGCCGTAGTGTTGCCGCTCGTCTCGGGTCCGCCCATGCTGATGACGCGCAACCTGCTCTACACGGCGGTGACCCGCGCGCGTCGGTTGGCGGTGATCGTGGGCCGGGAGGACTGCGTGCGCCGGATGGTGGACAACAACCGAATCCTGCACCGCTACAGCGCGCTGGCGCAACGCCTGAGGGTGGGCGCGTGAAGAGATTGCTGAAACGGCTGATCGATCTGCTCTATCCCCGGCGCGCGCTGTGCATGGGCTGCGGGGACGCGATCGGCCTGGACA
>JAFLVE010000040.1 GCA_022511445.1 Clostridiales bacterium | reverse complement strand
CGGACAATGACCGAGTGCAGAAAAACGGCAAAATAAAGAACCTAAAACGCTATTTTTAGGGGTTCGTTTTAGGTTCTTATTGGCGGGACCGATGAGACCCCAACTGAACACTTACCTAAAACTATCTGTGAATAGTTTTCCTATTCGTTGTTTCCACTTCCGGCTGCATAGAAAGATTAGTGCTTCCGCAATTAGGACAATGTGTTATAGGGTGCGAACTTGTAGCTACACGATGACCGCAATCCCTGCAAGTATAGACGGTTGCTGTTGTTGTTGACATATTAAACACCTCTGTATTTATTATATACAACAGCGTTACCAATGTCAATAGCAGCCGAAATATATATTTCCGAATTTTGCCTTTTCGGCCTTGTTTGGTTGGCACAGCTAAAAGCATTAAGTCAACGGCAAAAAAATTGTTACCGAAAATTCTAATGCCCCGCCCTCAGTCGAATGGATACTCGTCCATTCGGCTTTTTTCTTATGCAACAATTTTGTTGCTTCTCGTTGACTTAATGTTGTGCTGTCGTTATATGAGTCCTCTCTCCGAACTTTTACTGTGCTGTTTTATGGTTGCCGAAAAGGCAAAATAAAATTCGGAGGTAAATCCAAAATGAAAGAAACAAGTGCAAATTTAGAGAATGAAGTAAGAAAATACTTTCTCTCAGAATTCTCTTACGATGACGGTGAATATGAGATTACGTTTAATATCGTAGATATAAGCTTCGTTTACGAAACTATCACCGTAGCAATCACGCGGTGCGGACGCATAAGTCAAGATACTTTCCCTTTGCTCCG
>JAFLVE010000039.1 GCA_022511445.1 Clostridiales bacterium | reverse complement strand
GTGTTCATTCTTTTTCCTCTTTGCCGATCTCGGTTTACATGCTGGGTGCAGCAAACAAAAGCTTTGCCGCCGTTGCTTTTCCCGCAAAACCGATGGTTTACTCCACTGTGACGCTCTTGGCCAGATTGCGCGGTTTATCCACGTCAAGGCCCTTCGCGCAGCTGATGTAGTAGGCCAGCAGCTGCAACGGCACAACGGCCAGCGACGTGGCGAACAGCGGATCCGTGCGCGGCACGTAGACCGTGAAGTTCGCCGTGTCCTCGATGGCGTACTGGCCGTAGCTCGTCAGGCCGAACAGGTACGCGCCGCGGCTGCGCACCTCGGTCATGTTGGAGACGACCTTTTCAAACAGCTCCGGCTGCGTCGCCACGCCGACGACGAGCACGCCGTCCTCGATCAGGCTGATCGTGCCGTGCTTGAGCTCGCCCGCGGCGTACGCCTCGGAGTGGATGTAGCTGATCTCCTTGAGCTTGAGGCTGCCCTCCAGACAGATCGTATAGTCAAGCCCGCGGCCGATGAAGAACACGTCCTTGCACGCGGCCATCTTGTTGGCAAACCACTGCACGCGCTCCTTGTCGGCAAGCGCGCGCTCGATCTTCTCCGGCAGGGCCAGCAGCTCGGAAAGGAGCTCCTGCTCGCGCGCGGCATCGATGTGCCCGCGCAGCGCGGCCATGCGCACGGCGATCAGGTACATCGCCGCCAGCTGCGTGGAGTACGCCTTCGTCGTCGCGACGGAGATCTCCGGCCCGGCCCAGGTGTAGAGCACCGCGTCCGCCTCGCGCGCGATCGAGGAACCGACGACGTTGACGATCGCCAGCGTGCGCACGCCGCGCTCCTTGCACAGGCGCAGCGCCGCGAGGCTGTCCGCCGTCTCG
>JAFLVE010000038.1:286-913 GCA_022511445.1 Clostridiales bacterium | reverse complement strand
CATGCAGCGTGCGCAGCCGATCACGCTGGGCCACCACATGATGGCCTATTTTCAGATGTTCCTGCGGGATCGCGGGCGTTTCCGTCGGGCCTGCGAGGCCGCTGATGTGATGCCCCTGGGCTCCGGCGCGCTGGCGGGCACCACCTATCCGCTGGATCGGGCGTACGTGGCCGAGCAGCTGGGCTTCGACGGCATCTGCATGAACTCCATGGACGGCGTGTCCGACCGCGACTTCGCGCTGGAGCTGATGAGCGACCTGTCCATCCTCATGATGCACCTGTCCCGCTTCAGCGAGGAGGTCTGCCTGTGGTGCAGCTGGGAGTTCAAGTTCGTCACGCTGTCGGATTCCTTCTCCACGGGCTCGTCCATCATGCCCCAGAAGAAGAACCCCGACATCACCGAGCTGGTGCGCGGCAAGACGGGCCGCGTCTACGGCGATCTGATGACCCTGCTGACCGCCATGAAGGCGCTGCCTCTGGCTTACAACAAGGACATGCAGGAGGACAAGGAGGCCGTGTTCGACGCGCTGGATACCGCGCAGCTCTCGCTGGAGGTGCTCGCGCCGATGCTGCGCACCGCCACCTTCCACCCCGAGAACATGAAGAAGGCGGCGCTGGGCGGCTTCAT
>JAFLVE010000038.1:0-276 GCA_022511445.1 Clostridiales bacterium | reverse complement strand
CCGACTGCGCCGACTACCTCACCAAGCGCGGCGTGCCCTTCCGGGACGCCTACTCCATCACGGGCCGGCTGGTGAACCGCTGCATCGAGCTGGGCACCACGCTGGACGCGCTGCCGCTCGCGGAATACAAGGCCCTCTCCCCCGTGTTCGAGGAGGACGTGTACGCGGCCATCGATCTTTTGACCTGCGTCTCCCAGCGCAGCATCCCCGGCGGCCCCGCCCCGCAGACCGTGGCGGCGCAGATCGAGGACGTGCTTTCCAAAATCTGACACACCA
>JAFLVE010000037.1 GCA_022511445.1 Clostridiales bacterium | reverse complement strand
GTAAAGTATCTTGAAGGCGATAGCATTTTAGAGCACGTAATCGTAAAAAGAATAAATAAATCGATGATAACGGATATGAAATTCGATGATTTTTTAAAGTCTGTCAAAAATAATTCCTTTAAGTTATATATAGATTATTATTCATTCTTCGGCGAGTCCGTTCTGTTAATAGGCGATTGCGGGCAAGACGCGATTTTCTTTACCGTGACGGAAATAGATAGTGTAGATTATATTTTATAAAGATATATCCCAATATATCGACAATTTTTTAAATTCGGTGCGGCTTATGTCGTGCTTTTGACCGGCTGAAGCAGAGCCGGGTTTACAACGGCATCTATATTTTTGGAATATAAATCATAATTTAGCGCAACGATTGTTTTGTCCTACGAAGCAACCGAAGGTTATCCTGAGCGAATGCGAAGGATCTCGACCTTATTATCGAAACAGTAATAAACTGTGCGACAGTTAAAATCTTTAAAGTAGAGATTCTTCACGGCGCGCTGACGCGCTTGTTCAGAATGACAAAAGGGAGTAATGCGGCTAACGCCTGGATTTCTCCGCTCCGCTTCGCTTCGGTCGAAATGATGGGTCGAAAAATATTATGCAACCACATTGTACGCTAAATTTCAATTTATCGGAGAAAAAATGCTTTCGACAAATAAAGAGATAAAGCGAGTTTGCGATAGGATATTGTATGAGTTTGGGTTGTTTGACGAGCTTAAAAAGATTGGCGCGCCGCATATTGTAGGCAGCTATATTATGGATATGATGGCGGCAAATGACATAGATATAGACGTGGAAAACGACAAAATGTCGCTTGAAAAACTATACGGTCTGACGGAGTTTGTAATCAAAACTTTTAAACCCACTTGGTACGAGGAAAAGCAGGAGGTTGACGGCAACGGCAATACCGTT
>JAFLVE010000012.1 GCA_022511445.1 Clostridiales bacterium | reverse complement strand
GTGTTTGCGATATTCCCTATCGCAAACACCACAAGCGGTCATTTTTATTCTTTGTTATACTTTTTCGCTATTCACTATTACTTATTCACTCTGCCGACTGCGGCGACTCGATACTCACCGTGCCGGCGCTTGCGTCTACGCAGATATAGTCGCCGTCTTTAATGAGCTTGGTTGCGTTTTTAACGTTGACTATTGTGGGCAGGCAGTACTCCCGCGCAACTACCGCGCCGTGGGAGAGCGTGCTTCCCACCTCGGTTACGAGCCCGCCTATAACCGAGTAGTACGGCGACCAGCCGATATCGGTAAACGGCGCGACCATTATTTCGCCCTTTTCGATTTTTTGAGCGTCCTCGAACGAGCGAACTATTCTCGCCCTCCCTCGCACCTTGCCGCGGCTGACAGAAATGCCTTTAAGAGTTGTTACGCCTTCCCCGCCGTCCACTTTAACAGGTACGGGCATGCCTACGCAAATATCGTCGAAGCTCAGCTCCTCCGCTTCCTTAAAGACTACGCGGCGTGCAAGCGCCTTGCGCTTTAGGGAGGTATCCCCGTCGATTAATTTACCTATCTCCGCGTGGGACAGGAAGTAAATGCTGTCCTCGTCTGCAAGCAAGCCGCTTTTACAAAGAAGCTTTGCGAGGATAACGTAACGGTCCTTAAACTTATCTATAATCTTTATTATGTTCGACTTACTGAACTCTCTGTCTATTACCGCCTGCCGCGCGTTTTTACCTATCCAGCGCAGCGCGCCCTTTTTGGAGCCTTTAATATCTTTAAGCACCTCTTCTATATCGAACGGGGCTTTGCTCGCCTCGTCGTCGAGCTCGCCCGAAAGCATGACGGTGCGAAGGTTTTTCATAAGCGACGACGGGTCGTTTTTCCAAGCCTTGCTGCGAAGCTCCGCCTCTTTTATGGAGCGGTGACCGTGCTTAAGCAAGAACTCGTTGTAAAGCGCGTTTATTTTTTCGTTGTTCCCGTCGGTCACGAAGGAAAGAAGCTGTTCGTCGGAAAAAGCCGCCGCGTCGGGATTGACCGCCAAAATCTCTCCGGCGAGCTTTTTTAACGAGCGCAGAATGTCGGCGCTTTCGATATCGTCTATATCGGAAAGGAGCGCGGCGACAAAGTTTTGGTAGTCCGCCTTGTCGGGGAAGGTATCGGCGAGCATCATAACGAGCGCGCTGTTCATTGCGCCCGAAAAGCTGGAGCACACGTAGTGGTTGGAAAGCGCGTCGTTCATTGCTTGGAGCTTGGAGGTTATCTCGTCGTAGATAGCCTTTATATCGCCCTCGGCGGTAAACGACAGGTTGTCGTATAAAGCGACGAGCCGCTGTTTAGCCTTTTTGGACGAAAACAGGAACTTAGCGAACTTAATCCCGTTTACCATTTTCACGAGGAAAGACGCGTGTTTGCCCTCGGGCTTGGGATAGTCCTCTATGTATTCGCCTGCAATCGACAGATTAACGGAATCGTTGTCTGTCATCATTACGTTTTGTCCGATTAAGTGGAGCGCGGACAGGTCGATAAACAAATGGTACTTAACCGCCAACGACGCAAAATAATCGGGCTTGGTTTTTACGTCCTTAATCACGCCCACCGTCGCAAGCATGTTTCGCATGCCGTAGTCGATTGCGAGAACGCTTGTCGAAATGGACAGCGGCGTAATCGCGCCCGGCATCATCTCGCCTATGTTCCTGCTCGTAAGAAGGTGATTATCGAGCGAGTGCGCGGGATTGAACTCGTCGAGGTCGCAGTCGTTAAGCGCGGTTATGGGTCGGAGCTGTAACCAATAGAGCGTGCCGTCGCCGTCGACCACCCACTCGAGGTCGGACTCCGAGCCGTACGCTTTTGCGATTGCTTTTCCTTCCTCGTAAAGCCGCTTTAAAACCTTTTCGCTCGGTCCGCCGTTATCCTCGTAGCTAAACTCGCTTTTACTTACCGAATAGCGGAACGCGCCTACGGCTCCGCTTACAAGCTGCTCGCCTTTGCCTTTTACCGCCTCTATTAAAACGCAGTCGCCGTCCGACGGGTCGGTCGTGAACATAACGCCCGCATAGTCGGCGTCAATCATCTCCTCGACGACGAGATTCATTTTCGCCTTTTCTCCGCCCAAGAACTTGTCCGAATACGCGGAAGCGCGCGAGCCGGTAAGCGAGGCTACGCATTTATCCACCGCGCCGCGGAGAGTTTGTTTAGTCACGTCGAGACAGGTTTCGTACTGACCGGCGTTGGAAAATTCGCCGCCGTCCTCGTTGGACGCACTCGAACGCACCGACACCCGCTCCGCGCCGAGAGCGTCGAACGCTTTTTCTATTTCCGCGTTCTCTTCCTCGCCTAAAGAGTCTATCTCCGTAACGACAAAGCCGTCCGCTATTTTATATCCGTGCTTTTTGAGAAAATCGAGTCCGCGCGCCTTGCCGCCGACCGAGGATAAAATTTCGTCGTTAAGATTGCCGAGAGTGATTATTTTCATACCTTTAATTCCCGTATTTCCCTTCCGTTATAGATTCGAGCCCCGTCCTTATTGAACCCGACTTCGAGTATGCCTCTGTACTTTTCGCCGTTTACGGTAAAGTCCGCAACGCCCTCGATAAGCGTGTAGTCGCCGTCCTGAAAGACGTAACTGTCCTCGTCCGACTTGGTAACGTTAATATCGAGAGTGCGCTTGTCGTCGAGGGTGATTTTAAGCCCCAAGTTATCGGGCGCGGCGCCGCAGGCTACCGCCGCACGATCGTAGTCCGCCTCGAGCATGTACGCCATGGGGCGGTTTTCCGACTTGAAATTACCCACCTCGAGAATACTCATTGCGGGATAGGACACCATGGAAAAATTGAGCTGACTCGTTTCGTTTACCGCCATCAGCCAAAGATGATTGTTCATATAGTTCCAATCGCGCTTACCGAACGAATGATCGCGCACGCACGGCAGATCGATTTTTACTGCCTCACCGCCGAGCGTGAGATTACCGACGAGGCGTCCCGTCTGCTCGTAGTGCACTTGATTGTTGTTTTGCACCTCGGCGAAAAATTGCTTGGTCCACTTTTCGCCCGCCATCGCTTTTGCGGTGCGGACTGCCGGCATGTGGCTGAAAAAGTCTACCGCGCTTTCGGAAGAAGTGTAATCGCCGTTAAATTCCGCCGTTATCTTTTGTCCGTCGCCGCGCGTTAAAACGCCGCTGTACTCCACTTTCCACCCGCTATCCGTCTTACGTACCTTAAGGGGCGGATTGTCTTTATAAAGCATTTCCTTTAGCGCGTAACGGTTAAGCCCGTCGGAATAGTAAAACCACACCTCGCTGTGACAGCTTCTTACGCCCAACCGACAGTAAAGGCTCTGCCCGCTTTCCGCGCCGTGCGCCGAAAAATAATAGCTGTTGTTAAGCGTGGGGTCTGCGTTTTCGTCTAACACGAAGCTTTCGCCCGCTTCGTAATCGAAGGGATTCTTCCTTTGTTTCTTTGCTATTATCGACTTCATGAACAGCGTCTTTAGTTTAAATGACATAATTCACAGCGCTCTTTTAAATATACTTGTCTATGTTAATAGTACAAAACCCGACATAATTTGTCAAACTTATGCATAAAACTACACACTATTCTTACAAAATCTTTACATTATATACGATTTTCGCCTACACGCAGTAGAGGATAAATCAAAAACCCACCGTACTTCGTAAGCGAGGTATGGTGGGTTGTGTTTTACAAACATACTTAAGTTAGGCGATATTATTTGAAGAATAATTCTGCTTGCAACGGCAATTTTACGACGAGAACAAGGCAGACATAAAATGGCCGCCTTACATTTGTCTTTTTACTCGGCGCAATATCCGCCCGAGGCGATTACGCAGTTTGCCGTGGCTTTGTTTGTAGCAATGGGGATATCGTACACAACCGCGATGCGCAGAAGCGCCTTTACGTCGGGGTCGTGCGGCTGGGCGGACAGCGGGTCCCAAAAGAATATGACGATATCTATCTTCTTTTCGGCTATCTTCGCGCCTATCTGCTGGTCGCCGCCGAGCGGACCGGAAAGGTATTTTTTGACGGGCAGCCCCGTCGCCTCGGCGACAAGCCCCGCCGTGGTGCCCGTTCCGCACAAATCGAATTTTTTAAGCGTTTCCTTGTTGCGAAGCGCCCAACCGACCATTTCCGCTTTTTTGTTGTCGTGCGCGATTAACGCAATCGTCTTACGTGAACTACTCATAGTATTATCCTTTTTTCGGTTTAGAAGAAGGTCCCGCGCGCGGCTTCCCTTGTTTCCTTGTCGGCGATAAACGGAATGCGCGTCGTGTACCCCGCTTTGGCGGCGACTATCGCTTTGGTCGGCCATGCGAAGATTTCGCGGTTCCAAACGTTTACCGTGTCGTTATAAACCTCGCGCGCGGCGGTTATCTCGCGCTGGAGGTATGCGTTTTGCTGCATGGCCTCGGCAAGCTCTTGGTGCGCTTTGAGGTCGGGATAACTCTCCACGGCGATGTTGATGGAGCGCCCCACCTCGTCTATCTTGGTGGCGTACTCGTTCCGCGCCGCGTCGCCGTCTGCGGAGTTGCCCGAGCGGTACAATGCAATCTTTTCAAACGTGTCCTTATCGAGGTCGATCGCTTTATCCACAAGCCGAGCGCAGTTTTTAAGGATTTGAACGCGCTGCTCGAGGTAGTTGTCGATTTGCGACGCGTCGTGCTGAAGCTTTTGCTGTAATTGCTGAAGGTAGCTTCTTGCCTTGGTCTTCATTACCCACCAAATGATTCCGCCGATAAGAGGGGGCAGAAACCACCAGATAACGTCAAAGACCTTGGAGCCCGCCGTAAGCGTTACGGGCAGCTTTTTTGCAATGACGTGAACGTCGTTGCCCTGTTCGAGAACGGGCCCGTTCATTTCGTCGAGTTCGTTTGCCATAATATTTTTCTCCTTTATTGGGTTTTTTCCGTTAAGTTAAGTCCCGAAAACAGCGAATCAAACGGCGCGTCGGGCTCGGTCAAACAGCACAGTAAGCCTTTTCCGTAGGCGCGGACCGGAAGCGACGCCATAATATTTTCAAGCGGTCCGCCGACGGCGGAGGCGCGCGCAAACTCGCTGTCCTCGATACCGAGGCCTTTGATTTTTACGGTACTGCGCCTTTCTACGGGAATGTACTCGTCCCAGTACACCGGCACGTCGTGGAAAAACCCGTCGCCGCCGAGCGTGCTGATGTAATCCACCCGCCGCTCCGAACGGAAAGCGTACGCCGTAACCTCCACCGCGTCGGACTGACCGTCCTTAAACATAAAGCTTGTTTTAAGTATGGAGCGGGTCGCGCTGTCGTCCGGCGCAAACGCCTTTTCGCCCAAACGGTTTACCGCACATTCGGTCTCGTAGCTTGTGTAGTTACGCTCGTAGTTGTCTCTATATTTGTATTCCTGCGGCTTGTGCTGCTGATACAGCGGAATGGAAAGGAGCGGCGCAAAATCGAAGTATATGTTTTTAAAGAACGAAGTGTTAAAGTCCATAAACTTTTTTTGCGCCTCGTCTACGTCGTACGAATAATAGCGCCTGTAATCGGCGTCGAGGTCGCATCTTGCCGCGTGCTCGCTCATTATGTAGTTTAAGCACCCGCGCTTATCGAAATAAAAGTCGTCGCCGAAATGGTTTTTGTCTTTCATTAAGGCAAGCATGTTCTTTTGCGCGAGCGGCGTAAACAGAAGCCTGAACTGCACCTCGTTGTTGCGGTCGAAGGCGTTGAACAAAACGTCGAACTCGGCGTTGCCCATCTCGGTAAACGTGGCGCCGCCCTTTTCGAGCGCCTTTTTCTGCTGTTTCCGAATGTCCTTTAATCCCGAATTGACCTTGCGCTCGAGCTCCTTTTCGGACCACCGTTCCGCGTGAGTCGGCTCGTGCGAGAACACGAGGTCGGGCGCGGCGTCGTTGCCGTAGATAAGTCGCGTGTACTCGTTGTAGTCGGGCGCCGGCTTAGTCACGCTTGCC
The DNA here is from genome assembly GCA_022511445.1 of Clostridiales bacterium. GTDB lineage: Bacteria > Bacillota > Clostridia > Christensenellales > Pumilibacteraceae > Anaerocaecibacter. Next base: position 84,998 of record JAFLVE010000012.1, on the reverse strand, counting down.
GTAAGCGTTTGGCTGTGCGATACGGTGTGAGTGTGACCGTCCGAGTCGGTATGAGTTTCCGTCCAATGAATTACAATCGAGCCCGTGTACGTTTTGTTTATAATCGTCTGGACAAGCTCCCTTTCTATGACGAACGGATTGCCTATAATCTCGCCCGAAACAAGCGCGGTTGTGGAGCGGCGGGGGTCGGTTTTTTCGCCGAAGCCGTACTTGCCCCGCAGGTAGTCGTAACGCCGCATGGAAAAAATGTCGTCGACTTTTATAATCGGCACCGTCTTTTCGATAAGCATTTTTGTCGTATTGCTCTCGAAAAGGTCGTTAAGCGGGCGCATCTGCTCCCAAGCCCGAGACAGTATTTTGTCAGCCTTTTGACGCCTTTCGTCGAGGATTTTTCCAAGCGCGCTGATCTTGGGCGCAATGACAAGCTTTATAATGAGAATCATGCCCGCGCCGACGGGTATTCCCGCGGCAAGCATTATTATCCCCGCAATCGTGTTTTTCGTAACTAGCGCGGCAATCCCAACCGCCGCCGCGACGAAACACACCACGCAAACGACTATCAAAAACACGCGAAGCGCCTTTTTGGAGGAAATAGAGCTTTCCGTTGCGCTTACGTGCGCCCTTTCCGTATTGTACTCGCGAACGGTGGCGCGGTTTTCCTCCACGCTTATGCCGGAGCGCGCGACAAGCCCGTCGAAGTGCTCCGTCGCGTTATCGGAAAACGTTTTTCCGTAATGAGCTTCGTATGCCGAAAGTGGCTCGAGCAATATGTCTTCGGTGTTCATGATGCGATTAATATTTTAACACGGTATCTTAAAAAAGTAAACACTTTTTTACTTTTTGTACCTTTCCGCGGCGTTGGAAAGATTGCTTATAATCTTTTCGCGAAGTGATAAGGGGAAAAGCACCTCGACGTTGTTAAGGTACTGCATAGCCCAATACTCCATTGCGAGCGGGCTCGCCTTTACGGTTACCGTCTTTTTCCCGTCCTTGTCCTCTATCCTGAAGTCGAAGCCGAACCAATCGACTATTTGGTCTATCATCCAATCGCCGTCTATCGAAAACGTGATTAACTCCGGCTCGTCCGAAAACATGTACGGGAGCGCGGAGGAAAACCGCTTATAGTCAATCCCGCCTTGATACCCCTCGACGGAACGGAGATCGGTTGCGGGCGTTTCCGAAATTTTGATGTTGGTTATTTTGTCGAGGCGGAAATAGCTCATGTGCTTCCTCCCCTCGTGGTACGCCATAAGATAGTAACGCTGATTGTGCAGTATAAGCTGGTACGGGCTTACCGTGTGCGTCCCGCCTTTATGAAGCCGCTTGTCCGTGCCGTATCTGTTATAGGTAAACGAAATCTGCTTGGCGGATTCTATCGCCTCGTCGACAAGCGAAATGTTAAGAAAAAACTGGCTGTTGTCCGACTTGCTCCACTGATCGACAGAGCACACGTTTTTAACGTGCGAGCGGAAATATACGTTGGAAAGATTGCAAAGCTTTTCGATTAACGCCTTGGAATGCTTCGCCGTTATGTACCTGCTTGCAAGCACGCCGTCTACAAGAAGGCGGAGCTCGCTGTCGTCAAAATCGCGGTAGGAAAGATAGCTTCCCGCTTTGCTCGACTCTATCTCCACGCCCGCTTCCTTAAGGTACGAAATGTTTCGCCCCACCGCCTTACGCTCGAGCTCTATGCCGTAGTCGCGCGAAAGATAGCGGAGTATATCGTCCTGCGTCAAAAGATGATCGCAGTCGCTGTACTTTTGAAAAATCTGCAATATGTGTAACAGTGCGTTCTTTTTAGGTTCGAAATCCGCCATAATTTTCTCCTTTATAAATCTCTCTTCTTTTTTATCATTGTACCTAAAACGGTACGAAAAGTCAATATTCCTACACCGTAATCATCGCCGTTTTGCCCCAGGGCGGGGTTACGTCCGTGTTGTTTAACAGCCACAGCACGGGAATGCCGTGCGCACTGACTTCGGGCGGGAAAGGCGCGTAGCCGTCGGTAAGAATGATTATGCTTGCGGGAAGAGAGTCTTCCATAAATTTTTCCACGTACTTGAATATTATCCCGAAGTCGGTACCCCCGCCGCCCGCCGGCTTAATAACCTCGAACTCCTCCACGTTCTCAAAGGGAGTCGGCTCGATTATAGCCGCGTCGAAAAATCCGAGCCAACCTTTAAGCCTGCCGTTAAACTGCTCGATAGCCCCCTTTACCTCCGAGAACGCCGCCGTTATCATGCCGTCCGACATCGACCCCGAGGTGTCTATCATAAACAGAATATCCTCGACCGTATCTTCCTTTTCGTTAAAATCGGGAAGCATAAACGGTCCGTCGTATCTCCTGTCGGGCGGAGAAAACGAATAGTCGGTAATCTCCTCTTGAACAAACTCGTTAAGTATAGTGCGCCAATCGGTCTGCGGCTTTACTAGTTCCTCCAAAAGCCGTTTCGCAAACGCGGGAATAGTCCCCCTCTCGTTGGAGGGGTCGCGCACCCGCATCGACTCGAGCGCGTCCGAAAACCTCTTAATCCATAAATCCTTAAGAAGCCCGTCGTCGTCCACACTCCCCCAGCGCGAATGGTCGTCCCATTGCGCGCCGTCAATCTCGCCTCCGCCGCCATTTACCTTTCCGCCGCCGTTACTTCCCGTGCCGCCGTCGCTTTTTTTGCCGTTACCTTTACCGCCGTTGCCGCTTCTGTCTTTCCCTTTTCCGCCGTCGCCGCCGGTTTTACCGCGACTGCCGCTGTTTCCGCCGGCTTGCGCCGCGCTGTCTTGCGGGAGCATTGCGTAAACCTCCTCGGCGGTGTAGTTGTGCCCTTCCTTTCCGTTAGGCGCAACGTGCATTGCGACGCCGTACTTTTTAAGCTCTATACTCGATATATCGTTGTTGTTTGAAAGTAGGATATTGGAGTTTACGACGATATCGCACGCTATGTTAAACTGCTCTCGGTCTCTTTCCCCGCCGCGCAGACAGTGCTGAAGCACTACGTGCATAATTTCGTGCATCATTACAAAATCGAGCTCGCCGTCGGACAAGTCGTCGAGGAACTCGGGTCCGAAGTAAATTTTTACTCCGTCGGTCGCCGCGGTGTCGCAGTTTTCGTCGATAGCGAAGTTCATGTGCATAAGAAGCAGACCGTAAAAGCCGTGGTCGCACAGAATCCGCATACGGGAGAGCAATAGCCGCTTTACGTAGGAACGTATTTTTTCATCGGAGAGAGCCATTCAGTAAGCTCCCTTTGGTTTGCAGCCACTTGTTAAACTCGGGGATACGCATAAGCTTTTCCTTGTACCCCTTTTCTATGTACATGTAGTCCTTTAACAGCACTACCGAAAAATCGGGCGGAAGCGAATTGGCGTAACGAATGGAGTTGGCTATCTTGTTCATATCCGTCCTATGGTCGCGCGCATACGCCGTCATTGCCGAAACGAGCGCGTAAAGGGTCGCCGTGTTTCTCGGCACGGGCGGCATCTTGCCCGCGAATATTTCCTCTATGGACGGAAGAGAGTCGTACACCTGCGCCCAGGTGCGGAACTCCACCGCAACGCCCACTCCCACAAGCCCCGCGATAAGCGAATACATATTGTCCACGTCGCTATCCACGCCGTTAAGAACGTTGCTTACCATCTCCCACGAGCGCGGCGTTGCAAAAGCGTGGTCGTTGGACGAAGGGTCGAAGCACATGAGGTAGTTTTGCCTGAACGATAAAAAGCCCAATACCTTGTCGTTTATCCCCGCGCCTACCGCCCATTCCTTCCAGGACTCGAAGCTCATTTCTATCTCTATATGCAACAGCCTGTTTGCAAGCGCTTTGGGCATGCGGAATGCTACCGACTTGTCGGTTACGCGGTTTCCCGCCGCGATAACGATACAGTTTTCGGGGAGGCGGTGTTCGCCTACCACCCTGTCGAGCGCTATCTGATACGCCGCCGCCTGCACCGATTGCGGCGCCGCCGAAATCTCGTCGAGGAAGAGAATGTTTATAATGTTATCGCTCTCGTCCATCTTAAAAATCTGCGGCTTCAGCCACACGGCAAGCGTTTTGTCGGCGTTTGCGGTGGGGATTCCCCTTAAGTCGATAGGGTTAAACAGGAGCAGGCGAACGTCTGTTACAACCGCCTTTTTCCCGATACACTCTATCTCCCTCGCTATCTGCCTTACCGCCTGCGATTTACCTATACCCGGCGGGCCCCAAAGCATAACGGAAGGAAAGGTGCGCATAGGCAGTCCCTTTTTTATAACGGCGGTGTACGACCTCGAAAGTAATTCCACCGCTCGCCCTACCGACATAGACGGTATGTCCGATTGTTTTATTTCGTTCATTTTTCTTTAGCTCCCAGTTTTTTGTCTATTGATTCCAAACGCTTTTGGCACGCCTCTATCTTGTCGGCGTAGCTCGTCTTTTTGACAAGCTCGGCACGAATTTCAACCTCGTCGCGGTCGAGCTTACTTAAGCCCTCTTTCAGCCTGACGAGGTGATCCTCCAAGCCGTTAAGGTAGTTGTCTATCCTTTGGAGATTGCCCACCTCGGTATCGCCCAGCTCTACGTAATATCTGCCCTCGCGCTCCAAATACACGTACGGGGTGTACGGCGTCATGTTGGCGGGGAGAACGACGGTAAAGCCCTTGTACGACAACAATTGCCGCTCGGTCGTTTCGAGAATATTGGATGAAACCGCCTCGTGAATTTTCTCGCGAAGCGCCTTCCTCTGCTCCGCCTCCCGCTTTTTCCCGGCGGTATCCGTCGGCTCGGGATTGGCTTTTAACCACTTATAATAGGCTTTGGCGTCGCTTTTGCACTTTTCTATAAGGTCGCGGGTGCGCTCGCGCTTGGCGGGTATTTCCATAAGCACCTTTTCGAGGTGGATTCTCGTATCTATCAGCTTGCGCTGAAGGGTGAGATAACGCGTAAGCTCGTTTGCGGTCTCCACCCGTTTTTTGACGAGCGGATTGCCCACGGCAAGCGCCTTTACCTCCGCGTAGTCGAGCACGGTGTCGCTTATGTCGCCGCCGCTCCTGCCCGTAAACGAGCCCGAAAGCAGGTCGGCTATAAACCTCGCCTTTGTCTCGAGAAGCTGCCACGAGTACGCGTCGAAGGAGCCCTCGGTGATGTAGCGGAAGATTTTGACTTTTTTGTTGAGGTTGCCCTGACGAAGTATTCGCCCCTCGCGCTGAGTCATGTCGGCAGGTCGCCAGGGCACGTCGAGGTGGTGGAGAGCGATAAGCCTGTCCTGAACGTTTACTCCGAGCCCGAGCTTAAAAGTCGAGCCGATCAAAACTCTTATCTCACCCTTCCTCACCGATGCGAACAGCTTTTCGCGCTTTTTTTCGGTGTCCGCGTCGTGAATATACGCAATCTGCTTTTCGGGAACGCCAAAGCTTATAAGCAAGCGCTTTACCTCGTCGTAAACGTTAAAGCCCGCTTTGGGGGTCGAAGTGTCGCAAAAAACAAGCTGCGTGCTTTTTTGCTCGCTCGTCCTGTGATATATGTCCGCCACGTTTTCCGCGCACCGCACCACCTTCATTTGGTAGGTGGGGAGCGCAGCCTTTACAAGCCTTATGTCAAGCGCCGCCTTTCTGCCGTCGGTGGTGATTTTAAGCATGTTGTCTTCCTTGCGGTCTATACTGCCGTGGCGCACCTCGTCCGCACGGCGCGATATCTCCTCGAGGTAGGACGCAAGCGCGGGCGTTTTTTGGATAAGCGCGTCGTTATAGCCGTCCGTTTCGGGTATGCCGTCGGTTACGTCCACGGCGTGGAAATCGGCTATGGCGGCGAGCATTGCGGTAAGCTCGGGCAGGTTGTGGAATTTTGCAAAGCGGGTCGCAAGGCGGTAGCTGTTGGTGTCCACGTCTATCTCGAATTCGGTCACGCGCTCCGCAAACATGCCGAGCCAGCTGTCGAAGGACTGAAGATCGAGTAAGCCGAGCTCGCCGCTTTGCAGGTACTGCTGCATTACGAACACGTCGGTTACGGAGTTGGTAATGGGCGTACCCGTTGCGAGTACAACCCCCTTGCCGCCCGTTTGGCGCTGAACGACGCGCACCTTGTCGAGCATTTCTTTACACTGACGGCTCGACCCGTCGCTTATGCCCAAAACGTTGTTCACCTTGGTGTCGAGCGGTACGTTTTTAAAGTTGTGCGCTTCGTCCACAAACAGTCCCGTAACGCCCAGCTCGTCAAAGTATATTTCGTCGCCGCCCGTATCGAGCTCGGCGGCAAGCTCGTTAAGCTTTTTATTAATGGCGGCGCACTTTTTTTCAAGCCGAGTCGTCGCCTTGCCCTGCTGCTTTAACTGCGCTTCGAGCTGTGCGCGCTCCCTTTTTAGCGCGCTTAAGTAATACTGTTTGGACAGCGGGATTTGCTTAAAACAGCTGTACGCAATAATAATGCCGTCGTACTTGTCGTCGCGAATCGAACGCACTACGCTCTTGCGCTTTTCGGGCGTGAAAGACTTCGGCTCGACGACGAGCAGCTTTGCACCGGGATACATCTCGTAAAATATCTTTTGCCACTGCCCCACAATGTTGTTGGGCACGACGTACATATTCTTTTTGGAAAGCCCCATACGGAGCTTTTCCATGCCCGCCGCTATCATGACGTAGGTCTTGCCCGACCCCACGTCGTGAGCGAGGAGTGTGTTGGGAGTAAACAGAATGCGCGCCACCGCGTCCGTTTGGTAGGGATACAGCTTTACCGACGGATTCATCGTGGGGAAAGTCAGAAACGAGCCGTCGAAAACTCTCCTTCGCACGCAAGAAAACTTGTTTTCGAAAATTTCCTCGAGGCGCGCCTTCCGCTCCTCGTCACGCCACACCCAGCGCTGAAAGTCGCTTATCATTTTGGCTTGCTTTTCGAGCGCGGAAACCGTTTCCGATTTGTTTATTATCCGCTTTTTTCCGCTCGTGTTGGTGTAGGAAACTATCTCGTCGGTAACGGCAACCGTCTTCATGTTAAGCGTCCGCTCGAGTATATAGAGCGCGGAAAGCCGCGGCGTGCCGTACGTGCTCTCGGAGCGCACGCTGTATTTGTAAAAGCTTTTGTTGGGAATCTCCCACGAGCCGGTTATCTCGTCGTGCGTGGTGCCAATAAAAGGAACGCGCTTTAGATTAAGCATGTACGTGATAAAGTCGTCTATTATATCGGTGGGCACCCAGGGCGAGCCGAGCGTAATGTAAATGTCCTTTGTCGCAACTGCGTCGGGCAAAACGCGCCTTATCGCCTCGATATTGTCGTTAAACCGTCCGCGGTAAATTCTGTTGGCGGCCTCGGCGGCGTTAAGCTTCCTTATAAGATTGCCCGAAAGATACTCCTCGCTCGTCTCCCAGCCCTTATAAAAGCACTCGCACCAAGTATCGGGGTTTTGATAGATGGAGCCGCGCAGCGCCACGATTACCGACTTTAACGTCTCGCCGGTAACCTTGGATATGTATTCAATATCCACCTTTCCGAAGGTGGTAAGGCTCATAACGAGCGCGTCCGAAATTTCGTCCACCTGCCCGTCTCGGCTCTGCGCCTCGGGCGCGAAAAGATCTTCCCAATCGAGCGGCAAATCGGTAACGGAATAATCGGGTCCGTCAAGCTTAAGCGCCAGATTGCCCGATTCGAAGAGCGATATTTGTCCTTTCGTAACGCTCGGTTTTTTCACGCGAAGACCTCCCCATTTAAGAGTGTACCTCAATATATCACGCCCAATGTACCATATTCGGGACATCTGCCCGTAAAAACGAAACCGCCTTCGCTCCGTACGCGAAAATTTTGTACTTTCTATTGAAATGCGCCGCAATCGGTGCTATAATAAGTATACCGTTATACAAAGGATTAACAATGCGTAAAAGAGATAAATCACAACAATCGGCGGACAAGCTGAGTTACTACAGTATACGCAAGCACAAAGCGTTGCTGTGGCTGTACGCTTTACTGACGCTGGCGCTGTCGGTTGCTTTTTTTATAGGGCTGATTCGATTGCTGTTTTGGGTTTTCACGTTTTTTCCCATACTCAATATAGGCACGGAGGCAGAGCCCGACTATACGTATCTCGCGGACTTTTTAGGCGGGTTAATAGGTGTTGTCGCAGGTTTTATCGGCGACTCGGTATTTATTTCGCGCCTACAGCATTTAAGGCGGTACAAGTCGCTTCTCAACCTGCTTAACATCGAGCTTAACGACGTAAGGAACACGATTAAAAAAATCTGGGGCGTCGGAGCGATAACCGGCAATCCCCAAATAAAAAACGTGTTAAAAGCGGCGAACATAATAAACGACAACGACGAGGTTGTTTTCGACAACGTCGAGATAACCACCCAAAAGCTAATCCGCTACGACGTTAAGGACAAGGCTTTTTACGACCGCTTATTCGACGCGCTTAAAAAGGTTTTTACAAACCCCAAGCTTCTTAACGGAATAAGGCGAACCGTCAAACAGCTTGAGCTTAACGAGGAAGTAAAAATTTACGAGCTTCGCGCCTACTTTGAAAACACAAAAAAGGGGCCCTACGACAAAAAGTATCTGCGCTCCGCCCTGTCGTACTGCTGCAAGATAGGCAGGATAACCAAGCTGTCCGTGCCCGTCCTCGAAAACATAGTCAACTCGGGCGACGAGATCGCGATTTTCTACAACCTGCCCAGATACACATTTTGGAGCGAGGAGCAAGGTAACTTTGCAAGGGAGCTCCAGTTTATCTTCCACACGATAGAAAACTTCGAGGAAAATCACAAGACCAGACCGTCCTGGGAGTTTCTGCCCATTTGCATGGACCTGCTCGGCAGGATAAACCATTTTCAAAACGTGTCCGACAAGCAATATTATCAGTCGGACGTAATAGACTTCCTGAAAGATTTTGTTTACGCTTTGGCGTCCGCGCCGAAGTCGCCCGACTACCGCAAAATAACCGACGACGATAAGCTTATTAAGGAATTGGTCGGCAAGGAATACAGCGGAATAAAAATCGAAAAAATTAAAAAGAAAAAGTTTATCGACAAACATCCGCGCATAGCCGCTTTTATCCCGTTGCACCCCTTCCTCCGCCCCGCCATTAACAAAAACTACATAAGATACACGGTCGTGCTAAGCGACGCTAATGCCAAAGGCAAAAAAACCGGCGGAACGGTAAAATACGGAAATATAGTCCTGCCGAGTAAAATCACCGTCAAATTCGAAAAGGAAAAATTCCTCTCGTCGGACGTCGCCGAGCCCACCCTGCTGTATTTACTCGAAAAAGCGGACGACATTTTCGATACGCAAAGCCCGCTTATTATGGTTTCCGCCTCCGACACGCCCGGCGAAGCGCAAAAGCAACCGCCCAACGCGTTTTCCTTTTCATCCAAGTTTTTCAGCTCCAACGTAAAAAGCTTTCTGGCCGAAAAATGCGGGGTAAGCACGATACGCGGGCTCGAATACAATCTTATAAAATGGAGCGACATTATCCCCGCCGTAAACGCCAATCTTAAAAACTTTTCCAAAATATTCAAGGATATTACAACCGTGCCGCCCGTAGGCGGTCCCGACGCTCCGCGGTATATCAAAACCAAAATTGTCGGAATACTTAACACGCTCGACGAGGATTTGCACGAAGGCATAGAAACACTCATAGCCAAAAACCGCAAAAAAGGACTTATACTTAAAATCAACGGTCCTATCGGCTCGTACAAAAACAGACTGCTTCAATACGTCTGCCTTAAATTGCAGTCGGTCAACATCAACTCCAACGTGTTTTACATAGACGTTTCCAAATACGAAAACGACTTCGACATCGGCGCCATAACCGACGACTTTGAAAAGATTAAGGAAATAATAGACCTGCACAAGGACAGCAATAAGGAAAAACCTTTGTTCTTTATTGACAACGTTCGGGAATTTCACTGCGGCATAAATCATATATATACTCAAATATGCTCCTTCCTCGAGAACGACGTTAAAGATTATCGGCTTATCCTCGGCTGCGATATTCTTTACACGCTAAACTCCGAGCAAAAGGAAAAATCGGCGTTCCACGATTTGAAAAAGCTCGCCCCCGGGGAAATGGACGACACCCCCGTCATCAACATAAGTCCGATGAATATCGCAAGAACGGAAGAGTGTATCGAGTTTATACAAAATTGCTCTATTGTGTGCGGCGGTCCGTCGGACCGCGAAACGGCAACCGCCATACGCGCCGAACTCTTCCGTTTGAACTTTTACACGCTGGACGCATACTGGCTGATTAAAGTTTTGAAGCGTACGGACTACCTAAAAAATTACAGCAAAGACATTCTTACCTTGTACGACATCGGGCTATTAAAATACACGCCGGAAATGGACAAAAAGCAATACGACGATTTGGCGAAAAGCGTTTACGCCTTCGAGTACGAAAACCAGCATTTTAATTACAGCGAGCTTTGCAACAACAACTGGACGCTTGCAAGAGAGCACAGAAGCATGATCGACTATCTTGTCGCACGCCACTACATCACGCTGTTAAGAGAGACAATACTTCCGCAAAACGAATATACAGTTATACGCAACCTCGGCGGCAGGCTTAATCTGTTCTTACCCAAGAGCGTTAACAGATTCGTAACGTGCGAGCTTTCCAACAACGACGTGTACAACCTGATTCTGTTCTGCGACCGCAATATCGATTTAATCAACAACTACCCCAAGTTCGAATGTCAGGTCTCGTACATTCTGCGCGTTTTGGGCGAAAGGTATTTGACCGCTTCCGTCAACCTGTTAAATAAAATGGAAAAACGCTTGAACGACGGTTTAAACCAATCGATGAGCGGCGACAATTCCAATCGTACCATGTCGGACGCCGAAACGAGACAAAACCTGTTCTTAAGCAGATGCATAGCAATCGCCTTGGGATCGCTGGGCGTCGAGAAAAAGTTTTTGGATTACATTAAGACGATAGTTTACACTTCCGAAAAAACGTACAATCCGATGGCGGACGACGTCAACCGCGCCTTCCACTTAGACTACTACGGCGACACCTACAAATGCCTCGACCTAACGGGCAGCTTCGAAGGGTACGAGGACAAGGATACGACAAGAGGGGTCAACACCTTCCGCAAGCTGCGGATGGATATCTCGGGAGGTATCGCTTCCGCCAAAGAGCAAAAAGCGATAAAGCCTATTCTTATCCTGCAAATGGTAACGTATTGCAGTTTGCTGAAAACGCGCAAGTACAAATTCAAAAGCTTGGCGAATAACGAGGACTTTATCGGCACTCTAAAAAGCATTTATAATTTCCCCGCCGAAGTAAAAAAACGCGACAAAGACAACGATTGGTTTGACAGGAATAAGTATATCGTAAAATACTTTAACGAAATTTACGGTAACGCACCCAAAAATAAAGGAGATGTGTCGTAATGAATATTATCGAAGCGCTGAACAAGTATCTTAAAATAGATGAAATAAAACGCTCGGGCTGGATAAAACGAGGCATAGATAACCCCGAATCGGTTTCCTCGCACTCGCTGAGCTCCGCGGTTATCTTGTTGTGCCTCCTGCCCGATAAAACGGAGCTGAACGCTTCCGACGAGCTTTATAAAGATTACGATAAGGATTTAACCGTATTTTTGGTAATGATACACGACTTCGGGGAAATAGATATCGGCGATAAAATACGCGGCACGAAAAGCGCCGAGGATAAGCGCCGCGAATATCAATCCGTTCACACGTTTTTGGAGGCGGCTAAATCGGGTCGCGACAATGTCGCCCTTTTCGATAAACTGGACGAACTGTGGAAGGACATGGAGTCGGGAAACCCGCAAAACATCAATGCCAAAATCGCAAAGGAAATCGATTATATACAAGGCGTACACAGATATTTTATATATTGCGTCGACGGGCGTGTAAAATACACGAAAGAATCCTGCCTCGAATGGCTGAACGAAGTTTCCGACAAGAAAATCCGCACGCGCGAGGGCAAAAAAATCCGCGACTCGCTGATTTTTAATAACCCTTCCTTTACCGAAAACGATTTCCTATGTAAGCTTCTCCGTAGCTTCAAACCGTAAAAAACCGTATCCCCTAACCGAACTTAACCGTAAATCATATAATTCTTTAAAACAACAAAACCCGCGCGCTTTACGCCGCGGGTATGTTTGTTTTGGAATTAAAATCGAATTATCGGCGATTATTTGTACTTTTTGACAAAGTCGTCAATCGTCATGCCGCCCGTTGCAAGCAACAGGAACTTGTCGTTAAACTCGTCGATAGTGTAGCCGGAAACGCCTATCATGTACTCGAGCAGCTGTTTGGAGATTATGCTGTCGAGGTAGCTCGACGTGAGCCTGAACGCCACCTTGCCGGTATCGTAGTCGTAGTCGAAGCTGCCGTCCGCAAGCTTGTAGTTGGCTGTGGACGTGGCGATTGCGCCGATAAGGCGCTTATCGGTCGGGAACTCTACGCCGGGAATAGGCGAAACTACGCGAACAAGATCTCTTTGCGCGTCCACCTTAACTATAAACTGCATGGGGATATCGTCGCCGTGCATAACGAAGGTGATAACCAAATCCTGCGGGTGCTTGTCGTAATGGAATTTCTTTTCGTCCAACATCGCGCACAGGGTTTCGTACACGGTCTGTGCCTTTTTTAATTTCTTCTCGTCTACCATGATTTACCTCCTTATTTAATGTAGTTCGCGATTTCGGCGAACGACATTTCGTTTTTGGCTACAACAAGGAACTTGTCGTTGTACTCGTCTATGGTGTAGCACGCACACATAAGCATGTACTCGAACATGTTCTTGCCGATAAGACTCTCGAGATAGCTCGACGTCATTCTGAACACGATACGGCCGTTTACGTAGTCGTAGTCGAAGCTTCCGTCTACCATGCCGTTGTTTGCGCGACTTACCGCAAGCGCGAGTGCGTCCCTGCGGTTAGGAGCAACGGTAAACGGCATCGGGGACAGAAGCGAAACAAGATTGCGCTGCGTGTCCACCCTGATGTGAAGCTCGATAGGCAAATCGTCGCCCTGAGCGCTGCACGAAATGCTCAACCCCGCTTCGTCTTTGTCGTAGCGCCAACCACGGTCGTTCAGCATTTCGCAAAGTGCGCCGTAAACCGCTTTGGCCTGTTTTAAACTTTTTTCGTCTGTCATCTTGACTCCCTCCAATTAAATATTAAAACCTATTCTGGTTTTTTTCGGAATATTATTGCCTGCGAACTCCTTGTCCGCGCTCGCCTGCTCGAAGTCCTCCCTAATCAAGGAGATATTCTTTTTGCCTGCAAGCTGGCAGCGCATTGCCGCCTTTGCCCAGGTGCGCTCGAACAGGTTGCGTACAAACCTCGCGTTGGAAAATTCCTTTGCGCTTATCAGCGCGTCGGGCAGTCCGTCGAAGAACTTTCTGGCGGAATCGAGCACGTCGCCGTCGCATTTGAACTTTTCGCTCGCCATGGAAACGAAAATGTCGTAAAGCTGTTCCCTTGTAAAATTGGGGAACTCGATAGTGTACGGCATTCTGCTCGCCAAGCCCGCGTTGCCCTCCATAAGCTTGTTCATATCCTGCGTATACCCCGCCATTATTACGACAAGGTCGGTGCGGTGATTTTCCATTTCGGCAATCAGCGTGTCGAGCGCCTCCCTGCCGTAGTCGACGGAATCTCTGTCGCTCCTGTACAGCGAATACGCCTCGTCTATAAACAGCACCGAGCCGTACGCGTCGCGGCAGATGCTCGAGGTTTTGGGCGCCGTTTCGCCCACGTACCTTCCGCAAAAATCGCGGCCGGCGTATTCGAAGAACGCGCCGATACGCAAAATTCCCTTTTCCTTAAGTATCTTGCCGATAACGCGCGCAATAGTCGTTTTGCCCGTGCCGGGGTTACCGACAAAGCGCATATGTATGCAGGGGCGGTCCTTGGGATCCTCCTTAACCGCAAGCTCGATTTGAGCGATAATCTCCTCGACGCGCTTTTTAATGCTTTCCACGCCGACAAGCTTATTAAGCATTTCCATTCCGGAAAGGCTGTCGCCGTCCGCGTTGTAGCATAAGGCTTTCGCGTCGCCGGCGGTAATCTGACTGCTCTTTACGGTCTTGTGCGCGTTGGAAACGTGTTTTTGGTAAACGAGCTCGCGCACCACTTTTTTTACGGTGTTCATGCCGTAGAACTTGCCGTCGCTCTTTTCCTCGGCTATGCGGGTAAAAAAGTATTTCCACGCCGCGTTAGCAACTGTAAAGTTATAGCGCTTAAGCTCAGCCTCCGCGCAAACCTTCAGCTCGTCCCGACTGAGCGGCGGGAAGGAAACCGTCTTTATGGAAAGAAGGTCGGAAAGCGAATATTTTATCTTGGCAAGCACGTCCTTGTCCACAAACGGCACTCTGAAAACGACAATATGCGTGTGGTAGTTCTTTTCGACGACGCGTAAAAACTGCTTAAAATAGCGGTCGTCGGTGTGATTCATCCACTCGCAAATATCTACGCAGATTATTCTGACGCTTGAGGATACGCCGCCCTCTACGAGCGTGCGCGCCGCCGAGAACGGATCGGGTCCCTGATTTTCGGGTCTGTACGGATACGGCCCGAGCGCAACCTCGTTTACAGGACGGGACGCCATTTTGCAAATATCGTGAGCGTAAATAAGCTTTCCGAATAAATCTAGATAGGTGGAAAGTCCGTCGCCGTCGCCTATCGAAAACAAATAGCACCTGTTCATAAACACGTCGGCGGTCTGCGTGCGCTTAATCTCGTCCGCGACCTCCGCGACTTCCTTTGCAAGCGCCTTAAACTCCGCGGCGCCCACAAGCCCGTTTATCTTTTCAAGCGCGGCGGCGCATCTGTACTTGCGCTCTTTTTCCGCCTTCTCGAGAGCAGCCTGCACGCCTTCGGAAGGCGATTGGACGGGAGCGGGCGGCTCGCTTTCGCTTTCCGCGGCACCCACCTCTTTTTCGGCTTCGTCCTTTTCCTTGGTCGGCGCCTCCGCGTCGGAGAGCTCGAAGGACGCTATTTCCTCTACCGGATCGCCCGGGTACTTTTCGTTGAAAAGACGGGTGACAAAACCCTTGATGTCGGCGCAGTCGGAGCTTTTCTCGTCGTATTCGAGCGTAACGGCGGTAAGAGAGCTCGACGTTACGGAAACGCCTTTAACCTTGGCAAGCTCCGCCTTTAGTACGGCAATGGGTAATTCCTCATCGTCGCGGTGAGCAAAAATCCATCTGTCTTCAAGCTCGATAGTAAGTATTTTCATTCGTACCTCTTAATCGAAAAAATCATGTCGCTCTGCGCCTCAAAACGGTAACGCGATAATATTTATCATTATATTATCCTTACCGAACGGCTTTGCCGAAGCGTATAAAATTCGCTTGGATTCGACTCGCATATCACGGCAAAACGGCACAAAAATATCTAATGGGGATTATAGCACATACCACATTTCATTGCAAGTGTTTCGGCAAAAAAACACGATTTTTTTCTACACCTGCCGCAATCTTGCCCGCCCGCTTTTGACGGCGAAAAAACTCTCCGTTTTAATGCCGTCGAGCGGTTAAAATAAAAGACCGCGAAGCGGCCCTTATTTATTCACTATTCACTCTTACCTATTCACTCGCCGAAGGCGCTCCGGCGCAAAGGTCTTTAATCACTTCTCCCGCGATTATAAGCCCGGCGACGGCGGGGACGAACGCGACGCTGCCCGGAATATCCCGCCGCTCCGTGCATTTTCTCGCGGTTCCGGGCGGACAGATACAGTTATTTTTGCAGCTTATTTCGGCTCCGTCGTCGGGGCGGACCGGCTCTTCCTTGGAGTAAACGACCTTAAGCCTTTCTATCCCCCGCTTTTTTAGCTCGCGCCGCATGACGCGCGCCAGCGGACACACCGACGTTTTGTAAATATCCGCCACCTCGAATTCAGTCGGGTCGAGCTTATTGCCCGCACCCATACAGCTTATAATAGGCGTGTTCGACCTTGCCGCCTGTACGACAAGCTCTATCTTCCCCGTCACGGTATCTATCGCGTCGATAACGTAGTCGAATAGCGTAAAGTCAAAGCTGTCGGCGGTATCGGGCATATAAAACGTTTTATGCTTAGTCACAACGCATTCGGGATTGATTTCGGCTATTCTTTCGGCGGCGACGTCCACCTTGAACTTTCCAACCGTCTTGCGGGTTGCTATTATTTGGCGGTTGATGTTGGTAAGGCACACCTTGTCGTCGTCGATAATGTCGATTGCGCCCACGCCCGAGCGCGCGAGCGCTTCCACCGCATAACCGCCCACGCCGCCTATTCCGAACACGGCGACGCGCGCGCGTTTAAGCCGCTGTAATCCATCCTTACCCAAAAGAAGCTCCGTTCTCGAAAAACTGTTTAACATGTTTCCACCGAAATTATAATATCCGAATACATTATATCCCGATATCACCTTGCTGTCAATATCTCCGCAGCAGGTATTCGACAAGTCTATTTTTTCAAAACTCTTGACTATCCGCAACTTATATTATATACTGAATGTATAAAAGCGTAATATGGAGTTTTATGCCATATACGGTGCGGAGTTAGTATGAAAATCGTTACAAGTTCACTGTGCAAGCAAGGCGGTCGGGAGTACAACCAGGACTATCTCGACATGACGGTATCGGACGACGGGGCGTGCCTTGTCGTGTGCGACGGACTCGGCTCGTACTACGGGAGCGAGGTCGCCAGCAAGACGTGCGCCAACAAGGTTGTGGAAAACTACAAGCAGATAAAGGAGCTCGATCCCGCGCGCGCCGTCAAGCCGGAGTTTGTCCAAAGCTACATTCAGACCGCGCATAACTGCGTAACCGACGAAAAGGAGAAAAATCCCAAGATTAAGTCGTCGTGCACTACGGTGGCTTGCGTTGTTACCGATTTCAACTCGACGGTGATGTCGCACATAGGCGACACGCGCATTTACTTTTTTAAGAACAAAAAACTGCACTATCAGACCAAGGACCATTCCTTGGCGCAGATTGCGGTGGAAATGGGGCAAGTTTCGCTCCGCGATATCCGCACGCACAAGGACCAGAACAAGCTGACCCGCGTGCTCGGCTCCGACTACTACATTCCGCCCGACTGCGACGTGTATAACTCCCCGCTCTGTGCGGGCGACGCGTTTATAATCTGCACCGACGGATTTTGGGAGTACGTGTACGAGGAGGAGATGGAAGAGGACCTCGCTTCCTCCGACAATCCCGAGGAAGTGCTCGCACGTTTGGAGGCGCGGCTCCTCGAGCGCATTACCAAGTACAACGACAACTACACCGCAATCGTAGCTATAGTTACCGAATAGGAGAAGGCTATGGCAAGGGTCAGAACAAACAAAAACATATGTTTGTACTGCTTCGGTGACCTCGACAGTCAGCGAACATGTATGAACTGCCATAAAAAAGCGGACGACAATCCTTCCCCGCCCCACCACCTGCCTCAGCGCACCGTAATCGGCCCGCAAAACCGCTATCTTATAGGCAAGGCGCTCGGCGAAGGCGGTTTCGGCATTACCTATCTTGCCTGGGATCTTCAGCAGGGCGTTAAGGTTGCGGTCAAGGAATATTTCCCGTCCGGCTACGTAACGCGCGTTGCGGGCAACAACCAGGTTATCATAAACTCCAAGCAAAACCAACAGGCAAGCAACCGCGGCATGAAACGCTTTGTGGACGAGGCGCGCGCGCTCGCAAAAATAAAAAACCTTTCGGGCGTCGTCAACGTCCGCGACTTCTTTTCCGCAAACGGCACGGCGTATATCGTAATGGAGTTTCTCGACGGCGTGTCGCTCAAAAAGTACCTTCAACGCAAGGGCGGGAAAATATCCGTCGACGAGGTGCTTACCATTATGCGCCCCGTTATGGAATCGCTTGTTCAGGTCCATAAATTGGGACTTATCCACCGCGACATCTCGCCCGACAACATTCTTATAACAAAGAACAACGAGGTCAAGCTTATCGACTTCGGCGCCGCCAAGTATTCAAACCCCGACGGCAAATCGCTTTCCATCGTGCTAAAGCAAGGCTTCGCTCCGCCTGAGCAGTACGACACCCACGGCGAGCAAGGTCCTTGGACGGACGTGTACGCGCTCGGCGTTACGATTTACTACGCTATTACGGGCACTCTCCCGCCCGAATCGATTAGAGTCATGATGGGCAAGGAAGCTATAAAGCGCCCGTCCGAAATGGGCGTAGCAATCGCCACGTCCGTGGAAAACGCGCTCATGAAAGCGCTCGCCGTCGACAAGGCGAAACGCTTTCAGGACGTGCAGAACATGATAAACGGTCTGTACAACGCGCGCGGCTCGCGCTCTACCGTAATAACGACCGACGCTCCCGCGCCCGCCTCCCCGCAGAAAACGATAATTCCGCGCACGGCCGCAGGCATAACGGCCGCCTCGCCGAATACGGGAGCGCCGTCAAAGCCCGTCGCGCCCGTGCAGGTAAAGCCCGTATCGAGACCGATAACAGTTACCCCCACCCCGACCGTACAGGTTCGCCCCGTCGCAAGAACGGCGTCGCCCACGACAAACCCCGCTTCAACTTCAAAGCCCGCGACTTCGACTGCGGCAAAACCCGCTACGTCAGCCGCCACGGCAAAACCCGCGGCTTCTGCAACGAAACCTGCGACATCGACTGCGACAAAGCCTGCGGTAACGCCCGCAAAGCCGACCGCCGCAACTACGGTAAAACCCGCGACTTCGGCAAAGCCTGCCGCCTCCGCAACCACCAAAGCCACTGCAACGACGGCTCCGAAAACTGCGACTGCGACTGCCGCTACTAAACCCGCAACCGCGGCAACGGCAAAGACGACCGCTACGACTGCGACAAAGCCGAAAACGCCTGAAAAGAAAGAGGACAAAAAAGACGAAAAGCCTTCGGGAAGCAAGCTGTTTTCCAAGCTGTTTAAGAAATAGTATTAGGATAAAAAATCCCCCTTGGAATTATCGCCGAGGGGGAGTTTTATTTTGCAATATATTGCTATTAAACGTCGCCCGAACGGTGTCTTTCATAGGGATTTACCCGCGGACGAAAAAGCCCACTATACTTTATAAGTGAAGTATAGTGGGCTATACTTTTACTATGCGGCTTCGCCTTAGGCTCCCCTGTGTAAGGGGAGCTCCGCCGTTAGACGGTGAGGGGCTGTAAGCTCCGCTGCGTTCGCTGCGCTCACTTCGGTCGAAATGATGGGCAGGCGGTAGTAAGTGCAACTATACTTAATTTAAGCGGTAACGTTTTTACTACCGTCCGTCATTCCGAGCTTGTCGAGGAATCCGGGCGATCCGCCGCAATTACTGTTAAACAAATATGATTATGGTGTTTGCGATTCGAGGAGTAAACTTGCTTGCAATAGCATATTTGCGACGAATACAAAATCGGTATTATACCACTGCGGTATAATACCGATTATATTTCATTTCGCAAACACCACAATGCGGGCTTTTTCTTTGCTTTATTATTTCGATTTTGTCTCGTTGAGCTTTGCGGCGGCCTCGGGGTTAACAGCTTTGAGGAGCTCGCGTATTTCGCCGAGGATATGCTCGGCGGTTTCGGGAGCGTTGGCTTTTTCCTCCGCCGCCTTTTTCTCCGCTTCCTCTTTCGCCTTTTGCTCGGCGTAGGCTTTAATCTGCTTGCGGCTCATGCCCTCGCCCTTAAGGCGTTTGACTTCTTCCTTGTCGAGATTGATTTTTCCTGCTTCCAATCCGCCTCTGACGGTGTTAATCGCCTTGATGATGATAAACAGAACGAGCGCAGTCAAAAGGAAGTTGACAATCGCCATAATGAACGCGCCCCAATCGATGTACGTCGACTTGGACAAATCGACGAGCGCGGCGCCGGCGCCGTACGGATCGGACACGACGTTGCCGTCCACGTCCCTGCCGATTAGAATGGTGATAAGTCCGTCGAGATTGCCCATGGGGATCATGTCGATAAGCGGCTTAAACACACCGTTGACGAGCGCGGTCACTATAGCGGTGAACGCCGCGCCGATAATCATACCTACGGCAAGGTCGACAACGTTGCCGCGGGTGATGAATTCTTTGAATTCCTTCAAAATCTTCTTCATGATTTTTCTCCTTGATTTACTACGAATATAATAACGCCGATACAAAGTTTTGTCAAGTCAAATCATACAAAGAATTTTCGCATGGCGCTGTTTGGTTGCTACGGCTTGACTATGCAAAGCTACAATATATTTTTCACCAACTCCATATCATCCTCATGGACGTCTATATCTGCATCATACGAGGGTTTTACAGAAACCAAAACGTTCCATTTACTTCTTATGGCATAGGTACTTGCAATACAACCGTGCATCCCCTTTTTGACCCCATGTTTTTCGTACTCGGGTTTAACTTTTGTTATTATTACCCTGTCGTATTCCTTGAATTTAGGCGGCTTTAATTGAGTGTGAGTGTAAAAATCGGGGCTTTTAATTTCCTCTAAAAACTCATCCAACAATTCGGGTGTATAAGGTCCGGTATACTCTAAGTCTTTTGTTTTTGCCTTAGCAACCGCAAACTCACCGAAGTTATAGCTGTCAAAAAACTCCACTACCCACTCGTCGGTTGCACTTATATAAGATACCAGAATACCGTCAAAACCCTTAAAGATGTTTTTTGCGCTTAATTCTTCGGTATCGTTTATTAGTCTTACATAATCACTTATTTGCATTGTTATCAATCTCCAAATGGTGTATTACAGGTTATTAGGCCGTTAGGTCTAACCATCCAGCCGGTTGTTACAACAACAGATTTATCTGTTCGGCAGCGGCGTTCAGTTCTTTCGTTAACTTCTCCTTAATTATATATTATAGTTAAATTCGATTCAAGCGGTAGGGCAAAAAAAGATGAGATTCTTCGGCAAAGCCTCGGAATGACAAAAAGATAATTTGCTTTATGCGCAAAAATCTTTACTTGTTACCGTTCCGAGAAAGCGAAGAATCTCTTCCTTATAATACGCTATTCACTTTTACTTTCGTCGTTTTTTTCGTCGTTTTTTTCGTCGCCCTTTTCTTCCCCTTTGGGCGTATCGGTGTTATCCGAATCCTGCTCTTGCTTGGACTGCATTTCGCCGAGCGCGGACTTTATGGCGGTGGCGACGGAAATATCCGCGTTTTCCGCGGCGTCGAGAACGCCGGAAAGCTTGTCGAGGTAGCCCTTGCCGCTCGTCGGGTCGGATACGATTCCGCAGACGACGAGGAAGCTTGCCACGCCGTTAATGACCGCGGACACCGTCTCGTCCCCTATCTCCACGCCGAATGCGCCGAGTATAAGCATAACGGAGCTGACGAGGCTTATCCAAAACCCGATATTTTTCATTCGTTCCTTTATTTTAGTCATGTTACCTCCCGTACTTATCGAAAAGCATGTAGTAGTAAAGGGGCGAAAGGTGCTTTTGGTACAGCGAATGATTGCGGATTTCGAGCCGAGCGTCGGTCTTGTTCATTGTCGCAAGGTATGCGTCGAACTTAGCGTAAACCGCCTTGTCGAGCAAATCCTGTTCGTCCTTCGTCAGACTTTTGTCGCCGTTGATTTTGCTTTCGGTCTCGATACGCTTTCTGTCGAGCTCCGCCTGCTTGGCGCGAATCTCGTTATTGTATTCGAGCACCTCTTCCTGCTTTTTCGCGCGCTCCGCCTTGAGCGAGGCAAGCTTTTCGTTAAGCTTTGCCGCGTAGCTCAGGTTAAAGTCGTCGAGCGCCTGTTTCAGCTTGGTGCCTATCGCGCTTATTTCCGTGTCAAGATCGTCGAGCTGTTTCGTGTACCCGCTGCGAATATTGTCGGCGCGCGTCAAATAGTCCCGCTCGAGATCGGCTTTACCGGTAACGGCGATGGACGAGCGCGCAAGCCCCCGTCTTATCACGTCGTTATCTATCCTTTCCGCCGCGGCGGCGTAGTCGCCTTCGAGCGCGGACAGGGCGCCGTTCATATTGTTCTCCACCGTATCGCGCTTGTTATTAAGCTCCTTCTCGCTGTTGGCGCTCGACTCGTTGATGGAGTCGATACCGTTCTTTTTGTAGTCCTCGAGACTGCTTTCGGCGGACGACTTTAATTCGTCGTCGCTCGGCGCGTCGTAGGTTTTTTCGGAAAGCTTTGTTTCGGGAATGGTTGTGTTCCCCTTTTTTGCGGCGCTTTCCTCCTCGAGCGCCAAAATCTCGTCCTCGAGTTTCCGCCTCGATTCCCATTTTTCGTAATCGTTCATTGTTATCCTCCTTGCCGAGTCAGTCGACGGTTACCGCCGTCCTATTAAATTGAAAAATCATACCGCGCCCTCGCTTTTTGGCGAACGCTCCCGTCGTTTTTCGACGGCGACGAGAATGCGCCCGGTATCCGATTTTATACTGTCCGTGTCCGACTTGATATCCTTCGAATCGAGTTTAATCTCGTTAACGGCGGAAAGTCTGTCGGACAATGCCTGAATGGTCAGCGTGTAGCGGGTTTCGCGCTTACGGCTGTCCTTAAGCTCGTACACGAGCAAAAAGACGAACAGCATAGCCCAAATCCCGTTTGCGACCACCGTTGAAATTACTTCGTTCATATTAATATCCTCACGCGCCCGTTTTTACTTTCGCGCCCAAAACGAGCGCACGGGCACTAACTATAATTCCTTCAAGAACGAGCTCGCCCGTTCCGTTCACGGCGGCAACGATAGGGCTGATTCCTTCCCCCACCGTCACGCCGTTAAATGTAAGAGTTCCGTTCCCGCCCTCGAACGAGACGACAAGCGCCGTATGGCTCGCCTCGATAACGCCGAACGAAATTCCCCCGTTCGACTTTTTCCCCTCGATAACAATGGGGGAAAGCTTGCGCTCCATCGACTGCTGGCGGGAGCGAATGTCGTCTATGTCGAGAAGCGCGCGGTTTATTTTATCCATAACGCCTCCTTAATAGCTCGAGTAGATTACCGTGGGCGCCTTGATTGAGCAACCGACCTCGTCCGTAGATATGGACAGGGCGAGCTTTTTAGTATTGACGTTGGTGCGGAGCCGCCGCGCGCCCGACTTAACGAAAGCGCTCTTTTTCTTTTTGTCGCCCGTAACGGTAAGCGTACACGGCACGCTTCCGTCAAAGTACACCTCGCGCACGGACTTGGTTTTGTCGGGCGTGCCGAAGTCGGTAAACGGGCCGCGCCACAGCTTGTGAAGAGCGCCCGAGAGCCGACTGCCGCAGCGGTCGATAACGCCGCACCCGTCCGAATCGCACGCCACGAGGTAATCGAGCCCTTTGTACGACACCGACTTTAAATACGAAATGTCCACCCCGCGCGATACGGAGTACGCGCCCGTAGACAGGTCGTAGACGAGAAGCCCGTTGGTGGTGTACTCCCCGTTTTCGCAGCCGACCTTTTCGCCGTCCGAAAAGTTCATCTCGCACGACAGGTAGTATTTTCCGTTGTAGTATTCGCCGCACGAGCACTTGGCGCCGAACAATCCGTCGAGGTTTTTAAGCGTTTTTCTGCACTCGTAGCCGTCGAACACGTACAGTCCGTCGGACGCCAAAAACATTATAACGGCTCCGCACATGACAATGCTCTCGGGAAAAATTCTGCCCGCTGACACGAACAGATTGGTGACCGAAAACTCGCTCTGATCGGCGTACGCGGTGACGCGGCTTATCCCGTGCTCGCGGAACAAGTAAAGGAACCCGCCGAACGACACCACCTTGGTAAGATCGCCGCGCTCGTCGAGAAGCTCTATAAATCCCGCTCCGCCCGAGCTTACGGACCAGTTGGTCGGGTCGAGGTCGTCCGAGAAAAACACCTTTGTCGGCTCCTCGTCGCTCGTTACGAAAAGGCGCTCGTAGTGAAGCGCCATAGACGAGATGACGGGCGCGTCCTTGTGCTCGACGAGGCGCACGCCGTCCCACACGTAAAGGTGCCTGCCCTTGCACGAGAGAAGGAGCACGTCCCTGGAGTTGAGCCTGTAATTTATGGCGTTCATCTCGGGATAGGCAAAGCCGGACAAGTACAGCAGATCGTCGCTGTCTACGCTCGACATGAGAATTTGCCCTCGCGCTACCTGGTAGACAAACTGCTCGACGTACCTTTCGTGCTCCTCCGAATAATATCTGTAAACCCAGTACCGCGTCGCGTTGCTCGGAACGAACTTATGAGCGGTAACGCCGTAGCCGTCGGCGAGCGCACCCGTCGAAAAATCGAAGTTGTAGCATTCCGCCGCAGTCGAAAAATCGAGGACGCTCTCGTCCTTCGAAACGTTCATTGCGGAAAAAGCGCCCACGCGCTTACGGTACCTCGCCCGCGACGGTATTTTCATTGCTCCCATGTTTTTCTCCTCTTTCTATCGCCATTCCCTTGCGGGGAGGTAGGCGCGCACCTTAAGTCTGCGCTTTTCGGACTCGGCGACGTATCTTTGATCCCATATAGCCGCCTCGTCCGTGCGCCCGGTCATAAGGCAGTAGTCGCGCGCGGTAAGATAAGCGAGCATGCTTTTATCGCCGAAGACTCCTACCGTAACCTCGTCGTCCGCCGAAAGATCGCGCGGCGCCTCGGAGTACACCACGGTATACCGCCCGTCCCTCGGAACGGAGATACCGCGGTTATCCACGCAAAACGAACAGCGTTTATTACTGCGCACAACCGACTTTATCGAGTCCGCATTAGGTACGGCGGAAAGGGGTATGCGCTTGTTTTCCGCCACGGCTTCCACCTCGCGAAGTATGGGAAACCCGTCGGCGCACGCCTCTTTTACGGCAAGATTGGCGGAACACAGCATACACTTAAGGTCGCCGTCCTTTTCGAAATCGGTCTTATCTCCTTCGGTAAGCGCGTACTCTATGTCGTCCGCCTGCAATATCACCGCGGCGGCAACCGCTATATCCTTTAGTGTCATATCATCCTCCGACTTTAGATAAAATTCGGTCAAGCGCGGCGGCCTTGCTTCTCCGCTCGAGCAGCTCGTTATCTCGCTCCGCCTGTGCCAAAAGCTCCTTGATTCGCTCCGCGCGCGTCATGTTTACTTTACGCACGGTGCGCTCGTCGAGCGTCTCGAAAGGCAGAACGAGGCAAAGTGTTCGAGGCGCACACTTGCTGTTGTGCACCTCGAACTTGCCGGTTTTGTAATTGAGCACGATATAGTACCCGTCGTCTATGCTTTTAAGCCGCCCCGCTATCCCGAACAAATCGTCGTCTATAACTCTCCCGTTACCTATCATCCGCGCACTATGCCGGTAAGCTTTGCCTGACCGTTAGGCTTGGAGCAGATAAGGTCGCAGTACTTGACGAGCGTCGCAGTGTAAGTCGGCTTGCCCTGGTTCTGGCGGAGAATCTTGCCGTTTTCGGTTTCGAGGAAGCGCCAGTCGCAAAGCTGATGCAGCTTAAACGCCTTGGTGTTCAAAAGGTACATGGTGCCGTCGGGCACAAACCTGTCGTAAACGAGCGGAATGCCGTTGTACGAAATGGTCTTAAACCCGCCGTCAAGCTCCATAAAGTCGACGTTGCGCTTAAATGACGAGAGGTAGTCTATAAACGAGTATTTAACCTCCTGCGCACACGAGATAAAGTCGACGGTGGAGCCCGCCTCGTTTTCGAGCGCGTCGATTGCCTCCTGAATGACCATCTCGTCCATCTCGCCGCCCACGTTTTTGGTGTACGGATTGAGGAAGGGATGCGCCGACTTTTCCACGCCGTAAATGGAGCTGCCCTCGAACAGCGCGCCGATACCCGTAATCTCCTTGTCCTTGGAGCCCTGAACGTACATAGTATCGCCGTCGGCAAGGGTTATCGAGCTGCCCTCGAAGGTGACCGTCTTGTTTGCGCGGTCTACGTATCTGATTCTGTCGGTGCCCTTTTTGCTTCCGCCCGAAGCGTACACGTCCACCACAAGCCCCTCGATAAGGTTGCGTGCGTTGTCGCACTTTACGCCGCCCGACGCCGAGGTAAACGTGCAAAGCTTGCCGGTGCCGTCGCCGTAAAGCATGCGGCCGAGGTTAAACTTGGACGCGGCGAGAAGTCCTTCGAGCTCGGCGTTGAGAAGGTCGGTAAACGCTCCTCTGCCGTCCGCCGAAGCGCGAATCGCCTTGTCCGAAATTTCTATCTGACCGTAAAGGTTTTTAAGCGTGGTGACAAACTGCAAATAGTTGTTGCCGTACGCGCCGGGGAGCTCTCCGTCCTCGTCGCCCGCGCCTACGCCGCCGTTAATGCCGAACTTGGCTGCGGTGCGTATCTCCTTGCCCCACACGTCGGCGGAGGTCTGTTCTATCTTGGAAAGCAACGGATTGCTTCTTGTGTTGAGTAACTCGGTAACGGTACCGAGGTACACGGTTTTTAATGCGTTTTCCGCGTTCTGTAAAGTTATCATTTTTATCTCCTTTTTAGAATTTATCGAGCATGCTGTCGGCGAGCAGCTTCGCGTCGGCGAGGGTCTTAGGTCGCTTCGCGGGCACGATCACCGCCATGCCCTCGGGCGACGGAACACTCCCCGCCGCAATAATTTTCCGTTTGTACCTTTCTATGCACGCCGCCATTACCTCGGGGATAGCCGACAGCTCCTCGGCATGGGATATTGCGTACTCTGCGGCGTTATCGGGGCAGGTCGCCTCGCGCCGCTTTTTAAAGGTATCTATTTCGCTCTGCGCGTCGGTCTTTACTTTTTCGTTTTGCATTAAGACGTTTATCTGACCGTCCGCGCCGTCGCTTTTGTCGGCGGTCTTTTCGCATTCGGTCTCGGTGCTGTCCGAGCCCCCGTCCGCCGCTTGGGCTTGCGAGCCGTCGCGCGAAGACAACGCCGCTTGTAGCTTACTTATAAGCTGACAGCGCTTGGTGAATTCGCGTTCGAGCGCGTTATAAGCCGAAAGCAATTCTTCTGCCGACTTGAACTTGCCTGTATTTATTTCCGTCTCCCCGCTCGGAGCGGGGGTAGTCTCTTTTTCTTTCATTTAATTTCACTCCTTTGCTCGGGCTGCACGGCGTTCATCTTTTCTCTTTCTATCGCCATACGGTGCTCTTGTATGTGCGCCTTAACCTTTTCCGCCCTCTTGCCCGCGGGGCAGTCGGTAAGAAGGTATTTTATATGCGTATCGATATGCAGGTCGTGATCGTCGAACTCGCCCACTTCGAACTTGCCTTTGTAGTTTTCTTCCTCGGCGCGGTTCTTTTGGATTCCGCTCAAATCCATATCGCTGTCCCAGCCGCCGTAGCCGAGCGCCTCCAAAAACCTGTGCCGCGCTCCGTCCGACATAGCGCCGTTTTCGTCGAACAACAGCCCGAGCTTGTAAAGCTCGAACATCATGTTTTGGCGCATTGCGGGAGTTGAAAGAAGCTCGTTGTCCGTTTCGAACACGACGTCGTCGCTCGAGATGTCGGACGCCGACCAGCGTATAAGCTCTATTCGCCCGCCCGAGCCTACGATTCGGCTGAGCCGCGCGTCAGAGCCGAACTGCTTGTAAAGCCTTAGGATATGCCGCGCAATCTCGCGCGCGGAAAGGCGGATATACTCGGCGGAAAGCGAAAGCCTCGTGTCGTCCTGCTCTATTAAAAGCTGAAGCGCCACGCCGCTCATTGTGCTTGCGGGGGTTTGGGAGGAGCGCATTATCTCGCTTACGCCAGATATTTGCGTAAACTCGCTGAGAAGCCTGCTCTCCTCCGCCTCGAATCCGCTCGGGATAGCGCCGCAGTCTATCATGCGCGGCGGCGTTGCGCCCTGGCGGTAGACGAGGATTTTGCCCGGAGAGATACCCTCTTGCTCGAGGTTATCCATATCGACAGAGCCGTCCTCAACGGCCATTACGCCCATAGACAGCCTGTTCAAAAACTCGTGCTTTCTGTTTTTAACGGCGTTGTACGCGCGCTGAATGGGGATCGACCGCTCGACTATGCTCGTTCCGAAAAAACACCCCGCGTTTTCGAGCGCGACCTGCTTTACGAACGGGAAGGTGCGCTTACCGTCCACGCCGTTTATGTACGGGAGCGGGCCGTAGTAAAGAAGCGTTCCGCCCGCTATAACGGCATACTCTCCGTCCGGCTTGTCCGCGGTGGGGAGCGAATACCGCTCGATAACAACGGCGGTGTTGTCCGACCGCTTCGTCGCAAGCTTATTAAGCGCGCTCTCCGCGGTAAGCCCGCCGCCGACAGGCACCGTCATAAGGTCGATGACGTCGCTCGACTCCGGCTTAACCGTCTTACCGTAAACGCGCTTAATCTCGTTTACGTCGATTGCGCGGGCGCGGATTATCGAACGGCAGTCGTTAACGTTCTGCGCGAAAATGCTGTCGGGATAAATCTCGAACGGCGAGATAACCTTTACGCACACGTCGCCCTCGTACACTCCGTCCGAAATCTTAAGCCCCGCGCTGTCGTCCCAACCGACGTAGTAGAACGCCGTGCCGCAAATCTCCGACCACATAGTTCCGTTAGTCAGTATCGCGTCCATGTCGAGCTTGTCGCAGGACGAGGCGAGTATCTTTGTCGCGCTCTTTGCGGTTTTAACGTCGCCCTCGTCCGACGAGAACGGTCTTACCGTAAGCGACGGGCGCACGGTTGCAAGCTTTGCTTGGCGCGTCTCCACAAGCGACGAAATGTGATTAAACACCTCGTGCTCCTGCCAATAGTAATCGCGCTCGACGTCGCGAATCTCGCCGTTTGCCGACGCGGTGCAGTACTGATTGCCTATATAAAAATTAATATTAAGCCGCCACTGCGTTTCAAACGGGCGGCGCATTTCGGCGCGCTCGCCAAAGTCTCGGCGGATGTCCGCAACGAGATCCTCTTCGTACACCCGTCTCATTTACCACCGCCCTTTGCGCGCTTGCCGGAGATTGCTTCGTCCTCGCCCGCGGGCTCGGCTTTACAGCTACTCGCCTTGTCCCGCTTTTTCGCCGTTTCAACCGACTTAGGCACAATGACCTCGCCTATCGCCGAATACAGCTCGCTTAGGCATTTGTCGCACAGGTGAATCCGACCGCGGATTCCCACGCGGTCGAACACAATCTCGCGGGTGGAGCGGTTTTTGCACGCGCCAAGCTCGCACTTAATGTTCTTACTGCAATTAATTACCTTCATATTCCCTTCCTTTTGGGTTTTTAGTTCTCGTTTTTTTTGAGGTCTCCGACCCGCCTTTATCCTTTGCGGTATCGGGACCGTTTTCGACCGTTGTATCATTCGCGGCTTCAGAGTCTTTTCCGTCCTTTGGAGCGTCGTCGGTTTTGCTTTCCCGTTCGAGCTCGAGGAGGAGACGCCTTCGTTCCGCTTCGAGCATTTCGTCCGTCATGGACGAAAAATCGCTGTCGTCGAACAGCATTTTTGCGGCGGTCATGTCGGGAGGCACGTCCTTGGTGGTAACGCGCTTTTTAACAAGCTCGAGCGAGCCGTCGACCACCGCATACTCTTCCACTGTCTCCATTGCTATATAGCCGCGTGCGCGCTTGACCACCGCGCTTAATATCTCGTCACTGTCCATTTTATCTCCCTATTTTTCTGCGGCGGATAAGCCTCTCTTTGTCGAGCGCGATATCGCTTTTTTGCGGCTCTGCTTTTGCGGGCGCGGGTCTGCTCATAAGATAGTACCTCAGCTCGTCGAGGCAGTGGTCGTCCGTTTTTACGGGACGGTCGCCGTCGCCCCAGCGGTACGCCTTTATCTCGCGTATAAGATTGGTACAGCCCTCGAAGATAAAAAGGCGGGGCTTGCCGTCCGTCATAAGATAGCTCTTTACCCTGTTAATCCCGCTGAATAAATCCTTGTTGACCCGAGTGTCCACGAGCACGCCGTTTTCGCAAAACAGCTCCGCCACCGACTTTTCGGCGTTAAGCGTGTGCTGCGACGCCGCGCTGTCTATAAGCGCGTTTACCCTGCCTTTGCCGTCGGTGTGCCAGGACAGCGCCGCGCTTATCCGCTTAATCGCGTCGGTGTGGTACTTGACCGGCTTACCCGCCTCGAAGTGCTCCGCGACCACGTACACGTTTCCGTCGAAGTCGACCGCGTACCAATGACAGGACAGCGGGTTGTTAAGCCCGGGGTCAATGGACAGTCGGTCCTGCCAATCACGCGGAATATCAAACGGCGGGATAACGTGCACGCGCTCGTCGAACTCGTTGTACACCGCGCCGCGCGCGTCGACAAATCTGCCGTAACGCCTAACGTCTCGCTCACCGTCCGTCATTGCGGCGGAAGCCCGCGCTATCTCGTCGGGGTCGAGATAGGGGTTGTCCGCCCATTCCATAAAGATGTGCCAGATTTCGGGGTCGTTGTTACAGTTGAGGTATATCTTGTTGTAAACGAAGGTGAGACCTAATAGCGGGGTCATCGTGCCGTATATAAGCCCCTTTTTGTCGACTACGCGCATAGCGCACTCGGCGTAAATATCCTCGGGCGGCTCCTCGTCAAACCAAACGTAATCGAGCGACGCGCCCGCAAACTTATCCCGTCCCGCCTCGCACGTCTTAAACCCTATCGTGCTTATCGACCCGAAAACGTTTTTAACGGCAATGTAGTCTATAACCCCGCCCGCGGGACTTGAGGCCTTGCCGCTGTCCATCACGATATCGGCAATCCAGTCGGGGTCGAGGTAGTGCAAAATCTTTTTTTGCGCCACCTCGCGCTGAACTCGCCGCGAAAGGCTTACCACCCAGCCGTCGGTCGGCTTGTTCTCTCGGTACGGATGAATGCCGCGCGCAAGCCATACTGTTTCCACCGCGCCGCACTCCGTTTTGCCTGTGCGGTTACCGCCGAACACCCAGCGGTTGCGCTTTTGGCATTTATGAAACTCCATCTGCTTGCGGTGGACCTTAGTCGTGTTGTACCGAGACAGCGCGCCGTTTTTGTACCGCCGCGCCTTTTCCTTTTCTATCTTGAGTATTTTTTTAACCTTCTCGTACATCTCCCCTCCGAGCAAATAGATCTCTCGGCGTTTTCCCGCGGCACAAAAAACCCGAAAAACCAAAAACAATTGCTATTCGACACACAAATGCAAATTAAGCCCGCAAGCATGCTGTACAATTTATATCATGCTATCGGTATACTCCGTTATTGCGGCGCTTACCTTTTTCCTGATGCCCGCGCCCACCATGCTTTATAACGCCGACCTCGAGCCGGTGGTTACCCTTCCCGCAAGCTACTTTGTAGTGCAGACTGACGGCAACGCGCCGAGCGGCTACGTTGCGGTATTGTACGACGACATCGCAGGGTACGTTTTGGAAAGCTCCGTCGAGCGGGTTGACTTCCGCCCCGTGACCAAATTCGAAAAAACGGTTAAATTCCGAGTGAACAACGACGGCCAGCCGATTAACCTCCGCGCCTCGCCCAAAAAAAGCGGCGCGATAATTTCCGTCCTCCCCGACGGAGAAAGCGGCAGATGCTACGGTTATATCGACGGGGAACAGCTTATTGCGGGCGCGGGCGAAAAATGGTACTACGTCGAGGTAGGCGGCGTTCGCGGTTACTGCTACACCGCACACGTCTCGGTCGACCCCACTCCCGTCAACATTATAGAAAAAGAGGAGGACGAGCCGCCCAACTTACCCACGGACGCCCTGCCCGAGGAAACGGAGCGCGATTTGCCGCCCGTTTCCGTAATAATATTAATCGTTGCGCTCTGCGTTCCCGTTCCGTTTATAATGTTATATCTGTTCAGAACTCCTAAAAACAAAGAGAAGGACAGCGGCTAAACGTGCGCCGCCACCGTAACTTCCGCGCCGGAGGAATAATCGATATTATTCAGCTCGGCGCTCTTTTTTGCACGCGGAGTCGACAGCTTATTGAACAAATACTTAAATTCTTTAATAACCCGTTTGCAATCGTACCCAACCGATTTTATATACTTTTCGGCGCGCGGAAAAAGCGTGCAGTCGAGCCGCTCTTTAGCGCACAGCTTCAGCACGGAAAACTCCTCTCCCAGCCCCCGCTCTATTATCCCGTAAAGCACCTTGAGATTGCACAAGTCGATTCTGCGGTTTTCTATATCCTTAAGCTTGCCGATAACCGTTTTCGTCGGCATGCTCTTATCGCTTAAAATCCGCTCCGTCTCCTTGTCAATTTTATCCTGCAACCCGTAAATATAGGGGTATATCCTTATAATATCCGATATCGCGTTTTTCTCGCTGCGTGTCATACCGCCCTCCTCGCGCACATTTATTATCGAGCGCAGTGTAACACCGTATTACTGACAGCATTATGTCAACATTAAAAAATTAAAGAAAAAAGTTATATACGAGGATTTGATATGACGATATTCGAATTTCTGGACGACGACCTATTCCGTTCGGACAATTTGGAAGTAGATTGAAAACAACGCCCGAGAAAAAAACCTCGGGCGTTTTATTTACCGTTTATTTAATATCGAGCTTTGTTAAATCCATTCTCGAATAGAGAAAGCGCAGAATATTCAACGTTTTTTCTTCCTCTCGAATTTCGTAAATCAAAATATAGTTATCAACTGAAACGTGCCTGATTTTTTCGTCCTGCACAAGAAAGCACTTGCAGTCGGCGGCGGAATACGGAAACTCGCAAATCGTTGTTATAATGCTTTCAATATCCGAAAGTAATTTACCTGCGGCTTGACCGTTACAAAGCGTTACGGATATATATGTAAGCGCCGAGTCGATGTCGCTCTCGGCAAGCGGCGTAAATCGGTAGCCGTACTTACTTACCATATTTATCTCTCAGTTTTTTAAGGGTGACGGGACCGTCCGACAGCTCGCCTTTATCCGCCTGCGCTTTCGCATCCATGATTTTTGTATAAATATCGATTTGCGCAAGGCGCTTTTCATAAGATTCCATGCTCATAACAACCATATCGCCGTAACCGTTTTTGGTGACGAAAATAGGCTCGTCGGTTGTGTGACACATTTCGGACAGCTTAGTCGTATCTCTCAAATCTCTGATAGGAATTATTTGCGGCATATCGCACCTCCGTGACTTGCTTTAATTATTCTATACATAATTATAGCATAATTATGCCGCGATGTCAATAGAATTTTTGTTTTTTGGCAGTCTACGCCCAGGCGGAGTTGAGCCAGGTTATTCTGTCGAGGAGCCACTGCTTTAACGCCTTAATATCGTTTAGCCAATCGCGCTCCGCCGCCGCTTGGGTTTTATATTTCCATTTGGCAAAGTTTTTGCCCATGGCCGCTTTATTCTCCTCGTACACGGCATCGTTAAGCCTTTGGTCGAGGAAGGTACGGATTTTGGGAGAGAGGACTTTCCAGCGCGCTTTGACTGCGTTCAGGAAGCCGGACGTTTTATAAAGCGAAATAAACAGCTCGCTTGCGGTGTAGTTAGAGCCGGAACGCACGGCGTCCGCAACGTAAATTCCCTGCGGGCTTCTGTCGCCGCGGTCGGTGGCGCCGCTTGTCGTCGCGTCAAAATCCCAGGCGGGACCTGCGTACAACAACCCGCCCGGCTTTTTGTACAGATAGAAGGAGCTGTAACCCGTGTCGACGTTTTTGAACAGCTCGTGAAGAACATACATATCGACAAACGAGTCGACGTCGACAAGGCTCGAAAAGGTTGCATAATCGCCGGAGAGCGCCGCAGAGTAAACGCGCGAGATGTAATTCTTTATGTATGCGACCTGCTGCTTAAACCGCTCTTTGGTTATTCCGCCCTCGGCTTCGTACTTGCCGTCTTCGGGGTCGGGGGAATGGACGGTAAAGCCGTATTTAACGCCGCTTATACGGAAGAAGTCAACGCCCTCTTCACCGCCTGCGTATGCGTCGTACTCGATAAGATAACCGGTATCGTCTACGCCGTACTCGGACTCGATATCCACTCTTCCCTTATCCACGCGAACGTGCTCGCAAAGCAGGTACACGCCGCGGTACTCGCCGTTTACCGTTAAATCGACCCAATACGCCGGAGTGGTGTATTCTATACCGTCGAACACCTCGCCGGCCATATTGTAAGCGAGGTAGTTTCGGCTCATGGTTATATCGTCAAAATTGTTGCATGCGATAAGCACCCAGTGCTTGTTTTTCTCCCTGCCGAAAACAGACTGCTTTTTGTCAAACTTAATCTTATAACCCTTTTTGTCGCCTTCGTTCCACGACCCGTTGCCGCGCCCTTTAAAGCTCGATTTGAGCGAATCGAGCACGTATTTATCCTCGGTGTTCGTAAGCGTAATAACGCTGTCGACGTACGCCTCGCGCGTAACCTTGCCGAGCGGCACGGTGTTCCCGTTTTTGTCGAACAGATCGACAACCACCGCGGGAAGGTTGGTAACCGCAAGCCAAGTCGCTTTAAGCGTTATATCCCGCTCGGGCATCGCCTTGAAGTCGAACGGCTCGCCGTCGAGCAGCCATTTCAATACGATATAGCCCGCACGGTTTGCGGTAGGTTTCGTAACGGCCTCGCCCGCCGCATAAGCGGCTTTGGGAATGGATACGCCCGACACGCCGCTGTTAAACGTGACTGTGTAGAGCTTTATCCACGCCACGGTAAGCGTAAGGTCTTTTTCGGGCATAACGCTCGAAGTAAACGGAACGTCGCCGTCCTTCCATCCGCCGAATCGGTACCCGTCGCGAGTGAGATCGTTCGGGAGCGTTATCGTCTCGCCCGCCGCGGCTGTAATCGAATCGTAGGACGTGCCGTCCACACCCGTTACGAATGCGACGGTGTAAAGCTTTATCCAAACCGCGGTAAGCGTAAGGTCTTTTTCGGGCATAACGTTCGAGGTAAACGGAACGTCGCCGTCCTTCCATCCGCCGAATCGGTACCCGTCGCGAGTGAGATCGCTCGGGAGCGTTATCGTCTCGCCCGCCGTAGCCGTAATCGACTCGAAGGCAAGAGAATCCACGCCCGTTACAAAGGTAACGGTGTAAGTCTTTGTTTCTCCGTTACCGTCGCTGTTTCCCGCCTCGGTGCACCCGAACGCAAAAACAAAAATCAAACACGACAGCACCGCCAAAACGACGGAAGAAATCCAAATCGGCTTTTTCACGTTTCACCCCCCTACGAATATAATAGATATAATAATTATACCAAACTTTTTAAAATCAGTCAACCCTAATTATCCGAGCCGTCGTAAAGCCCAATACACTTCATATTTACCTTGCACATCGCGAAGCGATATATCTCCCGCCGATAGGCGAATACAACTAAAGGTGTTTGCGAAAGAAAATCGAAAACATCACAATTGTATTGCGGCGCTTAAATATCCACCGCAATACGCTTCCCTTTATCGGGAACGGTAATATATGTAAAACCCAAACCTTTAAGCGCGGCGCACACGGTGTCGCGTTTTTCGGCGACGCGCGAGGGAAAGTGCGCGTCGGAGCCGAACGAAATCGCCCGACCGCCGAGCTCGAAGTAGCGCCGCAGAACGTCGGTATCGGGCAAGAAGTCGCTGCCGGCGCCGCGCGACTGGCTGTTCACCTCGAGAATAATATTCTTATCGATAAGCTTTTTCAGTATAGCGTCGTACAGGTCGGAGAAATCGGCGTAGTTAATCTTTTTATCCTCGTACGGCGCATTGCGCGAGACGTAGCCCAAATGCCCGACGATGTCGAATTTATAGGGCGCGTCAAGGCTTTTTAACACCTGCTCGAGATAGCGCGAATAAGCGTAATGCTTGCTCTTGCCCGCAAAGTATTCGTGACGGTAGCACTCTTCGCCGTCCACTATGTGAACGCTGTTAACGACAAAGTCGGGGCGGTACGTCTCCGAAACGCGAATAAACTTTTCGAAAACCGCCTCGTCCGTAACGTAATTAAACTCGCCGCCGGCAAGGAAAGTAAACCTATCGGAATTGTATCTTTTCTGCAATTCCCGCGCGCGGGCAAAGTACGCCGCCTCGTCGATCGTGCCGTACAGCTTAATCGAGTATTCGTCGAGGTCGAAATGCTCGGTCACGCCGTAGTATTTAAGCCCGAGATTTTTCCCTGTCGAAATCATCTCGTCGAGCGGCGCGCGGCCGTCCGTCGAGAAGGTGGAATGTGTGTGCATATCGGATACTATCATAAAACCCCGCCGTTAGCGTTTTTCGCGCGTCTCCCAAAGATGCCCGCAGCCGTATATAATATCGTACTTGTCCTTACAAGCCTCGCACTCGATAGTGACGTAATAATCGTTAAACCCGACGACGCGCTCCTCTACTATCTTGCCGCGCCCGCAGGGGCACTTATATTCGCTGTGGGTCGTGGGATAATTCGCTCCGCTCGGGTACCTGTCCTCTCGAAGCAACAAAACCGCGTCTCTCTCG
Source organism: Clostridiales bacterium (assembly GCA_022511445.1). Classification (GTDB taxonomy): domain Bacteria; phylum Bacillota; class Clostridia; order Christensenellales; family Pumilibacteraceae; genus Anaerocaecibacter. The sequence continues at coordinate 48,932 of JAFLVE010000012.1, read as the reverse complement.
TTCATAATAAACCTCTCCGTATCGAACTGCTTACACGTACATTATTTTTACGCTGCTGTCAAAAGCGCGACCGTACACGCTTGTGTTTTTGGGCACGGCGGCAACCTTAAGCGACTTACACCCGGTGAACGCAAAGTTATCTATATACTTTACGCTTTCGGGGATAACGACAACTTTTATTTTTTTGCATCCGTAAAAGGTATACTGCCCGATTGCCTTTGTGCCGAGCGGAATATTCACAGTCTTCGTCTCCTTGGACGGCGCTCCCGACTCCTCGGGCGTTATATCTTTAGCGGTCTTTTCAAGCATGTCCTCGGGTTTATAGATAGTAAGGCTTTCGAGGTTTACGCAATTTTTAAACGCCTCCGCGCCGATGTCTGAAACCGTCGCGGGAATCGCCATGTTTTTAATTCTTTTACAGCCGGAAAACGCCTTCGGACCGATGGAAAGAACGCCGTGCGGAACGACTATATTCACGTCGGTGCACTTGCCTATATCGCAAAGCACGCCCTTAATTATTATCAATCCTTCGGACACGTTCACAATACTCACCTCCGAGCATTTCTATCTACCGTTAAAGTGTATCATTTGCACCCGCCTTTGTCAATACAATATAACCTTACCGCACGAAAAACAAAACCCCCGCCGATAAGCAGGAGTTTACTAATAAGATTGAGAATGCACTTTCAAACTAATTGCTTAAAATATACATTGCTTCAAGTCCTTTATTGGGATGGTATGTTCACGACACGGTTATTCCGTTTGCCGTAGCGGTTTGGTTTCCTGAATCGCCGTGGTTTTTATCATAGATTGATATACGTAATCGGACAGACCCAAAGCCGTATTGAAGTCCTTAAGTATATTAACGTACAACGCAAAGTATCAGTGTTTGTCCTATGTCAAGACAATTTATTAATATAAGGAGAAAAAACGGCACGAATAATCGACGGAAACAAAATGAATCTCATCGGGGAAAATGTCGCAAAGCTCCGCAAAAAACTGAAAATGAGCCGGCAAAAACTTCCCGACAAACTCGAATTGTATGCCGTATATGTATGCCGCGGCTCCGTATCGAGAATCGAGGACCGAGCGCAAGGCACGCAAAAAGGGCGCAAGATGCGCCCTTATATGCCGTTTGGAGCTACTGGGCGGACTCGAACCGCCGACCTGCTGATTACGAATCAGCTGCTCTACCGACTGAGCCACAGTAGCATATTTTGTTAATTTGTTCGGTGTTTTTTACAATTTTTTTACAACGCCTTTTTTGTTTTCCTCGCTACCCCGTGAAAATCACCGAAAGCATAGGGTTTTAAGGTATTTCATCTATCTGCGACCGTTCGACCATTTAATTACGAATCAGCTGGTCCGACTGAGCCACAGTAGCAAACTGTCAAGATATTAAGTTGTTGGGGTCGGCGGTGAGAAGAACCGCCGCGACCCGTAGGGTCGTTCCTATCTGCCGCGACAAAAAGGATTATAGCACAAAGCGGGAAAAATTGCAAATAATTACGCGGGCAAATATGTATTTTTACAGTGCCGTTCTGCGACCGAGTGCTTGCGAGATGGTTACCGCGTCGGCATACTCGAGTTCGGAGCCCATCGAGATGCCCTGCGCTATTCTTGTTACGGGGATTCCGAGCGGCTTAATGAGCCTTGCGAGATACACCGCGGTCGCCTCACCCTCCACGTCGGGATTGGTTGCGATTATGACCTCGCTTGCGTTGCTTAGCCGCGCCATGAGCGGTTTAATATTAAGGTCGTCTGGGGTGCGGTTGTCCATTGGCGACAGCGTGCCGTGAAGGACGTGGTACACACCGTCGAACGCACCCGACTTTTCGATAGCGTCGACGTCCTTGGGATAAGCAACGACGCAAATCTTGTCGGCTTTTCTTGTTTTGCAGATATCGCAAACCTCGCCGTCGGTGAAGTTGCCGCACACAGAGCACAGTCTTACGCTGCTTTTAACGTCGCGGAGTGCGGTGCAAAACGCCTCGACCTCCTCTTCCGTCATATCGATAACGGCGTAGGCATACCGCAGCGCGGTCTTTTTCCCGACGCCGGGGAGCGCGGAAAACCTGCCGGCGAGCGCGGCGATACTGCGAATTTCCTTCATTAAATCACGCCGCCGAGTTGAGAGAGCGGGCTACCCTTAAGAAGCTCGTCCGCCTGAGCGTACGCCTCGTTAGCCGCCGCGGTGATAAGGTCCTCGAGCATTTCCACGTCGTCGGGGTCGACAACGTCGGGATTGATTTTTACGGACAGGAAACGTTTTGTACCCGAAACGGTGACGGTAACCGCACCGCCGCCCGCCGAGCCGGTAACGCGCGCATTTTCGAGCTCCTCTTTGGCCTTAGCCATTTGCTCTTGAATTTTTTGCGCCTGCTTCATCATTTGCTGCATATTCATGCCGCCGCCACCGCCGTAGCCGCCGAATCTTGCCATAATGGGCCTCCTAAAAACTTATTTTTTCCAGAGATCGGAGAAGGTGCTGTCGAATGTTTTGGTATGAGCGTTGTAGTTGTACATAAGCACCTCGCTCTGCCACTTACCGTACGCCGCATTGTTGCGCGCGGTCTCGATAGGCTCTTTGAGGATATCGTAGTAAGTTTGGAGCTCTCCGGGAGTGGTGTAATCGTTAATCGTCGCAACGCCGGGCTTGGTCGTCGACGCAAAGTACATAATGTGAACGCCGTAGTCGGTGATGATAGGCTCGTAGTAGACCTCGCCCACCGAAAGGTTTTCGCGCATATACCTTGCCGCGTCGACAAACTCCTGCATATACGTTTCGCTCTCGCCCTCGTCCAGCTTGTACTTAACGACGTAGCCCTTGTTGTTGCCGAACGCGCCGGGGTCGGTGTTGTAAAGGTAGATAAGGTCGTCGAACGCAAGGTCCGCCTCGCGCGTGTTTACGGCGAGCGGAAGCATTTTCGCTTTAATCTCGTTCATAATCTGCGCGACGGTCATGGGACGGCTCTTATCGTCCTCGCCCGCAACGTGCGGGTATGCGACGATGCTTTCGGCAAGCTGAGCGCGGAAAGCCTCTATCTGCGCCTTGGTTACGTTTACGCGGTTTTTGTACGCGGTAAGTTCGTCTTTCTGCTTGTCGGAGAACGGGAGAAGAATGTGCTTTACATAGAAGTAGTTGTCGTTGGGATAGAATAAAACAGTCGAGTTTCCGCTCATTGCACTGTCGAACGCGGAAATATCTTTGGAATACGTGCTCGTCTGTTCGTTAAGAAGCGCGGTGTAAGCGCTCATAACCTCGGCGTCGGTAACCTCGATGTTTTTGGAGAGGTAATCCTGGAGCGCGGTTATTTTCTGCGAGCGCTCTATCTGCTTGCCGGAAACGTAGTACATAAGGTGCGTTTGTCCGATCGCAGGATAAACGTACGAAATACCCTGCTTATCCGTTATATCGTCGATTAGCTTTCTGTCCGCTTCGAACTTTTCCTTATCCTCTTTGGTAAGGCGGAAATCGTCTTTTACGCGGCTTTCGAGAAGCTGAATAAAGCGGCGCATTGCCTCTTTTTCGAGCGACTGATTGTCGTCGTCGCCCCAAACGCCGGGATAACGCGCATAGCTCGGCTCCCACTCCTCGGTCTCGACTACGTCCTCGTCGTTTTTCTCCTCGGGCTTGACGGGGTACGTGGTTTCGGTGCTGATGTCCGAATCTCCGTCGGTGGAAACGGTGGGCTGATTGCGATCCTCGAGCATATCGTTTTTAATGCTCAAAAGCGTGCTGTCGATAACGCTGTAAATGTTCTTTTTAACGGTGTTGTACTGGGTGTAATCATTGTCAATAACGGTAGCCTCGTCGAACTTGCCTTCGTACCACTTTATCTCGCCCGCTTTGATTAGCGCGTCGACGTCGTTTGTGATAAGCTCGACGTTAACAAGCATTCTCACGCCGTACTTGTACAAACCCTCATAATTGGAGCCGAACTGATTGGCAAGACTGTTTGCGTTGTTGTTGATGTACTGAACAAGGTCGTACTTATAGATATCCACGGATTTTGTGGTGTAGGTAACCTGTTCGGTATGCGTTTGAGGGAAGCCGTCCTCGTCCTCGCCGTCGTCCACAACCACCGTTTTGGTGATGTCGTACGAAGAAACCGTCGCCACAACCTGCTGAAGGTCGCGCTCCGTATCGTGAGTAAAGAACGCACAGCCGCAGAGCGTAGTCGCGGCAAGCACGGCAGACAATATTATTAAACCGATTCTTTTAAACACTTTCGTTACCTGTACCAATAAATTATTTTAATTTGGAGAGCGTTTCCCGCTCCGTCCGAGCGCCGAAATCTTATAATCCTACACTTCGACGCTTAGGGTATTTTATATTATACTAAAACAGACTGAGAAAATCAAACGTTTTGGGTATGTTTTTGACCTTTTGCAGATTTTTTAATCGCGTAAACCGAATGCGCCGCCGCATTACTGCTTCTTTTTGAGCGCGGACAGATTTTTAATCGGCTCGAAGGAGTCTCTGTTGCGGTTAAGCATTTCCTCCGCGAGGTTTTTGTACGCGACGCCGCCCGTCGACGTGGGGTCAAACTGCGATATAGGCATGCCGAACGAGGGCGCCTCGGCGAGACGCACGCTGCGCGGAATACGGGTTGCGAACATCTTTTTGCCGAAAAAGCGCGCGATCTCCTCCGCAACCGAGTTGACGAGGTTAGTGCGCGAATTGAACATTGTCACGACGACGCCCTCTATCTCGAGCTTGGGATTGAGAATCTTTTTGGTAAGCTTAATGGTGTTCATAAGCTGACTTAACCCTTCAAGCGCAAAGTACTCGCCCTGCATGGGGATGAGGATGGAATCCGCCGCGGTCAGCGCGTTAAGCGTGAGAAGTCCGATAAACGGCGGGCAGTCGATAAATATGTAATCGTAGTCGTCCTGAACGGGCGCTATCGCGCGTTTAAGCGAGCTCTCGCGCTGCTCGAGGCTTACAAGCTCCACCTCGGCGCCCGCCAAGTCGATATTGCTCGGGATAATATCGAGCTTGTCGACCCCTGTCGGGATAATCGCCTCGCGCGCGGTGCAATCGCCCACGATAAGCCCGTACACCGATTTTTTAACCTTATGCTTTTCGATACCAAGCCCGCTCGACGCGTTGCCCTGCGGGTCGTTGTCGATAATGAGAACGCGCTTTCCGAACGCGGCAAAATACGCCGCTATGTTAACGCATGTCGTGGTCTTGCCCACGCCGCCCTTTTGATTGGCTATTGCTATTGTCTTTGCCATAATTACCCTTTCTCTTCGGTTGATATTTACAAGCGGTTTCCCGCTCGGTCGACTTATTTATTGCCCGTCGGTTTCGGGCGTTTCCGCCTTGACCGCATCCGCGGTTTGGGGGTCGTCGCAGGTATACGACAGCGGAATACCGTAAAAGTCCTCGTACAGATTTTTCATTGCGTCCTGCGTCCTCCGTTTTAATTCCGCCTCGCGCTCCGCCGGCGGAAGAGTGAAGTCGGCGTACAGCGGATCGCCTATTTTAATCGCCATTTTAGGCATGCGGAACAGCTTTCTTAATCCCTTAGGCTCTGGATACACGTACAGCATCGGAACAATGGGGATGTCCAGTCTGTCGGCGTAATGGAACGGTCCGTCCTTAAGCGGTCGAGGCTTTTTGTATCCCACCCACATACTCTTTTCGGGATAGAAGTGAAGCGCGCCGTCCCGAGTTTTAACGTACAAAAGCATATCGGTAAAAGCCTTGGCGCCGTGAAAGTTTATGGGGAGCGGGATGACGGTTGCCGATTTTAAAAGCGCGCCGCCGAAATCGTTTTTACAGTTGTGCGGCGCAACAACTATGTATTGCTTTCTGCACCCGAACGCATATCTTGTAAGCACCGCGTCGAGATAGCCGACGTGATTGGAAACGGATATGCACGCGCGCACGCCCTTTAGTTTTTTTCTGTCCGGCACCCGCCACACGCCCAAGACGAAGGCGCTTGCAAACCAGCCCAAAAACTTAAAGACCGTGGACGTAATCGCGTGGCCTATATGCCAAAACGGATTGCGCGGGCTTTTGTACTTAAACGAGCCGTCCGTCTTTGCGCTGTTCTTTGTGGAAAACGGCGTGCCGTCCACCTCAAACAGACCGCGGCGCTCGAGCTCGGAGAGGAAAAACTCGTAGACTCGCCCGTTCATTTTGCCTTCCGATTCTATCTTTTTTATAAGCGCGTCGTATAGCTCCTCGGGTATATCCCCCGCCTCTGAAAGCGACTTAAAAAAGCGTTTGTACTTTTTGGTCTTCATTTGGCGGGCTGAAAGCTTTGAGCCGCCGCTTCGGAAACGAACATTTCCTCGTCCGCGGCGTAGGAAAGACCGTCGGTAACGATGTCCGCGGCGACGCCCTCCACTTTGTACTCGGCGTCCGTCGACTCGTCGCAAGGAGTATCCTCGCCGCCGTCAACGTCGATTCCGTCGATTTCGCCGTCCTGCATTGCACTTCTCGCCTTTTCGGCTTCCTCGACGACTATATCCGCCACGGCATTTGCGCCGTTACCTATCGCGACAAACTTTTCGATATTGGCAAGGTAACCGTCGAGCGCGCTCCTATCCGCCATAAGCGCGCGAATACGCTTTACCGCCTTGCCCTTGGTAAACGCGGTCTCGCCGCAATGATACTCGTCGATAAAGAACTTGGCCGTGGTTTCCTCTATGACGTGCGGGCAGTAGTCGATTATAACGGGCGTACGCATGTAAACGCTGTCGAGAACGGCGTTCGGTCCGCCTTTTGTAAGGAAAACGTCCGCCGCGCCGTAAAGCTCGTACGCCTCGGGCACAAACTCGTAAACCTTAAGAGTCATATTGTCGTCGACCTTAAGCCTTTTGTCGCGCCCCTCCGCTATCGCCTGAAACCTTTCGTAGCACTTGCGGTTTTTGCCGGTGATAACGCAGAGAGTAATGGGCAACTTACGTTTAATAATCTCTCGCGCAAACTTGGGTCCGCGCCCCGCCATGTACCCGCCGTCCGCGATCACGACTGTAAACTTGTCCGCGGGCAGACCGTACTTTTCGCGGAGCTGAGCGCGGGTAAGCGTATTCTTTTCCACCACCTGTCTTACGCAGGGCGTTACAAGGCGCAGACTCTCCTCTTTAAATCCGAGCCTTAACGCGCGCTTAAACGCCTTTTCGTTATTGACGACAAAAACGCCGTCACGCTTATCCCAAAAGGTGTGGAGGGTGTTATCGGGATTGTAGTTTACAACCACGCAGTCCGGATTAATTCTGTGCTTGTACTCGACGGCCAAAAGGTCGGTAAAATAATGATTGGATACTATAACGTCGGGATTGCGGCGGCGGAGCGCCTCCAACCCCTGACGGAACGAGCGTACGGCAAGCTGACGGTGGTAAAAGCGCATTATGTGCTGACCGCCGAGAAGACTGATTATCCAAAAAATAAATCTGCCGAAGCCGGGAATTTTATTGGTATTTTCCACCTGCTTGCAAAAGAATTTTTCCATCCAAGTAAGATGGTCATATCCGTCCTCGCGCATGATATAACTTTTTTGAATGTCGTAGCGGTCGGAATAATTGTCGATAAGCGCCTGATAAATGCTGTCCATCGACGAAATATGCCCGAAGCCCGATTCCAAGTATAGTAACAGAACCTTTTGTTTCATTGCGTCCTTTAAGCCACGAATAGTCGAGTAGTTAGATAGAGAATTTGTTTTTGCCTTTATTAAGAACGATGGTGCGGCGTTCCACCTGTCTACCGACTTTCTCGGGCTTGATATCGAGCGTGACCTTGCCGTCGAGCCCGTTTTCGATTATTATGTCTATCTTGCCCGCGGAATATTTATAGCGAACTTCGAGAACGCCGCCCGCAAGCTTAATCTTGGTACGGAAGTTTTTAAGCGCGGTAAAGTCGGGCGTTATCGTAACTCTCGAGGCGCCCAACTGAATATCGATGCCGCCGAGCACCTGTATAAGCTCGAAGATGACAGCCGATTGATAGCTCTGGCACTTGGTGCCGAAGCCGTTAAAGTCCTCGCCGAGCGTGGAGCATTCCGATTCCGCGGCAAGCGCGTATCTCGAATAAAATCTGTCAAGCGCAAGGTCGCGCCTGTCGAGCGCGGAAAGCGCCGTTATGCTCGCCCACTCGAGGTAAGGCGACGAGTTTTGGGTAGCCGCGATAAGCCTTGCAACCGCGGAACGGCGATCGTCGGGGACAAGACCCGTTAGCGCAATCAGCGCGTTGGCGCGATCGTCGTACACTCCGTCGCGCGAGGTGTAACCGAGCCCGTTCCAGCAGCTTTCGATATACGCCGCGATATTTTCCATTCTGTCCTCGATATACTCGTCGTAATCGTGGTTGCCTATTTGCTCGCTCACCGAGCGGAGGAATTTACACGCCGAATAGTAAAGCGCGTTTTCAACAAGCGACTCGTCGATATTATAGAGGTTGTCGTACCAGCGGTTAACCCCGTCGCGAAGCGCAACGCCGTGCTCCGTCATCTGCCAAAGCATAAGGTAGTCGCAAAGCCGCTCGTATTCGGCGCGGAAAAGATCTACGTCGCGCGTAAAATTGCGGTACTGTGCAAAAAGTCCGTACTCGCTTAAAGCAAGCAAGCCGTGCGACGGAATGTCCGCGGGCAGGTTGCCGGGCACACACGAATACAGCACGTCGTTTTTTGCGTAGTCCAAAACGTCCCCTATCACCTTTTTGACAAGCGGCGCGGCGTCGGCATAGCCGAGGTACAGCGCGTGCGCGGCGATAGAGCTATCGCCGAGCCACATTGTGCGCTCGCGCTCGGGCGTGTCGATAAGCGTGGAGCCGAGGCTTAAGTAAAGCGTGTTCATCGCCTTTTCGAAAACGGTGTCGAGGACGTCGCTGTCCGACTCGAACTCGACGGTGCGCGCCGTGTTGTAACCTATCTCGCGGTAGCCTAATTTAAGCACCTTTACGGTACGCGGCATGGAGAATATAAGAGTCTCGCCGACCATGGGCACAAGACACTCGAAGATATTGACGGTGCCCTTTGTGATATACTCGACGGAGTGGGCGTAGTACGTACTGCCCTCGTCCGCGAAAGTACCCTGACACGCCGTCCTGTCCGTCTTAATCAGTATCTTTTCCTGACCGTTGCCCGTAACCTCGAAGTAGGGCGTAACGCGCATTGCGCGCGGCAACGTGACGACGTATGTATCGCCGCTGAACTGATCGGTAAGCTTTTTAAACCTTGCGATAACGGGCGACGGCGAAAACTTTTCGAGCGGTATGGGGCGAGGAACGAGCGTGCCTATCACCGCGTCGGGATAGGAATCGAGCTCGGTCGCGGGAGCGAACAGATTGGACTTATAAGCGGGATCGAGAATCCTGTCAATCTGACCCTCGAGCGACGCGTCGTAGAATATGTCGTGTCCCGCGTAACAGCAATTGTTGGGGCGCGGGGTCTTATAACCGAGGTTTTCGTACACCTCGAAAGAGCTGTCGCTGTAAATGCCGAGGTCGTGACATTCGAAGATAAAGCCCGCACGCTCGGAGGGAACGAGATCGCGCCCTGCCGTGCCGAAGTATTGGCAGTAAACGACAATCACGTTGGCGCCCTTAACGAGATACTTGGCTATGTCGAACTCATCGTAAAAGGCGTGGGAAGCGTTGCGGTTCATGCCGCCGTTCCACACCACGGCGGAGCCGTTTACGTACATATAGTAGTGCGTATCGCACGCGGCGCGGCAAAACGCGCGCGCGGGCGGTTTTTCCGTTCCGAAGTCAAACGTCCTACGCATAATCACGTTGGAATTTTTCTTGGTCGGTTCGGCGGTCCATATCCACTTGGACTTGCCGAAAAGTACGGTGGGCTCTTCAGGTTTAGACATAGCTCCCTCTCTTTTCCGAACTTATTTTTTCACGACAAACAAAGCCGTATAGTTCGGCACCTATAGTTTAGCACACAAATTTCGTTTTTGCAACCCATTTCCTTAAATTAGTACGCCACAACGCGAAAAGGTATTGTACCGCAGTGGTATAATACCGATTTTGTCTTTGTCGAAAATACCATAATCATATTTGTTTAACAGTAAGTGCGGCGGATCGCCTGGATTCCTCGACAAGCTCGGAATGACGGACGGTAGTATAAACGTTACCGCTTAAACTAAGTATAGTCGCACTTACTACCGCCTGCCCATCATTTCGACCGAAGTGAGCGTAGCGAACGCAGCGGAGCTTACAGCCCTTCACCGCCTAACGGCGGAGCTCCCCTTACACAGGGGAGCCTAAGGCGTTAGCCGCATAGTAAAAGTATAGCCCACTATACTTCGTTCCCGAAGTGTAGTGGGCTTTTTCGTCCACGGGTAAATCCCTATGAAATACACCCTCTGTGGGGATAATCTATATAAATTTCAATCTTAATTATTCATTGTGCATTCTTTTTTATTGATTACACATCCAGCGTGCCGAATACTACGCAGCACTTGGGGGCGAGCGAGCCGCTGAAGCCGTTCGTCACATTGCCGTTGGCGACGTACACTTTGTAGCCGCCGGTGGATACGCTTGCCGTAGTTTCGCCGCCGTTGTACACCGCTTTAAGTGTTACGCCGTCCTTGGTGAGGGTCTGAGTAATAACGCCCGAGCCGCTGACCGTTACGGAAACGGCGTCGCGGTCCTGCGCCGCGGTGTACGAGAAAATATCCTTGTACGCCTTTCTTACCGCAATCAGCTTTTTGTAGTGGTCGTGCACCTTAGAGAATGCAACCTGTCTGCTCCACTCTATCTGATTAAGCTTAATCGGCGAGTTGTACGAGTTGTGGTTGCCGTACTTTGTGCGCGACATCTCCTCGCCCGCTATCATAAGCGATATACCGCGCGACATAAGGCAAACCGCGGATACCGTATTCTGCATATTCATAAAGTGGTCGATGGGAACGTTGTAGCTCAGCATGGTTTCCTTTCCGCTCGACTTGCCGACGAGGTGGTCGTACAGCGTAAAGTTGTCGTGAACAGACGCGTAAGCAACCGATTGCGAAGCCTGGCTCATGCCCATGTTACTGCCGCAGAGCATACCTCTTACGTCGCCCGCCTTGCCGGTGTTTCCCTGCACCCAGCCGTCCTGGCGCGCGTCTATATCCCAGCTTCCGCCGCGCACGCCGTCTCTGCCGTAGCCGTCGAACACCGCGATACGGGAGTCGAGGTCGCGTATAGAGCCTTTGTAATAAGAATCGACTACAAGCTTATTATCTGCGTTAAGAGTATACTTGCCCGTCCCCTCGATAGCGGAAGAGGTCGCGTTTACTCTCGTGTGGTACGAATATTTAACATACTCGCCGCCCTCTTGTCTTGCGCTGTCCACGCCGTCGCCCGTCCAAGGCTCGCCGTACATAAGGAGCTTGCGTGTGCTGCCGTCGTCGTAAAGGTTGTCGAGCTCGCTGCGAATGGTGTTCATCGTAATCAGGTCGTGAACGCCCATAAGGTCGAAGCGGAAGCCGTCGATATGGTATTCCTTTGCCCAGTACAGCACCGAATCGACCATGTATTTGCGGACCATGGAGCGTTCGGAAGCAATCTCGTTGCCGCAGCCCGAGCCGTCGGTGTACTCGCCGTTTACGTTTGTGCGGTAGAAGTAGCCGGGTACTGCGTCGCCGAGCGGGAGGTTTGCGGTGGAATAGGTGTGGTTGTAAACTACGTCCATAATAACGCCGATGCCCGCTTCGTGGAGCGCCATAACCATTTGCTTAAACTCGTTGATACGCACGCTTCCGTTGGTCGGGTCGGACGAGTAAGAGCCCTCGGGAATATTATAGTTCTGCGGGTCGTAGCCCCAGTTGAACTTATCCTTATTGTAGATATCGGTCGTGATGCTCTCGTCGATAGAGCCGAAGTCGTACACGGGATTAAGGTGAACGTAAGTAATGCCGAGCTCCTTAAGGTAGTCGACGCCCGTCTTTATATCGGTGCCGGGAACGGTGGTACCCTTCTCGGTAAAGGCGAGGTACTTGCCCTTGTTGACCATGCCGGAATCGGCGGACGAGGAAAAGTCGCGGACGTGCAGCTCCCAGATGATAGGCACTTCGGCGTTGTCCTCGTTGAGCTTAAAGAGGAAGTTGTCCCTTTCCCAGCCGTCGGGGTTGACCTTGTTCATATCGACAACCATGCCGCGCAAGCCGTTAAGACCGCACGCCCTGGCGTACGGGTCGATGGTTTCCACCTCGATGCCGCCGTTATTGATTAAATAGGTGTAGTACAGACCGTGGCAATCGCCCTGGCGCTCGTACTCCCAAACGCCCGCCCACTTGCCGGTGGCGCCGTCTATGACCTTTTTCATAGGCATGCCGTAGGTCACCTCGCCGTCCGTGCCGTGAGCATAGAACATAACACTGACCGTGCTTGCAAACGGCGCCCACAGCCGGAACACCGTCTTTTCGGGGGTATAGAGAGCGCCGTACTCCATGCTCTGCACTTCTTCGGTCTCGTACGCTTTTATAAAGCCGTCGTCGTCGAGGAGCGCCGCTTTGGAAACGGGCGCGGGCGTGGGGATAAGCCCTACCTTAATGCTGTAATCCGCGGCGTAGTCGAAGTCGAGATTGGTAAACGCCGCCGTGCCCTTAAACGGGTTTGCGGAATCGGGCAATGCGTTGACCGTCATTTTCTCGACGCCGCCGTCCAAAAGCACGACGGGGGTCGACGTGGTGAGCGGGCTTGTAACCTCGAACTCAACGGCGGTCTGGCTGATAAAACGCGCGCTTAAAACTTTTTCGAGCGCCATTTTCGCTTCCTCCAAATTAGTATATGCAACGGAGTCTTTTCTGATATAGTAGATGTCGACGGTGTTGTTTCCGTCAAATAACGTTACGTCTATAAACACGTCGGCGGTTTCTTTAACGTACCTGTCCCAAAACTTTTCGCCGCTTCCGCCTGTCTGTTTGCAGATAAGGAAGCCTATTGCCGTAGCGCGCGAAAGCTGCGCGGCGGTAAACGACGCAGTAACGGTAAACGCCTTGTTGGTTACGGTCTGACCGTCCAGCTCGTACTCTTTTAGGAAACCCTCGTCGGGCGCCGCGGAGGTGCTCATTCTGTACTCCACGCCGTCCTCACCCTTCAGCCAAACCCATGCGGCAAGCGTATGGTATTCCTGCGTCGTGTCGTAAACGTGAATGGTAAGCGTTTTCGTATCGTCGGCGAGCGGAACGGGCAAAGTCGCGTGACTTCCCACAATGCCGGAAACGCCGATAAGCACAAACGAAACTACAAGCGCGAGTAAGACGGCGATCCTTTTCAGATTAAGAAAGCGTAAGCTTTTAAAATTCTCTCTCATAACTCTACCCCCTACCTATTACGACCTTTTGCCTTCGTTTTTGCCGATAAGCTTGCCGAGGAGAGACGAGCTCGTTCCCACCTCCGCGCTTACCGTCGTGCCGTTGTGAATGAAAGTGCCGAGCGAGCCCGAGCCCTTTACTACCGTGCCGGCGTTGTACGCGACGATTCCGCCGAACTCGTGCTCGGTAATTGCGTTAAGAACGGTGGACATTGTAACCGTTTCGAACGAGTTATTGGAAACCGTTCCGCCCGCACGGTTAACGGAAACGATTCCCGCGGCGCAGCGCACGTTGTTGTACGAGCTGCCGTTATCGGGTATCGCGGTGCCGCGGATTTCGAGCGTGGTAACCTTATTGCCGCTTACGGTGCCGTTGTTTTCGGAAACGATTCCCGCCATCTCAAAGCACGCCTGGTTGGGCTGACCCGTCGCCTTTTGCTCGATAATTCCGCCGAACACGCAGTTTTGAACGATGCCGCGGTTGTCCCAGCATATTCCGCCAATCTCGCCGCCCGCGGTTTTGTAGTTGGCGTCCTTTACGGTTATAGCGGAAATTATGCCGTAGTTTTTATACGCGATTGTGGCAATCGACGCGTTAAGCGGAAGCGTGGGCTGAATCATGGAGTTCTGAATATCGGGCGAAACGAACTTAATGTTCATAACCGCGCCCTTATTCGTTATATAGTCGAACATTGCCCAATAGCCCGAACGGTGGCGTACGCGAATATTGGATAATTCCTTGCCGTTGCCGTTAAGCGTGCCGTAAAACGGCTGGGAAAGAGCGTAGAAGTTGGACTCTTCTTCGAGTGCGCCGACCGCGTTGAAATCTATGTTGTTATTGATTACATAGGAGACGCGCGGTGCGTCGGAATCGGTTTTAAGCTTTTCGGCGTAGCGCGCCTCGTAGTAGTCTATAGCGCGGAAGTCTACAGGCGTTTTAATTTTGTACGGGGAAGCGTTCGTGCCCTCGCCCTCGAGATAGGGAATGAGAACGGGCTCCACAGCCGCGCTCTCTAAGGCGGCGTTATCGGAAATCGGGTAAACGCCGTAAACGGGCAGGCTTTCCGAATAGTCGTAAAAAAGATCCTCCGTTACAACGGTGTTGCGTTCGATGTCCACCACCTTGTACTTTGTAACGCCGGGCACCGCGCTCCATCTGACAACGCCGTCCGCTACGGTATATTCCTCGATTGGAAGAAGGTGAACCTTGGTATGTTCGGCGTTTATCTTAACGGTAAACGCCGTGCCCGTTTTGGTATACAGCCCGTCGCCCGTGGCGCGTACCGTAACTTTAGCCGCGCCCGCGTACTCGGAGCCGTTCAGGTCGAACTCGTTGGCAGTTACGGCAACGCTCGCCCCGCCGTTAACGGACACGAGATAGCCTTTTGCCAAAGGATCGGCTTTCCATTTAAGAATGCCGTCGTCAAACGAAGTAACAGAAATGCCGTTCAATTCACACCCCCTTACGGTGTAGGTATAGGAGACAGGCTCGGAAGGTGTATATCCGTACGCCGTCGCGCTTATTGATACGTTAAATACACCGTCCGAAGGAAGGGTAATTTGATTGTAGTTCTGAACTGTAACGCTGGGGTAAGTGCTCTTAACCTCAGTGCCGTTGCAGTCAAATAAGTACGCGGTTGCGTTTTCCACAACGCTCCAAGAAAAAACGGTGCCGAGCTTGCCGTTCGGAAAGATCTCCTCGGATACCGTTATCGAGCCCACGTCGATCTTAGCAAGGGTGTTATCACCCGATCCGTCGCCCGTGGGAGCCTTGTCGCAAGCGGCAAAACCGAAAAAGGCCAGCCCTACCGCAGCGCAAGCGACGACAGATGCGATAACTCTTTTTTTCATACTTCCCCCTTTTTAATAAGCCTATTTTATATTGTACCACACACACGCCTAAGTGTCAATAGTTTTGTATTTTTTTATGCAAGCCGAAGGCTTGGCGTATGTCGTGTGTAGACCTACCTGCTTGTTTTACTTCACACCCGAAAAAAGCACTCCGTTTTATCCGTAGAGACAAGCCGAAGGCTTGACGACAGCCGAAGGCTGCGCGACTCGGGGCGTAACAGCTTATTTCTATCTTGCCTACCGTACATCACCCCGAGCTTGTCGAGGGGTCTAGGCGAACCGCCGCAAAGTGGTAAAGAATTAACCCCCCACCGCCATTCGGACACATTCCCCTTTGGCTTTGCAAAAGTGGGAGGCAAGTGTGCGGCTTTGCCTGGATTTCTCCGTTTCGCTTAGCTTCGCTCGCTTCGGTCGAAATGATGTAGTAGCGGTAATAAGAAGAACTCACAATAAACAGCCGACATACTTACTTTTTGTCCTATGCACTAACCGAAGGCTTGACGACAGCCGCACATTTTTTGTCACTCTGAGCTTCAGCGAAGAGTCTCAACCTTTCCCCAAAAACAAAAACCCGCTTTCTCGCGGGTTTTATATTTCGCCGAAATACTACGACTTTATGCTTTTCCTAAAGTCCTCGTACTTTTGGAGGAGGCTTGCGGAGATGCCGGGCGGAATCTGCTTAAACGCTTTTTCGAAAACGTCGCGGGTAAGCGGGAGCGTTTGACGTTTCCCGCTCTCCTGCACTTTTTCGAGTGTGAGGCGGCACGCTTCCTCTATGATTCCGCAGATGTCCGCCGCCGAGTAGTAAGCGTCCTCGTCCGGCACGTAGCCCATGCTTGTAAGCCGAGAGGAAGTGGCGTTCGTCATGGCGACAATTTCGTCGAGCGTAATCCCGCTTAGCTGAATACCTTTAAGCTTGCTCTCGATAATGGCGCGGCGCGCGGTCTCGTCGGGCGGGGTTACGTGGATAAGGTAGGAAAACCTTTTATATCTGAGGTACGCGGGGTCGATCATTTCGGGGCGGTTGGTCGCGCCTACCATGATGCGCTTGGACCCGTCCACGCCGAAGCCGTTAATGCGCTGTAATAGCTCGGTAGTGACCGCCGATTTATAATCCTCCGTTCTATCCGTACGTTTACTGAAAATCGATTCACACTCGTCGATAAACAGCACCGCACCGTCGGGACAGCTTTCTATATCCTCGAAGATTGCGCGCACGGCCTGCTCGGAAGCGCCGACGTACGACTTAAAAATATCCGCGGGCGTAACTATAAAAAGCGGCAGCTGCATGCGGTTTGCGATAGCCTCCGCGAACATGGTTTTACCCGTTCCGGGCGCGCCGTACATGAGGACGCCCAGTCCGCCTTCCATTTTGTAATACTTGAGTATATCGGGATTCTGCGCCATAAACAGGAAGCTGTCGACAAGCTTTTTAACGTTGTCGAGCCCCTTTATGTCGTCCATGGTCGTTTTGGGAATCTCGTTTTTCATGACCGAGCCGTACGACGCGGCGCGCTCCGAAAGCTGCTTGTAGAACTCGAGGTACTTAGCGCTGTCCGCCTCGTCGGTCACGCGGTTTGATATATCCTTGGCAAGTCGCGCCGCCGTGGTATACTCGCGGCGAAGCTCGTCGCGCTCCTCCTGACGGAAATCCTTTTTGTCGCTGCGCCCGCCAATAATCTTTTTAATTTTGTCGTACGATTCTCTGAACTTTTCTTTAAGCGCGCTTATGGAATCGTCCTTTTCGTCCGGCTTGCCGTCGCCCTTGCCCGAGGGCGTGCCGCCTGCTCTCCCGCCGATAGCCATAGTTTATTCTCCTTTACAGATTAAAGTATATCGTCGATACTGTCGAGATCGCCCGACGGTGCGGCGGGAGGCGGAGTCGCCGTCGAAGCGCCGCCGTTGCTTTCCGTGGTTGTCTCGCCGCCGCGTTTGCTTAAACGCTGCTGAACGTACGATTCCGCTTTTCCTCCGGAAGGCTCGCCTTTTTTGTTCTTTTTGCCGGTCGCTTTTTTGAGCTGTACCGTGACGTTTTTCATCTCGCCTACAAGCTCTTGAGCAAACCTGAGCTGACCGGTCATGTTATAAACGACCATCTTCATTCGTCCGGCGTTGTTCCTTATCGCCTTTCTTATGCGGCGCTTTTCTTTAAGCCTCTGCCAAAACCCGTAATTGTGGTTGAGCGAAACCTCGAACATGCCCATGTTAAACTCGAGCATCTCGTCGATAAATCCTACCGCCGTGGCTATGCACTGCATGCCCTGGCTCGTCGCTTCGAGCGCGTCCATAAGATCGCGCATGTCGAGCGCAACGTCGAGGAAGGTGGTGAGCATCTCTATAAGATACTCCTCCGCGTTTCTCTCGCGAAACTCGATTATTTTATCGGCGATAGCGTCGATACGCGTGTTGAACTCGTTGCGCTTTTCGCGTACCGCTTGCTCGTGCAATTCGGTGCCCACCTCTTTTACGCGCTTACCTACGCTTGTTTCCATTTCCGTGAATACACTCTGTCTTGCCATGATTATCTCCTTATTTGCGACAAAAAGTCGAAGTTTTTTTATTATTATTGCCCGACGATATATCGGGATATTTACCGTTTAATACGCCGCGAAAAGGCAATCAGCCCTCGGCGACAAGTCCCGTTACGCACTCTTTTACTGCCGCGTTAAGCCTCTTTACCTCGGCGTCGGTATTGTACACGAAGTCGCGGATACAAATTCTGTGCATCTTCCAGCCGCGCGCTTCGAGAATGTGATAGTACCTGGAGTTTTCGTCGATGTACGGCTCGTTGACGCGGGGCGGAGTCTCGCACCATATTCCTATTTCCGCGCTCTTTAGGTCGGGCGAAAGCACCGCAACGGGGATGCGCACCGAGCCCTCGGTAACGCCGCAATCGAATACGATACGCTTTTCGTCGATACCGAGCGAAGTAAGGCACTGCTTGACGCGCGTAAAGAATCCGTGGCGTTCGCTTCCGCCCGAGCGGGAGAACACCGAATCCTCGGCGCGAGCAAAGCTTTCCGCAAGCTTTATGTATTCGCCGATATATCTGACGTTTTCGCCTCTTATATCTACGGGCTCGACCGAATGAATGACGGTAACCGAGCTCTTTGCGCGCGTAACCGCAACGTTGAATATGCGTTCGCCGAGGTCGCCGCGGTTAAGCTCGCCGTAGCTTTGCACTATCTTGCCGTCCTTGTTTTTCCCGTAGGTGACGGACAGAATAAGGTGGTCAGTTTCCTGACCCTGCACCGTTTCAATCGTCTTAAAGAATATCAGATTTTCGGGCAAATCGTCAAACGCCGCAAGCGCCTTGTCTATTTTTTCGCTTAATTCCTTGTCGCGCTCGACAAGCGAAGTGATTGCGTTTATCTGCTGAACACCGAACGCCACCACGCCCACCGATTCGGTCAGCTTGCCGTCCTTAAAGTATTCGTCGAAATGCGCCTTTAACTCGCCGACGACCGCCTTTGCTTCCGCGGAGTTAACACCGCCGTCGCAGCGCCCGTCCTTAACGAGAATATCCTTAAACCCGAGCCCGCTTCCCCGCGGCACCGCCGAGGGGAAGGTCCGCATGTACGGATAGTACCGCTCCTGCGAGAACGCGATAAGCGCCTCGGTGCGGCTCCTGAAGTGCGCCGTAAGCGCCTCGACGGGGAACGCCTCGTTGGTAAGCGCAAGTCCCAAAACGGAAAGATCGCCGGTCAGCACGACGGTTTCGCCGTAGCTGTCCTCCTCCGTTTTTTCCTCCCTGCCGCCGAAGTGGTGAATGGGCGGCATTTGCATTTCGTCGCCAACGAGCACTACCTGCTTTGCGCGCGACACGACGGGCAAAGCGCACACCGGCTCGAGCTGGCTCGCCTCGTCGATAATAACCACGTCGAACGACGCGTACTCGTCGTTACCGAGGAGCACGCTTGCGGTGGACGCCGAAAGCAGGAATACTTTTTTAAGCTTGAGTATCTCTCTCGCGCGGTTTTTGAACAGCCGCCTGAGTGTGGTGTCAAAGCCCTTGTCCGCGTCGAGAAAGTCGAAATCCCTGTCCTTAGGATCGATTTTTGCCATGCAGTCTGCGGCAATCTTTTTGACCGTCGCCTCGTCCTGCGCCTTTTCCGCCTCCGCCCAACCGTCGAGCGCGGCGGCAACGCGCCTGCCTACGCCGTTTTTGCGGTCGCCGAGCTTTGCGGTAAAATAGTCGGTAACGATAGCCACCGCCGACAGCTTGAATATCTCGCCGAAGTCGGTATCTTTATCGAAGGTCTTTTCACCCGAGATAAAGGGCGCAAAGAAGCGCAACAGTCCCACTCCCCCCACTTCGACGGTGAGCGCATTGCAAAACTCCGTCGAGGCGCCGAGCACGTCGCGGTCGGCGCAGAGCTCGATAAATATATCGAGGTCAGCAGCGGTAAGGTCGTCCGCGTTTGCCGAGTAATAGCTCCCGAACAGCTTTTCTCCGCACGCCGACATTTTTTCGATAAACCTTTCAGCTTTATGCGCCGTTCCTTTAAGCGCCGCCGCAATTTCGACCGCAAACGCGGCAACCTCCCCGTCCTCTTTTCCGCTCGTTATCTTGATATCGGAAAGAGCTACGGCAAGCGCGGCAACGTGCGCGGCGTTGTCGCTCGAAATATCGAGCGTACCCTCGAGCGACGACATCGACTCTATAAGTCTGTCGCGCGCCGCGGCGTATTTAACGGAGCGCGCCACCGCGCCGAGCGTGGCGCCGCCGCCCGCTTTAAGCCCTTCGGCGCAGGCAAACAGCTCTCTGTTATTGGAGTTAAACCACTTAACGTAATCGACGTATTTAACGCCGAGTGCGGCGCAGCGTCCGACGACGAACTTTACCGCGGACAAATCGGTCTCGTCCATGCGCCTGCCGTAAATACGGCTAATCTCCCGCTCCGTCTCGTAAACGGAGCCGAGGCGCGCCGAGATATCGCAGCGCGCAATCGCCGCCCGCGCCACCTCGGCAAACTCTATATCGGGAAGGTAGCTGAACTTACTGAGCTTTTTATACGCGCCGCGCATGGAAAGCGTAGGCTTTTCGGGCGCGCCGAGAAGTCCGCCGAACTTGGCGGAAAGCTTGTCGATTTTGGCAATATCGTCCTTTGTAAGCTCCGAAAAATCGAACGCGCGCGAAACGGTTTTTTCAAGCTCCTTTATTTCCCCGTTGATTTTATCGATTCTGTCTACAAAAGCAAACAGTCTGTCCACGCCCGCCTCGTCGGACAGCGAGCTTATAAGTCCTATCTTTTCGGCAATCTTTCTCGCGTCGTCAACGGTAAGCTCCTCGTCGGGATGCGCGTAAAACGCAAACTCGGCGTGACTTTCCGCGTCGAAGCCGTCGCACTTATATTCCGCCTTGTCGCAGGCGCGGAACGTGTCGAGCGCGGCGGAAATAGCTCCCGCGCCCGCAAGCGCTTCGAGTATAGTCCGCGCCTTTTCCGCGTCGAACGGGATTCCGTTAAGCGCGGGCGCATACGACAGCTTTAGCCCGGACGCTCCGCATTTACTCTCGACGTCTTTAAGCGCGGCGGACAAGCCCTCGCTCTCTTTTTTAAGCTCGGAATAGGTTTTAATCGCCTTTTCCTTATCGCAGGAGAAGTAGCTAAGCATCGCGTGCTTTTCTATATTCGGCGCCCACGGACATTTTTTAAATGGAACCTTTCCGCCCGCCGTCGCCTTTTTCAGCGCTTCGCCCGCCTTGTCCGCCTTGGCGGCAAGATCGCCGAACTTGTCCTGCGGGAGGGAGGAAAGCTCTATTCCCGAAGCGAAGTCCACCCCGTCCGAAAAAGCGCAAACCTTGTCGAGCGCCTCGTAATAGGTGTGTCCGAGTATGCTCCTGTCCTCAAAGGTTTCGCGCACGTACTCGGTAAGCGACCGCGCCGCCTCCGCCTTTTCGGCGCGCGAGCGGCGAATGGTTTCGTACACCGACGGAGGAAGCGAGCTTGCTCCCTTGCGCTTTTCCAAAAGGTCTCTGAACTCCTTTTTTACGGACGACGGATTGAGCTTTGCCGCTTCCGCCTCCGTTTCGCATTCGAGAAGCATACAGTAATCGCGAAGCTCGTCCGGCATTTGCTGATACACCTCGGATAGTGCGGACAGCTTTGCGGAGGATAAAAGCACCTTTTTACCCGCGGCGATAAGCGCGGCGACGGTGTTTATTATGGTGTGGGTTTTGCCCGTGCCCGGAGGACCCTTTACTATTAAGGACTCGCCGCCCACAATCCTGCGCACTATTCTCTCCTGCGCGGTGTCGCGCGGACGGATAAATTCGGGCTCGGCGGAAGCGTTCGGCACGGTGTATTTTTCGCGCTTATTGAAAATTCTGTCGATAAGCGGGTGCGCGTCGATAGCCGCCCTTCTCCGCCTGATGTCGTAGTACATGCACAGCTCGTTGTGCTCGTACGGCGCTATAACAACCGAATTGCCGTCGAACTCGAAAACGGTGTCGTTAGACCCGACCGCGTCCCTGACAAACCTTGCAACCGTGTCGAAGTACGCCTTGCCGTCGCCCAAAATCTCGGTGTCGACGGGCTCGTCGAGGTCCACCTCGCCGTTGGGGTGCGGGAACTTTTCGGCAACGAGCGGGAAAACCTTTTGCAATTTAGCGACAAAGCACGGGTTAAGGTACACCTCGTCGTTAATAAATTCGATTGATACGGGCGCGGTGTTTACCGAACGGATGAGGCGTATGGGGTAAACGAGCAGCGGCGACTCCGCAATAATAACGTTATCCTTTTTTCCGGCGAGCTTCCACTTGATTGCGCCCACGCCCAAAAACAGGGGGTTGTTGCCCTTTTGGGAAATCGCCTTGTACGCGCTCGAAATAAACTTGTCGAGACTCGAGGTGTCGTGCGTACCGTCGAGGCGGCGCCACTCGAGCGAGCTGACCATCTTGCCCACAATCTGTTCGCCGAGGAGCGCGCTTCCCGCAAGCACGGTGGAAGCGGGCTTGCCGCAGGTGCGCTTGGCGGTGCTTATAATGTGCTCGCCGAAGTCTATGTAGTCGGGATGGGAAAGCCTGTACGCCTTTTCCGGCTTGGCGCCGACGTCGAGAAGGGAGTTGTTCTCGACGTCGTTTATATGCAAAAGATCGATAATAAAGCTATCTAATTCCATTTTTTACCTCGTTAATCAAGCCGAACGCGTGCAAGCGCTTTTACCGCGACGCCTGCGCAATCCTTTTCGAACGCGACCGCGTCGCTTTCCACTATTTCCACCTTGTAAGTTATCGAGTCAACGTCGCCGTCGTACATGGAAAAATTATTTTTCCACCTGTCTATCCTGCCCTCGGTAACGCCCAGCTCGGTAAAGTACCAGCGTTTATAGCCGCCGTCCACCGCGGTGTGCTGAAAGGAGTGGAAGCATTCGTGACATATAGCGCGAATAAGCCAATCGATATTGTCGCAGCAGTCCTCGCGGTACCATATTTCCTTGCCGCCGTCTACGCACAGTCCGCCCGCTTTGCCCGCGCGCTCGTCCATTTCCTTTTTTGTGACGATACGCACCGACGGGGTGTACGACGTAGACAGCGACCGCGACACAAACTGCGTCGCCGTGTTGATGCGCGCCTCGCGCTCCTCGATGGGAATGGTCGCCCACACCGATTGGTCCATGCCGCCGAGCGTACAGTACAGCGCGGCGCCGCCGCACCGCTCGAAGATATTAAGCTCCGAGCTTTCCACAATACGCCTTATGTTGTCGGGGTCCACGCCGAAAACGTCGTCGTAATCGAAGCTTTTTTTGCGCTCGTCTACGTTGCGGTTAAACTCCTCCTCGCCCCAGCCGAGATCGAGAAGCTGAAGCTGCGAGGGGAGCTTTGATAAATACTTACGTGCGCTTTCCTCGCGGCTTGAGGATATGGACAAGCCCGCGTTCCTCCAGCTCCCGCCGGAGAGCGCCGTTTTTATAACCTCGTTAAGCCCGACGTAGCCCGAAAATTTCATTTTCGTTCTGACGTACTCGTCCGTTACGCCGTGCTCTATAATCTTGTTGTTTGCAAGCGCGAGCATATACTCGTTGCAGGACGGCATACACAAAAACACGTTGCTTACGTCGAGCGCGGAATAACCGTCGGCGCCGTTTACGAAATCGAGTATACGGTCGTACACGCCGCGGTCGCCCACGCTGTCGGTAACAAACACCTTAACGCCCTTTTTGCCGAGCGAAATAAGCGCGCCGAACAGAAAATCGAAAATATCGTCGTTGCGGTAGTCGTTAAGCTCTTCGACGATAAGCCCTATCTTTTTGTCCGCAAAAACCCCGAAAAGCCGCTTTATATCGGCTTCGGTCATGGAGGAAAGGCTTCCCCCCGCGACTACGCGAAACTCCACCGAACAGGTTGCGGAATACGCCGAAAGCGCAAGGTACGCCTCGTCGATAAACGGCGTGTTTAATACTATTACGGAGGCGGTGGTGTAGCTGTCCGGCATTACCGACGGATAGAACATGGGCGCCATAACCTCGGGCGGTTTTTTTGTATGCGCCTCGAAAAACTTGGCGTCGTCGCGGCGGATAATATCCTCCACGCGCTTGTCGCACCACGAAGCCGCCTCTTGTATATCGTTTACAAGCTGCTCGACCAATTTGGGAATTTTAATCCTGGGTCCGAAAACCTCTTTGGGATCGGGAAGCTCCGCCGCCGCCGAAAGCTTTGACTTAAACTTATTCGCCACGTCGGTAAGCATCGTCTTGGACGAGGTGAGCGCGTCGCCGTGACGGTCGCGCACGCTGTCGAGTAGCGCCGCCGCGTCGAACATAATGGCGTCCACCTCCTCGATATACTTTTCGGCGCGCTCCATTACCGCCGCGGTATTTACCCAGCCCTTTGCGGCGGCTTTATCCTTTTCGCGCCCGAAAAAGTCGGTAGCGGCGCGCTTGTCGTCGGGGTAGTACCCGCCGTGAAAATAGCCGAGGAAAAGGATTTTCGTCTTTATCCGCAAAAGGAGGGATTGGCAGTCCTGCCCGATATCCGTATCGAGCATACCCTGCGCGCGAATATCCTTTACGGTAGCCGAAAGCTCGACGCCCGCTTTTTTAAGCGCGTCGAGCTCGGTAGCCGTTTTGTATGTAACGTTAGCCTGTTCGGCAATTTCCGAATAAGTTCTCATCCCTATAAAGTAGCCCCCGCCGTTTGGCTCTGCTTATCTTTCCGTATGAAGTATGTCGTCGAGGTCCTCGCGGAGAGGCGATTCCTCGTCCTCTTCCTGCGCTCCGCCGCCGCCGTACATTGCCTCCATTTCCTCGAAAAAGGCGTCGTTTTCCGCCTCGCGTTTTTTGCGCTCCTCGGAGGACTGCTCAATCGTCTGCCGTCTGCCGCCGTTTTTGGCTCGGGCGATGTTTTCGACGTTGTTGATTCTGTCGTACGCGCCCTGAACGTTTTTCCGCATTTCCTGCGGAACGGTGGTAATAATGGTTTGCATGGTGACGATGTTTTGTTCTTCCTCTTCCGAAATGGGCTCGCCGTTCATAAGCTTTGTGAGCGTGACAAAGTTTACGCCTCTGCCTATAAAGTAAAGCATTATGCGGTTATCCTCGTAACGCTCGAGCTCCTCGTTGATACGCTCCATTTTGGCGAGAAGGTCGTCGTCTATCATGGTTATGTCAAACCGCTCGTCGATTTGGTCCTCGAGCTCCTCTATCTTGCGCTGACGCACCGACTTTTCGTACGAGGCGCGCTCCGCCATGCGCTTAAAATCGGATTTAGTCATTGCGCCCGACTTTACGTCGAACAATCCCTGCTTAATCTGTTTTTCCAGCTTGGCTATTTCGGCGCGGTGGGCGCGTATCTGCTCCTCCAATTTCTCGTAGCTGCCGTGCTTTTCCTTGGAGCGGCGAAGCGCCTCGAGGTTTTCGCGGAAGCGCATTGCGCTTTTTTCTATGTCGATACTCATGGTGACAATCGCAAGCCTGTCCGCGTCGGCGTTGTAAGCGGTAACGCCCTCGGGCTTTACCGTCTCGCGCTTGGTAACGGATTTTCTGCGCGCCGCCCACTTTTGAGCAAGCTCCAGCGCGGCGTCGTAGAGCGAAAACACCTTGTCGTTGTCGTGGTTGGCGGAGATTATTTCCGCGGCGTCGATAAGATTGTCCAAAATCATATCGGCAAGCTTGGCGGCGTCTACCGAGCAATTGTCGATAGTGCTTTCCACCACCGCTTTTATCGCCTTAAGCTTTTCTATCTCCCGTTCCTTTTCGGAAAGGCGGATCGCCTTGGACGATTCGGAAAGGTGCTCGGACAGCTCGACGCGCTTTTTAAGGAATTCGAGCGCCGCAAGCTCCGCGTCGATATGCTTAATTACGTTTGCCTTTATCTGAAGGTCGGGACCGGGAACGCTAAGCTTGACGTCCGCCTTGTCCTCCGCAAACCGCGCCCTGCTCTTGGGAAGATTTTTAACCGCCTTGGGATTGTGCGAGGTAAGCGACATGCAGATCTTGGTAAGGTCGGTAATATTAATCTCCATGGACTTGTTAAAGCCGCTGTTTACACCGTGCTCGACAAGCGTTCCGAGGTACGCGACAATCTCGTCCGAAAGCTCGTGGCACTCGGGCGACGCAAAGGAAAGCGATTCGATATCGGAAAAACCGCGCTCCATGGGTATTCCGTTTGCGGATAAATATTCGGCAATCTCTTTGGCAGTCATAACTTACTCCTTAATGGTTTTTTTGTGCGTCCGCGCACAGCGCGGCTACGGCGTCCGAATACGAACAGCCGTTTGCCTTTTTATATTTTATAACATCATCGCCGTAAAAAGTCAAGCCGCTTATAAGATAAGCCGACCCGTCTACGGTCTGCGCGTTAATGAGGCTTCTGAAAAGCGAATAGTTGGAGCCTTTAAGCCGAGGCTCCACCTTTTTGGGCAGAGACTTGTCGGGCATAAAGCTTCCGTTGCGGTTTATAAAGCAAAGATATCCGCCGTGCTCGTTGTTGCGGTAGCGGAACAGCGGCTCCGCCTCGGAGTAAACCTCCTGCTTGGTGGTGTCCACCGCGCGCTTTTCGTTTTTGCACGGGAAGTACACCATCATTATATCCTTTCCGAGCACGGGATAAATAGTCTCTATGCGGCGCTCCGGGTCCTTGCTGAGCTGAGCGTCTACGAGCCTTGTCAAGTCGGACGGGGAAAGGTAAAAATACCCGAAAAGCGGCACGCGCGTTTTTCCGAGACAGGCGGCAAGCGTAACCGCCGCCTGGGACTGCGCCGTGCCGGAGCCCGGTCTGTCACCCTCCGCGGGGCCTATTCCCCTATCGTAAATGCTTACAAGCTTTTCGCGGTTTTTGGCGTAACCGAACCGCTCGTCCATGCCGAGATTTTCGGGCGCGTTGTAAAGCATAATAAGCAAATCGTTTGCGGCGCGGCGGCGGAGAGAATCGAACATCTCGTTGTTGTACTTTATAGCCGAGCTGTTGCCGTCTATTTTAAGCTCCTTGAATCTGTCGTAATAGCACAGCGCCGCGTAAAAATTGTACGCTATGCGGCAGCGCTGAACCTCTGTGCTTCCCACGCCGGCGTAATCCTTGTCGTAGTAAAACCCCATGCGCCAATACGCCTCGGGATGACCGGCGGCGGCGGCGATACGACAATGCTTAATCGCGTTGTCTATATTCTCCCGCCACTCCGTCTCTATCTTTTTGCGGTCGGTCTCGCCCGGTCTGCCGTTTATGTTTTTGTTGGAAAGCTCGAGCGAGCGGTAGAAAAAGGTCTCGGACAAACGGAAGCGCTCCTCCGATTCCTCCGTAATCTTAAACTCCTTGACGGAGGCAAGATCGTGCCCGCAATTGGGGCAGGCTATGTTCCCGTTGTAAAGCTCGAGCGCATTCTCGAAGCTTTTTTCGCATTTTGTGCAAATCATTATACATCACCTCGCTGTGCGATTGTGAATTGTTTTTCGGGGTTTTCTATTTCGTAATTGCCCGCCTTTTCGCCCGCGAGCGAATAAACCACCTTGTAGCTTCCGACTTCGGTAGGCGCGCCGCTTAACGCGCTCGTCCCTTCGTCCAAGCTGTAATATGTGGCGACAAGCCTAACCCCGTCGGGTAAAACGTTTGTGGGCACAACCTCTCTCGGGCTTCCCGTATGAGGAAATTCGACTGCGCCGAAATACTCCCATTCAAGCGTAATCACCCTTTTTTCTATATCGTACGTTATAGATAAATTACTGCCCGTTAAAACGTAATTTTTTATTCTGTCGTTTAGCCTCGCCGCCGCGGTATGACTGCCCGCGCTTATGCCGTCGCCGCTCGTCAATACTATGTCGATATCGAGCGTATTGACTTTTTCGCCGCCCGGCACCTCGCCCTCCATGCTGAGGAGTGAGGGAAGGTGCTTTTCCCCGTTGTAAATAAAATACGGTCCGCACCAAGTAATTGTAAGCGGCGCGCTTTTAATCGTGTAAGTGCAAGAGGAGCCGTTTTCCGCTATTTTGTAGTTTACCAAAGTAAGCTTTGCGGTAGCCGTCACTGTGTGCTCGCCCGCGCTTATGCCGTCGCCGCTCGTTAAGTTAACTTCGATATGCTGTAGAATAGTGCTTTCGCTGTCACGCGAGGCGCGCCCGCTCTTTATCCTAAGCGAAGGAATCTGTTTTTGCCCGTTATAGGTGTACTCGCCCGTTATCCATTCGAGGGTCAGTTCACTCCTTTCTATCCTGTACGCACAAGTTCTCGTACTCAAATCGAGGCTGTAATTTTTTACCACGTTAAGGTCGACGGACGCCGTCGCCGCATGACTGCCGACTTCTATGCCGGTGTCGCCGCTTCCCAGCCCGATTGTTAAATTCCGCTTTACCGTTTCTCCCTCGCTTCCGATTGCGTCAAGCACCGCGGTAACTTCGGGGACCTGCTTTTCGCCGTTATAGATAAAGCTCGTCGTACCCCAAGTAAGGCGTACCGTCTTTCTCTTAATAGAATATTGATATGTCTGCGGCTCGGAGAAAACGTAGTTAATAACGCTGCCGTTAAGAGTAGCCGTCGCAGTATAATCGCCCGCGCCGACGCCGCCCTCTACCGATACGGTAATATCGGACGAAACGTCGATACCGTCGCCGCCCGGCACCGTGCCCGACACGCTCGCGACAACTGGCTTTTGCTGTGCGCCGTTATAGGTAAAGTCGGGAGTTGCCCAGACTACGGTCACGGGCTTTGCGTTAATTACAAACCCGCAGGAAGCGCCGCTTACGATATTGTAGTTTTTATCGTACCCGCTGCCCTGCCTGAACGCGGCGGTAGCGGTGTAGCTTTGCCCCGCGTCAGTCTGCATGCCGGAGTACTCGAGGTAGTTTAAGAAAGCGGTCTTTTCGCTGTCCGCAACGTCCGCGGAAATAACCTTGGGATATTGCGCCGCACCGTTATAGGTAAACGTCGTATCGCTTCCCCAGGTAAGCGTAATATCTTTTGCTTTAATCGAATAGCCGCAGGTGTTGCTCTTTAGCGTGTAGTTGCCCGCAAAAGCGGTGCCGCTCCTAAAGCTTGCCGCGACGGTATACCCGGTGCCCGCGTTAACCTGTCCGCCCGAATAATCTATATTAGACAAATACGAGCTTAAGTCTTTTTCCACAATACCCGTTATCGATTCTACCGTAGGGTATTGAACGTTGGCGCTATATGTAAACGTTGTCGTTCCGTCCCACACCACGGTCACGTCTTTTTTATCTATACGCGCCGTGCCGGGAGTATAGATAACGGTGTAGTTTTTAAGTACGTCGTCGCCTTGGGGAAAATATACGGATACGGTGTAAGATCCCGCATTCGCGCTTTTGGTCGGGAACAAGTTATAACTCGGCTTTTCGAGTTTATCGGGAGAGAGAAGTCCCTCTTGAGAGAACGAGAATTCGGTCGACAAAAACGGCTCGCCGTCGTAGGTTTTGTCTATATCGTTTACCGTTATCGCGAGCGGCACGGGGTTAACGGTAAACGTTTTTTCGCTTACCGCATTATACTTGTACGCACAGTCGCCGTAAAGCGATACGTACAGGCGATAGGTGCCCGCGTTCCTGACGGAGGACGCGTCGGGGCTTTTCGTAAAAGTAATTTCGTCGTCGTTTATAACGTCCGAAGGCGTGTAGGTCGCGTTAACCTCAACCTCCTCCGCGGTATAGTTCACGCTGTCCCCTACGTTCCAGTTAAAGTGCAAGTTGCGCTTCCCTACCGTAACGGAGGTTACGACCTTAGTCGACGAAGCGAGCGAAGTAATCGCATTGTTTTCGGAATACGCGGTTACTTCCAGAGAATACACGCCGCCCTTGTCGACGCCCATGTTGGGAAGGTTGAGCCCGCTTTCCGTCCCCACCTCCGTCGTATCGCGCTTCCACACGTATTTAAGGTTTATTCCGGGCGTGGGGTGGGTCGCAACGGCGGACAGCGACAGCGTATCGCCGTATGTTAGCTTAGTAATTCCCGAAATTGCCGAAACGGTGGGCTCGTCGAGATTCCACACGGGTATAATCGTCACCGTGCTTCCGCCGTCTTTTAAGTATTCGCTGAGAGAAGGTATGACGCCGACGTTGTTTTTCCACACAAGCGAAAAGCCTGCGCGCGTCGGGGCGGTAGCAAGGAACGAGTCGGCGGTAAGAAGCGTTACATATCTGTACGGGTCGTAATCGCCGTTAATTTTGCTGTACTTAAACCACGTCGGCATGATGAACGCTTCGTCGTTGTCCTCGGCTATCGAAATGCGGTACACGTTCGCAAAGTACGGCATGACGGTTAGGTGACTTTCGGTAATCGCCGTACGGTTTATATTTACACCGCGCGAGGTAAGTCCGTAGAAAATCTTTTGGTCGTAGTTATAGAACGAGTAAGAAAGGTCCTCGTCGGACGAGTTATCCGAATGCTTGTACCATTCGGGGGCGTCGTCGCCGAGAGTGAGGATATCGCCTTTTTTGCCGTACCAGGTAGGATACAGTTCGACCGACTCGCTTTCCGCAGGGAAGCCGAACGAGACGAACACCTCGTCCTTATCGAGACCGTTCGGCACCATACATCTTATAAAATCGGTAAGCGCGCCCTTATAGAAACGGTTTCTTACGGTATCGTAGTTTTGTTTGTCTACGTATACCGTAAGATCGTTCCGAATGTTATCGAGCGCCTCCTCGTTTTCAAACTTTACGGTAAGCGCGCAGTTAAGCTCCGCCTTGGTTATACCTTCGGCGTTAAACACCGAGCAGTCCACGGCGTAAACTTTTTTGCCATTAAACTCGTCGGGAATAACGATTTTCGTGCCGGAGCCGCTCTCCACGCCGACTACGGCATATCCGTCGGCGTACTCGTTGTAGCTGAACAGAAGCGCCCTATTCTCCTCGAGCGGCTGACCGAAGTAGCCGTTTTCCACAAGAAGAACGGAATACGCCGCCGACGCCGCAAGCATAGCGATTGCGATTACCAGTCCGCCTATTTTGGATTTCGTGCCGCTTTTTACGGAGAACACCACCGCAATAACAACCGTAACTACCGCTATGATGTGCATAACGGGATAAGCGATAAGCGCGAGCGTGGTGTACGCTGTGCCGGCGCCCGAGTCAGCGCCCACGACCACCGCGACGACGGAAAGCGCCGTTAATGCGATTCCGTAAATAATAAGGTAAGGTCTGAAATAGCCGAATCGGAAGTTGGAAGCGAGGCTCACCGCCAAAAATCCCAAGTCGAAAACGGCAAACAGGATTGATATTACCCAATATTTTGCAGGCAAAGCGTAAGCGACGAGCATGACGAAAACCGCGATGTCGAGCGCAAGCGAAAGCACTAAACATGCGTAGACGAATATCTTGTTGTTTTGAATACGCTTTTGCGTCAGTGTTAAACCTTTATCCGCCACTTTTTTCTCCTTTACCCGTCGATTCTTTTGGGTTTGTCGTTAAGCCCCGATTCCTTGAGCTTTGCTTTGTACACAATGTAACGTTTCTTATTGATGCAGAACAGTATTATCTCGCTGTCCTCGTAGGCGCGCCTATCGGACGAGCTCGACATCCGCGTGGATATAGGAAGCATACCCCTGTATTTTTTGTAAAGCGTGCGCGCCGCGGCGGAATTGGAGGCAAAGCTTATGCTTTCGCAAAGCGGGCACCTCTCGCTTTCGCCCACAATGTTTCTGCCGCACACCTCGCATTGATGCACGGTGGACGCGTCTACCATGTCGCGAACGTCGCACGCGTAAACGAGCGTGGGAGTGTAATGTTTTTTGCCCTTGCCGTCGGTGTAAGCGATTTCGGCGTACGGACAGGTCTTGCAATGGTAAACAATTTCGCCGTTCGATTCGTGCGTAAAAACGCGGTCCTCCGTAAGACAAACGTACCGAGTGCAGTGCGGGTTGCGGAAGTTGTCGGGACAAGTCAGCCTGTAATTATGCTTTTTGAAAACCTTGTTCGCGTAAATCTTTTTTATCTCCGCTTCGGTCAGTCCGAAGTCGTTTAGCTTAGGCGACAGCACGCAAGTAACCTCTCGTCCCGAATCGGTATAGGTAAGCTCGTTTTTATTGATAACGGTCGTGCCGCAGCCGCAGCACCTCATAGTTATCATATCGTTAAGCCCGAGCGAAACGGTATACGTTTTTTCGCCGTACTCGTAAACGTCGTATAAGTGGGTGCTCCACCTTACGTGCGATATGCCGAGTATTTTTGCGGCGACCACCTTGAGCGTAGCGCCGTCGTGCGCGGTTTGGCTGACGAGCCGAGTTATCTCCTCCTCGTCCTCGCGCCCCGCGTAAAACATAGCGTCCTCGAACGATATTCCGTCGTGCGACTTAAGCAGCTTATCCACCGCGTCGATAGTTCCGAAAATTATGTCGTCCTTGGCGGCGATAGGCTCTGTGGTAATCGCCTCGTTTCGGGACAGAGCCGCCGCCTCTACGCATTCGGCAAGGTAGTTGTCTATGTCCACCGCGTCGTCGCGGGTAACGGGTACAAGCCTGCCCTCCACGCGCCTAAAGTACGCTTTACAAAGAATGGGAACGCTCGCTCCCGTGCTGCCCGAAATATCCGTTTTAAGCGTTACGCCGTAGAAGTCGTCCATGGCCTTGTCCTCGCAGGAGCGCACCTCCGCTCCGTCGGCGCGGTCCGGCAAAAACGTTTTATACAGCTTACGCACTATCTCGCGGCAGGAGGAAAGCGCGATTTCCTCGGCAACCGAGCTTTTTTTCTCCTTGTACTCGACAAGCGAATACAGCTTGTGGTAGGTGCGCGACACGTTTTCCATGAGCGCCTCCCACCTGCTTTTTTGCGAGACCTTTTTGTAATCTCTCACTCCCGCAAACCAGCCGAAGCCCGCGGAGCTCGATTCCTCCGCCCCGCGCTCCTCCGCTTCCGAGTCCTCGGTGCCGAGCACATATTTGTACTCGCCGTCGATAATGCTTTTTCCGTCGCGGTCGGTGTATGCCGAAACGAAGTCGTTGCCGTCGTGCTTATCGGCAAGGAACCCGTCCCTTAACAGCTCGCAAATACTCTCGAAAGCCTGTTTATATTTTCTTTCTACATATACGGTCGTCATGCTTACTTATCCTTATCGAGAATGTCTTTTATGGACGCGACCTTGTCCGCCTCTGCGGAAAGCCGCCTGCCGAACTCGTTCTTGTCGAATTGGTAATTCCACAGCGAGCGAACGTAGTCCGCAAACGTGTGCGCGCGAACGGGCTTAAGCGTGCCCGAATGACAGGACGGACAGCGGCATTCCCACTTGTCGTTAAACGCGAGGTTGTGCGGCTTGGGACTGCACAGCGCGTCGGGACAGTCGGTGCAGCGACTTATAAGCTCGGGACCCGAAAGGTCGCCGCTTGCTACGCGGCATTCGGGCGGGCACTTGTGCGTGCATCTGTCGCACTCCGCCATAAGCTGCGCTTCCGACACGTTGGGATTACTCATATACTTTTTAAGCGCATTGCATTTACCCTTAAAAACGCCCTCGGTAAACTTTCTGCAATGCGAAATGGCGCAAATCTTACTGCAATAGATGTTTCTGTCGTTGTAGTCGCCGCCGTTGCACATGGGGCGCTTGCCCGTGCTGTTTACCGACATACACAGGTATCCGTCCTCCGAGCGCGTTATGACCTCCTTGCAGTTATCGCACTTAAAGTCGTACGTGCCGATTATCTCCATGCGCGTACCGCGCGCCGACTCGGCAATGCAAGCGTCGGTGTCGGCGCAGTACAATTCGTCGGCGTCCGCCTTGTCCTTGCGTTTGTACTCCTCCTCGTCGTACATGCGCGCTTTTCCGCAGCCCTTACAGCGCACGGTAAGCGACCGCTCGTTGTTACAGCCCGCGATAATGGTAGCGTCGCCGCTGTTGCTCGAGAGCAGTCCGATTCTCGAAAAGTACATAAGCACGTAGCCTTCGAGCGCGCGCATATCGGCAAGCGAATATATGTAGATATCGTTCTTCTGCCCGAGACGGAAAATTCTGCCTATTCTTTGATCCATTGCTACGGGATCGGGCGGAACCTGGAAGTTGACTATGATATTGCTCTCCTGCATGTCGACGCCCTCGGTGTACGCGTCGTCCTCGGCAAGAAGCACGGTGCCCGCCGTTTTGGCAAAGGTGGCGCACGCGGAATCCTTGTTGGGACCGCGGCCTACGAGAATCCTGTCTTTTATCTTCGAATCGGCTTTAAGCGCGGCTTCGACCGCCTCGTACACGAGATAGTTTTTCTTAAGCTCGTAATCGAAGAACACGATAATGCGCTTATCGGGATTGTCGGTGATTATCTTTTTGAGCGCGGCGAGCTTCGCCTTGAGAATGTCCGTACCTACAACGGTCGGGATAAACCGCATGCGAATGTCCTGACCGGTAAGCGCGCCCATTTGACCGAGGTAGTACGCAATCGCCTCGCCGTGCTTTAATTCGCCGTCGCCGAGCACCTCGTTAGTCATGCCCATGCGCGGGAGAAGTCCCGTTTCGCCGTTAAGGACGAGGTCGGCGTAGTTTCGCATCTGCCTGCGGAAGTTGTCGGGCGCAAAGCTGCCCGCATATTCGAGAACGGACATTTTTTCGTCGTCGAAGCTCACGCAGCCGTCGTCGTTCATTTTGGAAATTTCGACCGTCGCTTTTTCGCGCCTGCCGGGGAGTATAAGCTCCATCTTTTTGGGCACGGAAGTGACGGGCGCAAACATTATGTTTATAACGTTGCGCTTTTTGCCTACGCGGTTTGCCTGCCTTATCATTATGGAGCGGAGCACGCCGTTATGGTACTCGTTTGCGACAAAGTCGGACACCCTGCCGTCTATATCGGGATTGTCGCGCAGGAACGAAACGATAACGCCGAACTTTTCGCTGTCGGTAAGCGCCGAATCCTCGTCTACGTTGCCGTTAAGCTCGGCGAGGTACAGCTCGTAAAGCTTTTGATCGGGATTGGTGCGGGAGAGCTTTTTCGTTATAAACTCCTTAAGCTCGGCGGCGTAGTCGTATTCCGTTTTTTCTATCTTGACGCGCTTGATAAACTCCATGACGGTAGAAGCGCCGTGGCAAACGCGCGTTCTGTAAAACTCTTTTTCGGTGCGGTATTTAAGCGTACGGCGGGAATCGTCCTTTTCCTCGAAGTCGCTCGGCGTTCCGCCGTTGCAGCGGATAAAGTACCACAGCCTGAACATGTGCTCTATATCGCCGGAGTGCGGCGTGGCCGAGCACAGTATGCAGTACGTTTTATTCGCCTTTTTCTTCTCCTCCATCAGCTTACTCAGCCGATACATTGCGTGAGAGTATTGCCCCTCCTCCGCGCAGAGATGGTGCGCCTCGTCTACGACAACCGCGTCGAAAAGCACCTTGCAAACGTCCTCAGGCCACTTGACAAAGTCCTCGGTGGAAACGATTATCGGGTGCTTGGGAATGATAAAGCCGTCGGAGTTGCGCACGGTCAGCGCGTCGAGATTGGTCTCGAAGGAGCGCGCGTTTGTATCGCCGCGCACGGCAAGCTTGCTGTCCGCCTGGTACAGCTTGCCCTTGCCCAGCCCGAACTGCATTTCGAGCACGTACACCCACTTGGCGTACACCTGTTCGGGCACTATGAGAAGGAGGGAGTTAATTCTGCCGCGCGCCGCCAGCTCGGAAAGCACCACGCACGCCTCGTACGTTTTGCCGCTGCCGACAATGTCCGCGAGCAGTCCGAAGCCGCGCAGCTCTTTAAGAAACTTTTGCGCCGCCTTTCTCTGGTGTTCGAGTATTATCTCGTCGCCCGCGTGCGTTGAGGAGCGCTCTATTCCGTACTTGCCGCGTTTTTCGTACGAGCGGGGTTGGATTTGGAGCTGCGAAAAATCGTCGTAGCGATCGAGGGTCTCTACGAGCCTGTTTTTTTGAGCGACGCCGGCGGTGTAAACCGTCTTCTTTTTGGGAAGGTCGCCGGGACGGTTGGACTCGGTAAAATCGGCGTCTCCCATCTCGACGATAAGCGAATACTCTTTTTCTTCTATTCCGTTTCCTGTTTTCTTGTTCATTTATTCCTCCGCCGACTTAACCCTTTTGCAAAACGAACTCGTCGCCGTAAAACTCGAGCTTTATATCCGCGGCCTTCATATAGACGTGCTCGGTTTTGTACGGATATTTATCGTCCTTGTTCCTGTAAAACTCCATTATTCCGTCCACGTAATCGGTGGAAATGTTTTCAAGCAGCGGCTTTGCCCTGCCGCGCGCGTCCACCGTTACGCCCTCTTTAAAGTAGAACGTGTGCGCTATGTTGACGCGCTCGCCGCGGTAAGTAAGGAGAATTTTGCCCTTAACGACGACGCGCAGCGAAACCTCGCGCTCCGCGGTTTTGAACAAGGCGGAATCTATCTCGTCCATTATCAAAAGCCCTTGATTGAACAATAGGTTTTTGTATCTGCCGCTTTTTGCGTCCGCGTTTGTCAGTATGGTGCTGCAAAAGTAATCGTCAAGCGGCGCGCCGCCCGCTTTGTATCTAATCCTCGTGGGGGTAAGAAACTTATTGCTTTCCTCCAAAACCTTGCCGCGCTCGACGAACAGCTCCAAAAGCTTGCGCCGCCGTCCCGAGTAAATATCGGGGTCCTTGTATACGAACGTTCCGTACGACAGCGACAAAGTCGTTTTTACGTCGTAGTTATTAAGCGCGACTATCGCACCGCCCACCGCGGGCGCGTACGCCGTATCCTCGTAGGTGAAAATGTCGAACTCGTTGTCGTCCACCATTTTTCCGCCGAACGACACGAAATTCACGCTGTAACCTTTTTCGCGGATTTTTTTGTCGATAAGCGCCGCCAGCTTGTACGTTTTCGCAATGCCGCCCGAAAGGCAAACCTTGTGAACGTTCCCGTTTATCGGGCGCGCCAGCTCGCTTGTTACGAATTCCACAATCTTTTGCGCAACGCCGGTGCAATCGTCTATGCCGAGGCACTCGGAAAGCTGATCGCGCGTTATCACGCGTTTTATGCACAGCTCCCGCCATACCGAAATGGGAACGCCGTTTTTAAATACGCTGTCCTCCGTAATGGGTCTGCTGAGTATAACCTTCGCCTGCTTTAGGTCCTTCATCAACAGGTACTGCTTGGACTGAAGCCCGCTCTCGACAAGGTGACCCGACGTGCCGTACGACGGTGTGCCCGGCGTTTCGCGCTCCTTTATGGTCGATTCGATATGCCCGACAAGCGCCTCGTCTACGTCTATGCCGCCTATTTTTTGGGGAGTGTTGTGTCCGTCCTCGCCGTCGATTGCGACCGCGCCGTCGATAAGAATCGCCTTGGCGACGGAAAGCGTTTCCTCGCCGAGGTCGAAAACGAGCATTTCGTCGTTCTTGGACAGATATTTATATGTGTAAGCATACATGCTTAGTGCTTTCGTTGACGATAATTGCTTGAACGGCGAAGCGCCGAACGCGAACTGTATAATGCGCTCGAGCTCTTTTATGTACGAATCACTCGCGGACGGCGAGTATACTACGGATATGCGCGGGTAAGCGTCGCTCGGAGAAACCTTAATATATTCGCACACTTCGTCAAACCGTCTGTCTATTACGTCGCGGATATGCAGGAAATAGTTTTCGCAGATTTTTTTGGGAGTGAAGCCCTCCGCCTTGAACGCGCGGTCGGACTTAACAAGCTTGTCGAAATCGTTTTGCGCGTCGCGCCTGACGGGAAAGAAGAACTTGGGGAAGTATTCGCCCGTCTCGTAGTACGTTTTGTTTTTCTCGTCGCATTCGTCACGGAGAAGGGACAGTAAATCTTTTATCCTGACGACGGTTATAAACGAGCTTTTTTGCGCCTCGTCCACCTGCTCGCCGTACAGCCATTTTTTCTCGTCCTCGTCGTAAAACACCACCGCGGGAATGCCAACGTCCGCAAAATCGCCCTCGGTATCCACCTTGCCGTAATCGGTAGACCCGTCGGCACGGCGGAACGCAAAAGCGATCTTAATGGAATCGCCACCAAGATCAAGGCAAAAATCGACAGGTTTTTTATCGCGGAACGAATTGTTGGTATTCTTCGGCATTACGAGCGAAAAACCCCCTTTTTACTCGTAATTATAATACCATTTTTACACTTGTCAAGTCAAGACCGA
Organism: Clostridiales bacterium; assembly: GCA_022511445.1. GTDB lineage: Bacteria > Bacillota > Clostridia > Christensenellales > Pumilibacteraceae > Anaerocaecibacter. Next base: position 11,339 of record JAFLVE010000012.1, on the reverse strand, counting down.
AACCCGCCAAACGCTATTATTTAATGACAATTTAACTTTTCTAATCTTATTTTAATAATCAAACCGTGCGCTACGCGACAGCCGAGCGGGGCTACGACGAGCGGCGGCGCGTTAGCGGAGTTTGAGGGCGTAGCTTACCCCCCTCAGTCTCGCTATGCTCGACAGACCCAGGGTCGCAATCACAGATTTCTCCCCGCTTTGGCTACAAACAGTCCACCGGACTGTTTGCTTTACGCGTCGCGCCCCATACACAGGGGAGCCTAAGGCGTAGCCGCACATTTTTTGTCACTCTGAGCGAAGCGAAAAGTCTCTTCCCTTAATGCCGCGACATCGGCTGCCTATTTACTCTTCACTCTTACTTATTCACTCGCCGCTTGCGGCGCATAAGGGGTGATATTTATTTCATGCGCGAAGCGCATTTCATATTCCGATAGAAATGTTTCATAGCGCGTCAGCGCCGTTTCATTCGCCGCTAAGCGAATTTCATATAAAAAATCCCGAAACAATCATTTCGGGATTTTCTATACTATCAATATCTCGGTCTTCCGCCGGGGCGTCTGCCTCGAGGGCGCCGTCCGCCTCTGCCGCGCGGTGCGCGCCGTGACGACGCGCGACGTGCGGGGGCTTTGGGTTTTTTAGCCGGCTTTTTCGCAGCGCCCGCACCCGCCTTGGACGCGGGGGTCATTACGTAAACCTGCTTATCTCTTATCGAATAGAACACGCCGTCGGCAAGCGGAACGTAGTCCGCGCTGAACGATTCCGAACCGCCGGGGAGCGCCGACATTTCGCGCGATTCGGACATCTGAACAAGCTCGGGCTTAATATCCTTAACCGCGTTTTCGACCTGTTCTTTGGTCTTGCGCTCGATCTCCTTTTCGCGCTCTCTCAAATCCTTTTCGGTGAGCTCGCGGCGCATACGGTCGACTTCGTCGCTCAGTCTGTGATATTCCTCCCTGCCGGAGCCGTACATCATTCCCATGGGCGGAACTACGCCTACGGGCGTTTGGTACGCCATCTGCGGCTGGGGCTGCGGTTGCTGTTGGTGTTGCTGCTGCGAGGTAAGCTTGCTTACAAGGTCGCGCATTCCATCAAGCTCGCGCTTAAGCCTTTCAACCTCGGGGTCGTTTTTCGGCTCGGGCTGAACGGGCGGCGCGGCTTTTACCGCCGCCGCGGCCTGCTGTTGCTCCATCAAAAGCTGCGCCTGACGCAGCATTTCTTTTACTTCGTTATTTTCCGCTTCGGCTTTTGCCGCGGCTGCGCGCGCTTCCGCCTCTGCCTTGGCGGCGGCCGCACGAGCTTCCGCCTCCTCCTTGGCCTTTTGCGCTTGCGCCTGCGCTTCCTGCGCTTGAGCGAGCATCATTTGCGCTTGGCGCATCATCTCCATTGCGGCGGTGTTCTCCTCCGCTTTAACAGGCTCGGGTTTTACCGGCTCGGGCTGCGGCTGACTGTTAACCGCGGAAAGAGTCTGTTCCGCCTGCGCCTGGGTGCGCTGCGCCTGTTCCATAATGGCGCGGACCTGCGCCATTAAGTCCTCCGCCTCGCCGTGTCTTTGCTCGGCTTGGGCTTGAGCCGCCTGGGCCTGAGCCGCTTGCGCCGCGGCTTCCGCCCTTGCCTGCGCGGCAATTTCCGCCGCTTGTGCTTGAGCTTGTGCAACCATAGCTTCCGCTTGCGCCGCGTACTGCTCCGCTTGGGCCTGGGCCTGTGCTTGAGCCTCCGCTATCTGCGCGTCCGCTTGATCTTGAGCGTCGGCGGCAAACTGTTCCGCTTGAGATTGAGCCTGCGCCGCCATGGCCTCCGCTTGAGCTTGGGCTTCCGCCGCAAACTGCTCCGCTTGAGCCTGTGCCTGCGCGGCAAGCTGTTCCGCCTGCGCTTGTGCTTCCGCGGCAAATTGCTCCGCCTGCGCTTGTGCCTCGGCTACCTGCGCGTCGGCTTGAGCCTGCGCTTCCGCCGCGAACTGTTCGGCTTGAGCTTGAGCTTCCGCCGCCATAGCCTCCGCTTGTGCTTGGGCTTCCGCCGCGAACTGCTGTGCTTGAGCTTGGGCTTCCGCTACCTGCGCGGCTGTTTCGTTCATATTATCGAGCATTGCGCCGAGCGCCGCGTCGAGCGCGTCGCCCGTCTGCTGCTGCGCCGCTTGTTCGGCGGCGATTTTTTCGTCCTCGGCGTTCATTTTGCCGAGCATAGCGTCGAGCGCCGAATCGAGCGTTTCGCCCGTCTGCGCTTCCTTTGCGTCCTCGGCTTTCATCTGACCGAGCATAGCGTCGAGCGCGGAGTCGAGCGTTTCGCCCGTCTGCGCCTCTTTGGCGTCCATTGCGTTCATATCACCGAGCATGGCGTCGAGCGCCGAATCGAGCGCGTCTCCAGTTTTTTCTTCCCGCTCGTCCATTGTATTCATATCTCCGAGCATAGCGGAAAGCGCCTCGTCGAGGACGATTGCCGTCTCGGAGGGCTGTGCTTCCGCGTTTTCGGACGGCGGCACGGGCGTAATAACCGGACCGTCGTTAACGGGCGGAGGGGGCATTACTATCGGACCGTCGTATGCGGCTTCTTCCGAAGCGGGGGGCGGGGGCGGCGCAAAGATAGGCTCGCTCGCCTCGCCGCTCGCCTGTACGGGCTCTACCGTAATAGCCTCGGCTTCGAAAATGATGGGCGGCTCGGTATTTTCTATTACCTGAAAGCCAAGCCCGTTGTCGTCTTTTTCGTTTCCCATTTACTTCCTCGGTGCAATCGGTGACAATACACCAATATAATCGTATATTATATTTTACAGTATTTACATGTAAAAGTCAATAGGTTTTGGAAAATTTCGAATCGGCTAAAAAACAATCTTTTGCCTTATCTCCGCCGCAAGTTCCGCGCCGCAAAGAAGCGAAACTATCTCGAGCCCGAGCTCTATCGCACAGCCCAAACCGCGCGCCGTAGTAATAAGTCCGTCCGTCTCGACGCGCCCGCCCGTAACAACCGCGCCGCGCATTCTGTCCTCGAAGGCGGGAAAACAGGTCGCCCTTTTTCCTTCCAAAAATCCGTGCTCGGAAAGAACGAGCGCGGGCGCGGCGCAAATCGCCGCCACGCGCTTACCCGCTTTTATCATGCCGCCGACGGCCGAAATAAGCTTGTCGCAATCGGCAAGGTTTTTAGAGCCCGGCATTCCGCCCGGGATAAACAAAAGGTCGCAGTCGGTTAGATTAACCTCGTCAACCGTTTTGTCCGCGGTAACAACCACGCCGTGCGAGGTTTTTACCGTTTTTCCCGAAATTGACACAATCTCCGTATCGATTCCCGCGCGGCGGGCGATATCCACTACGTTAAGAAGCTCGCACTCCTCCGTTCCTTCGGCAACCATAGCGTATATTTTTTTCATACTCTCCCCTTCCGTCAAGATAGATATTACTTCATTTATTTTATCACAAACGCGGCATAATTACAATTGTTTTTTGCGCCGCCGTTAAACGCGTATGAAACCGAATAATACCTCGCTTGCGGTTGAAAAAACTTTGGCTTTGTGTTATACTGCTTGTATGGAACCTGTTTGTTACATTTTCGGTGCGGGCGACGTGTTTTCCCCCAAAGCGAAAATAACGCCCAACGATATCGTTATTGCCGCCGACGGCGGATACGCCAAAGCCGTCGAAGCGGGATTCGAGCCGCGCGCGGTGATAGGCGACTTCGACTCTTCCCCCATGCCCGAAAACGTCGCCACGCACGTTATTAAGCTTAACCGCGACAAGGACGATACCGATATGCTCGCGGCGGTAAAGCTGGGGCTTAGGCGCGGATATAAGCTGTTTGTATTATACGGCGGCGTGGGCGGTCGGCTCGACCACACCGTCGCAAACTTTGCCACTCTTAAATACCTTAACAGCTTCGACGCGCGCGGCTATCTTATAGACCGCGACTCCGTCGCCACCGTCATAACCGACGGAAAACTGACCTTGCCGAAAAAGTCTCAAGGCACGGTGTCGGTGTTTGCGTACGGCGGCGAGGCGGAGGGCGTGTCGTACAAAAACCTCGATTATATATTATCGGAGCACACCCTTACGCCCGACTTTCCGCTCGGCGTGTCCAACGCGACAACCACGCAAAAAACCGCGCCCGCGGAAATTTCCGTCAAGCACGGCTCGCTGCTTATTTTCTTCCCGAGAATATGATTTAAAAAGGACGGCGCCACCGTCCTTACTTTTTTTCTTCGCTTTTACTTATTCACCCGCCGAAAGCGACAGCGCCGCGGCGACGGTGTCGTCCATGTCGTAATACTTGTACTGTGCGAGCCTACCGCCGAAAATCACGTTTTTACTCGCCTTTGCAAGCTCGGCGTATTTAGCGTACAGCGCGTTGTTTTTTTCGTCGTTCATGGGATAATACGGCTCGCTTCCCTCGACGTACTTCATGGGGTATTCGCGGGTGATAACCGTTTTACCGCTTACCTGCGTTCTGTCAAAGTGCTTATGCTCGATAATGCGCGTGTACGGAATTTCGTACTCGGTGTAGTTGACTACGGCGTTGCCCTGATAATCGTCGGTGTCCAATATCTCCGTCTCGAACCTAAGCGAACGGTATTCGAGCGCGCCGAATTTATAATCGAAAAACTTATCTATCGCGCCGGTGTACACCACCTTGTGGGCGCAGGCGGTAAGCGCCTCGCGGTCCTCGAAAAAGTCCACGCCCGTTTTTACCTCGACGCCGCTAAGCATGTTTTGTATCATCTTGGTGTAGCCGCCGACGGGAATGCCTTGATACCTGTCGTTAAAGTAGTTATTGTCGTACACGAATCGAAGTGGCAGCCTACCGATTATAAACGCGGGAAGGAGCTTGCATTCCCGTCCCCACTGTTTTTCGGTATAGCCCTTGACGAGCGTGCGGTAAACGTCCTCGCCCACCGAAAAAATCGCCTTTTCCTCTAAGTTTTTGGGCTCGGTTATACCCGCCGCCTTTCTCTGCTTTTCGATTATGCTTTTCGCCTCGCTCGGCGTCTTTGCGCCCCAAAGCTGATAAAAGGTGTGCATGTTAAACGGAAGGTTGTACATCTTGCCCTTATAGCAAGCGAGCGGACAATTGATAAAATTGTTAAACTCGGCGAAGCGGTTTACAAAATCCCACGCCTCTTTGTCGCTCGTGTGGAATATATGCGCGCCGTACTTGTGCACCTCTATTCCCTCGATGTTCTCGGTGGCGATATTCCCGCCCACGCAATCGCGCTTTTCAACTACGAGGCACTTTTTGCCGCGCTCCGTCATAACCCTTGCAAACGTCGCGCCGAAAAGCCCCGCGCCCACAATAAGATAATCGTATTTCATACTATTCTCCGTTTATATTTTTTGTCAGCGTGTAAATACGAATAGCGGCGACCACACGCAGCCGCCGCAATAAAAATACTATTCGATTTTTTCTTCGGCAGTCGGCGGCGTATCCGGCGGAACGTCCGACCCGCCGCTTCCGCCGGTAACGGCGTCGGCGGAAAGCCCCGTCACGTTGCGCTTTACCTGGTGCCACTTGGGTTTTTTGAGAACGCCGAGCGTGATTGCCGCGGCGTAGATAATCATAAACACGGGGAAAGCGAACGACACCTTTATAAGATGACCGATAGGCGCGTTTATCTTTTTGTGCTCGAGCGCTACGGCGAGAAGCGCCTGAAGTATAAACGACAGCGCAAACGCGCACGAAAGCGCGATGAGTATTGTGCTAAGGTACTTCCAAAACTCGTCTATTGCGCCGGGCAGTCCGTACATATATCCCCATATTCCGTTATACAGCAAAACGTATATGTAGTAGACGGGAAGCCACAGACTCATAATCACGCACACGGGAATAAACAGAAGCGTTATAAACATGTCGATATAAGTCCACTTCCAACGAGCGAAAAACAGGAAGAACGATTTAATACCCTGCGTAAAGAACAGTCCGCAAATGGCGCGCGACATACGCATGTATTTTCTGAACGTGTCCTTTAGCGTGGACGGCTGATCCTCGTACACCACCGCGTCCTGAACGTACATTGTTTTAATCTTGTCCTGATTGAGTCTACGCATGGTAAACTCGGTATCGTCGGATGCGGATAGGCAGTCCCAGCCGTGCTTTTCGATTATTTCCGCCGCAAACATCATTCCCGCGCCGCCGAGCATTGTGCCCTGACCTATCGCCGAACGGAAGTTGGAGGAAAAGCGGCAGTCGCGGATATACCAAAGCCCCGAAATGCCGGTAATAATGTTTTGGTCGATGTTCTTGCTGTTGGAGTAGCCGCGCGCGCACTTTACGCCCGCGTCGAACGCGTCGTTCATACGCGAAATGTAGTCGCGCTCCATAAGGTTGTCCGCGTCGAACTTGATAAACGCCTCGTAGCCTTTATCCTTGTGCTCTTCCATTATCTTTTCGAAAAGGTACTTAAGCGCATATCCCGCCTTGTGGTGCTTGGGGTCGGGGTCGAATCTTTCGTACACGATAGCCCCCGCCGCGCGCGCTAAGTCCGCGGTGTTATCCGTGCAGTTATCCGCAACGACGAAAATATCGAACATATCGCGCGGATAATCGGAAGCGAACAGACATTTAATCGTATCGGCAATGACCGACGACTCGTTCCGCGCCGGTATGACTATTCCGAATTTATGCTTTTTTTCCGCTTTGGGATATTTTTTTGCCTTGACAAAAAACAGTATTATGTACAAAAGCTGTATAAAAAACGCTACGCCGATTATGGTAAGAAGAATATTATCGTTTATTAACGACAAGATTTCGTTTACCTTCGTCACAATCGGATTGGGCGTAATTTCGCAAAGTATCGGAATTAAATTCATCTTTTTCTTATATCCTCACGCCGTTTTAACAGCGGCGGCGCTTTCGGTCAGTATACACCAGCACAAAAACCTTGTCAAGCAACTGCCCCAAAAAACGGTCCCGATGTGACATTTTGCTCGTATATACCCGCAAAAACACGCCTTCGGTTCACATTTCCACGTTAACGTTTGACTTTTTTCGCTCGTTAATATAATATATTACATACAGTACTTAATAAAATATATATCCGTATTCCCAAAAAAGGAGAGCTTATGGCCAACGACAGCAACAATAAGACGCCCGAAAAGCGTACGACTACGACGGCGCAGCCGCGCACGACTACGACGGCACAGCCGCGTACGAGCACGACGGCGCAGCCGCGCACGGGCACGACGGCACAGCCGCGTACGAGCACGACGGCGCAGCCGCGTACGACCACGACGGCACAACCGCGTACGAGCACGACGGCACAGCCGCGTACGAGCACGACGGCACAGCCGCGCACAAGCACGACGACACAACCGCGTACGACTACGACGGCTCAACCGCGCACGACTACGACGGCACAGCCGCGGACGACTACGACGGCACAGCCGCGGACGAGCACGACGACACAGCCGCGGACGAGCACGACGGCACAGCCGCGCACAGCCTCACCCGCAAACACGGCGCGCGAAACGGCGGCGACGGCGGCTTCAACGAAACCGCGCGTTGCGGCGAGTACGCCTACTCAAAACAATAAGCCTCAAGCTAAGCCGGAGGCTAAAACCGCGGCCGCAACGAATAACGTCAAGGCAAACGCGGACGGAACGGCGACGGCGACGGGAAAACTGTCAAAAAAGACTCTTATTATTTTGATAGTCGTGTCGGTGATTTTCATAACGGGCGGCATTCTCGGCATTGTGCTCGGTATTAGAAGCTGTTCTCCGAACGTGAATAATCTTATCAAGCGCAATACCGTAACTGTAAACCAAAACAGCAGCACGACGCGCGCGGGTGCGTCCTACGAAAACTTGGGAGCGGCGACGCGCGTAAAGACTTACGGCGACGTTCGCGACGAGGGACTTACCCTAGGCGACGGAAGCTCCGCGTACCCTACCTACGGTAAAAACAAAAACCTGACCGACGAGGAAAAAGCCCTCGTATTAGCGGAAAACGATTTACTCTGCGCCCGTCCCACCACGAGCACGAACGGCACGTACGACATGATGGATAAGGACGGCTATCTGTACAACGTATCGGGCGACCCCGTTCTCACCTCGACGGGCGAGCACAGACGGCTGTATAAACACACGGCGTCCGTCGGGCTGTACGGCGGCGACGTTGCCGACAGCGAGCCGGGAGTTATTAAAGGTATGACCTTTTCTCCGCGCAGCTACTCGAGCTATTATAACGTGACGGGACTTTACGCTCCCGCGGGCGAAGTAATTAAAATTCAGATATCCGAAGCGCAAATGGAAGCGACGGGCGGGCTTGTGATACATATCGGTCAGGCGCTTTACAACGGACAGTCGAACAATATTTGGGCGGCGCGCAATTTTAACCGCATGCCCGTCATACTCAACACCATGAATATGACGAAGCAAACCTCGACGCTCGAGGACGGCATTTACACTTGCTACGTCGGGTCATTCCTCGGCGGGCCTATATATATCCGCGACGAGTCCGTCACCTTCTCCGTCGTTATTTCGGGCGCGGTAAACTACGAGCATTATATCCTCGGCGTAACTACCGAAAAGGATTTCGAGACTTACAGGAAGTCCTCCGCGCCCTACTTCGACCTCGAGGTATGGGAAAGCGGCGTACTGCACTCCGGACCGAGATCGTACGCGGCGCCTTTCAACTACGAACAGCTTTCCAAAGCCGCGGTGCTTTGGGAAAAGATCTCCATAGTATCGACCAAAGTAACCAACCAGGGAATAGTATTTATATACGACCCGTTCGTCGCCGCGGGCGCGGCGGTCGCATTCCCCGGAAGACGGTCGGTAAACTGCCCCTCCGGCTGGATGTCGAGCTCGCTCAATTACGAAGAGCTTGTCAATTCGGGCGCTTGGGGTAATATGCACGAGTATCACCACAACTTCCAAAGCGGCTGGGGTTTCGGCTACACGGGCGAGGTTACCAACAACGCGCTTAACCTCGTATCGTACAGTCTGTTTACCAATATTTCCTCTAAGCGCGGTATCGGCAGCTACGGCTCTGCAGGACTTTCCGGCTGGAATACCTACACCATCGGGTCCTGGACGCTTAACAGAGTTAACAACAACCAGATAGGCGATACCAACGGACTTGCCGTTTACGGCACGCTGCTTCACAACCTCGGTCAGGACATGTTCATTAAATCGAAGGCGTCGGGCGTTAACTATCTGAACAAATGGGCGGAAAACACGCACCTCGATTTCAGCTACTACGCAGGCCTTGTCCAATCGTACTCGAACGTTGCGCCGTCGGCGCTCAACGAGACCGACTATCATGCGTTCGTACCCGTTTCGAGCGTGTACCAGGTGGGCAGAAGCTATATGTACGACGGCGAAAAGCGTTATATCGAAACAATGCAGCCCTACACCGTACCCGTAGATAAAGAATTTACAATCGACCTGAGACCGTATACGACCAACGCTTCGGGACAGTACGAAAAAGGAAGTATAGTAATCGGAAAAGGCTTGTCGTACAAAATCAAAAAAATCGACGCGAGCGCACTCGGCGGCAAGCTTACCCCCACCTCCGAGCCCGACGTTTATACTTATAAGCTTAGCGAAGCCAAAACCACCGGCAAAATCATAGTCACCCTCGAAATAATCGATTCCGACGGAGTGCTCGGCGGAAGGGTCGCGGACGACGTAGACCTTGTGCTTCAGTTCCGCTCCTCGCACGAGTCGAGCAAGCTCACCCTTCAAAGAACGGTTTACAGCTACGAGGACGGCGCTCAGCCCGAAAGCGCGGTCGACGCTTACAACAGCAACTACGCGGGCAACAAGGGCAAAAAAGAGCTCGACAATTACAACCACACCCAAAACAGCAACACCGACGTTTGGCTGTACGAGGAGAACAACCTCCCCGCGGGACAGACCGAAAACGTTTTGAGAGAAAACAACTCGGTAATCGAGGTCAAGGGAAAAATTTTGTTCCCCGAAGAAGGCAAGTACAGGCTAACCCTGCGCGCAAGGTGGAACGCGGCGCTGTTTATATCGTTTGACGGCGGCAAGACGTTTATCCAAGCGGCGCACGTGGTAAAGCCGAGCAACGAGCGCGACGCCAAATTCTACTACAAGGACGGATTCTATTACGACCTTGAGACAAGCGCCATAAAAGACCCCGACAGGTGGCTGTACTTTAAGTCGGTGCTTATTACCGCCCCCTCGTCCTATATGGGGCTCGGGTATGCGAAGTGGGAAGTTCCTATGTACACGACAACGACGGAAACGGACGAGGACGGAAATACGGTAACGCACTACTTCGACGGTCAAGGCAACGAGGTCACCGCCGAAGAAGCGAATAACACCGCGCCGAAAGAGCCGACCGACCCCAACAGAGTTACCTATCTTACCGCATACAGAAATAGCTACGACCCGGACAAAGCGTTCGAGAGCGATTATTTCTACAAAAAGGAATATAACCTCTCCTACCACGACGACGACGCCGTATACTTCGGCGAAAACCAGACCTATGTTTCCGCGGACTGCCCGAGCGGCTGGGGCGGCGGCAATATGAACGGTACTTACGGCGTGAGTAAAATGTTCGACGGTCAGACAAACACGAGCTACATTTCGCAGTGGTACGACGTGTCGGCGGAAAAACCGCTCTCGATAGTCGCAAAGCTCGACGAGCCCGTAACCGCCAATTACTTTAACCTGGTCGGACCGCACGAAAACAAAGGTCCCAATTGGCACATGCCGCTCGCCTTCGAGTTTTACGGAAGTATGGACGGCGAGCAATGGGAGCTTCTGTACACCGCCAACGAGCAAGAGTTTACGGGCACTAACAAAATTTATCCGTTAGGCGGAAACAAAACGCTCCAATACTACAAAATAGTCGTTACACGCACGTCCGACGGCGAAAAGGGTCGCGTCGGAATAAATCGTATACGCTTCCTCACAAGAAGCTACGATATTACGCTTACGGGCGAAAACAACAATCACAAGTCACCCGACGATCCTATGTTCAATTACAGAGGCAGCTGGAGCTGGCAGCCTACGGCGTCCACCTTCGGACACGTCAACGTGGGCGGCAAGGACGCTACGGTCGACTTTAAGTTCGAGGGCACGCGCTTTATGATAAATACGTCGTATAAGCTCGGCAACGACTACGAGGTATATATCGACGGAGTAAAAACAAATTCGATAACGGTAAAGAAGAGCGACGCGGGCTTTGGAGCGCACTACATCTCGCCCGAGCTTAAAGCGGGTAAGCATACCGTTATTATCCGCTCGCTCTCAAAGATGAATATTGAATCGATTGCGCTGTACTGACCGTAAAATAATAATCAGAACTTTATTCAATGAAACTCCCCCGGCGAAGCCGGGGGTTTCTCATCTGCGGGCAAAAGCCCTAGATGTTACTAGCCGCGCCTAAAG
>JAFLVE010000036.1 GCA_022511445.1 Clostridiales bacterium | reverse complement strand
GGACTTGACGATGTGTCAAAGACGTGGTTGAGGGTATATCAACCACGTACTTGATGGTGTGTCAAAGACGTGCTTGACGGTATGTCAACCACGTGCGGTCAGCTTTTCATGCAGGCCCTCATTTCCGCCCCGGCTTCTTCGGATACCAGCCTTTCTCCACGCGCCGCTTCTGGTGGAACAGCTCCACCACGCTCCACAGGCAGGTGACGCCGAGGAACGCCACGATGTAGGCGGGAAGTCCGTCCAGAAAGACCGAGGCCGCGAGGAGAAGAAGCCCCGCCGCGCCGAACGCCGGCCAGATTCGGTGCGAGAAGTGGTACTCCGCCTTGATGACGATGGGGTGGAACGCGCCGATGATGGCGAGCGCCGCCACGCCCATGATGACCGGCTCGAAGTTCATTTTGCCTTACTCCAGAGCGTCGTAGCCGCCGCGGTCAACCGGCTCAAGCCAGTCCGTGCCGTTTCCCTCGCCGCTTCTCACGCTCATGGAGAGGTGGCTGAACCAGCTGTCCTTTGCCGCGCCGTGCCAGTGCTTCACCTCGGGCGGAATCCGCACCACGTCGCCCTCGTTAATCGGACGCGCCGCCTCGCCCTCGAACTGCACCCAGCCGCGTCCGCCCACGCCGATGAGAATCTGCGCCTCGCCGTGGTGGACGTGCCAGTTGTTGACCGCGCCCGGCTCGAATGTCACGTTCGCGATGAAAGCGTCCTCCGAGTTGAGCGGGGCAAGCCATGTGTCGCCCGAAAAATATTGCGCGAAGCCCGAGTTCGGCTCGCCCACCGGGAACATGGACTTTTTCGCATAGTCGTCGATGTTCTCCGCCCGGACTGAATCCGTTTTTCCTGCCATTGTTTCTCCTCCTGCCGCCGATGCCTGCTTTCCGCACGATGCGAATGCCATCGTTCCTGCCGCGAGCAGCGCGACCGCTGATTTTTTCATTGTGTACCTCCTAATAAAAATTCCGTCTTTTTCACTTTTCAATC
>JAFLVE010000035.1 GCA_022511445.1 Clostridiales bacterium | reverse complement strand
TTATGGTTAATATTAAAATTAACGGTGTGGATTATTCCGTTCCCGAGGGTTCAACTATACTTGAAGCCGCTCGTCACGCGGGAATAAAGATCCCCACGCTGTGTTATTTAAAGGATATCAACGCTATCGGCGCTTGCCGTATCTGCGTTGTAGAGGTAAAGGGCGCGAGATCACTGGTTGCGGCTTGCGTATACCCGGTAAACGAAGGTATTGAGATCTTCACCAACACTCCGAAGGTGATCGAGAGCCGTAAGAGCACATTGGAGCTTATCGTTTCCAACCACAAGAAAGAATGCCTTTCTTGCCGCAGAAGCGGAAACTGCGAGCTTCAGGCGCTGTGCAACGAGTACAACATCGACGAGAACTGGTTCGAGGGTGAGAACCCCGTTATGGAGATCGACGATTCCGCGGCACACATGGTACGCGACAACTCGAAGTGCATACTCTGCCGCAGATGTGTTGCGGCGTGCGGAGTTACCCAGGGTATCGGCGTGATCGGCGCTAACGAGCGCGGTTTCGCTACCCGTATCGCATCTCCGTTCGAGATGGATCTCGCGGAGACGGCTTGCGTATCCTGCGGACAGTGCATCAACGTTTGTCCTACCGGCGCGCTCACCGAAAAGAGCGACGCAGACAAGCTGATAGAGGCTATCGCAGACCCGAACAAGACAGTAGTCGTTCAGCCCGCGCCCGCAGTTCGCGCGTCGCTGGGTGAAGCGTTCGGCTATCCGATCGGCACTAACGTTGAGGGCAAGATGTACGCTGCTCTGCGCAGACTTGGCTTCGACAAGGTATTCGACACTAACTTCTCGGCAGACCTCACCATTATGGAAGAGGCTCACGAGTTCCTTGACAGAGTTCAGAACGGCGGCAAGCTCCCGATGATCACATCCTGCTCGCCCGGCTGGATCAGATACTGCGAGAACTACTTCCCCGACTTTATCCCGAACCTGTCTACCTGCAAGTCGCCGCAGCAGATGTTCGGCGCGGTAGTTAAGACCTACTATGCAGAGAAGCTCGGCAAGAAGCCCGAGGACGTTATCTCCGTATCTATCATGCCGTGCACGGCTAAGAAGTACGAGATCAACCGCAAGGATCAGGCGGCGGCGGGCGTTCCCGACGTTGATATCACGCTCACCACGCGCGAGCTGGCTCACCTGATCGAGAAGGAAGGCATCATTTTCAATGAGCTTCCCGACGAGCAGCCCGATTCTCCGCTCGGAAGCGGCA
>JAFLVE010000034.1 GCA_022511445.1 Clostridiales bacterium | reverse complement strand
GAAGGTAGTTGGAAAGCACCGCAGCCGCCTTGTCCGCGATTGCGTCCTCGTTGATACCCGCAACGGTAATCTTCTCGCTTATGCGCTCCGCCATGTCCTCGTAATCGGGTGCGTTAGCGGCGTTGATATCGAGAATCTCTCTCAGTTTATCGGCAACGAGGCTTGAAATGAAGTGATAGTCAAGCTTCTCTGCAATCTCCTTGGAAATGGAAGCGCAGCCTGCGTCGTCGACGAGAATTTCGAAGTCTTCGGGCTTGAGACTGCCGACTTTGAGCGCGATTGCGTCCGCAAGGTCCTCCTGGTCGATATTGAGTTCCGCACCGACGGTTCCGCCGAGGCGTTCCACGATTTTGTCGACGAGTGCCTCGTCGTCGAATTCAACGGCGACGGGTTCAGCCTCGTGTTCGGTTGCGACGTTGAGTTTTTCGGCAATTCTCTCGGCAAGCGATTCCTCGTTGATTTCAACGGGAGCTGCCGTGCCGTCGGCATTAACGGAGAGTCTTTCGGCGATTTTATCCGCAAGAGTTTCCTCGTTGATTTCGACTGCCGTCGTGCCGAGCTTCTCTGCAAGTCTGTCAGCAAGAGCTTCCTCGTTGACGCCCTCGACGATTTCACCGACTCTGTCGGAAATCTTCGTAACGAGCGCGTCCTCGTCAAACGCCAAAGGAGCTTTTTCGGCTTCCGCCTCCAATACCGCACCCTTCACGTCGATAAGCGCGGCAACCTCCTTTGCAATCTCCTGCGTATCTATATCCGCGGTTGCCTGCTCGGGCAGAACAATCTGCTCGGCAACCTTTGAAGCGATATAATCGGGTGAAACAGCTTCCCTCGCCGACAGAAGCTCCGCCACCTTTGCGGCAAGCTTGTCGTAATCGATTTCTGCGGGCTGAGCGGGCTGCACGGGCGCGGGGTATGACGCCACGGGCTGCTGTGCGTATGCGGGCTGAGGCTTCGCGCTTTCAAACCCGAACTGTTCAACGCGCATGGAAAGTATTTCGAATTTATCAGCGAGCATGGAATGTGCGCTCTCGTTCTTGCGCATATTCTCGGCTATGCGGTCAAGTCTGTCTAAAATCGCAGCACTGTCGCCTGCCGACATTCCGCCGCCGACGGGTCTTGCGGCGTCTACCGCAACCGCGTCTATCTTGTCGTAGAGAATGGCGAACTTGTCGTTGAGCGAATCCTCCGTCTTCTGAACGGCAAGCGCGTCGACGCGTGCGGAAATTTCGGCGATCTGGTCGTAGATCTCCGCAAGTCTGTCCGCAAGCTCGTAATAATTCTCGTCGAGCTCGACTTCGCCGCCCTGCTGATGACGGGTTTCCTGCTCCATCTCATTGAGCTTTTCGGCAAGACCCGCATAGATATTCTCGCTCTGCTTGGCAAGATATAAAAGCTCCTGCTTCAACGACGAGTTTTCGGCTTGAAGCTTGTCGAACATCTCGGTGCTGTGTTCGAGAATGTAGGAAGCCTCCTCGCTGTTCTTATGGCAAAGGTCTATTGCCTCGTCGATACGCGCAATGGCAATCTTGGTCTGTTCCGCCAGCTCTTCCTGCTTGGCGACTATCGTCTGCGTGCTTTTAATGAGCACGTCCGCCTTTTTAGGCGCGCCTGATTCGTATTCGACTTCGTTGTTATCGTATGACATGTGTACCCCTCTTTTAACCGTGTAAGATTAAATTTTCGAAATTAATTGATTTTGCATAAATTTCTATTATATAGTTTACACTAAAAAAAACAAAAAGTAAATATAATTACCCATTTATTTTGCGTGTTTTTCAAAAAAAATTGCGTTAATCGGGGCATATTAGGGGGGCAATTTCAATTTTTGACCCTTTTTGAGGCTACTTGCGCCCATATTGGAATAAATTGATTACTACCCGTGCATAATTATAAAAAGAAGGCTACATAACCTGAAAATCATATTAAAAGGGGTGCTTAAAATGGCAAAAAAGAAGAAAATAGTAAAGCTTACCGACCGGCAATACTTCGAGTACATCATGAGCTTGAAGGACGACGCGGCACTGTTCAATGCGGACGGAGAGATGCTTGTTCCCGAAGAAATTAAG
>JAFLVE010000033.1 GCA_022511445.1 Clostridiales bacterium | reverse complement strand
TCGACCGTCGACAGCAACTGCAACACTTTTGCGGTAACGATTACAAACAACACGAACACCGCAATGAAGATTCGCTTCGACATTAACGGAACAACCCCTCTCGGAAAAAATGACGTTATCGATATCGTCACTTCGTCGATTGCAAGCAAGGGCAGACCCACCACCGACCTTACGTGGGGCGGCACCAGCATCGAGGTTGCCAAAAACGATACGACTACGCTCTACCTTACATACAACGCCAAGTCCGAAAGAGGCGCGCCGACCGAGATTTACATTTACTTCGACACGCTGTACGCAGGATCCGACAACGAGCACAGCGGCGACGTAACGATTGGAGAATTTAAGTTTGCAGACTTCAGTGATCCCGAGCTTCCTGAAAACGTAACCCTTGTAAACACCGACGCTGACGTCGTTTTGAGCGACGAGAGCGACAAGGTTTACTTCGTGCTCAAGGGCAAAACCGAGGGCGGTGAAGTGGACGATGACACTCTCGAGGCTTACCTTAAATGGAATCACTTCGACCTTCAGCAGACCGGCGGCAGATGGACGAATTACGACTCGCTTGCAAGAATAGTCACCGTAAACGGAGACGGCACTTGGGAGATTAAATTCGACGTTACCGCTTTGCCCGTCGACGGCGCTGCCTATACGAGCCACTTCGGTCAAAAGGATCCCTCCGATCCGACGTATAGCGACAACAAGTGGAGCGACGTTAAGCTTGACGTTGAGCACGCACCGCACGGCAAGAGCGTCGAGCTGAACGGCAAGAAGTACTCTATTTCCAACGTTCCCGAAGGCACCACACAGGCAGATAACTGGGGCTGCGTTTCCCTTAGGGTGGAAGAGGCCCAGAGCGAGGACGAAGACGCAAGCGCAGAAGGCTAAGTTTTATCCTCCGATTTGTTACAACACAGCCGGGCCCGGAGCATTGAGCTTCGCTTAATATCGTAAAAACGGCCAAAAAAGAAAAATGAGAGGGCGGCTTTTCGGGCGCCGTTCTCTCGGATATCTGTCGAAAACATATCTATGATTTTGTGACTATATGTCTTCTTTTCCTTTTCTCCATAGGGCAGGCGGCGGTTTTTAACCGTCGCCTCCCTATTTTATGTGATTATACATTAGCCGCAACCGGATTGCCGCGGAAATCCGCGACGGCGTATATATGCCGAGCAGCTTCTTTCCGCCGCCAAAGCCGCCCGCCGCGACTGCGAGGGCGCGCACACCGGCTACGGCGCCGTCGGCATCTCCTTCGTGTCGGATATTAAAAGGAGATATTGATTCGCGACAAAGCGATAATATGTAAATGAAAAAGACTCACAACGGCGTGAGTCTTTTTCGTTTGGTAGAATAAAGATAACACTACATTAAAAGAGTTTTCTTTTTCATGTCAAATTCTTCTTGCGTAATAATGCCTGTGTCGAGCAATTCCTTTAATCCTTTTAATTGCGTTATGTAGTCTGCATTACTTGAGGATTGCGAAGGAATTTCCACGTTGCCGGTGTTTACTATTCTTTCCAACGCAGCGGCTTGTTTATTTTCAGCCTCTATCTTCTTCGCCTCTATATCTGCGTATAAATCTTTATCATTTTTTACAGTGCATAGTAATTCGGTTAGCTTATTGTATGCTTCTTCATAGTTGGAAATATATGAAACTCTGAATACATTTCTTAAACCGACTCCTTGTGTAAAAACCAAAACTAGGGTATGAACACCTAAAGCCGACCCGATTTCTACATTGTTAATTTCATCTAATCTGTAACTGTATGTGGACGATGTCAAAAAAGATCCGAGAAAAATGCAGGCGGTACCTTTTATTCTTTTATTTGTAATTACGCAGGAATTTTTCTTAACTGCGTATAAATGCAAAGCGAAAACAATAAGAACTATCGCCATAACAGCGAGACTTGTGCTTATTATCGGGATAAAAAAGTGAACGATAGCTACTATAAGCGCCGCAAGGTTTACAAGAACCGCAAGCAAATAGAAGAGTAGATATAGTTTTGGAAATTTAAATATTGCTTCAAAAACTGTTGTTTCTTCGTCGTCATTCTTCCTGAGAGCGTTCATTTTCTTGACTCCTCATTTCTTATGCAACATAACTACATCATACCCATTATGGGTATGTCAACCCAAATTGGGTATAATATATGTTATTATTTTATTATGACATTTGCGGAACGGTTAAGTGCAATCAGAAAGGATTGCGGTATGACGCAACGAGAGGTGTATACAAAGCTCAACATGTCCCCGAATGGGTATGCAAGTTATGAGCAGGGTAGAACAGAGCCTAATATCGCAACTATTGTGCGACTTTGTGCCATATTCGACGTTTCGGCAGATTATTTGCTTGGCATTACTGACTATAATGGTGAGTTTTAGATTAGTACTATTAAACGCGCTTCGAAGTTTAAAATACTTCGAAGCATTTTATTTTGTGCGCTTGCTCCGAATCTGCTACCACGCAAAAAAGACCATGTAAAATCATAACGTATAATAAAAACAGGCAACCGGATTGTGCGCGAGACTCGCGCACGGCCTTTGCGCCTATGGCGCAAGCGGCTAGCGTCACATACAAGCCGAAAATGCTTGCTTGCAA
>JAFLVE010000032.1 GCA_022511445.1 Clostridiales bacterium | reverse complement strand
GTTCGTAAGCGTAGACGGTATCGACTGCCTTGCGCATATCGATCATTTGTCCTACTCGCATATCGAATCTCCCGACGAAGTGCTCGAAGTCGGCAAGACTTATAACTTCCTTGTTCTTAAGACCGATAGAGAAAAGCAGCGCGTTTCGCTCGGCTACCGCGAGCTTCAGCCTCATCCCTTCGATAAGTGCATGGAAAAGCACCCCGTCGATTCCGTTGTTACGGGTAAGGTAATAAGCGTTCTTCCGTACGGCGCGTTTGTGGAAATCGAGCCCGGTATCGAGGGCCTTGTCCACGTGTCCGAGGCCGCCGCTTCCTACGTAAAGGACATTAACGAAGTGTTGCATCCCGGAGACGAGGTCAAGGTGAAAATCCTCGCTTACGACGCGACGCACCGTAAGACGACGCTGAGTATCCGCGCTTGCCTTGACGAAAAGCCCGTCGTAGAAAAGAAGCCCGTTAAAAAGGTGGTCGAGGAAAGCGACGTGTACAGCGAGAAATCGGATAACACCGTCCTTGCAGACCTTCTTAAGCAAGTCGGCGACGACAAGGATAAAAAAGACTAATTGATTTAAACGCGCGTCGAATAAAAGACGTGCGTTTTCTTTTTTGTTAAACGCGTTTCTGTTTCGCAGCAAACATAACCGCAAAACGGAAAACATTGTCACACATAAAAGCGTTATTGCATAAATTCGATTATGTTTTTCGATTTGCATAACGATTTTCCAACTGTTCTTGAATCTGACCGCTTCGGCGAATATATCAAGAAGTCGGGCGGCGTTGTGACAGCCGCTATTTGGACGTCCGCTTTCGGCGAGTACGAGGCGGTTGATACGGTAAATAAACTTACCGAAAGACTTTCCGTTTACGGTATTCCGATAGCGATAGAGGACCTCGGTTTTCTCGAACGAAAATATGCGGAAGAAAATTTTGATTTTTCGCGGTATTTTTATTGCTCTCTTACCTGGAACTATGATAATATTTATGCAGGCGGAGCTATGTCGCTCGGAAAGCTTACCGCGCGCGGTACGGCGATTATTAATAGATTAAATTGCTTCTGCGCGCTTGACACCGCACATTTAAACAAATACAGCTTTTTCAAAGCGGTCGACGCGGCAAAACATCCTATGTGTTCCCATACCGGCTTTAATAATTGCGAAAGATGCTTGGACGACGAGCAGATTAAAGCTATTATCAATCGGCACGGCATAATAGGGCTGTCCGCCGTAAAAAAGTTTTCGGGCGCGTCGAATGTAAAAGATCTTGCCGAGGTTGTTGATTCCTTTACTCAAAGCTACGGACCCGACGCATTGTGCCTTGGAACGGACTTTTACGGAAGCGACGATCTTCCCGACGATTTTAACGGTTACGGCTGTATCGACGCTCTTAAAAACGAGATGAATAAACTCGGTTATACGGATGAAGATACCGATAAATTTCTTTACAAAAACGCTCAACTGTTTTACGAGGAGATAACTAATGAGAGATATCTATGAAAACCCGCTAATCACGCGTTATGCCGACAGGAAAATGTCGGAAGTGTTTTCGGACGACGCCAAGTTCAAGCTTTGGCGCAGGCTTTGGATTGCGCTTGCCGAGTCGGAAAAAGAGCTCGGTCTTAATATTACGGACAAGCAGATAGCCGAAATGAAAAAATACGCCGACGATATCGATTACGAGTATGCCGAAGCGGAGGAAAAGAAGGTGCGGCACGACGTTATGGCGCACGTGCATGCCTACGGCAATCAGGCAAAGTCCGCAGAGCCTATAATTCACCTCGGCGCGACGAGCTGTTTCGTAACGGACAACGCCGAGCTTATTCAGATTCATAACGCGCTTATAATCGTACAAAAAAAGATGCGCGTCGTTATGAAAAAGCTGTCCGAGTTCGCGCGTAAGTATGCAAATCTCCCCGTGCTCGGATATACCCATCTTCAACCCGCTCAGCTCACCACGCTCGGAAAGCGCGCAACGCTGTGGCTTTACGACCTTTATCTCGACTACGTGGATTTGGAGCATCTTCTTAAAAACTACAAGCTCCGCGGCGTAAAGGGTACGACGGGTACGCAGGCGAGCTTTTTGGCGCTTTTCGACGGCAATCACGACAAGGTGCGAAAGCTTGAAAAAAAGGTCGTCGAGAAAATGGGGTTTTCGGACGTGTTCGCGGTCAGCGGACAAACCTATACCCGTAAGTTCGACTATCAGGTAGTGTCGCTGTTATCGCAGATAGCACAGAGCGCGTACAAGTTCGCTAACGATATGCGTATTATGCAGTCGTTTAAGGAAGTGGAGGAGCCGTTCGAAAAATCGCAAATCGGCTCGTCCGCAATGGCGTATAAGCGCAATCCCATGCGCTGCGAAAGAATATGCGCGCTTGCCCGGTTTGTGGAGTCGCTCACCTTTAACGAGGCGGTTACATCGTCCACGCAGTGGTTTGAGCGCACGCTCGACGACAGCGCAAACAAGCGCTTATCTATTCCGCAGGCGTTTTTGGCGCTCGACGGTGTGCTTAATCTTTACATTAACGTCACGGACAACATGGCGGTTTACGAAAAGGTTATTGCAAAGCGCATAGCCGAGGAATTGCCGTTTATGGCTACCGAGGAAATTATCATGGCGTGCGTTAAAGCGGGCGGAAGCCGTCAGCAGCTTCATGAGGCGATAAGAGTTCACTCCATGGAGAGCGCCAAGGCGGTTAAGCAGCGCGGCGAGCCCAACGACCTTATTTCCCGTATAAAGGGCGATAAGATGTTTGCCGCCATTGCGGACAAGATAGACAGCATTCTCGCGCCCGAAAACTTTATCGGCAGGGCGGCAGTTCAGGTCGATGACTTTTTGAAGGAGTATATCGACCCGTTGCTTGCGGGCGACAAGGAATCCGATCCTTTGCCGGAAATCAACGTGTAAATAACTATTTGGAGGAATATATATCATGAGTAAGACTTTGGTTGCATACTTTTCGTGCAGCGGCATAACGGAAGAAGCTGCAAAACGACTTGCCGCCGCCGCAAAAGCGGATTTGTATAAGATTGAGCCCAAAACTCCGTATACGTACGCCGACCTTGACTGGAACGACAGAAACAGCCGTTCGAGTATCGAAATGCGCGATTTTTCGTTCCGTCCCGAAATCGTCGGCGGCGTACATAACATGGCAAGCTACGACACCGTTTTCGTAGGATTTCCTATATGGTGGTATGTTGCGCCAAACATTATCAAAACCTTCCTCGAAAGCTACGATTTTACGGGAAAGACGCTTATCAGCTTTGCTACCAGCGGCAGCACCGGCATAGAAAAGGCAGACGCGGTGCTTCAGGCGTTTTGCAAAAGTCCCAAATGGAAGAGCGGCAAGCTTCTTAACACAATGACGGACGCCGATTTGGCGGACTGGGTAAAGGAGCTCGGTTTGCTTTAATTAGTCGGTAAAATAATTATTGTAAATGCTTGTCGAAACTGCATTCGGCAAGCATTTTATTTGGTATATTTTTCCATTCCGTATTGACTGAACGGAATGATTGTGGTAAAATGTCACAAAAACAATAGGAG
>JAFLVE010000031.1 GCA_022511445.1 Clostridiales bacterium | reverse complement strand
ACTTCCGCATAAAAAAACCGTCATTGCGACGGTTTTGTTTTGGAGCGGAAGACGAGATTCGAACCCGCGACCCTCACCTTGGCAAGGTGATGCTCTACCCCTGAGCCACTTCCGCATAAGATGTTTGGCTGAGTTAATCAGTTCAGCATAGTAAATATAGCACTTAAATATTTTGTTGTCAAGCATTTTTATTAAATTTTGGCGTAATTAGCTTAAAAATGTTTGACAAGATTTTTGTAATGCGTTATAATCTTTTTCGTAACATAAGGAGGTGGAGCATGGCTGTTCCCAAACATAAAACGTCTAAGCAGCGTACGCATACGCGCGGATCGCAGTGGAAGTTATCGGCACCCGCACTCGTCGAGTGCTCGCAATGCCATTCTCTCATTCAGTTGCATCGCGTTTGCCCCAATTGCGGCTACTACGATTCGGAACTGAAAATCGAGAAGAAGCAAGGAAACGACTAAAAGTTCATTCGAATTTACCCCGCAAGTTTAGGCGGGGTATATTTGTATTTTGGAGTTTTTTAAGGAATTATGAAGATTATTGTTGACGTAGAAGGGTGCGATTATCCCGAAAAAATGGTCGGCGGGTGCATTGACTCCGCCAAGGCGCATCCCGATTATACAATCGTTATCGTAGGTCGAAAGGAAACCGTTAATAAGGTTTATTCCGGCGGGCTTAACAATATCGAGATTGTAGAGGTTGAAGATGCCGTTACAAACGACGACGTGCCTACGCGGGTTATTCGCCAAAAACCCGATTCGTCGCTCGTTCGTGCGTTTACCATTCTTAAAGAGAACGACGACGCTATAGGCATTGTCAGTGCGGGCAGTACGGGCGCGGTGCTGACCTGCGCGACCCTTATTATCGGAAGAATAAGCAAGTCTTTACACCGTCCCGTCGTAACTTCGCTTATGCCGACCAAAATCGACGGCAAGCTTGTTTGCATAGCCGACGCGGGCTCGACAATGGACGCGCTCCCCGAATACATGGCGCAGTACGCGATAATGGGCTCGGTATATATGCGCGCTTCGTTCGGCATCGAAAAGCCGCGCGTGGGACTCCTTTCCGTCGGTACGGAGGAGAAAAAGGGCGACGAGCGGACAAAGGCGGCGCATGCGCTTATAAAGGAGCTTCCCGTAAACTTTGTCGGAAACGTCGAGGCGAGAGAGGCGCTCTCAGGCGATTACGACGTTATTGTAACCGACGGCTTTGCGGGCAACGTTCTCACCAAGGCGGTAGAGGGTACGGCTAAATTCGTAATGACAAAGCTCAAGGAAGCTATTATGGGCTCCGCTTCCGCAAAGTTCGGATATTTGTTCATGAAAAAGGCGTTTAATTCCGTTCGTTCCGCAATGGATTACCACAGATACGACGGCGGCGCCTTCCTCGGCGTTAACAAGATTGTATTAAAGTCGCACGGCTCGAGCAACGAGATGTCCGTAAGAGTATCTGTCGACCGTATCGTATCAATGTACGAAAACAAGGTTATCGACGGGATACGGGAAGGTATTGCCTCGACCGTAGTAAAGTCCGCCGAAACGAACGAAGAGGAATAAAAAGTGAAGCCGAGAGAGCGCGCCACATGCGAAAAGGCGTTAGGTTACAGGTTTTCGGACGAAAAGCTGCTTGCCGCCGCTTTTACGCACTCGTCGTACGTAAACGAGCACGGCGGCGAATCTAACGAACGCCTCGAATTTTTGGGCGATTGCGTGCTTAATTTTATTGTGGGCGTAAGGCTTTACAATGCGGATAAATCGGCGGCGGAAGGGTCGCTTTCGTCGCGCAGGGCGTCGCTTGTTTCCCGCGCTCCGCTTGCAAGAATAGTCGATTCTCTCGGCGTTATGGATATGCTGGAGGTGGGC
Organism: Clostridiales bacterium; assembly: GCA_022511445.1. Classification (GTDB taxonomy): domain Bacteria; phylum Bacillota; class Clostridia; order Christensenellales; family Pumilibacteraceae; genus Anaerocaecibacter. The sequence continues at coordinate 3,462 of JAFLVE010000031.1, read as the reverse complement.
GCCGGAGTCAATAAGTCCGATTTTTCGGTCAAGGCCCGTTCCGACCTGTACGAAGCGGTCATAGGCGCTATCTATCTCGACGGCGGACTTAAAGAATGCGAGCGTTTTCTCGACAGGACATTTTTCGGCACCGTCGAGCCCGAGCGCGACTACAAGACCGAGCTTCAGGAATATTGCGTTAAGCGCGGCATAGAAGCCGTGTACGAGACGGAGCCGTCGGGCGGCGGCTTTACCTGCACGGTGGACGTTGCCGGAGCGTTTTATACAGGCTCCGCCAAAACCAAGCACGGCGCGCAAATTGCCGCGGCTAAATCGGCGATTGAAGCATTGCCGTAAAAAACGCAAATTCGGACTTATTCGGTCGAATTTAACCGCTTCGGTTAAAATTAATTGATTTTTGGTTAATACAGTGGTATAATTTATTGGTTGAAATAAAACTCGGCAGCAGGGAAACGCATTTTGAAGTTTAAGAAACTGTCCCTAATCGGATTCAAATCCTTCGCCAACAAGCTCGAAATCAGATTCGGCGAGGGCATAACCGGTATCGTCGGCCCCAACGGTTGCGGCAAGAGCAACGTTGCGGACGCCGTGCGTTGGGTGCTCGGCGAGCAATCGTCGAAGCTTTTGCGTGGAACTAATATGCAGGACGTCATATTCAGCGGCACGAAAAAGCGCAAGTCTCTGTCCTACGCCGAGGTTTCTTTAACGTTCGACAACTCCGGTCGCTCGCTTTTTCCGTCTTACACCTTTGAGGAAGTCGTCATCACCCGTAAGCTTTTCCGTTCGGGTGAGAGCGAGTATTATATTAACGGCTCGGAATGTCGGCTCCGCGACATATCGGAGCTTCTTCGCGACGGCGGATTCGCCCGCGAAGGTTACACGATTATCGGTCAGGGCAGAGTTACCGAGCTTATTAATTCCAAGCCGGAGGACCGCCGCGCAATATTCGAAGAGGCGGCGGGCATTGCCAAGTACAAGTATAAGAAGATTGAGGCGGAGCGCAAAAACGAGCGCACCCGCGCCAACCTCGACCGTATTAACGACGCCATGGACGGCGACGCTCAGCGCCTCGGCCCGTTAACGAAACAGGCGGAAAAGGCGCGCCAATATTTCGACCTAAAAGAAAAGCTCAAGTATCACGAGATTAACTACTACATACATAACTACGAATCGTCCGCCGACGTCAAGGACAAGCTTGCCGCCGTCGTCGCGGATTACGAAGCACAGATAAAAGCTAAACAGGCGGAATACGAAAAAGCGACGGAAGCATACAATGCGGCGCAGAGCAAGCTTCTTTCAATCGACTCGGACATAGAAGCGCTCCATGCCGAAATGCTTTCTTTAAGCGTGGATAAGGAAAAGCTTACCGGTAAAATCGGCATGCTCACGCTCCAAATCCAAAATATAGGCAAGGAAAACGAAACGCTTATTGCTTCCAACGCCACGCTAAGCCAAAACTATAACGAGCTTACTCGTGCCGCCGAGCAAAAACAAGCCGAGCTCGACAAAAAGGCGGATGAGCTTCGCGAGGCAAAGGCGCAGTACGATAAGCTTAACGGAGATTTTTCCGCGCTTGTCGATAAGGTCGCAAAAGAGGAAGAAAAAATCGAATCGGCACGCCGTGCGCTTATGGACGCGATGGAAAGAAAGGCGGCGGTCAACCTGAGTATAGGCGAGCTTACCGCCGAGCGGGCGAGCGTCAACGAGCATATAGAGTCGCGTTCATCGCGCGTGGCGCACTACTCCGAGCAGATTGCTTCCAACGCGGTGGAGCTCGGCGACGTAGACGAAGAGCTAAAGTCGCTTGCTTCCGACAAGGAAAAGCTTATAGCCGAAAAAGATCAAAAGTCGGAGCGCAGCGTAAAATGCGCCGAGGAGCTTCATGCAGCCGTCGAGGGCTTTGAGGAAACCAAGCGCCTGCTTTCCGTCGAGATGCAAACCAAAAAGATGCTTGCCGACATGGTTTCCGCAATGGAGGGTTACGCCGCGCCCGTGCGTAAGCTCCTTGCCGACGCAAAGTCCAATCCCAAGATCGAAGCGGCTATCATGGGCGTTGTGGGCAGAATTATAAAGGTTAAAGACGGATTCGAGACCGCGCTCGAGACGGCGCTCGGCTCCGCAGTCAGTAATATCGTTACCAAAAACGAGGAGGACGCCAAATTTCTCGTCGAGGTTCTTAAAGCAAACCGCTACGGCAGAGCGACTTTTCTTCCCGTTACGAGCTTTAGGTCGCGCGAGATAGAAAGAGAATATCTTTCTCTATTGTCCCGTCCCGGCTGCTTCGGCGTTGCGACCGAGGCTGTATCCGTCGACCCTGCGTTCGATTCGGTTATAAAGGGCTTACTCGGCGGCACCGTCGTCGTCGACAACATGGATACGGCGATTTCTCTTGCAAAGTCGAGTAATTACGCGTTCCGCATTGTAACGCTCGACGGCGATATGGTGTATCCCCAGGGCTCCATTACGGGCGGAAGCAAAAAGGCGGACACGCAAAACGTATTCTCGCACGAGCGCGAGCTTAACGAATCTACCGAAAAGGTGGAAAAATTACAGCGCGCTCTCGACGAGCTTAAGGCAAAACGGGATAAGCTGACCGCCGAAAACGATTCGCTTCTTAAGAGCATAAAAGCGTTAACGGAGGATATTCACGAATACGAGCTTATCGAGGCGCAAAAGACTGCCGAGCGGACCCGCCTCGACGCGGAGCGCGACGGACTGGAAACTGCGCTTGCAGACGACAAATCCGCCCTCGACGTATTCCTTGCGAGACTCGATTCTCTAAGCGCGGATATCGACGCCGTATCTAAGACTAACGACGAGCTGGAAACGGGCAAGCGCTCCGAGGAGGAGCAGACAAAACAGCGGGAATTCGAGGCTATGCGGTCGGAGCGCGACAGGTGCCGCGAACTTCTTTCCTCTAAGAATCTCGAGCTTGTCACGCTTGAAAAAGATTGCGAAACGCTGAAAACAGAGATTGCAAGGCTTAAAGCCGAGGCGGTCGCTACGGCGCAGAGCATAGAAAACAACGACATGGCAATCCTCGGCAATAACCGCACCATGCAGGAGCGAAACGCCGAGCTTCGCGCGCTGTCCGACAGCACCGGCGAGGGTGCGGACTCGAGGCGAAAGGAGATTGCCGACAAGCTCGACGGGCTCGGAAAGTACAAAGCCGACCTCAATAACACCGTTGTGGAGAGCGATAGGTGCAGAGTGGAATGCGCCGACGCGATTACTCATCTTACCGAAGCAAAGCACGAGCAGGAGCTTCAGTTAACCCGCGTCGACTCTGATATGGAAGCTATGCAGCAGCGGATTACAGAGGAGTACGAGCTCGATTACACGCACTGCCTCGAGTACAAGGACGAGGGATACGACGCCGAAGCGGGCGCAATCGAGATAGCCAAGCTAAGGCGCAGAATCGTTAACCTCGGCAGTATTAACGAAACGGCTATCGAGGAATCG
>JAFLVE010000030.1 GCA_022511445.1 Clostridiales bacterium | reverse complement strand
TACAGGGTCGTTACATTCGCTGGTGCACTTGCCGCACTCGGGCTCCTCGCACTTGTGCTCGCACTCGTGCTCACCGGGCTCTTCCTCGTGACCGGGGCATTTATCCTTGCATACAGGGTCGGTGCAGGTCTTATCCGTGCACAGTCCGCACTCGGGCTCGGTGCATTTATGCTCGCACTTGTGCTCGACGGGCTCTTCCTTATGACCCTTGCACTTGTCGGCGCATACTTCATCCTCACATGTTTTGTCCGTGCACAATCCGCAATCCGGACAGACGTGTTCGCAGACATGATCTTCGCCGTTGGGCAATTCCACTTCTTCACAGCCGATAAACGAAGCAAAGCTCATAATCGCCATTGCGAACACAACGAGTAAAGCAAAAAGCTTTTTAACTCTTCTCATCACTTTCTCCTCCCAAATAAAATAGTTTTTTATGCTGAATAAAGAATTGCTTTTTAACCATGACCTGCCAATGCCTTTATTTGTTATTACATAACAAATAGCCACCATGGTGGCTGAATTTCGACCGACCGCATTAATTATTCATGCAATTTCTTTACAACACCGATATTATAAGGCAGAATACGCCTTAGGTCAGCGCGCGAACGAATCATCATATTCCCCTATTCGCATGCTTATATAACCTTATATAGTATAACACCGTCATTTGTGCGTGTCAATACTCTTTTTAAAAAAATAATACAAAATCTTTTAAGTCTGTGTAAAAAAATATACACTCTTTGCAAAGACAGAACGGACGAAAAAAACCACTTATACAGGGGAGCCTAAGGCGAAGCCACACAATTGATTAATCGATACAACCTTGCGGCGGGTCGCCTAAACCCCTCGGGAGAGCATAAAGCGCTCGGGGTGATGAGCGATGTGTATAAGCGTTACCGCTTGGGTTAAACATATCCGTAATTGTTACCGCTACCCCATCATTTCGACCGAAGCGAAGCGGAGCATACAGCCCCTCAGTCTCGCTATGCTCGACAGCTCCCCTTACACAGGGGAGCCTAAGGCGCAGCCGCACTCTTTTTTGTCACTCCGACCAAAGCGAAGATCTCTACCTTAATCTCGCCTTTATTCGGCGACCGAGGGACTGTTTTCCAACAGCCTGCGAACAATCAAAAGAGCGCCGCGGAATACCGCAGCGCTCTTTTGCTTTATTATACGGATTGATTATGCGTTTTTCGACCAGCTGTCGTCGCTCTGTTCGGTCTCGGTGAGGCGGCCGACGCGTTCTACGGGGTAGATGTTTCTGTACGTCTTTACGCCCGTGCCCGCAGGAATCAGCTTACCGATAATGACGTTTTCCTTAAGACCCATGAGCGGATCGATCTTGCTCTTAATCGCGGCTTCGGTCAGTACGCGCGCCGTTTCCTGGAAGGACGCGGCGGACAGGAAGCTGTCGGTTGCGAGCGCGGCTTTCGTTATGCCGAGAATGGTGTGCTTTGCGGTAGCCGGTCTGCCGTAGTTGGAAATCGCCTTTTGGTTGGCTTCCTCGTGAACGGCGAGGTCGACAAGGTCGCCGGGGAGGAGATCGGTATCGCCGCTGTCCTCGACGCGCACCTTTTTGAGCATCTGGCGAACGATAACCTCGATATGCTTATCGTTAATCTTAACGCCCTGACCGCGGTAAACGCGCTGAACTTCCTTGACGATATATTCCTGAACGTCGTTCCTGCCCTTCGTGCGGAGGATGTCGCTCGGGTTAAGCGGACCTTCGGTAATGGGGTCGCCGGCTTTGACCGTGGCGCCGTTGGTGACGTACGGCTTAAACCTTGCGCCGTGAGGAATGGAGTACGTGTCCTCGCTGTCATCGTCGCGCCTGACTATAACGTCGCGCTTGCCGTCCTTTTCGATAATCTTAAGCTTACCGTCGTGGTCGGCGATAACCGCAACGCCCTTAGGGTTACGCGCTTCGAAAAGGTCCTCTACGCGCGGGAGACCGGACGTAATATCGTCTGCCGAAGCAACACCGCCCATGTGGAAGGTACGGAGCGTAAGCTGGGTACCCGGCTCGCCTATGGACTGCGCGGCGATAATACCTACCGCTTCGCCTATCCTTACCGGCGTTGCCGCCGCCATATCTCTGCCGTAGCACTTGGAGCAAACGCCGTGCTTGCTCTTGCAGGTAAGCACCGTTCTTATCTTGACTTGAGTGATACCGCACTCGACGATACGCTTGGCGATAGCCTCGGTTATCATCTCGTTGACATCGACAAGCACTTCCTTTGTTTTGGGATTAACGACGCGCTCCGCGCTATACCTGCCGATGAGTCTGTCCTCGAGCTGCTCGATTACTTGATTCTCGTCGAGAATGGCGCTTGTAACCATTCCCTTGGGCTCCGCGCCCTCGCAGCAATCGTCCTCTCTAACGATAACGTCCTGTGCGACGTCGACAAGCCTACGGGTAAGGTAACCAGATTCCGCCGTTTTAAGCGCGGTATCGGCAAGACCTTTACGGCCGCCGTGGGTGGAAATAAAGTACTCGAGAACGGTCATGCCCTCACGGAAGGAGGAACGAATGGGAACGTCGAGCGTTTTACCTTGCGGGTTAACCATTAGACCGCGCATACCCGAAAGCTGGGATATCTGGGTCATGTTACCTCTTGCGCCCGAAACCGCCATCATGTTTATGGGGTTGAACTCGTCGAGGGTCTTTTTAAGGCTTTCGGTAACTTGCTTGCCCGCGTTGTTCCAAATATTGACGACGTCGGTGTATCTTTCTTCCTCGGTGAGGAAGCCGCGCTCGTAGCTGCGCTCGATTTCGACGACATTCTTTTCCGCCTCGTCGAGAATCTTGTATTTGTCCTGAGGAATGTGCATGTCGAATATCGAGGTCGTAATGGATCCGATAGTCGCATACTTAAAGCCCATATTTTTAATTGCGTCAAGGACCTCGACGGTTACCGACGCGCCCTTGCGCTTGAACGATACGTCGACAATATCCTTAATTACGCCCTTGGTGACGCAGAAGTTGATTTCCGGCTCGAACATCTTTTCGTAGGTGTCGCGCACCACGATGCCGAGGTCCTGCGGAATCTCCTCGTTGAATATGAGCCTGCCGACGGTAGTGGTAACGACGTGTTTGTAAACCTTGCCGTCGGGCGAAACCGCATTCGCGGGAATCTTAACGCCGGCGGCGTTAATCTCCTCTACGGTCTTGCTCATTCTGACGTGAATCTTGGACTGGAGCTCAATCTCCTTGTTGAAGTACGCCATTTTCGCTTCGTCGACGTCGCAGAAGGTCATGCCCTCGCCCTTACTGCCCGGCTTATCCATGGTAAGGTAGTAACTGCCCATAACCATATCGAGCGTGGGCGAGCAAACCGGCTCGCCGTCCGAAAGCTTAAGAATGTTGTTGGGAGCGAGCATCAGTACTCGCGCCTCGACCTGCGCCTCTACGGACAGCGGAACGTGTATAGCCATCTGGTCGCCGTCGAAGTCCGCGTTGAACGCGCCGCAGGCAAGCGGATGAAGCTTAATCGCCCTGCCGTCCACAAGCACCGGCTCGAACGCCTGAATACCCAGTCTGTGCAGGGTCGGCGCACGGTTAAGGAGCACGGGGTGATCCTTAATGACCTTTTCGAGCACGTTCCACACGTCGTCGTCCGCACGCTCGGCAATACGCTTTGCGGTTTTGGCGTTGTGCGTTTTGCCGGTAGCGACAAGCTCTTTTATGATAAACGGCTTAAACAACTCGAGCGCCATTTCCTTAGGCACGCCGCACTGGTAGAACTTAAGCTCGGGACCTACTACTATAACCGAACGGCCGGAGTAGTCTACGCGCTTACCGAGAAGGTTTTGACGGAATCTACCCTGCTTACCGCGGAGGAGTCCCGAAAGACTCTTTAGCTCGCGGTTGCTGGGTCCGCTGTACGCCTTGCCGCGCCTGCCGTTGTCGATAAGGGTATCGACCGCTTCTTGGAGCATGCGCTTTTCGTTTCTGATGATTATTTCGGGTGCGCCGTATTCCATAAGTCGGCGCAGACGGTTGTTTCTGTTAATTACCCTGCGGTAAAGGTCGTTAAGGTCGCTCGTTGCGAATCTGCCGCCGTCGAGCGGGACCATAGGACGGAGCTCTGGCGGAAGTACGGGAAGCACGCTAAGCACCATCCAGCTCGGCTCTGCGCCCGACTTTAAGAACGCGTCGAGAATGTCGAGGCGCTTGATTGCGCGGAGCTTTTTCTGACCGCTCGCGTTGTTGACGATCTCGCGCATTTTCTCGTACTCCTCTTTGACGTTTATGTCTTGAAGGAGCTGACGGATAGCTTCCGCGCCCATGGCGGCTTTAAACGCCTTGGGACCGTACTGCTCTTGGTACTGGCGGTACTTGTCGTCGTTTATAATCTCTTTGTACTGGAGATCGGTAATGCCGGGGTCGAGAACTATATAGTTGACGAAGTATACGACCTGCTCGAGCTGTTTTAATTGAAGATCGAGAAGAAGCCCGATTCTGCTCGGCACGCCCCTAAAGTACCAAATGTGCGTTACGGGCGCGGCAAGCTCGATATGTCCCATTCTCTCGCGACGGACTTTGGCGGTGGTAACCTCTACGCCGCACTTGTCGCATATAACACCCTTGTAACGGACGCGCTTATACTTTCCGCAATAGCACTCCCAATCCTTGGTCGGTCCGAAGATACGCTCGGAGAACAAGCCGTCCTTTTCGGGTTTTTGGGTGCGGTAGTTTATAGTCTCGGGTTTAGTAACCTCGCCCTTAGACCAGCTCCTTATCTTTTCGGGGCTAGCAAGGCTTATTTGCATCGAATCGAAATTGTTAAGTTCAAACATCGTTAGGTCTCCTTTAATCTAACAGGTCGTTATCGCCGTAATCGTCGTAGTCGCTGTTATCGAACGGATCGTCTTCCAAAACGACCTCCTCCTCGAACAGGCTGCCTTCCCCGTCCTCCGAATGCTCGTCGTCGTCGATACCGCCGAGCACGTCGTCGTCGGTAATGGTGTCGCCGCCGAGCACGGAGTTGTCGTAATGCTTTTGGATAGGCTCGTGATCGTACATAACCGATTCGTCTTCCATAAGCTCTTTTACGCTTATTTCCTCTTTGTCCTCGGTAAGGACCTTGACGTCGAGTGCGAGCGCCTGGAGCTCTTTAATAAGGACCTTGAACGATTCGGGAACGCCCGGCTCGGATATGTCCATGCCGCGCACGATACTGTCGTACGTCTTGGACCTGCCCGTAACGTCGTCGGACTTGACCGTCATAATCTCCTGCAAGACGTTGGCGGCGCCGTAAGCGTAAAGAGCCCAAACCTCCATCTCACCGAAACGCTGACCGCCGTTTTGCGCTTTACCGCCGAGCGGCTGCTGCGTAACGAGCGAGTACGGACCCGTCGAACGCGCGTGCATCTTATCGTCAACGAGGTGGTGGAGCTTCAGGTAATACATTATGCCGACCGTAACGTCGTTATCGAACTTCTCGCCTGTGCGTCCGTCGTAGACGGTGG
>JAFLVE010000029.1 GCA_022511445.1 Clostridiales bacterium | reverse complement strand
TAGCTTATATTCCCGCCGTTTCGCTCGTCCCAGCCGAGCCTATACATATTCGCCGTCGTATCGCACATCTCCTTTACAAACGGCGCCGTTACTATGTTCTTCATGTCGTCCTCTTAATAACTTTATTTTTGAAAAAAGCGACGCTCGCCCAATCGGCGAGGCTCATCATATCACAGCCATATACAAAGTTTTTCGTAGCGATTATAGCATTGATTATTTATTTTGTCAATATAAGATAGATTTTTGAGCGAAACGTTGACAAACGAGCAAAAATATTGCATAATATAATCAAAATCGAGCAAAGGAGTAAAGCTTATGTCTTATTCGGAGCGCAGTCACGATATTCTCGATTATCTTAAAAGCCACAAGTCGGCGTCCATTGACGAGCTTGCCCGCCTCCTTTACGTGAGCGAGGCGACGATACGGCGAGACCTTACGTCAATGCAAAAGCTGGGGTTAGTCGAACGCTCGCACGGCGGCGCCATTCTTTCCGAGGGGTCGGACGAGCTGTCTTTTTTCATACGCCAAACAAAAAACGCCAAGGAGAAAATGCGGACGGCGACAATCGCGCTTAACTATCTGCCCGAGTTTCAAACGGTGTTTATAGACAACTCCTCCACCTGCCTTGCGCTCGCCAACCGATTAAACCTATCCCATAAGACAATCGTTACGAACGGGCTTCAGCTTGCCGTACATATGCACGACCGCGACGTAACTTCTCTTATTCTGCTCGGCGGCGAGATAAGCGGACATACCACTGCGACGCTCGGCGGAATAACGCTCTCCTCCATCCGCGATTTTCGCTTCGACCTCGCTCTTTTGTCCTGCGCCGCGGTAGACGCCGAAGGGAGCTACGAGCCGTCGATAGAAACCATGCAGATTAAACGCGCCGCAATGGAAAACAGTCGGCGCAAAGTCCTTATCTTCGACGGTACCAAAATCAACGAGCGCGCACCCTACCACACCGCGGACCTTAACGCCTACGATACCATTATTACCGACGCCGAGGACGAAAAGCTCGAAGCCGTCCGCGCCGTCCACCCGAATATATATAATAAGTAAATGCGACAGAACTTTTTACATACACGGTAAAAACGAAAAACGCAATAAAAAACCGCGGCGGGCTTTACATCTCGTCGCGGTTTTTGTTTCTGCCAATAACTATATATTAATGTATTACGCCTTTTCGTTTCAATAGGCACAAGCCAAGCAAGGGAACGACTGCGCGGAAAGCGCTTTTCACGCTACTCCGTTTTTAATTCGGGCGCTTCTCCCGCAGCGGGCGCGGCAGCGGGCTCTTCTGGAGTTTTCTTTAAAAGCACGATTGCTACGATTTGCATAATCAGACATATCACATACGCCGCCGCGACGAGAAAGCCGTATAATCCGAAGAACAAGTTAATCGCCGACATCGAAAACAGCATGCCGATGTACGTCACTCCCAGCCCGACAAACGGCGCCAATACGCAGGTGGCGATAAGCATTCGCACGTTATAGGAAATCAGTTTTTTCCGCGACGTACCTCTAAGCATCTTAATACCGAAAATCAGCCCGACTATAACGAAAGGCAGCGTGCTCAAGTATAATATGCCGGTACCCCACGGTCCGAAAAGCATTAAAACAAAAACGAGACCGAGCCCCGACGCATCTCCGTCGAGGTTGGTCATCATGAACGGAAACATTATCATTAACCCGACGACAAGACCGACGGTAACGAGTATCGTGATAGCCGAGATCTTTGCTTTACTGTTATACATAATACTCTTCCTCCGATTGTTAAACAATCTTCATTTATATTTTACCACCGCTTGACCTTAATATCAAGCCAATGTAAAAAATTTTTCGATTTTTTACGCTCAGAACAGCCGAACGACCGGTTCCGTGCATTTTTCCGCAGAAAAACCGCAATATTGTCGCACTCGTCTAAGATATATGCCGAAGCGGCTTACGCCGATATGATTGGCCGATAAAAATTCAGTCAAACGCTTAAAAACGAATGACAAAGCGGTTACGTTTGGTTTATAATATAGTCGGTTATATAAATGAAAGGAGAAAGTTATTATGCCCTGGTACGAAACCGCCTGGAATTGGATTAAAGACTATTTCGTCAAAAACTGGCAGACGATTATAATCTTTTTCGTCGTACTGATTTTCGGAATAATTCTGATAAAGATTATTCTGACTGTGCTCAACCGCGCGTTTAAAAAATCGAAACGCATAAATTCGACCGCGCGCCACTTCTTTTTGGGACTGCTTAAAGCGATGCTGTACATAGTGTATCTTATCGCTCTGCTGTCTCTCCTCGGAATCCCAACGACGAGCGTAATCGCGCTACTGTCCGCCTTTGCCCTCGCCATATCGCTCGCGCTTCAGGACACGATGAGCAACCTTGCAAGCGGCGTCGTGCTCATTTTCACAAAACCGTTCTCGGAGGGCGACTACATCGAGCTTAAGGACGGCACGGCGGGCACCGTTACGAGAATAACTATGTTCAACACCAAGCTCCGCACCCCGTCCAATCAGGTGGTGACCATCCCTAACAAGACGGTTGTCGACGCCAACGTCACCAATTACAGCGTGGAGGAAAACCGCCGACTCGATATTACCCTTTCCGTCGCGTACGGCACGGATATCGACAAGGTAAAGGAAGTGGGACTGCTCGTCGCGCACGAGCACGAAAAGGTGCTTAAGGACCCCGAGCCCATGACCCGCCTCAATATGCATGGGGCAAGCTCGCTCGACTTTATCTTAAGAGTATGGGTAAAGCGCGACGACTATTGGGGAGTGTACTTCGACCTAAAGGAACAGGTCGTAAAAGCATTTGAAGCAAGCGGCATCGAGATTCCGTTCAATCAGCTCGACGTGCACGTTAAAGAGGACGTAACCCTCAAACAATATACCGCCGAGGCCGAAGCGCCCGCCGCCGAAGAAAAACCTCAAAAGCCCGCCAAAAAAACCAAAAAGTAGTTTTAACTATAAACAACAGTAAAAAACCGAAACGCCTTGAATATCAAGGCGTTTTATCTTGTATGTTTTCGACATACAGGTCAGTCTTTCGGTAAACAAAAACTGATTGTAACACGACGGGCTTAAAACGAATATGCTGTAGTATAAGGCATCTCCACCCAAAACAACGTACATAAAAAGGAGGTGTTCTATGTGGTTCTTACTATATTGGTACTGTAAGTGCAGTAGGTGCGGTTGCAGACGAGAGTGCGACAGGCACGGAAACGAGGAATGCGGATGCAAGTGTAATTGCGTTTGCAGGTGCTGCGAAAGGTGTCGCGAGAGCAAGTGCGATTGCGGAAAACCCGCGTGCAGGCGCTACGGCTCTTCGTGTCAGCTTTGCAATCGCGGCGACAGATACGGAATGTAAAACCGCACTGTTCCCAAAGCAAAAATCTCCTTGTCGAAAGGAGATTTTTGCTTTGGATACTTTTGATATCGATTACTATTATGTTTTACTTATTTTCGACGTGCTTTTTGATAAGCTCGAAAATCTCGTCGTCGATAACGTGTTCTATGCGGCAGGCGTTGTCCTCCGCCTTTTTTTCGTCCGCGCCGAAGCTTATAAGGAGCTCGGACAGAATTTTGTGCCTGTCGTAAATTCGGCTCGCTTTTTCAACGCCCTTTTCTGTAAACCCGATAAATCCGTCGTCGTCGATTTTTATGTAACCGCGGTCGGAAAGAAGATTAACGCCGCGCGACACGCTGCTTTTGGCGTAGCCCAGCCGCTCCGCTATATCAATGGAACGCACCGCCGCCTTCTCGCCCTTTAGTACGAGAATTGTCTCGAGATACATTTCTTCCGATTCGTGATCCTTCATTTTTCCTCCGCGCTCAGCCCGCGCACGACAAACATATTATTAAACACTCATCTTTAATAACTATATTATATCGCCTTTTTCGGGAAAAGTAAAGAGGTTTTACGGATTGAATTTTGTTATACGGGACTGACCGAGTGCTCTTCCGCTTCCCCGTTCGCCCCGTCCGAAGCCGAGCCTAACGCGGGTTTTTTGGCGGAAAAGATTTCCAACTGTTTTCTGAACGTTTTGGACGACATTAATATCATGCCCACGGCAATCACGATAATAAGCTCGGGAATTATGTACATGCTCTGGTAGACGAGCGAGTAGAAATACTCGTTTGCAAGGAGGGGCATGCCGTAGTCGGAGGCGTAGCCCGCGCCGTACATGCCGAAGGCGAACACGCCCGCAAAGTAGTGGCTGACGAATCTGAACGCGCACGCGATCACCGCGCCGAGCGCAAACTGGCCGCGCATGTTCTTGATTGCGCCGAAGTCGCGGATACAGCCGGTCAGCCCGATTGAGGCAAAGGCTACGGCGTAGTCGAGCACGAACTGCGCGGGATGAATTATCCACGGGTCCTGAACGGCTTGGAGTATGCCGTATATAAGCCCGACGAGTATACCCTTTCGACTGCCGAACATAAACGCAAACAGCATAAGCGGCAGCATGGAGGCAAACGTTATGCTTCCGCCCATAGGCATTTTGAATATGCGAACGTACGAGAGAGCAAACGACATGGCGACGCAGATTGCGGCAAAGGTGACTGTGCGCGTGTCGAACGGAGTTTTACGCTTGTCCGCGACGAAGGCGAACGCCACGACCGCGATTACGACAAAAGCCGCGCTTAGGTAAAGCCCGAGATTGCTGAGCACGTCGGTGCCCCAGTTGTTTTCGACCGCCGCGCCGCTCTTATAGTATACTATAATACAAACTATCGCCGCTATAAACGCCGCGCCGCAAACCGCCGCGCACACGATTTTAACGATTTTGGCGGGTTTAAGAAATATCGCAACGCCGCTTCCCACCGCCGTTACCGCAAACACGAGGAGCGGATAGAACAGCATGGGCACGAGTACGTCCTCGTCCTCCGCGACTTCTATAAAATAGCAAGCGGCAAACGTCACTATAAACGCTAACGCCATCGAGAGCGCAACCGCTATCCAGGCCCCGTTAAACAGCCTGTTAATCTTTTCGAGCTCGTCTTTCCCGTACTTATTCGTAACCTTTGCGCTAATCACGACGTACAGCTTAGAGGCAACAAACGCAACGACAAGAGCAATCGTTATCCACAGCGCGATGGTGCGGCAGGTATTGGTCGCACCGTCGAAGTTTGCAAAGTAGGTCTTAACGTCTTGTAACATTTTATCCTCCGAAAAAAAATTATTCAACAAAAAATGCGTTCTGCCGAATAAGCACAAACGCACGAATAGACCGAATTATCGACGGCTCCCTACGCGAGTGCTAACTCAACAGGTTCAAAGGGACCGTGCAACAATATGCAACATCTCAGCGGACTTTCTGCCGCGCCCCTGCATCTTTATGATTAAATTATATCACCGAGGGAGCACCTTGTCAACCGTAATAGTGCGGAGCGCCCAAATTAAAATAAAAGAATTAAATCAAACGGCTAAAAATCGTTGCATTTTATAAAAACATCTGTTATAATAATTTTACTTTACGGCGGCATAGCTCAGCTGGCTAGAGTACTCGGTTCATACCCGATTGGTCACTGGTTCGAATCCAGTTGCCGCTACCACGAAGCACCCTTTACGGGTGCTTTTTTCGTGGTAGCGGCTAAAGATTCGAGCGCGCCGAAGAAACGCACTTAATAATACCGCCTTGAAAAAGAAATGACATTAACACAAAAGTAAAATGTTATTTCGGCGCGCAGTAACTCGCGCTTTACAGCGCTCGTAAATACTGCGCCGAAAATGCCATTGCAAGCAAGCATTTTCGGCTTGTATGTGAC
>JAFLVE010000028.1 GCA_022511445.1 Clostridiales bacterium | reverse complement strand
GAGGATATTATGTCAGGACATTCAAAATGGAGCACTATCAAACGTAAGAAGGGCGAGAAGGACGGCGCGAGAGCAAAGGTATTCACCAAGATCAGCCGTGAGATACTCGTTTGCATCAAGGAAACGGGAAGCGCAGACCCCGCGAACAACTCTAAGCTCGCGGCGCTGGTGCAGAAGGCAAAGTCGAACAATATCCCGAACGACAACATCGACCGTCTTTTGAAAAAAGCGGCGGGCGGCGGAGAAAAGAACGATTACGAAAACTGCGTTTACGAGGGCTACGGTCCGGGCGGCGTGGCGGTTATAGTCGAGGCTCTTACCGACAACAAAAACCGCACGGCGGCCGCAGTCAGACATATATTCGATAAATGCGGCGGCTCGCTCGGCACGACAAACTGTGTTTCGTACATGTTCGACCAAAAGGGCATGATTACGGTAGAGAGAAAGCCCGGCGACGACGAGGAAGAGGTTATGATGGCGGCGCTCGACGTCGGTGCCGACGACTTCGATTCGTCCGACGACGAGTTTTACATCTTCACTGCGCCTTCCTCTCTCGACGCGGTACGCGCCGGTCTCGAAAAGGCGGGCATGACGATTGTGCTTGCCGAAACTAAGCGTATCCCGTCCTCCACGGTAGACGTAGACGAAGCAACCGAAGTTAAGATTAGGCGGCTTCTCGATATGTTCGACGAGGACGACGACGTTCAAGAGGTTTACCATAACGCTCTTCTTCCCGAAGACGACGCCGACGACGAGTAATTTCCTCGGTATTTTCGGCACATAAGAGAAAACCGCACAGTTAATATCGAGCACGGGGTCGCGCTCGATATTTCTACATCTAAAGGGACGGTTTTTTAGTAACCTAATATAAGTCAATTATTATTCGGCTGATAAAAAGATAACGTTTATTTATGGGTATTTCGGCGACAATTAAAAAATCCGAAGTTACGGAGGCATATAGATGATATTCGGTATCGCTCTCGGCAATAGCCCGCTGAGTTATTTTGTCTATATCTTTATGTCGCTCGTCGCCGCCTATCTTGCTATCGTGCCGCACGAGATAGCGCACGGACTTGTGGCGCTGTGGAACGGAGATCCCACCGCAAAGTTCAGCGGTCGTTTGACCATGAACCCCGTTAAGCACTTCGACCTTATCGGTTTTATCATGATGTTTGTAATGGGTTTCGGATATGCTAAGCCGGTGCCCGTTAATCCCAACAACTTCAGACACTACAAGCGCGGAATGTTTGCCGTGGCGATTGCGGGCATAGCGACGAATATTATTTTTGCGTTTATATCCGCGCTGTTGTACGGCGTATTCGCGTATGCGATTAATTTTACAGAATCTATTCAGGCGGCGACGGTGTTAGTTTACCTTCAGGGCTTTTTCTTCCTTTTGGGGTCAATCAATCTGTCGCTTGCGTTTTTTAATCTTCTTCCCATATTTCCTCTTGACGGGTACCGTATGATAGAATCGTTTACCTCGCCGTATAACGCGTTTTGCAGGTTTATGCGTACGAACGGCAGGTATATTCTGTACGGACTTATAGGATTAAGCCTTATAGTGCGCATGGCTGGCAACTATGCGGCGCTGCCGCCTTGGTTGGAGTACGTGGATATCCTCGGCACGTACCGACAGTTTTTTGCAGGCAATCTCTGGATGATTTTCGTTAAGTTCTGGGGACTCATGATTCCGGGGGTGGTTTGATATGGCAAAACAGCTTAAATCCGTAGAGGAAGCGCTCGAGCAGACCGCAAGCTATCACGTCGTACTGAAAAATTACGACGGACCGCTCGATTTGCTTCTCGATCTTGTAAAACGCGCCAAAATTAACATAGAGGATATTTTTATTTCTGATATAACCGAGCAGTACCTTGCCGCAATGGAACAGGTGGAGGAGCTCGACATGGACGAGGCCGCCGATTTTATCGTCGTTGCGGCAACTCTCCTCGAGATAAAATCGCGCGCGCTCCTTCCGCGCCCCGAAATTATCGAAACGCCGGAGGACGATCCGAAAACCGAGCTTATCCAAAAGTTGGAGGAGTACAAGCTATACAAAGAAGCCGCGGAAAAAATCCGCGAGCACGAACAGCTTAACATGCATTACCGTGCGCCCGACGATTCGGTTGGGCAACCGAGGCTTGTTCTTAAGGATATGACTACCGACGGGCTTGTAAAGGCGTTAAGGCGCATGTTCGACAAGCTCGGCACTCGTCAAAAGCTTTTCAAAACGCGTAAAATCGACCTCGATCCGTTTACGGTAGAGCAAAAAATGGACTACATAAAAATGCGCGTCGACAGGGAAGGTACGGTTACGTTTGACGAGCTGTTCGACGAGGATTTTACGCTTAACGAGATTGTTACGACTTTTATGGCGCTACTTGAGCTCCTTAAAATTCAATACGTGCGCGCCGAACAGCACGAAATTTTCGATACTATCACGATAACCAAAAGGAGAGAGGAGTCCGACTCGGAATCCGAAGATAACTGATTATGGAACTTAAAATAGAAAAAATCGACGAGGTGTTGGAGGCGCTGCTGTTTGTCTCCGGCGACAGTCTTAAAATATCGGATATTTGCGAACAGCTCGAGCTGCAAAAAAGCGAGGTGACTGCCGCCGTAAAGCGGTTACAAAAAAAATTTGGCGGAAAGAGCGGGATACATTTACTGTCCTTTAACGGCCAGCTTCAGCTTGCGAGCAATCCCGACTATGCCGATATCATAGCATGCGTACTTAACCCCATTAAGGAAAAGGCTCTGTCCACTCCCGCTATGGAAACACTCTCGATAATCGCCTACCGTCAGCCGGTGACAAGACTCGAGGTCGAGCATATTCGCGGCGTAAACTGCGATTATGCGCTCCAGGCGCTGTTAAAAAACAATCTTATCGAGATTGTCGGCAGAAAAGACACGCTCGGAAAGCCGCTTTTGTTCGGTACGACCGACGTATTTTTAAAGCGTTTTGCGATAGAGGATTTGTCCCAGCTTCCTGGTCGTGACGAGCTCCTCGAAAAGATACGGGAGATAGAGGAGAGCGCGCCGAGCGAGGAGGAGGAAACGCTTTACAACTTTGCCGATAACGCCGAAAATCCCGACTTTCTCGAGGGCGAGGACGTCGTTATGATAGAAGGCGACGAGACGGTTGAAGGGGACCCTAATTCCGAAGCCGCCGCAACGGACGGTAACGACTAGTCCGCTCAAATAATTAAAGATTCATATTTCTTATTAAACGGTTAAAACTATGTATATGATTTACATTGTTTTAGCCGTTTTGTTTTTGCATATTTCGATTATGCGTATCGTACTGTGCTTTGAAGTTTTTTTCGACAGCGATGAAAAAAGTGCTTTAGTAACGGTTAAGCTGTTTTTTATAACGGTGTTCAAATTTACCCCTAATTACAATAAGGTTGTAGATACTGCGACGGACGTTACGAAAACGGTGGAAAAAACAAGCGGAAAACTGTTGCGGTATCTCGCGCGTGCGGGAACTAAGCTTATTAGGCGTATCGATTTTAGGTATCTCGGGCTTATTTGTAATTTGGGAACGGGCGACGCGGCGACGACGGCGCTTATTTTCGGGTGGATAAACTCGGCTTTTGACGGCGCTTGTTCGGTACTCGATTGTGACAACTATTCTGAGATTACGCCCGATTTTGACATGGCACGGTTCTATGTCGATTTCGGTGGGATAATTTCGCTTTGTATTGCGGATATTATATATGCGGCGATATCCGCACTTTTCGTAAAGAAAAAGACGGTAGTAAAAAAATCGCTCGCACAGAGCAAAATTTAGGGAGATTTTATGGATACACTTTTACCCGAAAGGGCAACCGAACACCCAATAGAAAGCATAATGGACAGTACGTTTGGGAAAATGCGTTCTTTAACCGACACCGATACGATTGTCGGTCAGCCGATTTCAATGCCGGACGGAACTACGGTTATTCCCGTAAGTAAAATAAGCGTAGGCATTGTGACGGGAGGCGGAGAGTACGGGCAGAAAATAAACGATTATCCGTTTGCGGGTGCGTCCGGCGCGGGAATGTCGGTAAGCCCCATTTGCTTTTTGATATGCGACGGAAGATCTGTGCGTATGCTTAACGTGGGCGACAATAAAAACACCTTCGACAAAATCGTCGAATCGGTGCCAAATATACTCGGCTCGATTTTCGGTAAACGCAAATGAGATTTTATAGGCTTTTGTTTGTTTCGCTACTCGTTATGCTGTGCGCGTTTCCCGTATTTTTGCCTTCTTCGTCCGTTTCGATTGCGGAAAATACGGAAACGGTAAGCTCCGCGATAGCTATGGCGCTTGTGGACGGCGACACCGGCGAAGTTGTTTACCAAAAGAACGGCGATAAAAGGATGTATCCCGCGAGTACGACAAAGATTTGCACTGCAATAACCGTGCTCGAGCATTGGACTAATCTCGACCTACCCGTAGCAATACCAGACGAGGCGGTGGGCGTGGAGGGCTCGTCCATCTACCTTCAGCGCGGAGAAATGCTCTCCGTGAGGGATTTATTGTACGGGCTCATGCTGCAATCGGGAAACGACTGTGCGACCGCGCTCGCAATAATTGTGGGCGACAGCGTGGAGGGGTTTGTAAAACTCATGAACGAAACCGCGGAGCGGGCGGGCGCAACAGGCACGCATTTTGCCAATCCTCACGGACTGCACAATCCCGACCACTACACGACCGCAAAGGATTTATGTGCCATTTCGTATTACGCAATGCAAAATAGGGTGTTTCGTGATATAGTAAGCACTAAACGGCACAGAACGCCCTATCACAATCACGAGTACGACAGAAACTTCCCCAACAAAAACAAAATTTTGTTTAACTACGAGGGCGGAAACGGAATAAAGACAGGGTTTACAAAAGCGGCGGGGCGTTGTTTGGTGTCGTCCGCAACCAGAGACGGAAAGAGTTATATCTGCACGGTGCTTAATTGCGGAAATATGTTCGAGGAATGTATGCGCCTTATGGACAAGGCTTTTGCACAATCTTAAAATCACGGCAAAATTAACTTGCTATTTTTTTCAAAATCGGCTATGATTATATCAGGGTCGATTTTTTATGAGAATAAACAAGTATTTAAGCAGCTGCGGCATAGACAGCCGCAGAAAGTGCGAACAGCTCGTTATAGACGGCAGGGTAAAGATAAACGGAAAAAAGATTACCGATCTTGCCACCGACGTTAACGATTACGACATTGTCGAAGTGGACGGACATTACGTCACACTAAAGGACAAAAAGACGTATATAATGCTTAACAAGCCCAAGGGCTGTGTTACCACCGTAAGCGACGATAAGGGCAGAAAAACCGTTCTTGACTTCGTTAAGGTTAAAACGCGCGTTTACCCCGTTGGGAGACTCGATTACGACACGGAAGGGCTTTTGCTCCTCACTGACGACGGAGACCTTGCCAATATTATCATGCATCCGCGTAACGCCGTACGAAAAACGTATTCGGTGCGCGTAGAGGGCGAGCTTACAGATCCCGAGCTTAAAAAGATAAGGAACGGGGTCGAGTTCGAGGGTGTTAAATATTCGCCCGCAGAGGTAAAAGTCGTAGGCGTGGAAAAGGGCGAAACAAAGCTTACCGTTACCGTTGCGGAAGGAAAGAATCACGAGATAAAAAAGATCCTCGAAGCGGTGGGAAAGACGGTCAGCTTTTTAAAGCGCGTTTCGATAGGGGACTTAAAAGTCGGTGGGCTTAAAAGAGGAGAATGGCGGTACCTTAAGCCTGAGGAAATAGCCTACCTTAAATCGCTTTGATACATAAGCCGCTAAGCAAAAAAAGGATAATTTTACCGATAAATAAGTTGAAAAATTTATCAGTCGGTGGTATAATGTAATCGGTATTAAATCTCTTTACCGCGAAATCATTTTCGGGTACGAGTGACGGAGGATTCAATGGATACTTTGCGCGACCAAAAGACCAAGCTTGCCGCGGCAAACAAGGATATTTTAGGCTTTATCGGGTCGTTTATCGACGATAAGTCTTTTGTCGAAACGGACGCATTAATGTGCTCCGAAAACGACGTTGCGGACGCTCCCGGCGAGGGGGTCGTAAGCGGCTTTGCTACCGTAAACGATACTTCCGTTTGTATTTTTGCGACCAATCCGTCTGTGCTTAAGGGCTCGGTGGGGGCGCTTAACGCCAAAAAGATAACCCGCACGATTAACAACGCCGTGCGTATGGATAAACCGCTTATCGCCGTTTGGGACAGCGCGGGCGCACGCTTTGCGGAAGGTATCGAATGTCTCGAGGCCTATGCTTCTATACTCCGCGCTTACACCGTAGCTTACGGCGAGGTGCCCGTTATTACGGTTATTAAAGGCAGTAACTTCGGAATGAGCTCGTACGTTGCGGGCTTAAGCGATTTTGTAATTGTGTGCAAGGACGGAGTTTCGGCAACGGCGTCTCCGCTTGTAATATCCTCTAAGACGGGTAAATCCGCCGTCGGCACGGCAAACGACCTTATAACCTGCGGCATTGCGACCAATAAGTG
>JAFLVE010000027.1 GCA_022511445.1 Clostridiales bacterium | reverse complement strand
CACATTAGGTAAATCCATATCGGCATACTTATGGTAAGTATCCTTGGAGCCCGCAATAAGCAATATTCCAAACGGATTGTCGACAAGGTCCGATATTTCGCTCTCGTCGTACGTCGTATAAACAGACGTATCGGAATTATGATAGTTTAACAGCTTAAGATATCCGGCCTTTGCAAGCGAATCGTTAACGGCAAGACGGTCTACCGCGCAGCCGCGCAAATACAGCCTCGGCGTGTAATCGCCCTCGGAAAGCTCGTACAGTAGCTCTCGTTCGGTAGCGCCGTTATAATAAGAGTTGAGCGCGTAAGAATTGTATGCAAAAAGATTAAGACCGCGCTGGGTTTTAAGTATTGTGTGGTTTATGTTGCTTTTTAACGGAGTCGCCGTTAAAGACTGTGTAACGGTCATAAAAATCGGCTTGGGATTGCCGTTGTTACCCGTGGGCTCAAGCTTATCCAAAGATAAAGCGAACTCGTTGGTAATGTCCTCTTCCTTAAGCTCCATGTCATAAGTAAGCGACGGGATAAACATGCTTAAATCCACTTTATCGAGTTCGGCGTAAATACGCGACTTAAAAGTCGGGATATTTTCGGAAAGAATGGTAAATCCGGCGGCTTGATTATGTCCACCGAACTCCTTTAGTATATCACCGTTTTTACTGAGAAGCTCGTAAAGATTTATACCCTCTATACTTCTGCAGGTGCCTTTATATTCGTCGTTGTTTTTAACGAGAATAAACACGGGACGCTTAAAATCGCCGACAAGCCTAGCCGCGAGAATACCCGTTATACCCTTTTCCCATTTATCGCTTGTAATGATAATCGCGCGCTTATTGATTAAATCCTCGCCGTGTAGAATTTTCAGCGCCTCGTCGTATAGCTCGTCGCATAACGTCTTACGCTCGACGTTAGCGTCGAGGATTTGATTCAGTCTGTCGTTTACGACAAGCGGATCGGGAGAAGTAAACAATTCGAACGCTCGGTATGCGCTTCCCATTCTTCCGGCGGCGTTAATCCTCGGTCCAATCTTAAAAGCAATATCGGTAGAAGTAACGTTTTTAAGTTTAAGCGCTTCGGTAAGAGCGAGCACGCCGAAGTTTTTACTGTCCGATATGCTTTTAAGTCCGAGCTGGACCAAAAGCCTGTTTTCGTCCGTCAAACTTACCAAATCGGCAACGGTCGCAATAGCCGCCAAGTCGTAAAACGCCCTTGCCGCCTCGATTCCGCCGAGAGCCTGAACAATTTTAAGCGCAACGCCCGCGCCGCAAAGATCTTTAAAAGGATAATTGCAGTCGGGTTGGTGCGGATTTACAATTATGCAGTCGGGTCGCACCTCGCCCACCTCGTGGTGGTCGGTGACTATTATATCTACCCCTAAATCCTTGCAATGTTCAACCTCGTTAATAGCCGAAATTCCGCAATCGCAAGTGACAATTAGATCGGGCATAATTTCGTCTATTATTTTCTCTATACTGTCTACGCTTAAACCGTACCCTTCTCCCACTCTGTCGGGAATATGGGTATGAACGTTAAGCCCGCGCGAAGAAAGGTAAAGCGATAAAATGGAGGAAGCGCAAATACCGTCGGCGTCATAATCGCCGTATATTACTACTCTTTCGTCGTTTTCTATAGCATATTCGATACGCTCGCAGCATTCGGTCATGCCGAGCATTTGTTCGGGCGGATAAAAATTGTTTTCGTCGGGGTTTAAAAACACGTTAATGCTGTCTACATTATCATAGCCGCGCATTATAAGAAGTTCTACAAGCTTTCTGTTAAGCCCAAGCTTAGCGCTTATCTCGTCTACAATAGTATTATCCGGCGTAACGTTGCTGATTTTTTTTGAACGCAAATGCATTATCTTAAACCCTCTCAAACTTATACCAAAAATTAAAGAAAATAATAAAAATTTTAAGGCAAAAAGCCTTCGCACTTTTGGAAGGCTTTTGCGTCTAATCGATTATTAAGCGTTAGCTTCGGGCAAAACCGCAGGATGTTCGCTCTCTTTTTTGTTCTTCGTTTCCGAGTTAAAATTGTTCTTTTTCTTTTTTCCGACGTTTTGGAACAGTGCCCACAGCGAGGGCGCAATGCAAATTGACGAGAATGTACCCGATATAAGACCCATTATAATGGGAAGAGCAAATATCTGTATATCCGTCACGCCGAGTATCGCAACCATGACAATCATAATAAGCGTAGTAATGGTCGTGTTAATCGAACGCATCAATGTTTCTTTTACGGACTTGTTTGCAATCTCCGCTGCCGACATATTTTGATTGAAGATAGACTTCTTGTTTTCGCGTACGCGGTCAAATACGATAATGGAGTTGTTAATCGAGTAACCGAGTATGGTTATAAGCGCCGCAATAAACGTACTGTTAATCTCGATACGGCAAATAGCCATAAACGAGAACATAATAATTATGTCGTGGAATAGCGCAATAATACATGCAAGACCGCTCGAAAGCTGGAATCTTAAGCCTATATAGCAGAGCATAAATACAAGCGCAAGCGCGACCGCAAGCACGGCGTTAAATATAAGCTCCGTGGAAACCGTAGCGCCAACAGCACCGCTTAATACGACTTGACCCGACCAAGTATCGGAAATTCTCATACCCGTGGCAAGCGCATTTTTTACGGCGTCCGATGAAGCAACCGACTCGCACTGTATAACAATTTGTTTATTGTTGTCGGGATTAAGCTTTACAACGTCATCGACCTCGCCGGAAATTGTAACGGTATCCTTAAGTTCGTCGTCCAAAAGACTCTTAAACGCCGCCCTTCTCAGTTCGAGCGAAGCGGGAGAAAGAACCTCGCCGTAAGTTAAAGTAATGGTCTTGCCGGCAATATCGACGTTAGGAATCAAAAGCAAAACGCTTTCCTCTATCTTCTTTTGTATAGCCGGGTTTACCTGATCGAGCATTTCCGACTCGCTTACGCCGCGAACCGCAAAATACTTTACGTGGATTGCGCTGGAGGCGCCGGAGCCCTGGCGCTGTATTCCGTCGATACGCACCGAGTAGGTGTTGCCGTCCTCGGTAGTAATCTCTTTAAACAAGTCGTAGATCCGGTCGCTGTATTCACCGAAGTTTTCGTCCGTAAGCTTATTGGGGAGCTGAACGTCGACGGTGTAGCCGCCCGTAAAGTCGGTGCCGAGGTTAAGCGGCGAGCCTAAAGTAAAGTTAAAGATTATCATGAGTATAGCCGCAATAAGCACGATAGCGAGCGGAATCGCAAACAGTATCTTACGTTTTTCGACTATATGAAAATCTTTTTCGAGGAGGGATTCAATCGGGTTTTTCATTACGCCTCACCTCCTTCGCTTTCTTTCGCGCGGCGAGCCTTGCCTGCGCTTTTTTCAAGTTCCTTCATTTTTTTCTTTTCTTCTTTGGCCAAACGCTTTTCTTCCGCTTCTTGATCCATTACCTCTTGAACGGCGGCGTCGGTAGCGTCTGCGCTAAGTCCCGCAAACTGCTTGGCGCGCTTAAGGTTATAAAGCTTCGCGTCGTAGGAGTTAAGATTGATAAAGTATTTAATAATGCCGCGGGAAATTACAAGCGACGAGAAGAGCGAGATTAATACGCCGACAAGGAGCGTAAGAGCAAATCCGCTTACCGAGCCCGTGCCGAGGAGCAAAAGCAAGATACACGCAATAATCGTAGTAACGTTACTGTCGAGAATCGCAAACAGCGCTTTTTTAAATCCGGCATGATAAGACGCCAAAATGGATTTACCGTTTCTGTATTCGTCTTTTATTCTCTCGAATATAATGACGTTCGCGTCGACCGCCATACCTATACTCAAGAGGATACCCGCAATGCCGGGGAGCGTGAGCTGTACCCAAGGCAGTACCGCGAGGAAGAACAGATAAATAACAACGTACAGGAAGAGGGACAGCGACGCGCCGACGCCGAGCATCCTATACACGAGACACATAAAGATAACAACAAGGATAAAACCGATAACGCCGGCAAGAACGCCGTAGTACAGCGCGTCCACGCCAAGTGTTGCCGAAATGGTCTCCGATTCTTTTAACTCGAGCGCGACGTCGAACGTTCCGCTCATAATTTGGTCGGCAAGCCTCGACGCAGATTCTTCCGTAAAGTTACCGGAAATTATCGCGTTTCCGCTAATAGCACTGTTTATCGTGGGAGAGCTTATCGTGGTCGACTCGCCGCCGATTGTTACGACGATGCTCATCGTCTCGTTTACGTGCTCGCTCGTCGCCTTAAAGAACTTGTCCTGACCTTCCGCGGTAAGCTCGAGCGAGACGGCATATCCGCCGCTGCTCGAATCGAAGAAGGAGGTTGCTCTGACTACGTCGTCGCCGGTAATAACGGTTTCTTTCGTGCTGTCAAGCACAAACGAAACCTCGGCCGGCTCGCCGATTATGCTTAAAATCTCGGAGGTGTCTTCTACGTCCGGGACCTCAACACGGATTCTGCTGTCGCCCTCGCGAACAACAGTCGCCTCGGTGTAGCCCTTGCTTACAAGCAAACTTTCGAGCGAGGAGCGCGTGCCTTCCATTTTTGAATCGAAATTTTCGGTATCGGTATTGGTTGCCTGATAGACGGCGTAAATGCCGCCCTTAAGGTCGAGACCGAGGCTTATCGATTGAGCGAACGGGTTGTAAAGCGTAAACCCGAATCGCATCGGCACAAACGCAAAAATCACGCCCAATACGAGAACTATCCCGATGAGCACAAGCTTTGCTATTGTCGATTTTTTCTTGACGGCTTTATGCGGTTTTTGGTATTCCGCCGCTCCGCCGGACTGTTTCGAGCCGCCTTTTGCTTCGGCGCTTTCAACCCCTCCGGCTTTGACTTCCGTCAAAGAAGTGTTTTCTTCCATGAGCTATTCTCCACAGTATCCTGCCGTCCGCAGTTACAAAAACCCATATTACGAACAGCATACCCTACTATTATATAAAATAAGATTAATTAAGTCAATTATTTAAGCCGTAATTAACAAAATATTTTGCATATCGGCAGCATATTTTTTTGGTTGTAATGATTTTATCCGCCCTACAAGTTTTTTATCAGCCGCAACGCGACGTTTATCGGTAATGTCAAACAACCGTTAAAGCTACAATCTCAGGATTCGGAAGCAGACTCGATCGCCTTTACGGCAAAGGCGCATTCGACTCGCTTTTTCATAAGCTCGCACGCGGGCTTATACGGGAGATTGATGTCGCCGCAAAACTTATAAGAGTTAGCCATACATCCGCCCGAGCAGTAATACCTCGCCCAGCATTTAGCACATTCCGGCTTCGTTGGCACCGAGCAATAATAAAACCTTTTCCGTATCTCCTCTTTAAGCTCCTTCGGATTAAAAATGGTACCGAGCTTCATATCCGTGATGCCGTCGAACTGGTGGCACGGGTATACCGAGCCGTCCGGCGACACCGCCACGTATTCCCCGCCCGCGCCGCAGCCTTTAAGCCGCTTTACCGCACACGGCGCGGTGTCGAGATCGAGCATAAAGTGGAAAAAGTTAAACCACTTGTCTGTTTTGCGCCGCGCAATATACTCCTCGGTAAGCTTGTCGTATTCTGCAAGCACCCTCGGTATGTCCTCGTCGCGGATGGACATGGGACTGTCCGACTTCAGTACGACGGGCTCGATAGAAATTTGGTCGAAGCCTAAATCGTTAAGATAAAGCACGTCCGAACAAAAATCGAGGTTGTATCTTGTAAAGGTGCCTCGTACATAATATTGCCCAACACGCTTCGATTTAAACCTTAAAGCGTTTTCAATAACCTTGTCGTGAGTGGGCTGTCCGCCTACCGTTTTGCGCACCCTGTCGTGAACGCACTTTCGTCCGTCGATACTTATAACGACGTTATACATCTGCTCGTTGAAAAAATCTATGTCGCTGTCGTCAAGCTTAAATGCGTTTGTCGTTATCGTAAATCGGAATTTTTTGTTCTTTTCTTTTTCTATCGACCGCGCGTAATAAACGGTGCGTTTTACTACGTCGATATCTAGCATGGGCTCGCCGCCGAAAAAGTCGATCTCGAGATTGCGCCTTGCACCACTCGCCTCTACGAGCATGTCGATAGCCGCCTTTGCGGTCTCGAAAGACATGTTGCGCCGCTCATCGCTGTATGTACCTCCGTCGGCAAAGCAGTATTCGCATGCAAGGTTGCAGTTATGCGACACGTTAAGACACATCGCTTTTATGACGGGTGTGTATTCGGGTAGACTTGCGTTCATTTCCGCCGCATAAAGAACGCCGCGCTTTTTAAGCTCGTCTATTTCTGCTTTTGCGGATTGAATTTCACACGACGAAAACGGCGACATATCGCCGCCGTCCAGAAGAGCTTTTACTACTCTGTCGATTTCAAAAAACGATCCGCTTTCCGTATCGAGAGCGAAAAGCCGACCGTTTAATCCGAATGTATGGACCATTATTTATCTTGATTGTTCTTCTGCTCGTTAAGCACCTTGACGGTTTTGCGCTCGCACGACTGGTTGCCTACGGTGCAGCTTGTCTTGCAAGCGGATTGGCAGCTCGTCTGGCACTCGCCGCACGCCGTGCCGCATCCGTTATCGATGGTACCTTCCTTAATTACGCGAATATGAGTCATAATAGTCCTCCAAGCTTTTTTCTTATTATAACGTATCGGCGCCGAAAAATCAAG
Organism: Clostridiales bacterium; assembly: GCA_022511445.1. Classification (GTDB taxonomy): domain Bacteria; phylum Bacillota; class Clostridia; order Christensenellales; family Pumilibacteraceae; genus Anaerocaecibacter. The sequence goes on along the minus strand of JAFLVE010000027.1, from coordinate 1,019 downwards.
CGATTATGCGAAATTTATCGTTAGCGAAAAAAACTTAAAACCCATTCGCGAATAAACGCAATCAACGTTTTCTGATATTGACGGCAATTATTCCGCTTATCATACCCGAAACGGTACCGAGAACGCAGTCGTTAAGAAGAGACAGCCCGAATACGAATTTCCCGTCGAGGAGCGAAAACACGGTAAACGAGATCCATACGAAAATAAACCCGCAAATCATTCCGCGAAGCCAACCGTTTTTCGGCTTTTTCAGCGAGATGAGGCACGCGATGAAAATCGCCAAGCTCTTAATAACCTGATTGATTATCGGTATCGCCCCGTCCGGTGCGTTAAACAGCTTGACAAACAGCGCGGACAAAAGCACCAAAAGGAGTGCGATTATAAGCGCGATTATATTTGCCTTTACTATTTCGAATAAGTATCCTCTTTCTTTTACTTCACCTTTAGCCATACAAAAACCCTCCGCTTACACAATTAAGGTATGCGAAGGGTTACGATTGTAGAATAAATTATACAATTACTTTTTTGTCGATTTTTTGATAGGAACCTTTTTGCTCGACTTTGCCTTGGGCTCGGAAGGTTTTTCGGGACTTTCCTCGACAGGCGTCTCAGCCGCGACGGGCTCCTCTTCGGCAACCGCGGCGGTTTCTTCGGCTGCGGGTGCCGCTTGTTCTACCGGAGCGACGGTATCCGCGACGGGCTCGGGCTCGTTTTCGGGCTTAGCGATAGCCTCGCTTGCCTCTTCCGCACTCTCTTCGACGGACGCTTCGGCGTTATCGTCGGAAGGACTTTCTACATGGGAAAGAACTTGATAAAGCGCCTGAATATCGAGCACCAAGGTAGTTTTGTTGTCGCCGACGCCTGTCTCGATAACCATCTCTTTGTCCGCGGGAGATACCTGACGGATTTCCAAAATAGTTCCTATGATTCCGCCGACGGTTTTAATAAGGTCGCCGGGCTTAAGCGAATTGTGAAGCTCGTTCGCTTCCTTGGCGCGCTTCTTGTTGGTGAACATGGGT
>JAFLVE010000107.1 GCA_022511445.1 Clostridiales bacterium | reverse complement strand
GTTACGAGTGAGTACGGGCCTGTGGATCTAGCGTGAATCTTGTCGTCTACAAGGTGGATAAGCTTAATCATATACATGTAACCTACCGTGGAGCGGTTTTCGAACGGCTCACCCGTACGTCCGTCGTACATCTGAATCTTGCCGTCTACCTCGCCTGTGGGCGAAACGTAGCCGTTCTGCTGTAACAGTTTTTCTATATCGGACTCTATCGCGCCGTCGAAAACGGGGGTGGAAACCTTCCAGCCGAGCGCCTTTGCGACAAGTCCCAAGTGGACCTCGAGCACCTGACCGATGTTCATACGGCTCGGAACGCCGAGCGGGTTAAGAACAATCTGAAGGGGCGTTCCGTCCGCCATAAACGGCATATCTTCCTCGGGGAGAACGCGGGAAACAACGCCCTTGTTACCGTGGCGGCCCGCCATCTTATCGCCTACCGAAATCTTACGCTTTTGAGCGATATATACGCGGACAAGCTTGTTTACGCCCGGCTTCATCTCGTCGCGGTTGGCGCGTGTAAACACCTTAACGTCTACTACGATACCGCCCTCGCCGTTGGGAACCTTAAGCGACGTGTCGCGCACTTCCCTCGCCTTGTCGCCGAATATCGCGCGGATAAGGCGCTCCTCGGGCGAAAGGTCGGTCTCACCCTTGGGCGTAACCTTGCCGACGAGAATGTCGCCGGAGCCTACCTCCGCGCCTACGCGGATAATGCCGTCCTCGTCGAGGTTTTTAAGCGCCTCGGGAGAAACGTTGGGAATGTCGCGGGTAATCTGCTCGGGACCGAGCTTGGTGTCGCGCGCTTCGGTCTCGTGCTTGCTGATGTGAATGGAAGTAAATACGTCGTCCTTGGCTATTCTCTCGCTGATAAGTATAGCGTCCTCGTAGTTGTAGCCTTCCCAGCCCATAAATCCTACGAGAATGTTTTTACCGAGCGCGAGCTCAGCCTGCGACGTGGAATGTCCGTCCGCAAGGACTTGACCCTTTGTAACCTTGTCGCCCTTATTTACAATGGGGCGCTGGTTAATGCAGGTGCCTTGGTTGGAGCCGACAAACTTTTTGAGGATATACATTTGACGGTTGCCGTCTTCCTCGACTACGATAATGCGCTCCGCGTCCACGTAGTCGACTACGCCCGCGGCACGCGCTATAACCATAACGCCGGAGTCGTAGGCTATCTTGTGCTCGATACCCGTGCCGACGATAGGCGCTTCCGTCTTAAGGAGAGGAACTGCCTGGCGCTGCATGTTGGACGCCATCAGTGCGCGGTGCGAGTCGTCGTTCTCAAGGAACGGAATAAGCGCCGTAGCAACCGAAACCATCTGGCGGGGCGAAACGTCCACGTAGTCTATTCTGTCGCGCGAAACCTCGCCTATAAGGTCGCGGTGACGCATCATAACACGCTGTTTAACAAACCAATTGTTTTCGTCGAGCGGCTCCGAAGCCTGCGCTATCATGTATCTGTCCTCTTCGTCGGCGGGCAAATAGTCGACCTCGTCGGTGACGCGGTGATTTACCTTGTCGACGCGGCGGTACGGCGCTTCGATATAGCCGTACTCGTTAATACGCGCATAGCTTGTAAGCGAGGAAATAAGACCTATGTTCTGACCTTCCGGCGTCTCAATCGGGCACATACGCGAGTAGTGCGTGTAGTGAACGTCACGGACTTCAAAGGTAACGTGCTCGCGGTTCAAGCCGCCGGGACCGAGCGCGGACAGCTTGCGTTTATGCGTAAGCTCGGCAATCGGGTTGGTCTCGTCCATAAACTGCGAGAGTTGGCTCGACCCGAAGAATTCTCTTATCGTGCTCGTTATCGGGCGGACGTTTATAAGCGTCTGCGGCGAAAGATCGGATTCGGCCTGCTGCGACTGCGAGTGGTCGGAGTCTATGCGCATGGTCTGCATACGCTCGCGCACGCCGCGCTCGAGCCGCGCCATACCGATACGGAATTGGTTTTGTAATAGCTCGCCTACCGAGCGCACGCGGCGGTTGCCGAGGTGGTCGATATTGTCGCACGAGCCGAGTCCGTGGTGAAGACCCATAATGTAGTTGACGGTCGCAATGATGTCCTCTACGACGATATGCTTTACTATAAGATTGTCGACGTCGCGCGAGCAAAGGTCGGCGAGCTTGGCTCTGTCTCCGCCCGCCTCTTCCATAAGCTTTTTAAGCTCGGGATAGTAAACCATTTCGTTAATGCCTATATCGCGGGGATTTACGTCGATATAGTCGGCAAGGTCGACGTGGCTGTTGGAGATAATGTTAAACTCCTTGCCGTCCTCGGTGAGCACGCTTATTTCGTTTATGCCTGCGTTCTGAATTTTAACGCAGAGCTCCTCGGTGAGTACGTCCGCCGAGGTGTGAGCGAGCTTGTTTTCGGCGCGCGCATAAACTACGCCGTCCTCGTCCACAATATCCTTTGCTACGCGGCAGCCCGCGGCACGGTAGCGAAGCGCAAGCTTCTTGTTGTACTTGTACCTGCCCACGCGCGAAATGTCGTACTTACGGCGGTCGAAGAACATGCCGTAAATGTACGCTTTAATCGACTCTATCGTAGGCGTCTCGCCGTTACGCAGCTTGTGGTTAAGCTCGTAGAGCGCGCGCTCCTCGTCGAGAGGCGGCTTGTCCTCCTTGTCGGCGTAGCGGGCGCAAGTAACCTCTATCATAGGGTCGTTGTTGAACATCTTTTTAAGCGCCTCGTCCGTGCCGAAGCCTGCGTCCGTAACCGCGGACAAGCAGCTTAATAGCACCGTTGCAAGCACTTTCTTTTGCCGAGCGACGCGCACCCACAATACGCCCGCCGAGTCCTCTTCGAATTCGAGCCACTCGCCGCGCGTAGGGATATTGTTGGCGCTGTAATGCGCCTGACCGGTCTTTTTGTCCTTTTCGTAACCGAAGTAAACGCCCGGGGAACGAACGAGCTGACTTACTACAACGCGCTCCGCGCCGTTTATGATAAACGAGCCGGTGGGGGTCATGCGCGGAAGATCGCCCATGTAAACCTCGGAACGGGTGGACTCGTCCGTTTCGCAGTTGCGAAGCCTTACCTTAACGTACAGCGGAACGGCAAAGGTCGCGTCGCGGTCCTTGCACTCCTTTTCCGTGTAGTTGCGTTTTTGATTGGTGCCGTCGCGGTAGCCGAGCGAGTAGTCCTCGAAAAACAGCTCGACGCGCTTGTTGTAATCGGTAATAGGCGAATAGTCGTTAAGGACTTCTCTGATTCCGTTCTCGATAAAGTCGTTGTAGGATGTCTTTTGCACCTCTACAAGATCGGGCATATCGATGACCTCGTGAATCTGCGCGAAGCTCATTCGCTCGGTATTGCCGTACTTAACCTTTGTGATTTTCCTGTCAGCCATACAAACTCCTAAAGGTGGTTTACATTACTAGTCCGCATTGCCGCGTTTTTCGGCGGGAAATGCCATATTAACTAAAAAATTTCACGCACAAAATCGGAGCGAAGCGTCCCTCTTTCGCCGCCGATTAACCGATATTTCAGATGAGAATACCTATTAACAACCGTTAGCCTTCTCTTCTTTATATAGATTTGTGCCGCCCGTTTTACCCAAATAGGGGCATAATAAGGCATTTTGATATTGTATCACAGCTTGTCAAGCGTGTCAAACGAATTTTTGCCTTTTTTAAATAAATTTATAAAAAACTTATAAATATTTTTTCGCATATTGCTTTACGTAAAAACCGCAACAAAAACGCCGTTTAAAACCGTAACGTCTAAGGGGATTTTTACAAATGTAAAAAGAGGGTTAGCCGTTTTGTCGACCCTCTTTAAATTTTTGTAAACTAGAATTTTATTTATAAGTAATTTGCGTGTTTACAGGGGCATTCATCGTAAGACTTCCGCTTAAGCCATTTGCACATGCAACCCTACGGTAACCCTGCCCGCAATAGCTGTAATCAATAGATGTAGTTATCCAACCTGCTGTTCCATTACCTTTTATCGTTACTGCTATTGAACTGTAAGACGGTATTGTTACTGTAACTAAATCTTTCAAACCAGTAAAATTTTTAGCATCAGATTCAAAACACATCTTTGAATTATATGTTACATGTGCAGCATATGGATTAGGATTGTAAATTCTGACAAGCCAGTCATAAACAATAAACCCGCTTCTTGAAAGAAGTTTCAGTTGCAAATATTCAGGATTATTAGGAATATATGGAAGCCCTGTTTGACTTATTTGTAGCCGTATGATATTACTATCCGCACTATTCAAAGAAGCACCCGGATTATACTTGGCACAAATAATTAGGTAATCAACACCTGTTTCTAAATTAACAGTCAGCTTTGCATTAAACCCAGAACCACCATCGTCATTACAGTCAACATTATTAACTAATATTTCACTACTACGAGGATCAATTACATATAAATAATTGTCAAAAGTGCTATCCAAATTAAAAACATAATTCCCCGGCACCTCAGGTCTATATTTTGCCATAATAACATAATTTTGCTCAAAAGAGCTCGACCAAGAGAGAGTCTCATCACTACCTAAATGATATATATTTGCATATGATGTCAATGATGTGATACCAGATTTTTATTCTCCATGCGCAGGGATAATTGATAATTTTAAATATCCATTAATTGTTGTTTCATAACCTGATACACGTATCTTGTAGTTTGTATTAGCATCTACCTTATAACAAATAAAACCAGCGGTCATATACCCGCTCATAGAGTCGCTAGCCAATAATGATCCACTTGCAGAATATAGTCGTATTCTTGTGTAAAATGGACTAAACAGCTGCATTGTTTTATAGCCAGACGTAGCAAAATTTACAGAGTATTCTTTATAACTACCGTCAGAAATATAGCACATCTCTTCGACATATCGCGTATTGCTCTCAAATGAAATTACATCATTACAAGCGCTATATGATATATTGGCAGTATATGTTATTGAAGAATTGAAATCCGTGTTGCTTAAAACAAAAATCAATGTATTAATCTCATTACCAATATCCGTTCTTTCAATGTTACAAATTCCTGTTGCAGATGTCTTGGGATATAATATCTGATGCTCACCGTTTTTGTCAACAGTATATGTTTGAATTGAACCGTTCGCGCTTGAAAAAGTAACATCCATTTTAACATTTCCAGCACTAACACCACTAGGTAGTTCTATCTCAAGATACGTGCTTGCAAAACTATCCAACGAGCCATTGAGAGATTGAGTTGCGATTGTCAGCCGACGCTTCACTGGGGTAACTCCGAACAATTTTGTTGTATCTATCACAGAATTGAGCCAAACGCGAGGGTTTATCAAAAATGCGGACATGCTTTTATATGCATCACTAAAATTGCACGAATAACCATTGTGTAAAATACCATCACTCACAACCATCGTTAAAGAAGAAAAAACAATATCCGCACTATATTTATTGTATTCCTTATATATGGAAAGAATCGCGTCAGTTCCGCCGTAGTTTCTTTGTATTGTTAATGGAAAAACAACCGCATCATATCCAGACAAAGAATGCATAGAAATACTTGTAGAATTTGCTATAAAATCCATTATCCAGCCCAAGGTGTTTGTATATACGTCACAGGTATTTATCGCTCCCCAACTCGCACATGCTTCTTTAAACCAGCCACTTTGATGATTGTAACTATTTTGAATAGCATGAAAATATTCATGAGCTATGGTTGCACGCACCTGATCATTTAAACTATGAAAATTATATAGATATATGTAACTAGCGCATGTATTCCCGGAAACATTAACTTTAGTCGTTGTTCCCAAAGTATTACCGTTGCTATTGGGGTCAAGATAAACACGATATAAAGATTGAGAGGGTTCTAACTTAGGATAGTTAAAACCCATGTTGTAGTACTTGATTCGAATGCTCTCAAAAAAATTGGCTACCCTTATAGCATCTGCTAAAATTATAGAACTCGCATCATAATAAATCTTAAAGTTTGCACTCGAATAGTTTAGCTCATTTGATAAAGCTACTATGTCTACCGAAGCTATTGATTCATCGTAAAAGAATACACTTCTAGGGTCCACAGCAGCGTTTAATTTGTCCTGAAATGGTATATCATCAACGGTGTCAGAGTAAACACGGATTTCATCAATAATGCTTTCAAGGCATATAACGTTATTAAATTTCTTCTCCAACAACAAATCACAATAGATTTCAGTTTTTTCTTCGTACGAAATCAAACCGACTTTATGCGCCCATTCAGCTATCTGGAATTTATTGCTATCAGCAAAATCATAATAATCGTTAATATTAAATGTTCCAGCATTACTCGAAATAGTACCTTCAATTGTGAATTCCGCCTCCGACAAGATCGAGTCAAGAATTGTTTGCGTGGAAGAATAAACATTTATAACACAGTTCGATGGTATTGTTAAATTCTCAAACGGGCTTTCAATATCATCAACATCGATAAAGTCTTGAATACCCGATTCTACAGCGTTATCCACACGAAGATTGTTTTTATTTATATCTTCTCTCAATTCATCCGATTGTTTTACAGATGTTTCGCTTTCAGCAATGGACACAAACCCATAATTCGTAAAAAGCATCAAAGTGAAAAACATAATCAAAAGTGCCATCATCAGCGTTACGGCAAAGGACCTGACTTTAATTCTTTTCATAAATTCACCTCTTTTTATTTTTAATTATTTCGTAAAGAGTTTTTAAGTTGTTTGATACGGTATCTATATCCATCATATCATCTATATAACTCACATAGTCACCGTATAGATTAAACGGCACATATGACACGTCTTGACTGTCAAGGAAATCACTCATCTTTTTTAAATCCGTTTTTCCGTTTGTACATAGAATCATATTGCTAAAAGCAAGGACAATACGAGATGTTAAAGAATCAAATTGCACTTTTTGGTTCTGCGGATACAATTGCAACTCATTGTCATTGCTATCCCTGAAATAAACGAATAACGTTTCGCTTTGCATCAATAATTCCACAATAGTATTTACGTCAAAATACGTATCGCCTGTTTTGTTAAGAAGAATAGGTATATTAACAGTGACGCCTCTTTCAAGTTTACAATAATAATCCTCTTCAACAACACCTTCGAGTATCAGATATCTTTTATCATCATAAAACAAGTCGGAATAAACCGTATCCTTCACAGATGTTACGGTTATTTTCGCAAAGGAATAGTTTTCCGATCCTGCGTATAATTCATAAATTGTCATAGCTCTATACCCCGGGTCCTGTTCCGGTTCCGTCGGGTCGGCGTTACATGCCAAAAGAGCAAACGAAAAGCAGATAGAAATAAGTAAAAACAACACACAGTTTATAAAATGCTTTCTTTTTCCCATACTCTACCCTATTTCTTTATATCATTATATATGCTGTATTATACAATAGCTTTTGAAAGCTGTCAATATCCACAATAACATATCCGTTCGGAAACCGAGTTATTTGATTAAAACTTTTATTTTGCCCGTTATTGACAATAATTAAAGCATTTGTTATACTTGCCAAAACGATAAGGTATAAAATTATGACGATTATTTTATCGAGTATTCTTGCTACGCATTATTACGACGAGGAGGGAATCAAATGCCCGCAGCCTCTTTCCGACGACAACGGCATACTTACCGAGCTTACCTCTCGCCTGACTAAGCATGGCCGCGTCGTTTACGTCGCCAACGACCCGTTCGATACAGAGCATAACGACCTCTCCGCCCCGCCCGTTTTCAAAGGGCTCGCGCTTAGCGGTCTCGACTTTAAGGAAAAGATTTTACTCGACGAAAGAAACGCCTCCGAGGCGGCGAGCATAATACTCGAAGCAGACCTTGTAATCCTTTCGGGCGGCAAGATACTTTGCCAGCGCGACTTTTTCGACAGAATAAAACTCGGCGAAATTCTGAAAAAATACGACGGGCTTGTTGTAGGGGTATCGGCGGGCGCGATGAATCTTTGTAAAACGATTTTCAACTTCCCCGAGGAAACCGGCGACGTCGGCTCGCCGCTGTGGGTTGACGGACTCGGCTTTTACGATAAAATAATAATCCCACACTTCGACGGCGAAACAAAATCGTATCAGCTCCCCTGCGACGAGATAGATATTGTAAACGACTATATTTTCCCCATGTCGAATGGGAAAACTTTTATAGGCATTCCCAATCTTTCGTATATCTTGATTGACAAGGGAAACGCAACAATACGCGGAACGGCCTATTCCATAACGGACGGAAAAGTAAAAAGAATAAACTAAGCGCGCTTGCGACGAAAATCAGATTCCTCTTTACAAGTGGCCGGAAGAAAACGGCAAGTTCGAGGGCTTTAGCGGATTTATGGGCAAAATGGTAGCGCTCGCGGCAAAGTCGAACGATAAGGACTACAAAAATAATAGCAAGAAAAAATGGAATTTCACAAAGTTTTTTATCGGCAGAGACGGCAACCTTATCGCCCGCTTCGAGCAGCGGTTAAAATGAAGGACGTAATAAAAAAAGTCGAGGACGCTTTACAGTCCCCGACCGAATTATCACTTACATATAGTCATAACGGCGGCGCATTTGGAAAACCGCTTAAACTCCATTTGCGGAAAAGCCTTACTTATTTCGTCGTACACCCAATAGAATTCTTTTTCGTCCCAGTCCTCCCCCGATTGCTCACGGCAGAGCGCCATTTCATTTCCGTTAGGAAACGCGACGTCGCCGATTAAAATTTTTCCGTTCGGCTTTAACAACGACTTTAGTTCGGGGATAAACTCTATTTTGCGCTCGTCCGATAGATGATGAAGCGAATACGTGGCGACTATAAAATCGTAGGTATTACTCTTTATCTGCGGAACAAGTCCTTGCGAAAAATCGCCCTGATATAAGTGCGCGGAAGGCATTTTGCTTTGAGCAAGCTCTAACATTCTTTTGGAAAAATCCTGTCCCCAAACTTCGCACCCGCGCTCATACAGCTTTGCCGTCAGCGTTGCCGTACCGAAGCCCAAGTCCAAGACTTTGGCTTTTTCTTTTGCCGTAACGACGCGAAAGATATAGCCGAGCACCTCTTTGTACCCGGCAAACGGATACGACCTTGCGTCCTCTATAATACCGACCGCCTTGTCGTAGTCGTCCGCCCATAAATCGAAGCCCTTTTCGTCCCGCATAATTCCTCCGTCGAAAAAGTTTTTATCTTTCCCGTTCAACTCTTAAATGTGAAGCCTACAACTCTGTCGTTTTCCCCGCAAACGGAATAGTCGTCGTTTGTGTATTCGGACAGCACGCTTTTCCAAAACGCGAGCGATGGGGCGTTCTTTTTTAAGTAGCACAACTCCCACGTTCCTTTATGCCTGTCGAATATTTCTTTTGCAACCTTTTTACCCACGCCCATTCGCCTGTACTTAATCATGACAAAAAACTCGCCTATGCTTCTAACGTTTTCGCCTTTTATAAAGTTACAGTACGGACAGACCAAGGCAAACCCCGCGATTTTCCCGTCCACGCGAATTAAATAAGGATACCGACCCTCTTCGTTCCAATAATCGTCGATATGGTCGTATCCGTAGCACCCGTATGCGCTGATATCCGCGCCGGTGTAAGCCGTAAACTCGTAGTGATATAATTCCAAAAGCCGAGCAAGTAGCGGCTTATCCTCTACGCTCATAAGCTGTAATGTAATCTGCGGTTTATTCGTTTTATTGTCCATTCTGCCGAACCCTCTCAAAACATGCCGCCGCTTAACTCAAATGTAAGCGTCGAGTCGCACTCGGGCATAGTAAAGTAAAATTCCCAATGATATTCGTCGTTTTCGAGGACGGCCGTTTGCCTCCCCAAAGACTCGCCGTTAAGGTACGCTATCATATCGACGTCAAGTAAAACTTCCGTTTTAACGGTAACGCTCGTTCCCGCTTTGTACGTGCCGTTAAGCCGCTCGATTATATAATTATCGAGGTCGATAACGTTAAGGGTGTAATACTTGCCCGCCCTCTCGGGATTATAGCTTTCGCTTAACGTTACAAGATTGTCGTGAGTAAGGAGCCCGTTATCGAACGCTTCCCGAAGTGTATAAAATTTGCCGTTTTTGTACACGTCGAACGACTTAATCTGCGAGTGGTAAAAGGTTACGCCGTCCACCGTTTCCTCGGACAGCGCGTCGGGATAAACGCCGTTAAGCATGACGACGTGCGCGCCGTTAAACTCGCCGTAGCACGTAAAATCGATTCCACTCTCGACTGCTTTGTTTAACTTAGCATACTCCTCGGCAATCTTTTTATGATCGGTCTTTTCGCACGAGATAAGCGCCGCCGCAAAGCAAAGTATAAGTATCAACGAAATTGCTCTTATATGTTTTTTCATAGTCTATTCCTCGAATCTTTTATATAAGGGTATATCTATATATTTATCTTTTTGTCCAAGCTTTTTAATTAAATCGTAGAGCGCAGGATAATCTTTTTCCGTTTCCTTCTCCCTCTGGCGATGTAAAACCGTCGTTTTTAAATGATAACATATTGCAGCTAAAAAAACAAGAGCAACGGGGAATAATCTCGTTGCTCTTATTGTTTTGTGATAAATTGTTAAAGAGTTTTTTACTCTTTTATTTGCCGTATCGCCGCCTTACTGCTTTTTCTTGCCCTTGCCGTTAGAAGACTTCGTGGACTTTTTGGGCGCGGACTTTTTGGGCGCGGCGGGTTTGGCTTTCGGCTCTTCCTTTTCTTCCGTAGGAGCGGGCTCCTCGGCGGGCGCTTCTTCGACGGCTTCCTCTTCGGGAGCAGCTTCTTCCACGGGAGCAGGTTCTTCCGCGGGCGAAGGCGCTTCTTCGGGTTCAGGCTCATTCGCAGGCTCCTCGACCGTAGCGGCAGACTCGTCGCTTTCTTCGGGCTTATCGCCTGCGGGCTGTGCGCCTGAAGCGGGTTCGGTCACCGCTTCCCCGTTCTTTTTGCGCGAGAGGAAGAAGACAACGCCGCCGGCAATGAGCGCTACTACGGGAAGTCCTATACCGAGTCCGAGCGCGAGTCCGAGGTTGGCGGTGCCTTCGTCGGGATTCTCGGTTGCCGCCCAAGCCGCGACTGCGGCCGCGTCAAGCTCTGCGCGCATAACGACGGCGGAGCGGGCGCCCACGGTGTAGGTGTTGCCGGAGAAGTTCTTTAAGCCCTCGGCGGAGGCTTTGGAGCCGTCGAGGTAAACCTTATAGGTCGCGTCGGGAACGAACACTCTGCGGCTGTCGGTATTGTTATTGAACAGAACTACCGAGTAGTTGTCGGACGCGGGGTCTTTTACAATGTACGAGGTTACGCCGTCGGACATATTGTAGTCGCGGATTGTAACGCCGTTCGATACGTCGCCCTTATTGGAAAGGCGGAATTCGGGCAGAGCCTTTCTTATCGCGATAAGACCTTTGTAGAACTCGACCATATCCTTATTCGCATCCACAAGGCTCCAGTCGATAGCGTTGACCGAATCGGGCGACTTGTAGGAGTTGCGCGAATAGTAGTAGGTTTTGTCGGTAAGGTAGTAAGCGATATTGCCGTCGTAGCCGTAGGTGGAGTTGTCCTGCGCGCTTATCTTTTTGCTGCGGAGCATCTCCTCGCCCGCGAGGAAGAACGCAGGGCCCTGACTTGTAAGCACCGCCGCCGCGGACAGCCTGTTCATCGCCTTAAGCGCATCGGCGTCAGCCTTGACCGAGCCGTTAAGCCTATCCCACAGCGTTTCGTTGTCGTGCGCCGAAGCGTAGTTGATGTTCTGAATGGGGCTCACGGCAAACGGAGTCTTGTCGAACTGCGCGTAGTTAACGCCTTTAAGGTTGGTAGCACCCGCCGCGCCGATATAAATGGCGTTGTCGGAGGAAGCAAGCCCGGACACGAATCCGGTATCGGTAGATGACCAAACACTGCCTTTAAGCCCGTCGCGGGTGATGTCGTTGAAAATCGCGATGTTGGGCATTTTGCGCGCGTTTGCCATATTCGCGGCTAACTTGTAATCGGGAAGCGCGTTAGAGCCGGCGTCCCAGGGCTCGCCGTAGACCATTACGTCATGATCGGGGTCGAGCTTTTGGAGCTCGTCGTAGATATCGTTCATGGTTTCCACGTCATGGAGCCCCATAAGGTCGAAGCGGAAGCCGTCGATTTTGTATTCGCTCGCCCAATGCACGACCGAATCGATCATAAACTTGTGGTACATATAGCGCTCGGAAGCCGTCTCGTTGCCGCAGCCGGAGCCGTTGGTAAACTCGCCGTTAGAATCGGTGCGGAAGTAGTAATAAGGCATAAGCGCCTGGAAGTTGGACGCGGGCGCACTAGAAACGTGGTTGTACACGACGTCCATAATTACGCGGATACCCGCCTCGTGAAGCGCCATAATCATCTGCTTCATCTCGTTGACGCGCGTCTTGCCGTCGGCGGGATTAGACGAGTACGAGCCTTCGGGAGCGTTGTAGTTGAGCGGGTCGTAGCCCCAGTTAAACTGAGTGTTCTCACCCGTCGCGATGTAGGTCGCCTCGTTAAAGTTTTCCTGAACGGAGGCAAAGTCGAACAGCGGCTGGAAGTGGATTTCGGTTATACCGAGGTCTTTAAGGTACGAAAGCGGCGTAAGCTTACCGCCGACGTCCTCGCTCTTAACGGTAAGACCGAGATATTTGCCGCGTTTATTCGCGGGAACGTTGGAGTTTTCGTTGATTGTAAGATCGCGGAGATGCGCTTCGTAGATAATGGCGTCGGAATAGCTGTTGCGCTTTTCGGGGCGTTTATGCGTCGCCCAACCCTCGGGGTCTGCGGAGCCCGGCTTAATAATCATGCCGCGAACGCCGTTTCTGCCCGCGCTCGTCGCATACGGGTCGACGACCTCTTTTTCGCCGTTTATCTCATAGGTGTAGTATTTGCCGTCGAGATTGCCGGACACGGTAAGCGTCCAAACGCCCTTGTCGGATACGTTCATAGGCTGCGCGGTTACCGTCTCTTCCTCGTCGCCCGTCGTGTAGATTTTAACCGCCATCGAAGTTGCGGCGGGCGACCACACGCGGAAGGTTGTCGAAGTCTCGGAGTACTCCGCGCCGAGCGCGCCGTCGTAGTTGTACGCGTCTGTAAACGTCTTAAGTCCGTAAAGGTCGGAGATGTTTACGGCATGCTTAAGGAAGTGCTTGTCGGGATCGAACTCTACGGTCGGCTCGTCGTACACGGTGTACGTCTTGCTTATCTTAATCGACTTTTGGAGCGGAATGTTAAACGAAGTCTTGTTTAATACGGCGGTGTCCGATCCGTACATCATACCGACGATATCGTCGGTTTCGTCGCGGACGACGAATACAGACGTGCCCGTTACGGGCGCGCCGGTCTTGATGAAAACGTTGTCGAACGACGTGAATTTAGCCGTGGTGATTTTTGCACCGAACATAATATCTGCCTCGTTATAGTAGAATTCGGAGTCGGCGGAAACGACCCAAATAGTGACCTTGTTGTCAACTATCTTTTCGGAGAGGATAAAGCGGTCGCTCGAAATATCCTTTTCCTGCCACTCGCCGAGGCGGACGATAAAGCCTATTGCCTCTTTTCCGCTGTCCGAAACGCCCTCGATATTTGCGGTAGCCGATTTCCAAACCTTGGAGCCTGTTTTGGTTGCTGTGGTTTCGGAAGTGAACTGGTACGCCTTGCCGTCGCCACCGTTGGGCCAAATCCAAAGATTCCAGTTGGCGTAGTCGGCGTTAGGACGGAAGTAGTTAATAGTCACCTCGACGGTGCGAGCCGCGTTTCTGGGCGGCGACACCATCGTTTCCTCCTCGGCTTTAGCTACGGGCTTTGCCGAAGAGCCGATAAGCCCCCAAAACGGAATAGATATAAGCGCGAGCACCGCGATAATAACCGCAATGCCGATTTTGCGAAAAGCCTCTGTTATTTTTACGGAATTACTTTTTCTCATTTCGGTTTTCCCCCTTTTAAGCCTTCAGTACCGCAACGGTTGCCTTGTCCATCTTGAGCGTGCTGCCCGAAAGCTCCACCTTGCCGCCGTCGGCGCTTAAGGACGCTTCTAGCTTGTAGTTTGCAAACGCCGAAGTATCGAGCTGAACGGCGCCGCCCTCAACAAGGTTGTGAACGATGAGAATCTTGCGCTCGCCGTAGGTAAGCTCGTACGCCGTAACAGTCTTATTAGCCTCGTTTGCCGCTATAAGCGCCTGCGGCGTATTCGTATCCGAAAGCGGAACAAGCTTGCCGCCGTTATCGATGCCGTAAGGGGTAATTACGCCGTGCGAAATCTCGGGGAAGCGGTTTCTTATCTGAATGACCTGTCTGTAATAGGTAAGTATCGACTTGGGATCGGAGTTTTGACTCTTCCACGTGCCGTGAATTTGCTCGCCGGTGTAGTCTACGCTCGGCGGGTTTACGGTGACTATTCTGTCGGAGCCGTCCCCCCAGTTAAACGGTAAGCGCTTGCTGGGATCGTTGCCCACACCCTTAGCGCCTATTTCCTCGCCGTAGTAGACGTAGCAGTTGCCGGGCGAAAGCATGTAAAGCGAAGCGACCGCCTTCATCTTAACGGGATCGTCGTTAAGGAAGCCCGAAAAACGGTCGATATCGTGGTTGGTTATAAGGTTACTTAGGATCGCGTTTTCGTCTTTGGCGAGCACGCCTTGCTGAATTGTTTTTATGTTGTTTGCAAGCCCGACACCGCCTGTATTGCTCCAATTATTGACAACGCCTACGTAGCCGGTTTCCCTGTTATATCCGAGCGAGAAGTTGAAGTTGCTCATTCCGCTCTCGAAAAACTCTTCGACAATACTGTTGTCGTAGGTAAGCGCCTCGCCTACGTTATAGCAATAACGGTTAAGCCCCGGGTATCTCTTGCCGTAAACTTCCTTGCCCTTCTCGTTGCAGTAGTCGTTAAACCAGGTCCAGAACTCGGCGTTTGCGCCGTAGACTACCGCGTTTTCCATAGCCCAAGGCACCGCGTCGAGACGGAAGGAGCGAATACCGCGCTCCAGCCAGAAGTCGACTATATGCTTAATCTCTTCCCTAACCTCGGGATTGCTTAAATTAAGATCGGGCATATCGGACGAGAAGTTACCGAGGTAATAGTAATTTGTCGTTCCCGAAACGGTATACCATTTTTCGCCCGGTCTGACGTTTTGCTTAACCACATTATAGCGCTGCATGGCGTTACTGTTAGCGGGATCGATACCCGCACGTGCGTCGGCAATAAGCTCTTTAAACCACGGATGCTTGCTCGAGGTGTGGTTAAGTACAAGGTCCATCTGGAGCCAAATGCCGCGCTTGTCGCACTCGCGCACGAGCTCGTCGAAGTCGCCGAGGTCGCCGTACTCGTCGTCTATATCGTAGTAGTCCTCGACGTCGTACTTGTGATAGGACGGGGACTGATTTATAGGCATCATCCAAAGCCCGGTAATGCCGAGGTCGTCCGTCGTCGAGTCGTCGCCGTCGTTAAGATAATCGAGATTGTCTATAAGCCCGCGGAGATCGCCTATTCCGTCGCCGTCGCCGTCGGCAAAGCTACGCACAAAAACCTCGTAATACGTGCGGTTATAGTCCTCGGGCATGTCGTAGGTGTACGTATTTTCGGGCGCCGCGGGATTGACTTTAGACGACGGGTCGTCTTCCATAACGCATCCCACCGCACTCAGCGCCATCGACGCGGCAAGCGATATAGATATCGCTGCAGTCGCTATTGCTTTCTTTTTCATATACTCTCCTCTTATAATAAAATTGTGTAAAAACCGTTGTAACAAAAAAATTTTCCGCTCCGCAGGTACTTGCTCCTTTGCACGCCTCGCGCAAAAAGTGGACGGCAAGGCTTTGCGGCGCGTACTTGCCTCCTACTTTTGCGTTAGCCAAAGGGGGAGGCTTCACGCAGTGACGGTGGGGTTTACTTTAAACTTTTCCCCGTTACCCTATTCACTGCGCCTCGTATCGTATAAAACGGCGCAAAACCTCACGGCGTCTTGCCGTGAGGTTTTGTAGCCGTAAACATATATTAACCTTTTGCCGCGCCGCCGGTAATGCCCGCGACGTAGAACTTTTGCATAATAAGGTAAAGCGTAACGATGGGAATGGAAATAACGACGCCGCCCGCACAGAAACGAGTGAAGTAGTCTTCCGAAATTTCGCGGTCGGCAATCCACTTCTGCAAGCCTACCGCAATCGTCATGCTGTCGATGTTGTTGCCGACGAATACCTTAGCCATCATAAAGTCGCACCAGGGACCGATAAAGGTCGTAAGTACGGTGTATATGATAATCGGTTTACTGAGCGGAATAATCATCTGCCAGAATATGCGGTTTTTGGTAGCGCCGTCTATGCGCGCCGCCTCGTCGATGGCCGAAGGCACGGTATCGAAAAAGCCTTTAACGATATAATAGCCTGTACCTGCCGCAAGCGAGTACGACAGTATAAGACCGATAAGGTTCATTACGCGCGACGTCGACGCCGCAAGCCCGATATTCTTGAAGAAGTAGTACAAGATTATCATTGACAAAAAGCCGGGGAACAAGCCGAGAATAAGCGCGATGTTCATAAGCTTCTTTCTCATGCTAAAGCGCAATCTCGACAGCGCGTACGACACCATAAGCACCATAAGCGTGGAGATTATGCAAGCGCCCGCGGCGATAATCGCCGTGTTAATCATCCAGGTGCCGTACGGGTTTGTTTTGTAATCGAGAGGGTCAAACTTAGTCGGCCAGAAATCATGTCCGCCCACAAACAGCGCGAGGAAGTTGTTAAATGTATATTCCTCGGGGAAAACGGTAAGCGAGCTGCTGTTGCTGTGAACGTCGAAAGCACGGAGTACCATCCACAACAGCGGAAACAGCCAAATAACAACCATTAACGTGAGGACTACGTATATAATCGTATCCGATATGATACGCTTGGATTTAATGCCTATCATTGGAAAGTATCCTCCTGTTTGACGGATTTGGAGCTGTTAAACACGATGAGAGCAAAGAAGGCGCTGATAAGGAAGGTAAAGATGCCGATAACCGATCCGTAGTTGTATTCGGGATCCTGCTTGCTTATCGTCAGCGAGTACAGCCAGGTAATAAGTAGGTTGGTTGCGCCTACCGTCTTACCGCTCTGATACAAATGGTTAGGTCCGCCGCCCGTCAAGAAGAATATGACGTTAAAGTTGTTTATGTTTCCGGTAAAGGTCGTAATAAGCTGAGGACCCATAACGAACATTATGTACGGGAATGTAATGGACACAAACCGTCTTACCGGACCGGCGCCGTCTATCCTACTCGACTCGTAAAGGTCCTCGGGAATATTCATAAGTATTCCGTAGGTGGCAAGCATCGTAAACGGCATGCCGCGCCACAGGTTGACTACGATAACCATTACCTTAGCGGTTATCTCGTTACCTACCGTGGTTCCGAACCAGTCGTAGTTAAACTTATCCACGCCGAACCATTCCCTTATAATAAGGTTAAACGGACCGGAAAGCGACGGGTTGTCGCTGTACGAGAAGAACTTGCTCATCATAAGGAGCGTTACGAAGTCGGGTATCGCTATTACGAGAACGAAGCAGGTGCGCCAGAAAACCTTCATCTTAATCGACTTCTTGTTAATCATCATAGCAAGGAACATGCCGAAGAAGAAGTTGGTAAACGTAGCAAACACCGCCCAAATAAGCGTCCAGGCAAGTACGTTCCAAATAGCCTCGCCGTACTGCGAGCCGAACACCTTTTCAAACGCTTGGAAGCCTGTCCAATCTATCAGATTTCCGGGCGCATAATGCGTAACGCCGTCCACGCGCCCGTAGTTGGTAAACGCAACGAGTATGTTTATTATAAGCGGCATTATCGTAATAAGGAGAACGCCGAGTATAGGTAGAACGAGCACGGTTACGTGGTAGCCGTCGTTAAGCGCATAGTTAAGCTGCTGCTTGGGCGTGCTTAACGGCTTACCCTCCTCTACATGCTTTTGCGTATCGTAAGCGACCTTCGTGTTCTTAACGTACATGTACGCAAAGAAGATTATTAAAAGTATGGAAAAGACCGAGTAAATAAGTATCTGCAACGAGTCGTCGCCTACAGGCTCGCCCTTTATATACTCAACAGGCACGTCGCCGAGCGATCCCATTTTCCACAGATACTGCCAGCCGAAGAAGACCATATATAATACGAACGCAACTTCTACGGCAAGCCATAACAGACCTTTTAAAAACTGTTTGGGACTGCGCGAAAAGCACCCGAATCCGAATATAACATACGAGATTTTGGTGCGCCAATCCCCTTTAATAAACCTGTATCCCAATCCGTAGAAGAGGCGTCCTATCGCTTTGATTAACCCCCAAAGCTTAAACGGTATCGCCTTTATAACCGACCAAAGCATTAAGCCTACATTTTTAATGTATCCCCAAATAGCGAGGAGCAGCTTAAGATACCACGGTCTGTTATATAGCTTCCAAGTGGGAATTGTATTGGTTTCGTTAGCCATATTACTCTCCCATTATATTATCGGGTTTGCCGCCTAACTGCGGCTGATAAGCTTGAGCAAAAACGTTTAAACAAAAAAACAGAAACTGCCGAGCCGAAGCCTCGGCTCGGCAGTGTTCTTGCTTTTCGGTTAAATTATGATTGATTACGCGGGAGTTTCGTCGCCGAGTACGCCGGCCTGAAGAAGTCTGATGGCTTCCGCAAGGCCGTCTTTCGTCGTCGGATTTTCCGCTAAGCGCATGTTCTTTCCGAAGGTCTCGAACGAGGACCAGAAGTCTGCAGTCTGAGCGAGCTGGGAATATCCGTGCGCCGCTCTGTCGGCTATTGCCTGAGCGATGGGCGAGCTCGTAACCGCCTCGGAAGCGGCAACCTTCTTGTTGGCCGGGTTGGAAGAAGTCGCCTCGAAGCGGGCGGCCTGTC
Source organism: Clostridiales bacterium (assembly GCA_022511445.1). Lineage (GTDB taxonomy): Bacteria > Bacillota > Clostridia > Christensenellales > Pumilibacteraceae > Anaerocaecibacter. Next base: position 98,890 of record JAFLVE010000107.1, on the reverse strand, counting down.
CTGCTTCGCTGGTGAGGAACGCGGCAAGCTCCATGGCGATGTCTACGTTCTTACGTGCGGGGTTGACGCCTGCATACTTGTAGGTAAAGAAGTTGACTAATTCCTTTTCCTCGGTGCCGATCTTAATCTTAGGCGCCTTTGCCGCAGGAACGATATTCGAGACTCCTGCTTCTACAAGACCGCTGCTTATCCAGCTGCCCTGGAAGCCCGCTACAACCGAGCCGTCCTTTGCGCCGTTGGGAATGGTTGCGTTGTCGCAGCCGATAATAACGGGGTTCTCGCCGTTGGCCAACATACCGGTCTCTTTGCTTACGTAGGAAAGCAGCGACTCCGCCGCGGCGAGACCCTTTTCGCTGTCGACGTCGATTTTGTACTTTTTGGTGCCGTTGTCGTCAACGTAGTCCATGGTGCAGCCTGCGGTCATAAACCATGCGGTGTTGTACCAGCCGTTGTCGTAAGCAAACGCGATGTGTTTGTTTGCCTCCTGCGCCTTCTTGAACACCTTATCAAAGGAAACGATGTCTTCATCGTCAAAGAAGGTGTTGTCGTACCAGAAGAACCAGGTATTGTCGGCGGTTGCGGGGAAAGCGTATACGGTCTCGCCCTTCGTAATGGTCGGAAGAGCAGCCTCGGTGTTGTCCGCTTTTACCGCGGTCGCATATTTTGCGTACTCGCCGGTAAGGGGCTGAATGTACTTCTTTGTGATAAGGCGATCGATCTGGCCGCCTTCGGTAAAGTAGACGTCGGCGCCCTGGGTAAGGTCTACGCCGAGGTCGGTTTCCGCGTTGCCCTCTTCGTGAGCAATGCACTTAACGGTGTAGTCGCTGTAAGCGCCGTCTTTGTAGGTGGTAACGAACTCTTCGCCGAGCTTGGTGTAAACAGCGATAGCCGCCGAAGGGCACCAGATAACAAGCTCTTTGCTGTTACCGGCATCGTCACACGCCGCGAGGCCTGCGCAAGCGGTAACAGCCGTTGCGCCGGCAAGTAAAACTGATAGCAATTTCTTCATTTTTTTCCTCCAAGAAAATATTTTTGATTGCTTATCACAATTATAACAACGCAAAGGGTCTTTGTCAATAGGGTTGTCCAAATTTTTTTAGATTTTTTTGTACATTCTGTATAATAATTCGGTATATCGTTTAGTCTTTATGGATAAGTAACGCCCTTTCCTCATAACGTCAACCTAAAAAAAGGACCGCACCGCGGTCCCTGCTTTTTCACTCTTCACTATTACTTACTCACTAAAAAAGCGGCACGAGCGGGTGTATTTCATAGAAATATACCCGTGGACGAAAAAGCCCACTACACTTCGGGAACGAAGTATAGTGGGCTATACTTTTGCTATACTTTGATTGAACAAGCTCATTTTTAGTGATATTTTTAGCCTAACGGCTAAAAGTGATATTGCTTGCTTCGCAAGCAGTGATATTATATTTGCCCTTAACTTCGCGGTAGCGAAATATCACTCGCCGCAAGGCGAATATCACTACGAAGTAATATCACTTGCCGTAAGGCAAATATAACTGTAGTGTTTGCGACATTCCCTATCGCAAACACCACAAACGCCGCTTTTTGTGTTTTCTTTAATGCTTATCGTATACGATTTTACCTATACCCGATTTGTCGGTATCGTTCTTTCCGAACGTGATGCTTGCGTCGCCGTCGAACAGCTTATTAAGATTTTCCACCGCTTTACTGCAAACCGTATTAATGTTTACGGTGCCATCGGGCTCGAAGCCCCAGAGGTGGGAAATCATAGTGTAATGAGCTTCGGTCAAATCGTTGTAAATAAACTCGGTCTTTTCGTCAAACCGACCCGTAGCGTTGTCGAGCTTAAACACAGCGGTAACGAAAATCTGCTCGGGCAGGAAACCGTCGGACCCGTCGCTGCCGCTAAACGACTGTGCGACGGTTATTTTGAAGGTGACGAGGAGAAGCTCTTCTACCGACCCGTCGACGTTCACGTGGTCGCTTACCCAATCGCGGAGCTTAACGGGACTACCGCCGCCGTCGCCCGTTTTTATATCCGGGTCGTCGCCCTTCGCAAGTATAATCGTCTGGGCGGCGTTTATTCCGCTGCTACCCTTTTGACCGCCTGCCAGTCCGTCGCCTATGATGTCGAAGAAGTCGTTAAACTCCATGTCGGTCGCAGTTCCGCCGTCAACGTAGAACATCGGGTCCAATGTTAAACTGCCGCTGTTGCGAGTGTAGAAGTAATCGCCGTAGTTGTTGTCGTTGTCGAACAAATCGCTCTTGGCGTACATGCCCTGAAGCGCCGATTTAAGGTCGTCCGCGGTGTACTCGTCGGCAAGGTTCATCTTTTTGGCGAGGAAGTCGTAGAAGCCGGGGAACTCCATTCCGTTCTCAGTAAACGACACAAGGTCGTTGCCTACGCTGTCCTCGAGCGAGCCGAGCTGTTCGTACAGCACCTGACCGAACTCGTCAACCTGTCCGTCAATATCGAAGCCGGAGTCGTAACGCGTGGCAAGCTTAATAAGCGCCGCCTGCGTGTAACTGTCCATATCGTTTATCTTAATGTTAACGTCATAGCCGTTTTTGTCGCCGTACGAAATCACACTTGCGAGATTAACGTCCGCCGTAACATAAAGAGTCGTAACTCCGTCGAGAAGATCCTTTACCGTTGCGGGGAGCAGATTCTCTATGTCGATTGCTATGGTAATCAAAAGCTTGTCGTCGCCTGTTTCCACGTTATGGATATAAAAGCCGGTTAGGTTGTCGGGCATCTTTTCCTTCATAAGCGCGCCTATGCCCTCACCGTCCATTGTGGGCTTGAGAGCGGACGCGGGGCGATTGTCGTAGGCAAGGTAAATCTTGTTCGGGTCGCTGCCCGTTACAAGCAGCTTGTCGCCGCTGAACGAGGAGCCGAGATTGCTCATAAACGACGTGAGCTGGCTGAAGCTTTCTATCTCTTCTTTGGAATTAAGGTAGTAGTTGGTGACTATACTGTTGATAAATCCGCTGTACGAAGAGTCGTCGGTTACGTTGTTGCGCTCCGCAACCTCGCCGGGATTGTAAATGCCCGAAAGAATATTCTTAAACTCGACGGGAGTTACCGTCGTCGTGCCGTCGTCTTCCTTGAACGCAATTTCGGTTATTACCGTGAATATGTCGTCGAGCACTATTCCCGCCGAACGCGAAGCCGCCGCATTGTATGTTTGGGGCTCGACCTTTAACGTATCGTAAAGCATGTCGAGCATATCGGCAACGGTGTCGCTTATAGTCTCTGACATACTCTCCACGTCGAAGGACGGGATAAGCCGCGCGAGCGTGGAAATGACCTTGCCCGTATTGGTGTAATCGTTAAACAGGAATTCCGCGCCGTTGCGCTCCACTCCGCGCGTGTAGTCGACCATTACGGAGAGCACCATGCGCTCGGGCATGATATTTGCCGCGAGTGCGCCGAGCATATTGTCGCCCATAGAGTCGAGCATGGAGCCGATATCGAGCTCCACCGCGATAAGCGCATACTTGTGACCGGGAGCGTCGGGCTTTTCCACAAACGTGAACGCGTCCAGCTTGAAGTTCACGTCGATATCGCCGAGCAAATTATCCATCTGCGAGGCAAGCACCGCGCCGAGCATTCTGTCCGTTATCGTCAGCTTAAGCGAATCTATATTCGGCTCGTTTAACAGAGCGTGGAACTTAGCCGCATTGAGATAGCTTAAAATATCGCCGCTGCCGCCGCCTTCTCCCTCGCCGAGCGAAATGCCGAAGAGACTCAGTATGGTGTCGAACGACTTTTCGCCGTTTTCGCCCACGGGGAAGTCGAGCGCGTATTTATTTTCCATTTCCTCAACGAGCGCCGAGGAGTAGTTTACTTTGGTAAAGCGGTCCTCCGCGGCGTCGGGTTTGTAAAACTCGTTGCTTCCGTCCGTGTACCAGCCGTCGTAAAGATGCGGCTTAAGCTGTTCGAGCCTGACGTCGGGGTCGGAGCCGAGAAGCGCCTGGAGCATGTACATAAACTCCGGCTTGGTGAGCGCGCTCTCCTCGTCCTCGCCCGTCATTGCGGCAAGCGAGCCGAGAAGGTCGAGCTTAATCGTACCCTTCGACGCCGAGCTCATATCCATATTAGACGCCGCCGACTCGATAAACGGCTTAATCTGGTCGGTAACGCCGTTCAGCATGGACTGAACAGTCTGCGGCTCCTCGTCGCCGTCGCTCGACAGCTTCATTACGTTATTGATAAGCTTGTACGTGAGGTCGCGCTTAGCCGTACTCATGTCGTTAATCGTGACGTGGGTATCCGCCTCGCCGTACAGCGGGAAGGACAGCGTTATATAAAGGTTTTTGGGAAGGAGAAGGTCGGTCATAAATACCGCAAGCCCGCTCGCCCAGGAAGCTTCGCTGTTTTTAACGAGATTGTCGACGTACGCTCCCGCGGCGTCCTGTAAGCCCAGCCATAACGTAACGTCGGCGGTGGTGGCGGTAATCTTGTCTATACCGAGCTCGTCCTTTTTGGTAATCGTGCCGAAGCGAATCTGCTTGAGCGCAACCGCGTCCGAAAGCTTGACAACCTTGCTAATCTCTTCAAGCCCCTCTATACTGTCCGTCTCATCGAGCATGACCCGAAGCACCGAATTGACAAACGCGGCAAGCTGTTTGTCGTTAAGATTGAATATGTAATTGTCGTTCTCCTCGGAATATGCGTTAAGCTTTTCCACGTCTATATTTTCGCGCGTGAAAGCCGCCGCCGCCATATCAATAAATATATTCAAAAACGACGATTCGTCGCCGCCCTCGGCGTCGCCATCTCCGGCGTTTTTTACCGCGGCTTTTTGACCCGACTTGCTCTCCGCCAAGTAGCTTTTAATCGCGTTCTTTAACGCGGAGTCGAAGTCTACGTCCGCGTCCTCTTTAAGAAGAATGTTGGTTTTAATCTCGCCGTAGAACTTGTCGAGATCGCTCTTGCCGTACGGGTTGGTAACGACGTCCTTGTCATTCGTCCAATACAACTCTCCGACAATGCTCATAATGTCGGAAAGCGGCATGTCGAGATATTCCTGCGTATACTTGTCGCCGAAATACCAACCGACGCCGAACGCCGCGCCGAGTATAATTAAAATTACGATAAGAAAAACAATACAGCACGTACAGCACTTACTGCGTTTCTTTTTGGGACGGACCTCTCCGTTCTCGTCTTCTTCGACAACGATTTTTTTTGCCATGCTCGCCGCATTTCTCCTTTCGGTTATCGGTAGTCGCGCCCAAAAGGCGCTGAAACAATACGCAAAACCGAGCGCACTGCCCGATTTATTACGCTAACAGTTTACGCGACCCACGCCGATTTGTCAACACTTTGTGTAATTTATAATACGTTTTTAATCGTATTTTAATATAGTAAAGATTATGTAAAACAGAACCCCTTTCGGCGACTCGCCAAATAAAATGAATAATGAAAAATGTAAAATAAATAAGAACGCAAGTGCGGCTAACGTATGGATTTCTCCGCTTCGATCGAGATGATGTGTTGGGCGGTCGAGTAAACGGAGTAGCGCATTTAAAACAAAAAAGCGGCGGGACAAAAAAGTTCCGACCGCTTTTTGTGATTTACGCTATTTCCTTTACGGTATAGCCCGCGTCCTCAACCGCTTTAATCAAAGCGTCGTTAGATACGTCCTTCGTAAGCGTTACCACCGCAGTGCCTTTTGCGCTGCTCGCCTCGGCAAGACTTACTCCGTCGACGGACTCTAAAGCCTTTTTGGTATGCGCCTCGCAGTGAGCGCACATCATTCCTTCGATTTTAAGAGTTTTTTGCATTTCCGTTATCTCCTTTTTTATTTTATTTTTAACCTTACGGTCTCTTTTTGCATTATGGGGGTTGAACAGGTTGAGCCGCAGTGCGTTCATGACGACGCAGAAGCTCGACAGACTCATTGCCGCCGCGCCGAACATCGGATCGAGCTGCCAAGTAAAGCCCGGCGTAAACGCCGCGAGCGGAATAAATACGCCCGCCGCAAACGGAATTAAAAGCGTGTTGTATATGAATGCCCAGAATAGATTTTCGTAAATATTACGCAGCGTTGCGCGGCTTAACCGTATAGCCGCAGGCACGTCTGTGAGCGCGTTTTTCATAAGCACTACGTCCGCCGCGTCAATCGCAACGTCCGTACCCGCGCCGATTGCAATGCCTATGTCCGCGCTTGTAAGAGCGGGCGCGTCGTTAATTCCGTCTCCGACCATTATTACCTTGCCCTTAGCTTTAAGCTCTTTTACGACGCTTTCCTTGCCGTCAGGAAGAACGCCCGCAATAACCTCGTCCACGCCGACCTTGCTTGCGATTGCCTTTGCCGTGCGCTCGTTGTCGCCTGTCAGCATGATTACGCGGATACCCATATTATGCAGTTCCCTAACCGCTTGCGGGCTGTCCGCTTTTATAACGTCGGCGACGGCGATGATTCCTATCGACTTTCCGCCGTACGCAAAAAACAGCGGGGTCTTTCCCTCCTCGGCAAGCCGAACGGATTTTTCCTTAATATCCTCCGAAACGGAAGCCTCTTTCGAAATATAAGCCAAATTCCCGCCGCACAACGCCTTTCCGCCGAGCACGGCGCGAAGTCCGTTTCCGGGAAGGACCTCGAAATCACTTACCTCTTCTGCGGGAATATTCTCTTCCTCCGCTCTTTTGATAACAGCTTTTGCGAGCGGGTGTTCGCTTTTATACTCGAGTGCGGCGGCGAGCCGAAGCAGTTCCGCTTCCGTCGTCTTTCCCTCGGTGACAATATCCGTTACCTGCGGCGTTCCCTGAGTAATAGTTCCCGTCTTGTCGAGTACGACGTACTGCGCTCTTCCCGTCATTTCGAGCGAAGAAGCGGTTTTAAACAGAATGCCGCACTTAGCGCCCTTTCCGTTCCCTACCATAACGGCGACGGGCGTTGCGAGCCCGAGCGCGCACGGACAGCTTATGACGAGGACGGAGATTGCGCGCGCTAAGGCATAGCCCACGGCAAACCGACCGACGAAAAGCCAAACGGTAAACGTGACGAGAGCGATTCCCATAACGACGGGAACAAACACGCCCGAAACCTTATCGGCAACCTTTGCAATGGGCGCCTTCGTCGCCGCCGCGTCGCTTACCATTTGAATGATTTGAGACAGGGTCGTATCCTCGCCGACGCGCGTTGCCTCGCATCGGATAAAGCCCGATTGATTGAGCGTACCCGCCGAAACGGCGTCGCCTGCCGCCTTGTCGACGGGAATGCTTTCGCCTGTCAGCGTCGACTCGTCGACCGCGCTACCCCCCTCGACAATCACGCCGTCGACGGGAATATTTTCCCCCGGACGCACGACGTAGATATCGCCTATTTTAACCTGTTCGATAGGGACGGTCATTTCCGCGCCGTCCCGCACGAGCGTCGCGGTCTTTGGCGCAAGCTTCATAAGTCCTTTAAGCGCATCCGTGGTTTTTCCCTTTGAACGCGCCTCGAGCATTTTGCCTAACGTAATAAGGGTGAGTATAGTCGCCGCCGACTCGAAATAAAACTCGTCCATGTACGGCATAGCCGCCATGGCGCCGTCCTTTACCTGTGCGTCGGTCATCAAAAACAGCGCTACGAGGCTGTAAACAAATGCGGCGGTCGCTCCAAGCGCCACAAGCGCGTCCATATTGGGCGAACGCTTCCACAAGCTCTTATACCCGTTTACGAAAAACCGCTGATTAACAACCATGATTATAACGCAAAGGACAAGCTGTACAATCCCCATGGCGACGTGGTTTCCGTCAAAAAAAGACGGTAGCGGCCAGGACCACATCATGTGCCCCATCGTAATATACATAAGCGGTATAAGGAAAACAAGCGAGACTATAAAGCGCACCAAAAGCTTGGGCGTTTCCCTATCCTTAAGGTCGTCCTCGATTGCCGACTTACTCTCTTTTTTAGCGCCTTTAAGTTCGGCGCCGTACCCTGCGTTTTTTACCGCCGCAATGATTTGCTCGGGCGATGCCGTGCCCTCTACCCCCATCGAGTTGGTCAAAAGACTCACGGAGCACGAGGTAACGCCTTCCACTTTGGAAACGGCCTTTTCCACACGCGCACTGCACGCGGCGCAGCTCATTCCCGTTACAGAATACTGTTCCATATTAATATATTATACCCCCGCGACGTCATTTCATTAATTTCTGAAGCGTGGCGACAAGCTCGTCTATTACTTCCTCGTTTCCCTCGCGAACGTCGCGCACAACGCAGTGGTGAATATGCCCCGCAATCAAATCCTTATTAAAAGCATTAACAGCGGCGTTGACAGCGGCGGACTGAGTCAGAATGTCGGGACAATAAGCGTCGCGTTCCACCATGGCGCGGATACCGCGGATTTGTCCCTCGATTCGATTCAGCCTGTTGATAAGCTTCTTTTTTTCCTCGTCGCTTCGCTCGGTATGTTTACCACCGCAGCGGCATTCTTGTTTTTCTTCGTTTTCCATACCGTCATTATATACCCCCGTGGGGTATAAGTCAAGCGCTTTTTAAGAAAATGCGGTAAAAAATTTTTTTGTTTGCGCGCGAAAAAAATTTGACACCGTGTAAAAAATATTATATAATTTATACATGCGTATGGTTTATTCATGCGAGAGACAAAAACCGAAATATCAGAGGGATTTTATGACGGAACCGAAGAAAAGAACAACGGCTAAGATTCGCACTACCCTTGTCAAGATGCTCGGCACGAAGGATATAGACAAGGTTACCGTAACAGATTTATGCGCAAGCGCGGGCATTAACCGCGCGACGTTCTACTATCACTACGATTCGGTGCGCGACGTTTTTGTCGACGTCGAGAAGTTAATCGAGGACGAGTTCAACGAGTTCTTGGACACTGCGGGTATGGACGACGACGGTTTACCCAACAGAAACTTTTACATTATGTTTTTCGAGTTTATCGCGCGCAACGCCAACATCTGCAAAATGATACTCAATTCGCCGCACAAAACGGACGATTCGTTTATGGCGCGCGGTATGGAGGCGGGCTGCAACAAGACCGTAGCGGTAATAACAAAACTCTATCCCAACTGCCCCATGTCAAAGATAAACTACTACTACCTTTTCGTATCGCACGGCTTTCTCGGACTTATGCACTACTGGCTTAACAGCGGCATGAAGGAAACTCCGGAGGAGCTTGCCGCTATCGGAGAACAGGTTTCCTACACCGGCGCCAAATTCCTCGAATCGTAAACATTCTAATTAAGACAGATTAATTTCGGAATATTCCGTATACAAAAAAGCACCCGATATGTTTGTTCAACCTTAGGGTGCTTTTTTGATTGCATTTTTCTGTCGATTATTCTTGCTCGGAAACGGTTTGCTGTTCCTCGGGTACAGCTTCGGCTTTATGCTTCGATTTATTACTTGCGAATATCAAGAGTAAGGCTATATAAAGCAATGTTGCCGCCGCGGGCGGAATAAAAGCGAGCGGAGACGAAATAAACGAAGCGACTGCACCGACGATCATATATCCGTACGCGCCGATATTCCAAAACCTGTCGAGGATATTAGCCAGCTCCGCAGACATAGGCGAACGCGACGTCGAGCGCGACAAAAACTTTTCTGTGTGGAAAATTCGCGGGATAAGCGTACACGCAACGGAAAGCAATAGCGATAATATCACAGCGAAAAGAGTGTAAAGGTCGAGCGGCTTTTCCTTGGGCAGCGATACAAACTGTCTGTTAATGCCGAAAATCGCAAGTCCGCTCATGCAGACCGAAAGCATTACGCAAAAGATTATCATTGACACAAAGCGGCGCTGAATGCGACTGCGCTTTTTCAGCATAGCGGCTATAAGCACTACCGCAACGGGCGCGACTGAGGCAAACACGATAAGAAGGTTGCCGTACTTGCTGTACACCTGCGGATCGAACGCAACGACGGCGTTCTGTATGCTCTTCGGGAGCATGGGAAGAGTAAGCGACGTTGCAAAAAGCGGGACAAGCGCCAGCCACAGCGCAACGGCGACTATTAGTCTGTCCGAATCGTTTAAGCTGTTTTTTTCGTTTTTCATAAGCCCTCCCCTGTTTCGATTTTAAGATAGCTGACCGCGTTGAGGTTGAGCGCGGCGGGCGGCAATCCCTCTCTAATCATATCGCGCGCGCGGGCGCATACCATGGCGGCGTTATCCGTACAAAGCGACATGGGCGGAAAATGCACGTCGCAGCCCATTGCCTTAAAGCCCGAAATGCGCTCGCGGAGGTACGAGTTGGCGGCGACTCCGCCCGCAAGCACGACCGTTTTTATCCCCGTCTTTTTCACGGCGAGCGCCGCGGTATCTACGAGCATATCGACCGCCGTTTTTTGGAAAGAAGCGCACACGTCCTCCGTTACCGTCTCCTCGCCCCGCTGCTTGGCGTTGTGAAGATAACCGATAACCGCCGTTTTTAAGCCCGAATAGCTCAGCGCGTAGCTCTTTTTATTCCTACGCGAAACAAATTCTATAATCGGTTTACCGAGCTTTGCGCGCTTGTCTATTTCGGGTCCGCCCGGATACGGAAGACCGATAGCGCGCGCCACCTTGTCGAACGCCTCGCCTATCGCGTCGTCGCTCGTCGTGCCGAGAAGAGTGAATTTGTTGTAACCCTCTACCTTTACTACTCCGGTGTGACCGCCGCTTGCGACTACCGCCAAAAACGGCGGCTTTAGCTCGGGCGACGAAATATAGTTTGCGGCGATATGCGCCTCTATATGGTTGACGGCATACAGAGGAACGCCGAGAGCATAGCTTAGCGCCTTTGCGGCGGAAAGCCCGACAAGAAGCGCACCCACAAGCCCCGCGCCGTAGGTTACGGCAATCGCGTCGATATCCGACCGCCGTATTCCAGCAGCCATTATCGCCTCGTCAATAACGGGAAGTATCGCCGTCAAGTGATTTCGGGAAGCGATTTCGGGCACGACGCCGCCGAATCTTCTGTGTATTTCTATTTGCGAAGATATGATATTGGAAAGAAGGGTACTTCCGCGAAGCACCGCCGCCGACGTTTCGTCACAGGACGTTTCTATTCCCAAAATAACCTTTTCTTTTTCCATTTTCCAAACCGATGCGAATATGCTTCACAATTAAAGCGAGCATTTCTCGGAGCCGAAAAATCAGCCCGCCGTCTTTTTGAGATAGTCTATAATAAAGCCCTCGAGGTCGCCGTCCATAACCGACTGAATATCCGAATTTTCGTAGCCCGTCCTATGGTCCTTTACAAGAGTGTACGGCTGGAATACGTACGAGCGGATTTGGCTACCCCATTCTATCTTTTTGACTTCGCCCTTTAAGCTCGAAGCCTTTTCGAGCGCCTCGCGCTCCTTTAATTCCACAAGCTTACTTTTAAGCATTGTAAACGCCATTTCTCGGTTTTGCGTTTGACTGCGTTCCTGCTGGCAGGTTACCACAATCCCCGTCGGGAAGTGCGTTATTCTTATTGCGGAGTCGGTCTTGTTTATGTGCTGACCGCCCGCGCCGCTCGAACGGAACGTGTCCACGCGGATATCGTCGGGATTTATCGTGACGGTGGTGTCGTCCTTTATTTCCGGCATTACCTCGAGACTTGCAAACGAAGTGTGTCTGCGCGCATTTGCGTCGAAGGGCGAAATTCTGACCAATCTGTGAACGCCCATTTCCGCTTTTAAAAATCCGTACGCATTCATTCCGCGCGCAACAAACGTTATGCTTTTAATTCCCGCCTCGTCGCCGTCCAGCCTGTCGAGCACTTCGACCGTATATCCCACCTTTTCGCAGTACATTCTGTACATACGAAAGAGCATGGACACCCAATCCTGCGCCTCGGTGCCGCCCGCGCCCGCATGCAAAGAGAGTATTGCGTCCGACTTGTCGTATTCGCCTTTAAGAAGCGCGGATATTTGCGCTTTTTCCGCCTCGGCGCAAAACGCGTCCGTCTCGGTAAAAAGCTCTTGGGATAATTCCGCGTCCGCCTCTATTTCGAGAAGCTCCGCCATGGCGCGAAGGTCGCTTGCCGTGGCAAAAAGCTTATCGAACTTACTAAAGGTGTTGTCTATATATTTCGCCTCGCTGTTTACGGATTGAGCGGCTTTGGGGTCGGAGTACAGCGACGGATCGTTTTGGCGCTCGGCAAGATACGCCCGACGCTCTTTCAGCTTTTCGGGCGCAATTGCGGCGTAAGCGTCTTTAACCATCGCTTCCGCACCGTCTATTCTGTTTTTACATTCTTCAAGATCCATACGGCTTGCTGTCTTAAATCAATTACGGATATTTTATTTATCTTTTACTTATCTTTTCCGCAGCAGTTTTTGTACTTTTTGCCGCTGCCGCACGGGCACGGATCGTTTCTGCCGACGCGCTCGGATTTGGGCTTAACGTCGGGCTCTCTGACCGTGCGCTCCTGCGAGTCGCCGTGGCTTTCGATAAGCTCGGTATTCTGCTTGGGCGGCTCGGGCGGATACTCCACGTTGACGTGCATAAGCATTGACGCGACGTCCTCTTGAATGTGCTCGGTCATCTCGTCGAACATCTCGAAGCCTTCCTGCTGATACGCTATAACGGGGTCCTGATGTCCGTACGCTTTTAAGCCGATACCGCTCCTCAATGCGTCCATGTTGTCGATATGGTCGGTCCACTTTTGGTCGACGACGCGAAGCATAATGTACCGCTCGATATTTTCAAAGTCGACGCCGTGCTCCGCAGCCTCGTCCACCTTCTTTTGGTAGCGCGACTTAACCTCCTCGAAGAGCATTTCTTTAAGCTCGTCGGGCATGTAGTTTTTAAGCTTATCCTCCGTGAAGAACTCGTGCTCGCCGGGAAGAAGCTTGCGCTCGACCTCTTTGTTGAGCTCCTCCGAATCCCACTCGTCGTAGTCGACCTTGGGGTTGGTGTACGCTTCGACAACAGTTTCGCACCGCGCCTGAATAATCTTAAGCACCTCCTCGCGCATGGGCATGCCCTTAAGCACCTTGCTGCGCTCGGCGTAAATTATCTCGCGCTGTTTGTTCATAACGTTGTCGTATTCGAGAACGGATTTACGAATGGAGAAGTTTCTGCCCTCTATGTTGCGCTGTGCCGTTTCGATCTGCTTGGAAAGCATTTTCGCTTGGAGGGGTGTATCCTCGTCCACCTTGAAAAAGCCCATTACCTTTTGCAGTCTGTCGCCCCACAGTCTTAAAACGTCGTCCTCCGCCGACAGATAGAATATGGACGAGCCCATATCGCCCTGACGGCCCGAACGGCCGCGCAGCTGGTTGTCTATACGGCGCGATTCGTGGCGCTCCGTGCCTATGATACGAAGTCCGCCGAAAGCGACTACCTTTTCCTTTTCTTCGGCGACCTCCGATTTGAATCCTTCCATATACTCGTTATACAGGTCGCGCGCCTTTAGCACCTCGGGGTCCTGCGACGGGAACACCGACGAAGCGATGTCGATTACGCTCTCGTCGTACCCTTCCTTTTTGAGCTTTTCCTTTGCCATAAACTCGGCATTGCCGCCGAGCATAATATCGGTACCGCGGCCCGCCATGTTGGTCGCTATAGTTACCTGGTGAAGCTTACCCGCCTGCGCTACGATTGCCGCCTCTTTCGCGTGATTCTTTGCGTTAAGAACGTTGTGGGGAATCTTTTCGCGGCGGAGCATTTTGCTTAACTCCTCGCTCTTTTCGACGTTGGTCGTACCTACAAGCACGGGCTGACCGCGGTCGTAGCATTCCTTGATATCCGCAACGACGGCGCGCATTTTGCCCGCGGCGGTGGTGTAAAGGAGGTCGTTTTCGTCCACCCTCTGACTGGGAACGTTGGTGGGGATTGTAACGACGTCAAGCTTGTAAATGGAACGGAACTCGTTTTCCTCCGTCTTTGCCGTACCCGTCATGCCGGACAGCTTGTCGTAAAGACGGAAGTAGTTTTGGAACGTTATCGTCGCAAGCGTCTTGTTTTCAGACTGAATGCGCACGTTCTCCTTGGCCTCTATCGCCTGGTGCAAGCCGTCGCTGTAACGTCTGCCTATCATGAGACGGCCGGTAAACTCGTCGACTATGACGACCTCGCCGTCGTTTACGATATAGTCCTGATCGCGGTGCATTATAAAGTTGGCTTTAAGCGCGTTGTTGATATAATGGTACAGATCGGTATTTTCGGTGTCGGCAAGGTTTTCCACCTCGAAGTACGTTTCGGCGCGCTCGATACCCTGTTCCGTAAGGTTTATGGTGCGCTTCTTTTCGTCTATCTCGTAGTCCTCGTCCTTAACGAGCCTGCGCGCAAAACGGTTGGCGCGGCTGTACATCTCGCTCGACCGTCCGCCGCGGCCCGAAATAATAAGCGGCGTTCTCGCCTCGTCGATAAGTATGGAGTCTACCTCGTCGATTATGGCAAACGACAAATCGCGCTGAACCATGTCCTCGCGGCGGATAACCATGTTGTCGCGGAGGTAGTCGAAGCCGAGCTCGTTGTTGGTGCCGTAGGTAATATCGCAGTTGTACGCGGCGCGTTTTGCGTCCGGCTTCATGCCCGATACCGCAACGCCTACCGTCATGCCGAGAAAGCGGTGAATTTTCCCCATCCACTCCGCGTCGCGGCGCGCGAGGTAATCGTTGACGGTTACAACGTGAACGCCCTTACCCGCAATCGCGTTAAGGTATGCGGGGAGCGTTGCGACAAGCGTTTTACCTTCGCCCGTGCGCATCTCCGCAATTCGGCCCTGGTGGAGCGCGATGCCGCCCATAATCTGCACCTTAAAGTGCTGCATGTTAAGTACGCGCTTACCCGCCTCGCGCACTACCGCAAACGCCTCGGGAAGAAGGTCGTTTAGCGACTCGTAGTTCTCGTTGTAGCGCCTTTTAAACTCCGCGGTCATACCGCGAAGCTCCTCGTCGCTCATTTTGGCGAACTTGTCCTCCAAAGAGAGCACCTGCTCGGCTCTTGATGAGAGCTTTCTTATGTTGCGACGGTTGTCGCTGCCTGTGATGAATGATATAAGTCCCATTATAACCTCTTTGCGGAAATCATTCCGCTCCTGTTTTTAAATATTATCCGCGACGGTCACGTCGTACCTGCCGAGAAACCACAGCCCGTCGCACGCGCAAGCAACCTTCTCCAAAAACCTTTCAAGCGCGACCGTGTCGTCGGCGTAGTCGAAGTCTACGAAAAATCTGTATCTTCCGTCGCCCGAACGGTGCGGTCTCGAAATAATGCGCGTCATGTTTACGCCCGCTCCGCTCATAACGCCGAGCGCATTAAAAAGCGAGCCGGGGCTGTTTTTAAGGTCGAACGAAACGGACACCGTTCCTCCCTTTTCGCTCCGCGCTTTGGTGAGGAGCGAGAAGCGCGTGGAGTTTAGCATGCTGTCCTGAATGCCCGTAGCAATCGCCTTTTGCCCCGCCTTGGGCTTAAACCCTATCGCCGCCGATTCGCCGTCAACAAGCGCAATCGCCGCAGAAGTGGAGCTTACAGCCTCGACGGTCACGTTAAGCTTACTCAAAAAGCTTCGGCACTGACCTATCGCCTGCGGGTGCGAGCGGATACGCTTAATCGATTGCATCGTAGCATTCTCCGCCGCTATCAACGAGTGGCGTATTGGCAAAACGATTTGGTGCGCGATATACAGTCCGCTGTCCGAAAGAACGTCGTACACCTCGTTAACCGCGCCCTCGACGCTGTTTTCGGTAGGAACGACGGCGGCGTCGGTGGCGCCGCTTATAACGGCGTCAATTACCTTCGACAAGGTGTCGTAGCCTTTTAGCTTGCCGTCCGTAAGCATTTGCGCCGCGGCGTGGCTGTATGAATTCTCGTCGCCGAGAAACGCTGTTAAACCTAAATCGTACACCGCTTTATATTTTAACATAGTTCCGCGGCAAAATCAAGGACTTTTGTTTGCTTTATTCCGTCCGTTTTTTATAATTGTAAAAATTCGCGCTTTTTCCGCCCGATAATACCCGCAATGCGAATATCTTTTTATCGTAGGAAGCAAGCTACCGTTATGAACAGCAAAACGTGTATATGCTGCGGGAAAGTGTTCCCCGCGGAAAAAGTGCTTCACTGCCGCTCGTGCGGCTGCTGCTTTTGCGAGCGCTGCGCCGAAAAGCTTAACGGCACCGAGTGCGCAAAAGATTTAACTTATTTCGACTGACAAGCCGAAGGCTTGGCTTATGTCGTGTATAGTCGTCTGTGCTTGTTTTGCGTCGCACCCGACAAAGAGTATATGCCTTACCCATAGACAAGCCAAAGCCCGTCGAGCGTAGGAAACTGAGGGGCTGTAAATAAGTTTGGAACGGTGTACGGCACACAGTCGGCATAACGAATATATTTCATTTTTACGCTCATACTACGTTCAGCGTAAAAAAGGTACTGCAATGCAAGAAAGCGATCACGGCGTAACCGAGATCGCTTTTAGCTTTGTTTTGGAATATTTAATTACTTAGTGCCGAAAAGCCTGTCGCCCGCGTCGCCGAGCCCGGGAACAATGTACCCGTGTTCGTTTAAGCCGCGGTCGAGCACCGCGACGAACACCTTTACGTCGGGATGGGTTTTAACGATCTTGTCTATACCCTCGGGCGCGGCGATAATCGACATTTGACGAATATCCTTGCAGCCCTTATCCTTAAGGAGCTGTATTGCGGCGCACGCGCTCCCGCCCGTTGCGAGCATGGGGTCGAGCACGATTACGCGCTTTTTCTCTATGCCCTCGGGCAGCTTGCAGTAGTACTCCTTGGGCTCGAGCGTCTCCTCGTCGCGGTACATACCTATATGCCCCACCTTGGCCGTCGGGAAAAGTGTGTGTACGCCCGACACCATGCCGAGCCCCGCGCGGAGCACAGGCACGACCGCTATCGAGTTTTCCACGACAACCTGCTGTTTGGTTTTTTCGAGCGGGGTTTGAACTTCCGTTTCTGTCGTGGGCGCGTCCTTAAACGCCTCGTAAGTAAGGAGCACCGTTATTTCCTCAACGAGCGCTCTGAAGTCGTTGGTGTGAGTGTTCACGTCGCGAAGAAGCGCTATTTTGTGGCTGATAAGCGGGTGGTCGAGTATCGTAACGTTTTTGTTATCGGCATACTTATTCTTTTTCGTGCTCATTTTACTTGGACCTCATCTTCGACTTCTTAGGCGCGTCGGGGCTCTCTTTTGCCTCGCCCGCCGCTTTCTTTGCAGTCGATTTCTTAGTCGATGAAGACTTGCTTGTAGACGATTTGCCCGAAGAAGACTTAGCCGTCGTCGATTTTTTAGCGGTGGTCTTGCCCGAAGAAGACTCACTTGTCGAAGACTTGGACGAGGACTTTTTCGGCTTGGACTGTTCTTCTGCCGGATTGTCGTCCTGCGGTTTTTCTTCGGACTGCTCTTCTTCCGGCTTTTCCTCCGTCGGCTCGTCGGCAGACGACTCTTCTGTATGTTCTTCTTCCGCAGGTTTTTCCTCTACGGGTTTTTCCTCTTCCTGTTCGGGAGCCGAGGTTATCTCTTCGGTTGCCGCGGCCTCTGCGGTCGTATCCGCAAATACATCCGCGCCTGCGGTTTCGGCTACGGGCTTTTCTTCCGATTTCTTGTCGCGGTTAATGCCGACGATAAGGTTGACTATTATACCGAGAATAAGCGCGCAAGCAACCTCGGTTATCGTAACTTTACCGAAGGAAACGACCATTCCGCCGACGCCCGGAATTAGTATACTCGATACGACAAACAGATTGCGGTTGTCGGAAAGGTCTACCTTTTGAATCATCTTAAGACCGGACACCGCGATAAAGCCGTAAAGCGCGATACATACGCCGCCCATTACGCACGGCGGGATTGTGGAAAGAAGGGTTATAAACGGTGCGATAAACGATATTACTATCGCCATGCACGCCGTTGCGAATATCGTTACGACCGAAGCGTTACCCGATATAGCCACGCACCCGACAGATTCGCCGTAGGTGGTGTTGGGGCAACCGCCGAAGAACGCGCCCGCAATCGATCCCACGCCGTCGCCGAGGAGCGTGCGGTGCAGTCCGGGATCTTTAAGAAGGTCCTGACCGATTATGGAGCTGATGTTTTTATGGTCGGCAATGTGCTCTGCGAATACGACGAAAGCAACGGGTATGTACGCTACGGCAACCGTGCCGATAAACGCGCCGACGGTTTTAGCCGCCTCGGTGCCGGTACCGACATTGTAGTTTCCGCTGAATGCGGTAAGGAATGTAAAGTCGGGATACCACTGCATTTTGGTAAACAGGCTAAAGTCTATTACCCTTAACGATTCGAGAAGCTCGGCTATAGGCGCGTCGCTCGATACGGGAATGTAGCTAAGCGCGGTGAATATCGCCGCAAGGACGTAGCCGGCGGAAATACCTATAATGAACGGAATCATTTTAAGCGTCTTTTTGCCGTACACCGAGCAAACGATTGTTACGATAAGCGTTGCAAGTCCGCAGATAATTGCGACGTACGGCGAAGTCGAACTCACCGCGCCGCTGCTTAGGTTGCCGATTGCGCTGCCGGAAAGCGAAAGACCTATAATAGCGACCGTGGGACCTATAACCACCGCAGGCATAATCTTATCAATCCACTTTGTTCCCACAAACTTGACTAAGACAGCCAAAATAACGTACACGATACCTGCGAACAGCGCGCCGATTAAGAGTCCGAGGTAGCCGAGCGACATCGACGCCGCGCCGGCGAAAGACGCCGACATCGAGCCGATAAACGCGAACGAGCTGCCCAAAAAGACCGGGCTTTTGAACTTGGTAAGCGCAAGATACACAATGGTACCCACGCCCGCGCCGAAGAGCGCCGCCGCCGTCGACATTCCGTTACCCACCAACATCGGGACGAGGATTGTCGCCGACATGATAGCAAGTAGTTGTTGGAGTGCAAAGACCAAAAGCTTTCCGAACTTAGGTCTGTCTTTTACACCGTAAGCTAATTCCATTTTTCATTTCTCCTTTTTTCTTTTGATAGCGGCATAGGACTCAATAAGAAAAAACCTACCGAGCGCGGTATTTATCGCGCCTGGTAGGTATAATCGTTTTTTTATCCTTGGCTGACATCGATTAATTATAACAAATGTCCGCCCTTGTGTCAATAAGTTAGTCAAAGATTTTTGAAAAACACGCTCGCGTTTTAGCCCTACTCCATACGGATAGTACTCAATATTCTTGTAAGAAGGGTGACGATAAAGTAGCTTGAAAGCACCGCCGTCGAAACGAACAGCGCCTCCGTTAAGCCGATTGGAGCAATTCCGAGGTCGGGAACGAGGTACAGGAACACGCCCGTTAAAATCATCGCGCCGATAACGAGCACTACCCTGTACACGTTAAACGGCTCGCACTGTTTTATAAGCACCATTATGCCGATACACGATATGGAGTACACGTACATCGCCTCGAGCGCGGTGGGATCGATTTCCGTCGGCGAGAACATTCCGAATAGGTATACGGACATTATGCCCATTACGAGCGCAAGCCCGCCCGGTATGGCGCGTATAATAACGTTTAGCAGGAATTTACCTTTTATTATATTCTTATTGCCCTGAAGCGCGAGGAAGAATGACGGCGCGGCAATAGAACAGCACTCGAGCGCGAGAAGGTTGTTGGTGCCGAGCGGATAGGTCGCGTCCGGCCACGCCAAAAAGATTATGGAAAGAATAATCGACATCAGCGTCTTCATAAGGAAGAGCGTGGACGAAGCCTGAATGTTGTTTACAACGCGCCGCCCTTCCATGACGACGTCGGGCATGGACGTAAAGTCGTTGTCGAGTAGCACCAAGTGGCTAACGTTTTTCGCCGCCTCCGCGCCCGAAGCAATGGACACCGAGCAGTCCGCTTCGCGCATTGCAAGTATATCGTTTACGCCGTCGCCCGTCATGGCTACGGTGTGCTTTTTCGCTTTAATCGCACCTACGAGAAGACGTTTTTGATCGGGCGTTACCCTGCCGAAAACGGTGTACTTATCCGCCGCTTCGATAACGTCCTGATTGCTTAGCCCCTCGAGCGAAATGTATTTTTCCGCGTTCTCCACGCCCACTCTTTTCGCAACCTCGGACACGGTTATCGGGTTGTCGCCCGAGATGACCTTGACCGCAACGTTGTTGTCCTTAAACCACTGTATGGTTTTAATCGCGTCGTCGCGGATATGGTCCTCTATTACCAAGAGGCACAGCGGACGGCGGACGGCGGGCAGCTTTTCGTCCACAAGCTCTGCGGGCGAATGTGCGAGCACGAGCACGCGGTAACCCTGCGCCGCGTTTTCGTTAATAAGCTTTTCTATACGCACGCCGACGTCTCTAAGCACAAACTCGGGCGCGCCGAGCATATAAGTTCCTTCGTTTTCGAAGGTGACCGCGGACAGCTTGCGCTGAGACGAAAAAGGCAGTACGGCAAGCGGCTTTAGCGCCTTGCTGTAACCGAACTTATTAGCAAGCGCGAGCGCGGTCTGGTTGTTGTCGCCCGTTGCGGTTAGCATGGAGCCTATTATGTCGGGGAGGCTGCTCGGCGTTTCGAAGCCTTTTATTTCTATTACGTTTTTGACTTCCATCGAGCCGTCAGTTATCGTGCCTGTCTTATCGAGACACAGCACGTCCACCCTTGCGAGCATTTCTATACAGTAAAGGTCCTGAACGAGCGTTTGCTTTTTTGCAAGCCTTATTACCGACGCGGCAAGCGCAACCGACGTCAAGAGGAACATTCCCGCGGGAATCATTCCGACGACGGAACCCGCGACTTTTCCTATTATATACTGCCAATTTTCGAACGTGGCCACGCTGCCGTTGGGTACTATGCTGTTATAGTTTTTCCAAATGGAAACAGCGCCTATCGCAATAATAAAGGGCGCGAGAATCTTTATAATGAGCTTTATGGAATTCATAAGCTCGCTCTTGGGCTTACGGTACTTTTTGGCGTACGAGGAAAGCGTTTCAACGTAATTGGCGGAGCCTACCTTGTCGACGCGCGCCGTGACCGAGCCGCTTACGACAAACGACCCGCTGTAAAGCGTATCGCCCCTGCGCTTTCTTATCGGCTCGCTCTCGCCGGTAAGCATGGACTCGTTAACCTCGCACTCGCCCTCGACTACGATTGAATCGGCGCAAATCTGCTTGCCCATTTCGTAAATGATTATATCGTCGAGCACGACGTCGGAGGTGTGAATAGTTACTCTTTCGCCGTCGCGTATGACTATTGCGGACGGCGCCGACACGAGCGACAGCTTATCTATCATAATTTTGGATCTAATCTCTTGGATAATACCTATAACGATATTCGCCGAGATTATGACCATAAAGAACAGTTGGGAAAAAGTCGCGCGGACGACGATAAGCG
This sequence comes from Clostridiales bacterium, assembly GCA_022511445.1. GTDB lineage: Bacteria > Bacillota > Clostridia > Christensenellales > Pumilibacteraceae > Anaerocaecibacter. Next base: position 77,657 of record JAFLVE010000107.1, on the reverse strand, counting down.
CCGCGGCGACAACAAAACACATTATATTGAAAAACGTGAATATATTGCTGACGAATATATAAAGATAGCTTTTGCCGCCCTTCTTTTTTACAAAGTTGTCAAGCCCCTGCTCTATCCGCTTTGCTACAACCTCTTTGGAAAGTCCTACCGCGGGGTCCGTATCGTACCGCTCCGCGGCGGAAAGCTCGAGCGACATCGAGTTGGTTTTGGTCTTGCGCTTCTTGCTTTTTCCGCCCGTGCGCGCCTGCTCGCGGCTTAACATGTGCTCGTCGATAGTCATCGACTTGTGATAGTAGCCGTAAACAAGCTCGTCCGACTGCGAATCGTCGTCGTCGAATACCGAGCTGTCTATTACCGATTCGATAGACGTGCTGTGCGGCGCGGCGTCCGCCTCCCTGTTCCTCGCGGGAGCTTTGGGCGCGGCGGGCTTGGTCTTAGTCGTGCGCTTGGGAGAAGTGGTATCGGGCAAAACGACGGTATCGCCCGGAACGGTTTTCGGTTCCTCGGGCGTCTCTACGGGCTTATCCGTTTTTTTATTCGTCGTTTTTTCGTTGCTTTTCACGCTAATCATTATACCACAATTTCTTTATTTGTCAACAGTATTCTCGATTCCCGTTAATCTCTGTACCTTCTAAGCGCGGCGAAAAGCGTAAGGCGCACCGCCCATTCGAGAACAACCGACACGACCACCGCGGCAAAGGTGAGCGCGATTAGTTTTGCGGTCATCAAATAGCTTTGCGACAGATTCATAAGCATGCCGAGGCTTTTTGCCGTTTGCATAAGTATTTCCGCCGCAATCGTTATCTTTATTCCGAACGACAGCGACGACGAAAGACTTTCGGGAAGCCCCGCCGCCGCATTTGGTAAATACACCGAAAAAAACCTTTGCGCTCTCGACGCGCCGCATATTTTAGCGACCTCCACAAGCTCCTTGGACACCGTGGCGTTCCTCGCCACGCTCGACGAAAAAAGCTGCGGAAGAAGCACCGTCACGCCGAGGATTATGGGCGTAAGCTTTGCGCCCGCCCAAATCGAAACGACAAGCGCAACCGCCATCGTGGGAAGCGTCCTAAGCGCGGACATCAGCGGCGATATTACCCTATTCACTCCGCCGAACGCCGTAGACAAAAAGAACAGCACGAAAAACAGCGCCACCGAAATTCCGTACCCAATTAAAGAGCGCAACAGCGTTCCGCCGAGCGCGCTCCAAAACTCGGCGCCGCGCAATAAATCCCCGAGCGCCGTAAAAGTAACCGCAATGTCTGGAAGGATAAATTCGGTGTGGACTACCGCCGCCGCAACAGCCCACACCGCAAACACTATCCCGATAACGATTACGATATATGCAATATTTATAACCGCCTTTTTAATCAAGACCGTCTACCGGATTGTAATAGAAGCCGTCATCCGGCACCTTAGATATAGGCGCGCCGAGAGCGGTGCTCATCTCGATAAGCATGTTAAAGTACGTTTCGCAGGACGACTTTGCGTTAACCGCCGGAACGGTTTTTATATTGCATCTTTTAACAGTGTCGGCGGTAAGAGTGGTAAGCGTAGTCGCGGTGCCGTCCTCCATGTGGGTCGATACAGCCTCGACAACTTCCGAAGGGTGTTCCTCCGCCCAGCCGTCCGCTCCGTACAGCGCGGCAATAAAGCGGTCTACGTATTTTGCATTCGACTTAGTCAGCGATTTTTTTACTACGAGGCACGCCTGCGGGAACTCGCCGCCGAACGCTTCCTTCCACGCCGCTTGAACGTCGAGCACGATATTTTTCTTTAGATTGGTGCAAAGCGTTGTGGCGGCGGGCTCTGCCAAAAAGCCGTAGTCTATAAGCCCGCCGTTAAGCTGCGGGCCGAGCTGCGCGCCGTTCCCAACGTACGTTATGGACACCTTGTTCTCCTCCGCCGTCGGCGTTTCGTGCTCCGCATAGTTTATTTCGTATTTTTCGAGCAGCATTTTAAGCGCGTGCTCGGGCACGTTCGCCTGACCTATTACGCCCAGTTTTTTGCCGACGAGGTCGGATAAAGTAATCTCGTCGCCCTCCCCTATAACGTAAAGATTGCCGTGCGTGTTTACGGACGCCATAACGATATCCACGCCGCTGTTGTATAAAGTAGCGGCGGCGTTTATGGGGAGTATCGCCATATCGGCGTCGCCCTTAGCAACGTGCTGAGCGATAGTTACCTTTGCGGCGTTCGGGACGACGGTAAATTCCGCGCCGTCGTACCCCTCGCTCATAAACTTACCGAGCGCCACGGCGGGCGCGCCGTCCGGCATGTAAACGTGAAACGTTTTTTGCTCGCCCTCGGGCTTGGTGCAGCCGATAAAGCCGCAAGCCGCTATAGCCGCGGCGGATAATAAAGAAATGATTTTTTTCATGATTGCTATTCTCCTTATATGCTTATATTTAGTTTTTGTTATTTTCGGTAAAAATACCGCGTAAACACTTCGTCAATTCGCCTTGCTCGGAAACAAAGTTTTGGCGGAAACACCGCGTATAGCCCCCAGCTTTCCCGACAGCGAATTAATCTTATCGAGCGGCGCGTCTATAACGATACTTATCGCGTTTATACCGCGGTCTCGAATGGGCAGCCCCATTCTTCCGAGTATGTACTCGCCGAAGTCGTGAAGCGCGGCGTTTACGCTTTCCACCGCGCCGCCGTCCGATACGATAATCCCTATGAGCGCCACTCGCCCGTTTTCGTTTTTTTCCATTAAAAAACCTCCTTACGAAAAGGAGGTAACGTCAAAGGACACTACGGCACACTAAACCCGATAATAAAACCATACTCGGTATATATGCTACCACGTATTCAGACCTTTGCCGTTAGGATTCCCTTTCGGTTCAGTACGCGGTAATTATAGCGCACGTCGGCGATATTGTCAAGCGAATACGCCGCCGCGCTTTTTACGCCTTAATAAAACAATTGCCTATAAGCGGTAAGTATGGTATAATATGTAAAATCAAAGAGGAAAGACCATGGCGCAATTAGAGAATTTTCTGACGGACGTAATGCCGAAGATAAAAAAGTTGAGCGTGCTTGCCGAAGACTCCGCGCTCGTCGACGACACGTTTTACAGTATTTACGACGTAAAACGCGGGCTTCGAGACATTAACGGAACGGGCGTCCTCGCCGGACTTACCGATATATCGGATATAGTCGCGTTCGAGGAAAACCCGGACGGCACGTTTAAGCACAATTCGGACGGGAAGCGCATACCCGCGCCCGGGCATTTGCGGTACCGCGGAATCGAGATAGAGGATATCGTAAAGGGCTTCGTTTCCGACAACCGTTTCGGGTTTGAGGAAGTGGCGTACCTGCTCCTTTTCGGCACGCTCCCCTCACCCAAGGAATTAAATAACTTTACCGAGATTCTAAACGGGTTCAGAATGCTTCCCGCCTCCTTTGTCCGCGACGTTATTATGAAGGCGGCGAGTAAGGACATGATGAACGGGCTTGCCAGGAGCGTGCTGTATCTGTATTCGTACGACGACAACGCCGACGACATAGCCATACCGAACGTGCTTAGACAATGCTTACAATTAATAGCGCAGTTCCCCATGCTCAGCGTGTACTCGTACCAGGTCCACAAGTACTATCACGGCATGAACGGACTTATAATACATAAACCCGACCGCGCGCTTTCCACCGCGCAAAACATGTTGATGATGCTGAGAGAGGACGGAAAGTACACCGAGCTCGAAGCGCGCGTTCTCGACCTTATGCTTGTTCTTCACGCCGAGCACGGCGGCGGCAACAACTCCACCTTCTCCACGCACGTCCTGTCGTCGTCGGGCACCGATACGTACTCGGTGGTCGCGGCGTCGCTCGGCTCGCTCAAAGGGCCTCGCCACGGCGGCGCCAACGTCAAGGTCACTCAAATGATGGAGGACCTTAAGCTCCACGTTAAGGACAGGTCGGAAAGCTCCGTGCGAAAGTACCTCGAAGGGCTTGTGGACAAAAAGAACTTCGACGGTCAAGGTCTTATCTACGGCATGGGTCACGCCGTGTACACCGTGTCCGATCCCCGCGCGCTTGTCGTAAGAAACTATGTGGAAAAGCTCGCCGCCGAAAAGAATATGGAGGACGAGTTTAGGCTGTACGAAACGGTAGAGCGCCTCGCGCCGGAGATTATCGCGGATAAGCGCAAGATATACAAAGGCGTTTGCGCCAATATCGACTTTTACTCGGGGCTTGTTTACACAATGCTCGGAATCCCGCCCGAAATGTTTACGCCCATGTTCGCCACCGCGCGCATTGTCGGCTGGTCGGCGCACCGCATAGAGGAGCTTGTCAATAAAGGTAAGATTATCCGTCCCAACTATAAATGCGTGTCAAAGCGCACGTCTTACACCCCGCTTAGCAAACGCTGACATCTTAACTTTTACTATTACTTATTACATTTTTATATCGCGAAAAAAATAGGTATTACGCCGCAGAGGAATAATACCTATTTTGTTTTCAGACTCGCCTACGGAGAGCCTTTAGGAGGAGAATAGATTACTGCTTTTTATACTTATCGGACTCGAGCACAGCCGCCTCGGGAGCGGGGTCTTCCCCCGGATCTTCCGACTCTTCTTCGGGCTTTGAGACCATTTCGAGCGTGGCGTCTGTGTTAGTGATGGCTATCGAGCGGAGATTAAGAGACTCTTTGCCGGTGGACACAAACTCGATTTTGTTGACGCCTTCTTTAAGCGCAATTTCGATAACGTACTCAAAGGTGTAGTTGGCAAAACGATTGGCTGCGCCGGACGGATTGTAGTTATGGTTGTGGTGAATAGTATCGGAAAGATACTCCGTGCCGTTTACGTAAATCGTCCAAGTCTTGTAGTACTCGATGTTAAAGCCTGAGGCGATTGCCGAGTTTTCGGACCAGAGGACCGCCGTGGTGTCTTTGTCGGAAGTGATGTAGAATGTTATGCGGTTTACTTTGCCGTTAGATCCGCCGATGCAGTTTTCACCGGTGTTTTTCGCGGCTTCAGCCCAAGTATAATTGCCTTCATCTCCCGAACGAAGCTCGTTTGTCACCTTGTCGTCCATAGCGTCGAAGTTGTTTATCTCGATGCATTCGCACTTGGTGGAGCATACGGGAACGGGACAATCCTGCTCCGTGCACTTTCCGCAGAGCTCGCATTTGGATTCGCACTCGTCGGCGTGGTCGTCGTAGTGGCCGTAGCACTTTTCTTTGCAGATGAGCGCAGGGCAAGCTAAGTCCTCGCACTTGTTGCAGGTATCGCACTCCGATTCGCATTCGTGGGTAGTAACGGTGTTGTCATCGGCAGAGATAGCGATTTCGAGGAAGTTGTGCGCATTGCCGATTCCGCCTTCGTTTGCTCTCTGGGGAGTGAACGAGAAGGTAATGGTATTAAGCCCTGCGACAAGCTCTATGTCGCCGACGGTGAGATAGTCGAATGTAGTCCACTTATTAGTACCGACACCGATAACTTTTGTGGTGCTTTCGAGGGGAGATGTCGAGCCGTTTACGTAAATCTTGTACAGGTCGGTCAAAAGCGCGGAGTTGCTTGATTGAGAAATGGCTACGACAAGAAGTACCGTGCCTGCCTTTTCGGCGTTAATGTAGAAAGTGAAGCGAGTTTCGATGTTCCAGCTCGAGCCTATACCCTCGCCCGCCTTTGCGGCTTTGTTTGTATCGACGTGAGTGGGATCGACGGTTGTAAACACGGTCGCGGCAGTTTGGCACTCCGAGCATGTGTATACGTCACCGGAATTTTCCCAAACGTGTTTGGTGCTGTCGGCAGGAATTACAAGCTCGCTTACGTCGACCTCGTTCTCGCCGTACATATCCGTAAAGTACTTTCCGCAGCCTTCGTCGGTGCAGTGCCAGTGTGCCTTCATTCCGTTTTCTCGGCAGGTTGCGTCGACAAGCTCGGCTCTCTCGAGAGTGTGGGAAACCTCGTGCTCTACAAGCTCGAGAGTTGCGTCCGTTCCCGTAAGAGCGAGGTTGATAAGGTTGCACGCCTCTGCGCCGGTGGATACAAACACTATTTCGTTTACGCCCTCGACAAGAGTAATTTTTGCGACAAACTCGTACTTAAAGTTGTAGAATTTGGTGGGATTGCCGCCGCCCGCAACGTTGTGGTGAATGGTTTCGGAAAGGTATTCCGTTTCGTTTACGTAAACCGCCCAGGTCTTGTAGTATTCGATTTTGTAGCTTCCCGCGATTGCCGAGTTGTACGTCCAAAGATACGCTTCGGTTGCCTTGTCGGATTCGATGAGGAACGTGACGCGGCTTATCGTGTTGTTCTTGAACGGAATGTAACCGGCGGGATACTGAGCGTCGGCAGTCTCTTTGGCGCCGAGCACCCATTCCTCGCCCGCCTTGTTTTCGAGAACGACCTTATCCGACATGCCGTCCATGACGTTATAAAGCTCTGTGTCGCACGTCTCGCATACGAACATACCGTCGTCGAATAGGCTCTCTTCCCATTTATGCTTGGACTCGTCGGCAGGGATCGAAAGCTCCTCGAGGGTTGTCTCCTCCAAGCCGAACTCATCTTTAAACAGCTTGCCGCAGTCCGCGTCTTTGCACTCCCAGTGCTCCTTGACGCCTTCCTTGAGGCAGGTTGCGGCAACTTCCTCGCGGTGAGTAAGAGAGTGATCCTTCTCCGCCCAGCCTATGTTTTTATCGGTAAATATTACGAGCGACTGGAAGTTGTAAGCCGTTCCCCAGTTTGCGTTTGATCTTCCCGTCATATCCTGATCGATTCTGACGATATTGTTGCCCGCTTCGAGTTGGAACTCACCCGCTATAACGAGAGCGTAAGCGTCCCAATCCCTTGAATCGCCTTTAGGGCAATAGCCTGTGCCGGCCTGAACTTTAACGCCGTTTACGAATACAAAGAATTGGTCGGTGAAAAGCCTTTCATTCTTTTCGGTGGAAATTACCGCACCGTACTTATAAGTGCCCGCCTCTTCGGCGTAGATGGGGAATACCATCGTGGTGCATTGTCCCCACGTGCTGCCGACGCCGCTCAGCTCGGGATTGACGTCGCGGTTGGAGGAAACGTTTTCGTTGAACACCCAGAACACGTGCGCCGCAGCGCCTGCCTCGCATACGCACTTGATTGCACAGCCGGGATTAAAGCACGTATAATCGGTGCAGCCGTCGCAAACCTCGCAAACGCTTGTGCATTCGTGACCTATTTCCGTTGCCTGGTAAAGCTCGATTTCCACGTCGCCGAGAATCTCGATTTGCTTAAAGTTGTGCGCGTGAACGCCGTCGCCCTTAGCTATGAACTTAATCTCGTTAATGCCCTCGTCGAGCGAAATGCAGCCGAGAGCGACTTCCGCCCAAGCCGTGCCTGCGTTGTCGCCGTCGTCGAGCGCAGGGACCTTGCTCGGACGCGCCGAGATTTTTTCGTCGTTAACTATAACGTCGACGCTGTCGGTATATACGTCCTCTTCTGCGGTTTTGCCGACAGTTACTATCAAGGAAGCCGTTATCGCCTCGGAGGAAGAGAACTTGTAAACAATAGAGCCGCCGCCCGTTGCGTTAAAGTCCTCTATGTAGCCGCCGCCTGCATTTACCGTCACGTTGGTTTTGGCAACCTTCAGCTCGGTAGCCGCGTAGATGGCATTGTAGAACGCCGAGTCGCCGCATTTGTTGGCGCAAGCTCTTTCCCCGCAGTCGAGGTCTATACACAGACCGCACTCGGGACACTTGGTTTCGCAAACGTGGTTGGACGGCGGGTCGGGAAGTTCGCCGGGAGGCTCGTCGCCCACATGTTCGCAGCCCATGCCGACGGCAAGTAAAACAACCATCAAAAGCGATAAAATAAGTACTGCGAGTTTACTTTTCTTCATTGTCGTTTCTCCTTTTTTTATTTATTAACAGCGGCAACACGAACGATGCTACCGTCATCATAAACGATACTCCCATAAGTACGCCCATAGCTATTTGTAGTTTTGTGAGCAAGGCATAGTACCAAGGCGTAACGTACACGGTGGTCGTGCTCGTCGTCATTCCGTCCATTACGAAAGAGTTAAGCACGGTGTAAAGAATGCGGTGCGCCGACTCGCGGAGCGCCTGAGCGACGGTTGCGTTTTTCTCGTAGCCCTGCCACAGCTCGTTGGTGCTGCCGCGCAGCCACAAGTCGTTACCCGCAATAACCGCCTCGGCGCGGGCGTCTATGGTGCTCATATACCTGCCGCTTGCGGCGTCCGTTTCGACAAGCCCCACAAAGCCCCACTCGTTGCGGAGGACCTCGGTCAAAAGCCCCTTGGACTTACCCGCCCAAGTGCAGCCTATGCGGTTAAGCGAGCTCATAACGCCGTTAGCGTGACCTTCGACTACCGCCGCCTCAAACGCCTTAAGGTATATTTCGCGGATAGACTGTTCGTTAGCCCAAGTCGTACCGCCGCAGCGGTATATTTCCTGATCGTTCAAAGCGAAGTGCTTTATATTGACTATTGCGCCCTTGGATTGGAGTCCCTTAACCTCGGCGAGGAGCGTTTGACCGGAGATGTACGGATCTTCCGAGAAATACTCCCAGTTTCTTCCGCCGTACACCGAGCGGTGCATTCCCGCGCCGGTTCCGTAAATCTCTCCTACGCCCGCGTGGATAAGCTCGTGACCGAACGCCTTGCACACGTCCTCTACTACTTTGTCGTTCCAGCAGCTTGCAAGAAGCACGCCGCTCGGGAACGCCATACTTGTTTTAACGTCCTTTGGCGTTTTTTCGCGAAGTCCGGCAGGTCCGTCGTAAGCGATAACCGCGGGAGAAGAAACGCTCGGGCATGCGCTTATAATGTGGTTGCCTACTCCGGCAAGAGTTACCGTTTCGTCCCAAGTAAGCTGGTTTAAGAGATCGTCCCAGTACGGGCTGTCGTAATCGACTCCCTTAAGCATTGCAAGCGACAGCTTGCCGTAAGGGCTTGTCACCGTGCCGTAGGTAGGCAGTACCGCGTCGGGATTTACCTCTATACCCTTTGAGTATTGCATATCCTTTACGAATACGCGGTTGCGCGCTTTCATAACTACGGGAGAATCGGGATACGTTCCCTGCCAGTCGAATCTCGAAAGATACTTGACGATGTTTTTCTGGTCGGCGGTGCCCGCATACAAAGTAATGTCGGCGTCGTCGAACTGGTTGGTGATTTTGTAGTTGGAGTTTACCGCGGAATACGCGTATTTTTCGAAGTCGTTGCTCTTTATCTGAATAAGCTGCGAGAAGTTCGCGTTTCCGTCCGCCGCCTCGCCGAGGGAGTTGACCATGCCGTTTGCCTTGGTGTAACCCTTTCGCGCGAGAATATTGTTCAACGCGTCGTGCGCGTCGGTACCGAAAGACAGGTAGTAATCTCCCGCCTCGAGAATGTACGTTTTCTTACCGTACGAGTCGTAGGTTTTAAACTCGGATCCTTTAACCGTAACGGTGTACGTCTTGCTTTCCTTGGGCTGAAGCAGGTCGGTCTTGGTGTAGCCGACAAGCTCGATTGCCGACTTTTCTATGCCTGTCTGTTTGTCGTAGCCGGTGTAAGGCTTTTGGAGATAAATCTGAACGGGAGTTTTTCCCGCAACGCTTCCGTCGTTCGTAACGGTTACCGAAACGTTGTAGTTATCTCCCTTTTTTTCTACCTTAAAGCCGGAATAGGAAAACTCGGTGTAGCTCAGTCCGTAGCCGAAGGGGAATTTAACCTCATCCTTATAGCTCCACGTGCCTTTGCCGTTCACGACTCCCGCCGTGCCGTTCGCCTTACCCTCGCCTGCCACGCAGTCGGCATAACGGGTTTCGTAGTAGCGGTAGCCGACGTATATGCCCTCTTCGTACACGATGTAAGCGTGATTGTAGGTGTTGGTTCCCCTGTTCTCGTCGGGAAGCGAGCCGTATTCGGAAAACTCGAAAGCGCCCGTATTGACGGAGGACGGAGCCGAATTTCCGTCGTACGCATAAGTGTCTACAAGTCTGCCCGACGGATTGACCTTTCCGCTCATCACGTTGTAGAGCGCGGCGAACGAAGCGTTTCCGCCCATGCCCGCCCACAAGCATGCGTCAATGTCGAACTGCGAGATATTTTTCATCTGCATCGGAGTTCCCGTATTGAGAACGAGAATGAGCGAGTTAAAGGTGCTCCCTTTAAGCTGCTGAAGCGCGGTAAGCGTCGCCTTTTCGTTTGCCGTCAAATCGAGATAGTTGTTGTCGAGATGGTTGTCGTTTGTATTTTTGCTTGTGTCAAACCAGGTGTCGCCATCCTCCGCACCCGTGCGCGATATTATGTAAATAGCCGCGTCGCCGTACTGGGCAAAGGAGGATCCCGCCGCGTTGTTGACGTCCCTCCACGACTTTTCGTTGACGGTGAACTCACGGTAGTGGTTGTCGTCGCCGTTGGGGTTGGAAAGGACCTGCCATGCCGTGGCGTTGGGATAGGAATTCCACAGCGTGGGGTTTACGGTGAACTTGCCTTCCGACTCGAACTGCGCCTTAAGGTCGGGGAAATCGCTCGCGGTAACCGAAACCCTGCCCGAGCCGTGACCTGTGTAAAGGTAGGTGGCGGGCTTGGTGGAAACGCCGAAAAGACTTATCTTGGAGTTTGCCTTTAGAGGAAGCGCGTCGTTTTTGTTCCATAGGAGCACCGCGCCCTCGCTTGCCGCAACCTTGGAAACCGCCATCGAGTTGGCGCGCATTGCGACGTCGTCGAACGATCCGTCGTCTTTAAGGAATTCGGAGGGAAAGTCGTTGATAACCTCCTCATCCTCCTCTCCGCCCATAACGGTATCGTACGGATTGATGCCGAGCGCGTAGTTGATGTTGCCCTCGTTTTCTCTGACGACGCTTTCGCCAACTACGAAGATAACGAAAGCGATTGTGAAAAAGAGAGTGACAAGCGTCCAAATATATTTATTGAAAATCAATTTAAGTATTTTCTTCATGTTTTTCCTCCGTGACGGGCGCGCTCTTCTTTTTGCTAAGTACGGCAAAAACAGTAAACGCCGCTATGCCGAGTACCAGCAACACGTCGATTACAAACATGAGCGTTTGCCACCAGGTTCCGAACATACTTGCGGTGCCGTTAGTTTCCGCCTCGATTCTGTTCAGAATCAAGGTGACGACGACAATCGCAACGGTCAGATAAAACCCGAGGACTCCGCAAAGGCCTGCAAAAAAACCCCATGGGATCCGTTTTTTCATCATTAGTCTCCTTTTGGCTGATTAGAATACGTTCGTTCTCTACGCTACACTATAAAGTAGAGCACCCGCAAAGTCAATCGGGACTGCGTATTCTTTGGTTTGAGATGAACGAATAACCCCTGTATTAACAAGCCTCGGTGTTGACAAAATTCAGAACGGTGTTATAATAATATAGAGGGTCACTTATGATAAAGGCGGCAATTGTAGAGGATAACCTTTCCCACGCTAAAACCATAGAGGAGTTTTTGATGCGGTGCGCTTCCGAGTGCGGTCGCACGGTGGACGTTGTCTCGTATCAAAGCGGAGAGGAGTTTTTGCACGCCTACGATAAGGCTTTCGATTTGGTGTTTTTGGATATCGAGCTGCCCGATAAGGACGGCATGACCGTCGCGCGCGAAATCCGCGAAATAGATAAAAGCGTTTTGATAATATTCGTCACCAATCTCGCGCAATACGCGATAAACGGTTACGACGTGAGCGCTTTCGACTTTATTATAAAGCCCGTCGGTTACTATAATTTCGCAATGAAGCTGAGGAGAGCGTTCGAGAGCTTGGCAAGCTCCTGCAAAAGAAAGATATGGGTTACGACGCGCCAAGGCAAACAGATGATTGACGCGGAAAAACTGAAATACGTGGAGGTTATGCAGCACACGCTTGTCTTTCACATGACGGACGGAACGGTAAGCGGAACGGGAACGCTTAAAAGCGTACAGTCCGCCCTTGCCGGAATGCCATTCGAGCTGTGCAACCGCTGCTATTTGGTCAACCTGCATTACGTTACGCAGATCGACGGCAATTCCGTTTGCGTAGGCGGAGAATATTTGCAAATTTCGGTACCGAAAAAGAAAGACTTTCTTTCCGCTCTCAATAAATTCCTCGCGATAAAGGGTGGATGAAATGACCTCGCTCTGGTGGTATAAGTTACTGTTTGTCACCGAACTTATTATCGCGGAAACGGCGATTACCTTTCACTTTGAGCGCCGCAAGCTTTGGGGGTTAAGGCTTCCCGCCGCGCTTGCGGTAATTTACCTGTTTGTAATTTTCTTCCCGCTGCCGGAAGGCGTCGCCTACTCGGGGTGGTATCTTTCGTTAATGTTTATGCTGATATTTGCGGTAACGCTCTGCGGAGTGCTTTTCGTGTTTCGCATTACGGTAGCAAACGGAGTTTTTTGTGCGATTACGGCATACACGATACAACACCTTTCATTTGAAATCTACACTATTTTTTCCACCGCGTTTTCCTTTGGCTCCCGCGACGACATGTACGGCAACGCCATGGTCGACCTCTCCTCTTTCAACTCCGGACTGGCGGTCGTAATTCTTGTCTACGTGGATATTTTTATTCTTATCGGCGGAATAACGTATTACCTGATGCGAAAGTATCTAAGGGACAACACTAAAATCAAGGTCAACGGCACGATGCTTTTGTACAGCGCGCTTATTTTGCTTGTCGACGTGGTCCTAAACGCATTCGTGGTGTACATTCCCGAAAAGCATAACGCGTACGAAATAATAATCGGCATATTCAACGTGCTGTGCTGTCTGCTAGTTCTCTACATTCAGATGAGCGTCGTCAAGCGCCGCGATATAGAAAAAGAAATGGAGGACATGAAAGCGACCATAAGCCAGATGCATAAACAGTACGTCCTCAGAAAAGAGAGCATAGACGTTATCAACCGCAAGTGTCACGACCTGCGGTACCAGATGTCACGCTTTGCCGCGACGGGCCGCGTCGACATGGAAGAGTTCAGGAAAATCGAAGAGGCTATCAATATCTACGACAGCACGGTAAAAACGGGCAACGAAGTTCTCGACGTCATTCTTACGGAAAAGACTCTGCTCTGCCGAGAAAACGGGGTCCAGCTTACCTGCATGGCGGACTGCTCGCGCTTTAATTTTATTCACGAGGGCGAGCTGTACGCGCTGTTCGGCAACCTCATAGACAACGCCGTCGAGGCGGCGCTCTCTATCGACGAAGTGGAAAAGCGGTACATAGGTCTTAACATTCACGCCGTCGGCGATATAATCAGTATAGTAATCGAAAACTATTATAACGGCGAAATAGAATTATCGGGCGGCTTACCAAAGACCTCTAAGGGTGACGAAAACTACCACGGCTACGGACTAAAAAGCGTGGATATGATAGTCAAACAGTATGCCGGCAATCTTACCATAACCGCGAACGACGGAATATTCCGTGTCACGATTTTGATTCCCATTCCCAAATCGACAGCATAACTTACTTCCGCATATCCCAACAAAAAAAAGACGGATTTACGCCGTCTTATTTTTTTGTTCTTTGTTTTTATACCGACAAAATGCCTTTTATTCTTCCTCTTCGTCGTGCGGCTCGGGAAACATTGCGGGATCGTACGATATACCGTGCGTGTCGTAATAGTTCTTTATCGCGGCGCGGATTGCCTCCTCCGCGAGCACCGAGCAGTGCATTTTGTGCGCGGGGAGTCCGTCGAGCGCTTCCGCAACAGCCTTATTGGTAAGCTCGAGCGCCTCGCCTATATGCTTACCCTTAATCATCTCGGTCGCCATTGACGACGAAGCGATTGCGCTGCCGCAGCCGAAGGTGTTAAACTTTACGTCAACGATAATGTCGTTTTCCACCTTAATATAAATTTTCATAATGTCGCCGCAGCGCGCGTTGCCCACCTCGCCGATACCGTCGGCGTCGTCAAGCTTACCCACGTTGCGCGGGTTCCTGAAATGGTCCATAACCTTTTCGCTGTATAATGCCATAATTATTCTCCTTTAACTTTTATTCTTTTCGCGCCGCTCGGCGCCGTGTTTGACCGCATTACAGGAGGTGCGGTTTTTCTCCTTTTTCGAGCGCCTCCCACACGGGCGACATGTTGCGCAGGTACGCCACAACCTCGGGAACCGCTTTTAATATCGCGTCGACGTCGGCGCTTGTCGTTTTTTCCGAAAGGCTTATTCTAAGCGAGCCGTGCGCCACCTCGTGCGGAAGCCCGAGCGAGAGTAGTACGTGCGACGGGTCGAGTGAGCCCGACGTGCACGCCGAGCCGGACGAGGCGCAAATACCCCTGTCGTCAAGGTGAAGAAGAAGCCCTTCGCCTTCTATTCCCTCAAAGCACATATTGACAATAGAGGGAAGTCTTTTTTCTCTGTCGCCGTTGAGCTTGGAGTGCGGGATTTTTGTAAGTCCGTCGATAAGCTTATCCAAAAGCTTACGTTCTTTTGCGGCGACCTTATCCATGCTCTCGCACGCCTCGTCGAGCGCTTCCGCCATGGCGACAATCCAGGGCAGATTCTCTGTACCGGCGCGCTTTCCGCGCTCCTGCGCCCCGCCGTCGATAAGGTTATTAAGGATAAGCCCGCGCCGGCAATATAGCGCGCCCACGCCCTTGGGACCGTGGAATTTATGCGCGGAGAGGGAGAGCATGTCGATATTCATCGCCTTGACGTCGACGGGAATATGTCCTACCGCCTGCACCGCGTCGGTGTGGAAGGGTACGCCCTTCGCCTTGCAGACCGCGCCTATTTCCGCAATGGGCTGAATCGTGCCTATCTCGTTGTTTGCAAACATAATAGTAACAAGCGCCGTGTCGGGACGAATCGCCGCCTCCACCTGTTCCTTTGTCACTATTCCCTTTTCGCCCACGGGAAGATAGGTCACTTCAAACCCGTCGCGCTCCAGCTTTTTTAGCGTGTGTAATACGGCGTGATGCTCGAACGCAGTCGAAATAATATGCTTCTTGCCGCGCTTTAATCCGTTTTCCGCCGCCGAACGAATTGCCTGATTGTCCGCCTCGCTTCCGCCCGAAGTAAAATACACCTCGCGCGGATCGCAGTTAAGCCGTGCCGCAATCCTCTCACGAGCAGCCTCCAACGCTTCCTTCGCGACTTGCCCAACCGTGTGAAGCGACGACGGATTGCCGTACACCTCCTGCATATACGGGAGCGCCGCCTTTATTGCGCGCTCGCTCATAGCGGTGGTCGCGGCGTTATCTACATAGATTGTTTTCCTTGTTTCTTTCACGATTTTAATTCCCAGTAATTTAGTATGAATTAACACTAACGGTATTATACAGTGCGTTCCCCTTCTTGTCAACCGTTTACGCACAATATTTTTTTCTATCCACATAAAACAATAATACGAATAATACATCGAGATTGTAAGACTTCCCCCGAGCAAGTGATGTATGTACAACTCGCAAAAAAAGGCTCCCCTATGTAAGGGGAGCTATCGTCGTTAGCCAATTGAGGGGCTGCTGCTTAATTAACCTGTAAGCCTATATCGGTATAAGGCTCCCCTGTGTAAGGGGAGCTGTCGCCGTTAGGCGACTGAGGGGCTGTCAATGATTCTGCAAATAATCCTGTACATAATTATCAATATATTCACATACGGCTCTAAACCGCTTATTCACCATATTGTTTGCCACGCGGATTACTGTTAATCCGTATTGCTTTAAGTATTCCGTTCTCTCTTCGTCGTATGCCATGCCCTTTTCTTCAAAATGCTGTGAGCCGTCTAATTCTATTACCAGTTTAGCTTTGTAACAATAAAAATCCGCGATATATTTTCCAAGCACTTTTTGACGATTAAAGCGCACCGGATAGGATTTTAAAAAGTCATACCACAGATGCTTTTCTTCTTTTGTCATATTATTTCGCAATTCTCGTGAATTTGATGTTAATTTAGTGTTGTGTTTTCTATCCATTTAACAGCCCCTCAGTCTGCTTCGCAGCCAGCCTTCGGCCCAGGTTGCAATCATAGATTGCTCCCCGCTTTGGCTACAAACAGTCCACCGGACTGTTTGCTTAACGCGTCGCGCCCCTTGCACAGGGGAGCCTATAAAAAGGCGCGGCATAAAGCCGCGCCGTGTTCTTTTTAAGTCGGTTATTTAATTAAATTCGGAAGCAAAATTATTCTGCTGACTCGCCCTCGCCGCTGCCGCCGTCATCCTCGATTATCTCTTGGTGGGGCGCGGTGGCTACGCAAACGACTGTGCCCTGGTTCTTGACGCGCATCATTCTTACGCCCTGGGTGTCGCGGCTTATCTTGGAAACTTCCTTAACGAGCATTCTTATAATGGTGCCGTTGTCGGAGATGACCATTATATCGTCCTCGGGATTGACGAGCTTCATATTGACGAGCCTGCCCGTCTTGCTGTTAAACGTACCCGCCTTAATGCCCTTGCCTGCACGGGACTGCAGTCTGAACTCGTCGATATCGGTGCGTTTTCCGAAGCCGTTTTCGCTGACGGTAAGGATGTCGCAGTCGGGACGAACTATCGCCATATCGACAACGTTGTCGTCCTCGGCAAGCTTCATTGCGCGAACGCCCTGCGTGTCTCTGCCCATAAGCCTTACGTTCTCCTCGGAGAAGCGTATGCACTTACCAGTCTGCGACGCGATAATAATCTCGTCGATACCGCCCGTCTGCTGAACGGAAATAAGCTCGTCGCCCTCGCACAGCTTGATAGCAACCTTGCCGATACGCCTTATAAGTCTGAACTCGGTGAGCGCCGTCTTTTTAATCATGCCGCGCTTGGTCGCCATAACGAGGTTGCCCTTGTATTCGTCGTCCTTAATGGGAATGACCGCGGACACCTTTTCGCCCTCCGAAAGCTGGAGGAGGTTGACTATCGCCCTGCCACGCGCGGTGCGTTCCGCCTCGGGAACGACGTACGCTTTGTCGGCGTAAACTCTGCCGTAATTGGTAAAGAACAGGAGGGTGTCGTGCGTGTTCGTTACGAACATGTTCTCCACGAAGTCCTCTTCCTTGGGTCTGTGCGCCGTAACGCCCTTGCCACCGCGGTGCTGAGTTTTGTACTCGGTGGTGGGAAGGCGCTTGATGTAGCCGTAGTGGGTCATCGAGATAACGACGTCCTCGCGGTCGATAAGATCTCCGATGTCTATCTCGTTGTAGTCTATGCAAAGCTCCGACCTTCTCGGATTGTCGTAGCTTTCCTTAATCTCCTGAAGCTCGCTTTTAACAATATCGGTAACGCGCTTGGGACTTGCGAGTATGCTCTTGAAGTCGGCAATCTTGTTGTTGAGATTGACAAGCTCGTTTTGCAATGCGTCTATTTCGAGGCTCGTCAAGCGGCGCAGCTTCATTTCGAGAATGGCGTTAGCCTGCTTGTCGGAGAGGTAGAACTCCTCCATTAGTTTTTCCGCCGCCTCGACGTTATCGCGGCTTTGCTTGATTATCTTAATTACCCTGTCGATATTCGCCTGCGCTTTTACAAGACCTTCGACTATGTGCGCGCGCTCCTGCGCCGCGGCAAGATCGTGACGGGTACGGCGCGTTACTACCTCTATTTGATGCTTTACGTAATACTCGAGCATCTCCTTAAGGTTAAGCACCTTGGGCTCGCCGTCGGCAAGCGCGAGGAAGGTTATGCCCTGCGAAACCTGAAGATTGGTGTGCTTATAAAGCGTGTTAAGTACGACCTGCGCCTGCGCGTCGCGCTTGACCTCGATTACGATACGCATACCCTCGCGGTCTGACTCTTCCTTAATGTCGGAAATGCCCTCTATACGCTTTTCCTTGACGAGGTCGGCAATTTGGATTATAAGCTTTTCCTTGTTGACCTGATACGGAATCTCGGTTACGACTATGCGCTGACGCATCGTCTCGCTACCCTCGCGCACGGGATATTCCTCAATTTCCGCCTTAGCGCGGATAATAACGCCGCCGCGGCCGGTCTTGTACGCGCGCTTTATGTTCGCCCTGCCCATAATCAGTCCGCCCGTCGGATAGTCGGGCGCGGGCACGAACTTCATAAGGTCGTCCACCGAAATATCGGGATCGTCGATAAGCGCGTCGATTGCGTTAATTACCTCGCCGAGGTTGTGCGGCGGAATATTCGTCGCCATACCTACCGCGATACCGTCCGAGCCGTTTACCAAAAGGTTGGGGAAACGCGACGGGAGAACGGTGGGCTCTTGAAGCGAATCGTCGAAGTTATTGGTCCAGTCGACCGTTTCCTTGTCGATATCGCGTAACAGCTCGTCCGAGATTTTAGCGAGCCTCGCCTCGGTATAACGTTGCGCCGCGGGCGGGTCGCCGTCGACCGAGCCGAAGTTGCCGTGACCGTCTACAAGCGGATAGCGGATTGTAAAGTCCTGCGCCAAACGAACGAGCGCGTCGTACACCGCGGTATCGCCGTGCGGGTGGTACTTACCCAAAACGTCACCGACTACGCGCGCGCACTTTCTGTACGGCTTGTCCGACCAAAGCCCGAGCTCGCCCATTGCGTAAATAATGCGGCGGTGAACGGGTTTAAGACCGTCTCTTACGTCAGGTATGGCGCGCGAGACGTTAACCGCCATTGCGTACGCGATAAAGCATTGCTTCATCTCGTCGACGACGGGGGTATTGATTATTTTGGTGTTATCGACGAAATCCTTACCTTCGTCGCTTCCCGATCTGACTCCTCTTTTAGCCATGAGTTACACTCCTTATATGTCGAGGTCGGAGACGAGCTTCGCGTTCTGCTCGATAAACTGTCTGCGAAGCTCGGGCATGTCGCCCATGAGAATGCTGAATATCTCATCGGCTTCAAACGCGTCGTCCATCGTTATCTTTTTGAGCGAGCGGTGCTCGGGGCTCATGGTGGTGTACCAGAGCTGCTCCGCGTTCATCTCGCCGAGACCTTTGTAGCGCTGAATGTCGCAGCCCTTTCTGCCGAGCTGGTCGAGCGCGTCCTCGCGTTCCTTCTCGTTGTAGCAGTAAATTTCCTTTTTGCCCTTACTGACCTTGTACAGCGGAGGGAGCGCCGCGTAAACGTGACCGAGCTCGATTAGCGGGCGCATAAAGCGGAAGAAGAACGTGAGAAGAAGTATGCGGATATGGCTTCCGTCAACGTCCGCGTCGGTCATACATATAATCTTGTCGTAACGAAGCTTGCTCTCGTCGAAGTCGTCGCCTATTCCGCAGCCGAACGCCGTTATCATAGCCTTTATCTCGGCGTTTTCGAGCACGTGGTTAAGCCGCGCCTTTTCAACGTTTAGAATTTTGCCCCTAAGCGGCATAATCGCTTGGAACTTGCGGTTTCTGCCCTGCTTTGCCGTGCCGCCCGCGCTGTCGCCCTCGACGATAAATATCTCGCAGTTGGCGGGGTCGCGGTTGGTGCAGTCGGCAAGCTTGCCGGGGAGCGCCGCCGTATCGAACACGCCCTTTCTGCGCGTCTCCTCGCGCGCTCTGCGCGCCGCGTCTCTTGCGCGCTGAGCGGTAATCGTTTTCATTATAAGCTCTTTCGCTTCTTTGGGATTTTCCTCGAGGTAGGTGCCGAACGCGTCGGTTACAGCCTTTTCCACCTGCGCGCGCATGAAAGAGTTGCCGAGCTTGGTTTTGGTCTGACCCTCGAACTGCGGCTCGGTGAGCTTGACGGAAAGAACGGCGGTTATACCCTCGCGGACGTCCTCGCCGGACAGCTTTTCGTCCTCTTTAATAAGCTTTTGCTTTTGCGCATAGTCGTTAATGACCTTTGTAAGCGCGTTCTTAAATCCGACAAGGTGGGTGCCGCCTTCCTCGGTGTTAATGTTGTTCGCGTAGGAATAAATGGTTTCGGTGTAGCTTTCGTTGTACTGAATGGCAAACTCGACTACGCTGTCTTTGTACGTCTTTTCAAAGTAAATGACGTCGGTGAACATAGTCTCCTTGTTGCGGTTAAGGTATTCGACAAAGTCCTTAATGCCGCCGTCGAAGCGGAACACGTCGCGGTTTTCCCTGCCCTTGCGGTTGTCGACAAGCTCTATCTCAAGCCCCTTGTTAAGATACGCCACCTCGCGAAGGCGCGTACGCACCGTGTCGTACGAAAAATCGATCGTTTCGAAAATCTCGTTGTCGGGGAAGAATGTGATTTTGGTGCCCGTCTTGTCGGTCTTGCCGGCCTCGGCAAGCGGCTTCATGGGCACGCCGCGGTTGTAGCGCTGACGGTAAACCTTGCCGTTTTTGTAAACCTCGACGTCAAGCCATTCGCTGAGCGCGTTAACGCACGACATACCTACGCCGTGCAGTCCGCCAGACACCTTGTACCCGCCGCCGCCGAACTTACCGCCCGCGTGCAGCTTGGTTAAAACGACCTCGACCGTCGACACCTTCTCTTTGGGGTGAATTTCGACGGGAATGCCGCGGCCGTTATCGGTAACCGAAACGGCGCCGTCGCGCGTTATCTCGACAAGTATCCTGTCGCAGTAGCCTGCAAGCGCCTCGTCGACGGAGTTGTCGACAATCTCGGTGATAAGGTGATGGAGTCCGTGTTCGTCCGTCGACCCGATGTACATACCGGGGCGCTTACGCACCGGCTCGAGCCCTTCGAGAACCTGAATGGAACTGTAATTATAACTGCCGTTATCTGTCTTTCTCGCCATAAAAACGCTCTCCTGCGGAGCACGTATTTTTTTTGCCCCGACTACGAATAAAATTATAGCACAAAACGGCGAAAAATCAAAGCGTTTTGACCTAACTTTCGCCGAAAATTATCAAAATATTTTTCGGACACTCTCTCAAATGCCCGTAAATGGCGCTATTTGCCACGCGGAGTAAAAAATGAATGTTTTTAGGTACGGAATAAATTACGCTTACAATCGATTTTTCGGGTTTTACACTCTGAAACCGAGCCCCGAACGGAAAAAGGCGACTACATTATCGAAGCGCGCCGCGCCCCTATCCTTTTAGCAAGCCTTTTCGCAGCATAAAACCTGGGCTTTATGCCCTCCGCGGGCTTTCCGAAAAGAAGCGTTTTATACCCCCTATCGGCGTTAGCGACAAACCGCGCGTCGCTGACGCAGACGAAAACTTCGTTCACAGATTTTATAAGCCGTTTTAACGCCGCGTTGTTCCGCCGCGTATACTTTACTCCGTCGAGGTTTACGACAAGCGTTTTGTCGGTATGTCCCGTCGTCTTTTCGAGAAACATAACGCACCTAAGCTCTGCGGGACAAAGCTTGTTTATTCTTTTAGTCGCGGGGATTTTAAATGGTAAAAGCGCTTTTTCGGAAAACGGCTCCGTTGTCAGCGCGCGGCGGTAGGTCAGATACTCCTCCACCGTAAACGAGCCGAACGGCACGTCGCCGTAGGCAAAGTAGTTTCTGCCGTTTTCGCTCGCGCAAAACAGCACCTCCACGTTATCGAGGACGATTGCGCCAGAATCGGCAAAGTATTCGCGCTTGATGCGCGCCGAGCCTATACAATAAGTAACCATGCAAAAAATTATAGCCGCATATAATTTTTTTATACCCTTTCGGATAAGGCGCTTTTAATCTATTATCGTCATATATAATTTGTATCGCTTGCAAAGCAAAAAATCATGTGCTATAATTACTTTTAGCATAAAGAGGTGTATTATGGCAAAAGAACCCACGCTGTCACCTACCGAGTTCCTCGGAAAAAAATACTTCGATATAGGCGAAAAAGCCTTTTCGGGCGACGGATGTCCCGTCGACTTCGGTAAAGCCGCCGCAAACTTCGCCCAAAGCGCAAAGCTCGGCTACGTTCCCGCGATATACTCGCTCGGCGTGTGCTATCTGCGCGGCTTCGGCGTAAAGCCCGACGTTAAGCGCGCTTACGAGCTTATTAAACAGGCCGCGGAGGCGGGAAACATCGACGCGCAGTTCACGCTCGGACATTTCTACTTAGACGGAAGCGGAATCGTCGAGCAGGACTACAAAAAAGCGGTGGAGATTTTCAGTAAGACCGCGGAGCAAGGCCACCCTGGCGGAATGAACGACCTCGGGTTTTGCTATCAGCGCGGACTGGGCGTAGAGCAAGACGACGAAAAAGCTTTCGAATGCTTTTCGGAAGCCGCGGAAGCGGACTTCCCCGCGGCGCTCAATAACGTCGGCGATTGTTACAGCTTCGGACGGGGCGTCGAGCGCAATCCCGCCGAGGCGTTTTCCTACTACTCCCGCGCCGCCCATCTCGGCTACGCCACCGCGATGAACAATATCGGAATGTGCTATCTTAACGGCAGCGGCGTCACAGCAGACTACAAGCTTGCCGTCGAGTGGTTTAAGCGCGCCGCCGACCTCGGAAACGCCGTCGCGGTCGCAAACCTCGGCTTTTGCTACGAAACGGGTCGAGGCGTCGAAAAGGACGTAAAAGAGGCGGTCAGGCTGTACACTATGTCGGCGGACGCGGAATGCCCCTCGGGACAGTACAACCTTGCTAAATGCTATCTAAACGGAACGGGCGTGACCGAAAACAAGGAACGCGCCTTCTCGCTTTACCGCCGCTCTGCGGAGCACGGTTTTGCAATGGCGTACGTCGACCTTTCGCTGTGCTACACTCAAGGCGCGGGCGTAGCCCCCGATCCCGAGCTTGCCGAAAAATACAAAGCGTTAGCGGAAGCCGCCGGTTACCGCGTCCCCGAACTCACAACGGAAAAACAAGAAAAGAAAACAACGCCGAAAAAATCGTCGTCAAAAAAGAAAAAGTAAAATAGCGTAGTATAAAAAAGCCGCCATTTTGGTGTTTGCGAAATGGAAATATAATCGGTATTGTACCGCAGTGGTATAATACCGATTTTGTATTCGTCGCAAATATGCTATTGCAAGCAAGCAAATTTACTCCTCGAATCGCAAATACCACAATCATATTTGTTTAACAGTAAGTGCGGCGGATCGCCCGGATTCCTCGACAAGCTCGGAATGACGGACGGTAGTATAAACGTTACCGCTTAAAATAAGTATAGTCGCACTTACTACCGCCTGCCCATCATTTCGACCGAAGTGAGCGCAGCGAACGCAGCGGAGGTCAGGCGTTAGCCGCATAGTAAAAGTATAGCCCACTATACTTCGTTTCCGAAGTATAGTGGGCTTTTTTGTCCACGGGTAAATCCCTATGAAATACACCCGTATGCGGTCTTTTTTGTCATGCCGAAGCTTTGCAGAAGAATCTTATCTTATGCGTCGGCGCCGCTGTCTTCCCCGTCGTCTTTATTGTCTTCTTTATTGTCTTCCTTTTCTTTTTTCCCGTCGACGGCGTAGCCGAAAATGTCGTAAATTCTTTCGTCCTCCGTTCTCTCCTCCGCGGTTTTAGCGGGCTTAACGCCCCCGCCGCCCGGAAGGCGCTTCAGCACGACGTTCCCGAGCGTGGAGAAAATAAAGTCGAGCGGGATAAGCAGAACGTTGGCGACAAGCGCAAAGGTCCAATACCCGCCGAGCTTTTCTATCATCTTAAAAAGCGGAATATCAAGCCCCACGCTCGCCACGTTAACGACGACGAGATACACCATGCCGAGCATAAGGTCGAAATACAGCGAAGCGATTACAATGCGGATAACGGCCCACTTCACCTTAAAGTAAGTAAAGCGGTGAATAAAGTACGTCAGCAGTCCGTACGGCGCAAACATAAAAACTAGAAAGAGCCATTTAACGGACAGCCCCGTCATTGCGAACATTATCCCCACGGTTGCGAGCATGCAAAGTATGCCGTACGGCAGGCTCCCGCGTTTACAGGCGAGAAATATACAGAAAGCCGCAAAGTATAACGGCATTATACTAAGCGGCAAATAGGCTGTCATGACGCAGAATATGACGGCAAGCGCCGTGCAAACTGCGGCAGTTGTTATTTTTATTGCTCCGCTTCGCATTTACAAGCAGCGTAGCGCCGAGCACAAGCAATCGGTAAGGCAGTACGCGCAGCAGCACGACGAGAGGCAGTTGCCGAGGTTTTCGCCGCTCTGTTGCGGCTGTTGTTGCGGAGGCTGTTCGTAGGTAGGGCCGTTCTGCCCGTAGGCTTGCCCGTTCTGTCCGTAAGTCTGACCCGCGTTATATCCGCCCTGACGCGGATTGTTCATAGCCATATTGAGCTTTTCGAGCGATGAGCGGTATTTGGGGTTTGTCGGATCGTCCTGAATAGCCATTTCGAGCTGCGCCTTGGATTCGGTCAACCAGTCGCGCTTATAGAACACAATGGACTGCATATAGTGCCACTCGCCCTTGCGGTCGGTAACGGAGTCGAGCATATCCTGCGCCTCGTTGTACTTTCCGGCGCGAATAAGCTCGTCGATTTTTCCGTAGTCGGGCTCGTTCGCGGTCTTGCCCGCGACGTCGATTTCGGACGAGATGATACTCCACGCCTCCTCCAGCTCCTGGAGCTTGCGCGCGCCACGGTTACCCTCCGCGCCGGGCTTAAAGCGTTGCTCGCTGTACTTGGCGTGAAGCTCTTTGTACTTTGTTCTTATGAGCTCGTGGTCTGCGTCACGCGTAAGTCCCAAGAGCGCGTAAGGATCTTTCATTTTACTCTCCTATTCTCTGAATAACAACGGTATATTGCGGTTATCTCACACTTTCCACAATACCATTATATCATAAGCGATATTAGTATACGGTATTAAAGCGATTAAAATTTCATTAGAATGCGAGGTTTTAGATTTTGGGCGGGCGCAGCTTCTTTTTTGCGCCGAGAAGCTCTTCCGCTTTCGCCTTTAAGCCTTCGCACACGATGTTGGTAAGAAGGGAGCGGCTTTGGGTCAGATTGAGCCTAATAAAGCAGTCCACCGCACGCGCGTAAGTGCTCATAACCGCGAACTCTACGGCGTCCTTGTTCTTTTCCATAAAGTCCGCTCGGCTCTTAAACTCCCCAAGCGCCGCAATAAACGGATTGTACCGCTTCTTCCTAAAATCGTCCTCGAGGTCGTCGATTGCGTCCGCGAAGTAGACGAACTTACCTATATTATAACACAATCCTTTTAGATTGTCATCTATTCTTTCGCCTATTATTACTTCGGAAATTTTCGCCATCATCGAAGCGAACGGGTCGGCGGCGCGGTCGAGGCTTTCTACGTTTTCCGTTTCCACTGAGTCAATCTTTTCGTAAGCGGCGTTCACCGCCTCCGCTATTTCGGGAAAAGCCGCCGCCGCCTTTTTGTACGGACGGGAGAACGCCCGCCGCGCAAGACCGTATTTAAGCCCGTCGCCGTCCTTAACGCCGTCCTCCGCCTTTTTGTACGAGAGAATGATGTTTGCCGCGGCTATTCGCTCGTGCAGGGGGTTTGGCTGGAGAATCGCCTTTTTCTTGGGGTTAAGAACGCACCCGTGTTCTTCAATGACTATATCGGCTTTTGCCGCGTCGTGAAGAAGCGCCGACAAAAACGTAAAATCGTAATTGGTGGTAAACCGCGGGAGCTGCCCGAACAGCTTTCCCGTCTGACAGCAAATGCCGCAGTAAAACGACCTATATAGCACAAAGTCCTGATTGGAGAGCGTGCTTTTTTGCGGTATTACGTATCCGTACATTACCTTACAATCACAGATTTATTCCTTGATTTCGTTTTCGATTGTTCTTTTGTTCTCTTAAAAAACTAACAATTATCGAATTACCTTACAACCACAGATTGACCCATTGATTTCACTTTCGGTTGTTTAACATTTGTGCTCTTTTAAATCGGCTGTACGCTAAGCTACCTAACAAATCCGATTTTTTTGTAAACCTTTTCGAGCGTGCGGCGAGCAAGGTAAGCCGCCTTATCCGCGCCCTGCTTCATCAGCGCAAGGAGGGCTCCGTCGTCGCGGCGAAGGAGCTCGTATTTTTCGCGAATGGGTCTAAGCGTTTCGATAGCCGCCTCGCCCACCTTGGTTTTAAAATTAGCGTAGTCGGAATCCTTAAACTCGCGCTCCGCGTCCTCAATCGATATATCGAGGAGCGACGCGTAAATTGTAAGAAGGTTGGTAATACCCGGCTTGTCCGCCGAAGCGAAAACGCCCTTGCCGCTGTCGGTCACCGCGCGCTTAAACTTGCGCGCAATATCCTCGGGTCTGTCGAGGATAAGCACGGTGCCGTCCGCGGAGGCGTCGCTCTTACCCATTTTCGCGGTCGGGTCGAGGAGCGAGTGTATTCTTGCGCCGTACTTGGGAATCCTGCCCTCGGGCATTTTAAACGTAGGGGAATATCTGCCGTTAAACCGCTCGGCGATGTTGCGGCAAAGCTCGACGTGCTGCATTTGGTCCTCGCCCACGGGCACAATCTCGGCTTGGTACAGGAGTATATCCGCCGCCATGAGCACGGGATAGTCGAAAAGTCCGACGTTTACGTTTTCGGGCGCCTTTTCGCTTTTCTCCTTGAACTGGGTCATTCTGCGCGCCTCGCCGAACATGGTGTAGTTGTTAAGCAGCCAGCAAAGCTCGCTGTGCGCGGAAACGTGAGACTGAACGAAAAGCACGTTTTTTTCGGGGTCTACGCCCATTGCGATTAAGAGCGCGAAAAGGCGTTTTGTGTTTTCCCTCAAATCCTTGGGCTCTATCGCGACGGTTATCGCGTGGAGATCAGCAACCGAAAACAAACAGTCGTATTCGTCCGACATGCGCCCCCAATACTTCATTGCGCCGAGGTAGTTGCCGAGCGTGGGATTGCCCGTCGGCTTTATTGCGGAGAAAACTCTCTTCTTGTTTTCGCGTATCATTTCTTCCATAAATTATACCCCGAATCTGTTTCTGATAAATGCGGCAACGCCCTCTTTTTCGATTATATCCGTAAAACGTTTTTCCTTTCCGAAAAGTTCGATTAGCCGTTCGGGAACTTCCGTTGCCGATATCTCCGAAAGCTCCTCAAGCGTTTCCTTTGCGACGGCGCCCTTTGTTTTTTCTCCGAGCGCTTTTAATATCTCCGGCGCGGACTTGAACGGGCTTACGGTAGACAAAACCACCGTCGGGCGCGGAAAACCGCGCTCTGCCGCCACCGCGTACGCCGCCGCCGTGCGAGGACCCGCAAGGTAACCGTACTCGTCGAACATCTCCTCCACCGCGTCCGCGCAATCGTCTTTATCCGCGTATCCGCACGCAAACACCGTGCGAATTTCCTCTATCTCTTTGGGCGTTACTTTGTATCTGCCCGTCTTATTAAGCTCATTCAGACGGTTACGCACGACTTCCGCGTCGCGCCCGCACGTCTCGAACAAAAACCTTTCGTAATTGCCCGATACGAGCACGCTCTCCGTTTTGTTCGGCTCGTCGTTAGCGTCGTACACGCCTGTCTCTATAAAATCGGCAAGTACGCTGTTTTTGTCGGAAGCGCAAATAATCTTGTTTACGGGCAGTCCCATTTTGTACGCGTAGTAACCGGCAAGTATATCGCCGAAATTCGTCGGAACGGAGAAATCTATTTTCTCGCCCGCCTTTATCTCGCCAGAATCGACGAGATCGCAGTACGCCGAAAAGTAGTACGCTATCTGCGGCACAAGACTGCCGACGTTATAGGAGCCTGCCGAGGAGAGTGTAACGGCTTTTTCTTTTAACGCGGCGATAAGCTCTCCGCCGGTTAGCGCGCTTTTAACTGCTTTTCGCACTTCGTCTAAGCTTCCGCTTACCCCCACGGCGCAAACGTTGTCCCCATCCTGCGCCGATAGGGAAAGCTTTTGCAGCTCACTCACTCCACCGGTCGGATAAAAGACTATAACCTCCGTCCCCGGGACGTCCTTAAACCCTTCGATCGCCGCCTTGCCTGTATCGCCGCTCGTCGCGACGAGCATAAGCGTTTTGGTGTTATCGCCCGCCGACTTTTTGGCGGAGGCGAGAATTTTCGGCAAAACGGATAAAGCAATATCTTTTGAGGCGCAAGCCCTGCCGTGCCAAAGCTCCAAAACAAAAAGCTTGTCGTCGAGTTTTATTACGGGCGCGGGCTCGCCGTCGTCAAACGAGGCGTACGCGCCGTCCGCAATGCCGTCGGTGTCAAAATCGAAAAAGGCGCGCAAAACCGTATCGGCGCGCGCCGTATAATCGAGCTCGAGCATTTTTTTATAATCAAGCGACGGGAGCTCCTTCGGTACGAACAATCCCCCGTCCTTACTTATCCCGCTTATTACCGCTTCCGCGGAAGAGGCGGAGACGGCGGTATCGCGGGTTGAAGTAAACTTCATAATCAGCCCTTGGCGGCGTACTTTTTAAGATATGCGGGCAGCTTGTCGGTGGAAAGAGTGCAAACGAACTGAACCTTTTCGTCCGCCTTTTCCATAGCGGCAAAAACGTCCTTGAGCTCGTCGACGGGCTTTGCTATAAGCCTCGAAATGCCGTCGATAAATACCGCCTGAATATCGAAGTTGGCGGCGAGCATTCCCTTTATAAAGCCTACAAACTCCTCCTCGCCCTTTACGGAGTACTCGGAAAGATTGATAAACTTAATGTTGTGGTTGAGTCCGAGCGACTGTCCGTTGTCGGCGATAAAGACAACCGTGCCTGTCGCCTTTTCGCAGCAAGCGTTGGCGGCGTCGAAAATGCGACGGGTCTTGCCCGTTCCTTTGGGTCCGTGGATAATAGAAATCATTATGTAATTCTCCCTTTGGGTTTATTTGCCTATTTTAATTGAGCAATGTAGCTCTTTATTGAGTCGAGACCGCGCTCTATGTCTTTTTCGGACGCGGCGTACGAAAGACGAATGTAATCGGGTGCGCCGAAGCCCTCGCACGGAACGACGGCAACCTGCGCGTGCTCGAGTAGCGACGAGGCAAGGTCGTACGCCGTGCGGATACGCACGCCCTCGTACGTTTTTCCCTCGAAGTCCTTAATGGAAACCATTACGTAAAACGCGCCCTTAGGCTCGATATAATGGAGCCCGAGACGGGAAAGCCTCAGCATCATAAGCGCGCGGCGCGCGTCGAATGTGGCGCGCATGTCCTCGAGGAAGGCGTCGCCGTGAAACTTATCGGAAAGCGCTATGTACGAAGCGTACTGCGCCACGGCGTTTACGTTGCTCGTGGAGTGACTTTGCACGCTGCTCATTGCGGCGGCAATTTGTTCGTTTGCCGCGGCGTAGCCCACGCGCCAGCCCGTCATGGAATACGTTTTACTCATGCCGTTTACGACAATCGTGCGGTCTTTAAGGATATCCGAGTACGCCGCAATGGAATGGTGGCGGTGCTCGTAATTAAGCTTTTCGTAAATCTCGTCCGAAATGACGTACAGCTCGTGCTTTTCGATAACGGCGGCAAGCGCGTTAAGCTCACTCCTTGTGTACACCGCGCCGGTCGGGTTGTTGGGGTTGTTAAGTATAAACGCTTTGGTCTTATCCGAAATAGCCTTTTCGAGCTCGACGGGCGTAATCTTAAAATTGTTTTCGGGCTGAGTGCTTACAAATACGGGAACGCCGCCCGCAAGCTTTACTATCTCGGGATAGCTCAGCCAATAAGGCGAAGGGATTATAACCTCGTCGCCCGGATTGAGGATTGTAAGGCAGGCGTTGGTTAAAGAATGCTTTCCGCCGTTGCTTACCACAATCTGACTCGGAAGATAGTCGAGCGCGTTGTCGTTTTTAAGCTTTTCGCAAATCGCGTTCTTAAGGTCGGCTATGCCGGAAGCGGGGGTATACTTTGTCATGCCCATATCGAGCGCTTTGTGCGCCGCCTGAATGATATAATCGGGCGTATTAAAGTCGGGCTCTCCCGCTGCAAAAGACACGACGGGGATTCCGTCCGCCTTCATCTTTTTTGCCCGCGCCGTTATTTCGAGCGTCAACGACGGGGATATTTGTTTTGCTCTTTTCGCTATATCCATCGGTGCTTCTCCTTGGTATAAACCATTATACAACTAACCGTATCAAAAATCAATCGATTTTATATATCGGGCGAGTTTTTCCCTAGCCGTAAAACTTTACGAACGCGGCGTCACGCAGTCGCGCCCGAACAAAACCCGCATTTTATCGAGATCGTCGAGGTAAAGGTCTTCCTCCGTGCGCTCGGGCCGAGCGGGCTTTTCCGTCCCCGCCGCCTTAACCGCCTCGTCTAGCTCGCGCTTGACGTCGGGCTCGGAGAGGGAGAAAAATACCTCGTCGGGGGCCACAAAGGCTATCGCGTCCTCGCGCTCCTTTACGGTAACGCCCTCGCGCGAGATAAGCTCCTTAGCGCGCGCCGACGCATATGTTCCCTTTTTCCGTAAGTGACGGAGTATCTTACCGTACAGCGTTACGCCGGTAGCTACTTGCGCGCTGTACTGCATAAACTCGCCCTCGTCGGCAACCGTGCCGCTTTGAGAGGTGACGTCGCTTTGCTTTACTTCCCGCGCGCTTGCCCTTTCGCTCGGGACTTCTCTGTTTTTGGGCGCGGCGACCTCTCTCGGTGCGGCGTAGTACGGATCGGGCGGAGGCTCGTACGCGTCCGCAGGCGGATAATACTCGTCGGAAACGGGCGGCTTTTTTGCTTCACTCTTTTTTTCTTCCGCCTCGGGCGGATTGACAGGCGCAGGCTTTACGGGCTCCGAGGAGTTCTTCTTCGGAGTATAAATAACGTCCTGCGGTTTTTTAGGCGCGGGCGGAGGCTCGCTCTCCGACGAATTTACGTTATTTTTTTTTTGCTCCGCGCTTTGGGCGGAGAGCTTACTTTCTATTGCGGCGATACGGCGGGTCAGCTCTGCCGTTACGTCGAAGGCGCACATGAGTTTTATTAGTGCGGTTTCCAAAAACACCCGCGGATTTACCGAGTATTTAAGCCCGTTTTCCGCGGCGGCTATCCCCTCGAGAATGCTTGCCACGTCGCGCATGGGGAACGACGCGGAAGCCTTTATCCGTTGCGCCGTCGCCTTGTCCACGTTTAACAAACCCTTTTCCTCGGCGGAGGGCGCGCTCTTTACTACTATCACGTTGCGTGCATAAGCGGTAAGCTGGTGCGCGACCGCCGCCATGGACTTCCCGCGCTTAGCAAAGCCGTCTATCCGCTCGAGCGCACCCGCAACGTTGCGAGAGGCAACGCAGTCGAAAAGCTCGCCTATCGCGGCGGAATCGCCCGCGCCCGTCAGCGAGAGTACGACGTCGGTCGTAATAACGTCCGCCGCCGACATGAGCGTATCCGCGACGGAAAGGGCGTCTCTTACGCTACCCTCGCCCTGACGCGCGATTTCCTTAACCGCGTCCTCGGTGTACTTTACGCCCTCGGCGTCGTAAATTTTCATTATGTGCGCGGCGATTAAATCGGTTTCCACAAGTCGGAAGTCGAAGCGTATGCACCGCGAAAGAATTGTCTGCGGAAGCTTTTGCGGCTCGGTGGTCGCAAGAATAAATATGACGTGCTCGGGCGGTTCCTCTATCGTTTTAAGCAGCGCGTTAAACGCTCCGCCCGTAAGCATGTGCACCTCGTCTATGATATACACCTTGTACTTGCACGAGGTGGGAAGATACTTTACCTTTTCGCGAATGTCGCGCGCGTCGTCCACGCCGTTGTTACTCGCGGCGTCCATTTCGATTATGTCCACGTTGTCGGGCGAATCGAGCTTTTTGCACGCCTCGCACTTACCGCAAGGACTGCCGTTAACGGGGTTTAGGCAGTTAACCGCGCGCGCAAAAATCCGCGCGCAGCTCGTCTTGCCCGTACCTCTGCTCCCCGTAAACAGATAGGCGTGACTTACCCGCCCCATCTTTACCTGATTGGTGAGCGTCGTAACTATCGGCCCCTGACCTATGACCTCGTCGAAGGTTTTGGAGCGGTATTTTCTGTATAGCGTTGCCATGATTAAATTATATAACTTTTATCCTTTATTGTCAAGAGTATCGCCGTATGGACGCCTAAAAGCCGATAAGGGTTATTATAAGTCCCAAAGCAACCGACAGCACATACATAAGCACAATGACAAGCGCCGTGTTTTTAACAGGTCTGTTTTCCCTTATAAGAACGGCGTAGCCTATTCCCGCGCTTACGCACAGTCCCGACACGACTCCGCCGAGCGAGAGCCCGCCCACAACGTAAAACTCGGTTATAACGACGGAGCCCGCGCAGTTGGGGATAAGCCCGATAAGCGCGGAAAATATCGGCTGAAGATACTTATTGGCATTAAGGAACGCGGTTATCTTGTCCTCGCCTATATAATACACGAGCAGCCCGAAGGCAACGTTTACGACGAATATGAAAAATATAACCGTGCCCGTGTGAATAAGCGGGTGCTTTAAAAATACGTTCCACACCCACGCCGCCTTTTGCTTTTTGGTCGCCGTCGCGTCAATCCCTCGCTCGTCGAACGAATGGTGATGACAGCCGTGTATGTGCGCTATCTCGCCGTCTTCTTCGTGCTCGTCGTGATTGTGCTCGTGCTCGTGTTCATGCCCGTGATTTTCCTCGCGGTCTTTGATGCCGTCGCGGTCCGTTTCGGAAGCGCGCGCTTCGGGAGTAGGATTTATTTCCGCCGCGACGGGCGCAACCTTTTTACGATTAAACAGCTTCCCCAGTCCGAAAACGGCGTAACCGACGATGAGTGCGAAGCACACCTTGATTACAAGAACCGGCCACAGCTTGCCTAAGCCCGCGGGGCTGGAGAGCATTATGGGGAGCGCCTCGTCGCTTGTCGCGATGTACACCGCAAGAAGGGTGCCGAGCGCTATTTTCTTTTTTCCGTAAAGCTCGGTGGCTACAACCGAAAAACCGCACTGCGGTATTATGCCCACCGCCGTGCCGAGCGCGGGCGCCGCGCCGCCCAAAAGTATTTTATCCGCCTTAAAGCCCTTCGACCTGTACTCTATGAACTCGATTAAAAAGTTCATCACGAGAAGAAAAGGCAAAACCTTGAGCGTATCTAAAAATGCGTCTAAAAAAACCTCGCCCATTATTTACCCTTTTCCTCTGCCCGCAAGCTTTTTAAGCATATATAATTACAGCGCGAAAACCTTTTACTCATAGAGTTAAATTATATATCTTTTTGCTTACGTTGTCAACGGCTATCGGGCCGCGGCGCAAGCGATATTTGTTGACAAATATCGATAAAGCGGGTACAATAAAACCATGAGCGTAAGAATAAACTCCGACGACGATCTACTCGCCGCAATAGAGGAATACGGAATACTGCCGTTTTGGGACGAAAACGGTTTTTCGGCTTGGCAAATAAGCGACGTGAACTTTATGAAGCTTTGGTATATGCGCGAGCGGGTCGTAAACACGCGCAAGGTGGCGTACGGAAAATTCGTACACAAAAAAGCGACCTTCGTTAGGCTCGACCTACTCCCCGCGCTGTGCGCTCTCCGAAGAGACGGATACGACTTCGACTCGTTATGCGACGAGGGACGGGTAAGCAACCGCGAAAAAATCGTAATGGACGCGGTGGACTCCTCCAACGACCCCACTCCGTCGTACGCGCTGAGTAAGACGATAGGCATTAAAGGCTTCGATACCTGCGTTACCTCGCTGCAAAACAAAACCTATCTTTGCGTAACTTTTAAGCACAGCTATATGGGCTCGGCGCTACTCTCCCGCCCCGAAACGCTGTTCGGCTACGACTTCGTCCGCTCGGCATATAATAAAACCAACGAACAAAACGCCGCCCTCCTCGCCAAGACGAAAGGCTTAAAGCAATTCACTCCCGAAGAAATTAAAAAAATACTCACACCGACGGTGTGAGCATTTTTGTTAATAAAGGTTTTTAATAATACTTGACTTTCTTAAATATAGGCGTGCCAATAAAAATACTGTATGTTTTTGCCATTTCTTTCAGTCTTTTCGGCATAGTAATGTTTTTAAGATTTTTGCAATTTTTAAACATTCCCGTACCGAAATACTGATATGTATTGGGTATCGTAATGCTCGTAAGAGCTTGGCATTCGGCAAAAACGTCGTCGCCTATTTTTTTGGGCGACCCGCTTAAGGTAACCTCGGCAAGATTGGGACACCAGCTAAAAACGTTGCTTCCTATCTCGGTTACCGATTCGGGAATGGCAACGCTCGTAAGAGCGTAGCACATATGGAAAGCGTAGGAGCCTATACTCTTCACACATTTGCCTATCGTAACGCTTTTAATGTTTCTGCATTCGTCGAAAGCGAACTTGCCTATACTGTCCATCGAGGTTGCATACATATTGACGCTCGTAAGGCTGTAACAGCCCTGAAACGCGTTATTTCCTATCTTTCTAACCGTAGCGGGCACCACCCAATCGGTAACAAGCTCGCCGTTAAGATACAGGTTATGCGCCAGATTCAACGGATTTGCTCGATGGTTTTCAAAGAAAATATTACACCAAGCCGTTATATCCCTTATATAAACGGCCTGAAGATGGCCGCAGTACTCAAACGCGTCCTTCCCTATCCTCGTAACCGATGGCGGTATGGTAACGCTCGTTATGTTCGAGCAAAAATAAAACGCCTTTTCGTTTATTACCTCCACGCCGTCGGGGATTACGATATCCCCATCGCCCAAGCACTCGTAAAGAATAGCTCCTTCTATCTTGAACTTAACGTTGTTCGTGCTTTTTGATGCTTCGTCTGCCATAATATCCTCCTTTTACTTACCGATAAGAGTAGGTGTACTACAAGCGAGTTCAACCGAGAAGAAACTTTTCCTGACTGTTAATAGGCTCGCCGCCGTCCTCGATGGGAACGTACTTACCCTTAGAGGTAAGCCTACGTGCTTTTACGTTGTCGCTCAGCATAGTACTCAGCATGCCGTAAATTCTGTCCGCAATCTCGCCCGTAACCGGCGTTGCTATCTCCACGCGCTTATCGGTGTTGCGGGTCATAAGGTCTGCGCTCGAAATGAACATAACCCTGTCCTCGCCGTCGCCGAAGCAGTATATGCGCGAGTGCTCCAAAAACCTGCCCACAATGCTTATAACGCTTATGTTTTCGGTTTTACCCTCTATCCCGGGAACGAGACAGCAAATACCGCGGACGATAAGCTTAATTATAACACCCGCCTTGCTTGCCGCAACGAGCTTGTCGATAATCGTTTTATCGGTAAGGCTGTTCATTTTGGCATTGATGTACGCAGGGCGCCCCGCCTTGGCTTTATCGGTCTCGCGCTCGATATACTTAATAAGCCCGCTCTTAAGCGACTTGGGCGCGATTAACAGCTTTTCGTAATCGTAGTCGGTATTGCATATCGCGATGTTTCGGAAGAACGCGACGGCGTCCCTGCCTATTTTCTCGTCGGCGGTTATAAGGTTAAGGTCGGTGTACAGTCGCGAAGTTTGCTCGTTGTAATTTCCGGTGCCGAGATGGGTGATGTATTTTATTTCGTCGCCGTCGGTAAGCACAATGGAAATTATCTTGGAATGGACCTTATAATTGCCCATGCCGTAAATTATCGTGCAGCCCGCTTCCTTTAGCACCTCCGAAAAATAGAGATTGTTTTCCTCGTCGAAGCGCGCGCAAAGCTCGATAACGACGGTAACCTCCTTACCGTTTTCGCTCGCCTTTTTAAGGGCATCCACAATGCGCGAATGCGAGTCCAGACGATAAATAGTTATCTTAATGGAGGCGACGCGGCTGTCGTCGGCGCACCTGTCGATAAGGCGCACGAGCGTATCCATGCTGTCGAACGGATAGCCGAGGAAAATATCTTTGTTAAGAACGGTGTCGATAATGTCCGCGCCGCTGTCAATCGGCGAAACCCTCGGCTTTGCGGGCTTATACTTAAGCGCCGCGCTTTTCTCCTCGCTGAAGTATCCGCCGAGCGACATCATAAACTTAAAGTCGAAGCCGTTTTTAACCTCGAAGCAATATTGCTTTTTTATGCCGAGCGTTTTAAGCATAAAGGACTTAATTGAGTCGGCGCCCTCGTCTATCTGGAGCCGCACCGCGTCCTGCGTGCCGCGGAGCTCTATCTTGTGCATTAAGAATTTGGAAAAGTCGAAGTCGCGCTCAATATCGGCGTCGTCGAGGCTCGCGTCGAAATCGGCGTTACGCGTCAGACGGAGCATAGCCTGACTCTTTATCTCGTACCCGTCGAACGCGGTGTGCCCGAAGGCGCGGATAAGCTCCTCGACGGTAATTATGCTCGCCTTTTTGCCCTTGCCGTCGTCTATGCGAAACACGCGCGGCAGCTTATGGTTGATTGCCATAACGCCGTACATATCCCTACCCGACTTGTTAAGCTCGAAAACCATGTAGCAGTTCATCGACTCGAAGCGCATCATGGGGTGCTTTGCGTCGAGCACCATGGGAGACAGGAGGGGCAAAACGTGCGAAAAGAAATACGCCTTGCACTTTGCCCGCTGTTTATCCGACAAATCGTCCGCCTTTTTGATTTTAAGCCCCGCTTTATTAAGCTCGCGCTTGAGCTTAGCGTACACGCCGTCCGCCTCCGCGTAGTATTTTTTGGCGCACTCGAGTATGCCCTCCACCTGCTTTTTGGCGGTGAGCCCCGTCTTGTTTTCGGTGGCGTCGGGGTTAAGCTTGGCGTCGTTGAGTAAGCTCCCTACGCGCACCATGAAAAACTCGTCAAAGTTGGAGTGGAATATCGACAGAAACTTGCACCGCTCGAGGAGAGGGTTTGTGTTATCGGTCGCTTGGTCGAGGACGCGTTTATTAAACAGCATCCAGGAATATTCCCTATTCATATAAATATCGTTTATAAATTTAACGGATGTCATTTTATCCCCGCTCGAATATTATTCGCTTTTTTTAGACTCTTTTTTCGTTTGTTTTTTGGGCTCTTTTTTGTCGGTCGATTTTTTGCCGCCCTTCTTGCCCGAGCTCTTTTTTGCGGGCGGGTCCACGGGCGCATACAGCGGGACGGGAGTTTTAAGATCGACGGCTACGCCCTTTTCGACGCCCGCGAGCACGAGCTCCAAAAATCCTTCCTTAACGCCCGCGTCGCTTATTACTATGTTGTCGAGCTTAAAGCGTTTAAGCAGCTCTTTCAGTATTATGGCGGAAACAGGCAGAACGTTTATCTTTTCGGGCGCGGCTTTCATTATAAGCCGAGTTCTCTCGTCAGAGGTTAAGAGCATTTCCACAAACTTTTTGTACCTGTCGTACGTAAAGGTCGTGTCCGTTTTTTTCTTATCGCAGTACTCCTTGTACACGGCGTAAATCGAGTCGTTTATAGAGCCTACAAGCACCGCGGTGCGGAACGCGCTCTTTTTGGGAAGCTTTTCCTCGTCGCATTTTTTGCGCAAAAACTTTTTGATTTTTTTAGCTTCGTCAAGCGTCGGATAAATGTCCGCCACGTATTTATTGCGGAGCTTCAGCGGTCCGAAGTCGAGGCAAATCATATCGCTACGCTTGTCGCTCGAAAGGTCGCCTATCTCCACGCTCCCGCCGCCGATATCTATCATGACCGCGCGCTCGTACACGCTGTATTTTCGGTTAGACATGTGGTCGCAGTAAGCCTCGGTCTTGCCGTCGAGGTGGTTTATTACCATGCCGGTGCGCGTTCTGATGTTTTCCGCAACGTCCTCGAGGTTGTCTATATGCCTTAGCGCCGCCGTGGAAATTACATACAGCGCTTCTGCGCCGAGCGCCTTAGAGGACGCCCGCGCCGCGATAAGCGCGTCGATAAGCTTTTCTATCCCGCGGCGGGAGAGGTTTCTGCCCTCGAGGTATTCGATAACCGAGATGTTGGTGCGGTCCTTATAAAGAATCTCGGTAATTTTTCCGCCGTCGCACTCGGCAACGACGGTAGACACGCCGGTCGAGCTCATGTCTATTACAGCACACTTCATATAATTCTCCTTGTAATTTAACGCCCGAACGAAACGCCTATGCTCTCGCCCGTTTTTATCTCCTGACAGTCGGTGGGAACAAGCTTCGCCTTGCCCGCTATCTCGCTTAACGCGTTGTAAGTAACCTTACCCTTTACCATTGCGACGGTAACGCCGTAGTGCTCGTCCTTAATAAGCTTGCCAGCGAACGAGCCGAACTCGGTGGAAAGCACCCTGTCGTAAGC
Organism: Clostridiales bacterium; assembly: GCA_022511445.1. Classification (GTDB taxonomy): domain Bacteria; phylum Bacillota; class Clostridia; order Christensenellales; family Pumilibacteraceae; genus Anaerocaecibacter. Next base: position 39,954 of record JAFLVE010000107.1, on the reverse strand, counting down.
GGACGGACTGCCGCCGCGCTGAATGTGCCCGGGCACGACTACGCGCGCTTCCACGTTCGCCTTTTCGGAAACGTATTTAGCCAGCCATTGCGTAATTGTCGCGTTGTCGCCGCGCTTTTCGGCACGCTCCTTCTTTTTCATCTTGGATTCTTCTACCGTCATTGCGCCCTCCGCGACCGCGACGATGCTGAACGCCTTGCCGGAGTCGGCGCGCTTTTCCACCGCCTTAGCCACCTTTTCGGGCGAGAACGGAATCTCGGGCAAAAGGATTATGTCCGCGCCGCCCGCAAGCCCCGCATACAGCGTGAGCCAGCCCGCCTTGTTGCCCATAATCTCCACAAGCATCGTTCTGCCGTGGCTTGCCGCCGTCGTGTGCAGTCTGTCTATGCACTCGGTGGCGATGTCCACCGCGGTGTGGAAGCCGAACGTAACGTCGGTGCCCCAAATATCGTTATCTATCGTCTTGGGAAGCCCTATGACGTTGCAGCCCTCGGCGGAAAGAAGCGCCGCAGTTTTGTGCGTGCCCGCGCCGCCCAAAGTCAACAGACAGTCGAGCCCCATTTTTTTATAGTTTTGCTTCATCAGCTTGAGGCGGGAAACGCTGTTTTCGTCCTCTACCGTCATCAGCTTAAACGGCTGCCGGGACGTGCCGAGTATGGTGCCGCCGAGCGTTAAAATACCCGAAAACTCCGACTTTTTCATCTCGTGGCACTCGCCGCGGATAAGCCCGCCGTAGCCGTCGGCAATGCCGACAATCTCGCAGTTTTTAATGTTGTTAAAGCAATACTTGCCTATTCCGCGGATAACCGCGTTAAGTCCGGGGCAGTCCCCGCCCGACGTAAGAATACCGATTTTCATACTCCCTCCGATTTCCGAATATACGTATACCGCACTATCGGTTTTATTATTTTATCACATTTTCATTGCGCGGTCAATTTTATACGAACAAAAAAAACGCCCAAAGCAAATCCGCGGCGCACGTTTTTTAAAAAAGTATTGAATATGCTCGGCGGCTATGCTATAATCAATACGACAGCAATATAATAACGGTGGAATATCGATGAGTGTTTTACATGAAAAGGACAGACTGGCGCTTATAAACAGCGTTAAGGAACCGGGCGTGTTTGTAACCTGCGGCACCAAAACGCCCAACATAATGGTTACACACTGGGGCACGCTCGGCACGCTTTGGGGGCGCGACGTTTTTATCCTGCCGATACGAAGCATAAAGTATTCGTACAAAATCGTTACCGATACGGGCAGCTTCGCGCTGAACGTGCCCGCGCGGGACATGCGGACCGAAATATCGCTGTGCGACACAATGTCCGGCTTTAAGACCAATAAGTTCGAAACGCTCGGACTCCACCCCAAACGCGCAAAGGATATCGATTCTTACATTATCGGCGAATGCGGTTTAATAGTGGAATGCAAGGTTATTGCGACAGTTTCGCCCGAAAAAATCGACGTAAAAATTCCCGACCTGTTCACGAGCAAAACGCCGCACACGCTGTTTTTCGGCGAGCCCGTAAAAAGCTACCGTCTGCAATAACCGCTCCGCGGCGGCGGGATATTACCCCGCACATAAAGCCGTACCGCTTGCTTTTCGAACTGCTTATAAAAATAAAAAGGACTTGTGAAAAACACAAGTCCGTTTTTGTTTGCCGAGTATTATAAAACTCCCGTCTAAGCGGGTACGCGCACTCAATACGGAAAAGCTTTAGCCTTCCTGCGCTATCTGCCTGTCTTCCGAATCGAAAAGACGAATGACGCGCCACTTGTCGAGCGTTTTCAGAACGTGGTATTCCTCGATCTGAGCGTTGACTATCTCGTTAAAGCGTTTACGAGCGTCGTCCTCCGAGCCCTTGACCATAGCGACAACTTCCTTTTTTCCGTCCTCTTCGTCCTTGGTAATGTAGTAGTAAGACGATGTCTTTTTCTTAAACATTTTCTGCCCTCTCGTAATTTTTTCGGATTGCGTTTAGCAGTATAATCGATTTGTTGTAATATCCGTACTCTGCCTCGGTTATTTTAACACAATCACAGATTGCTTCTTTGATTTCGTTACAAAAACCCGCAGAATACAACTCCATATATGCTCTGCCTCGGTTATTCTATCACAATCACAGATTGATTCTCTGATTTCGTTACAAAAACCCGCAGAATACAACTCCGTATATGCTCTGCCTCGGTTATTTTAACACAATCGCTTTTTTCCGTCAAGCGAGTTTCGGCTAAATAACTGAAAGTTTTCGACAAAACACTATCTTTTGTCGGATACGAAACGGACGAAGGCCTCGTACGCTTCGGTAAACTCTAAATTCAGCGCGGGGTCCTCGAACGAAATCTCCCCTCTCGTAACGGCGTTATCGTCGGGATTCTCGCCGGTGTTCAGCCTAAAGAACGACAGACCGAATTGGGTTTTTTGCTGTATGTAAATGTATTCCGCAGTGATACGCTCGATATATGCCCTTTGGTTTTTGTAAGTCACCGCTTTACCGACAAAGCTATTTATCTTTTCGTACAGGGAATTATCCATCAGCCGATTATATCCTTACCGTAAATTTCTTTATATTGCTCGCGAGTGATGTACACCGCGCGAGGCTTGTCCTTTTCGAGCGGACCGATAAAGCCTCTTTTTTCCAGCGTCTCTATTATGCGCGACGCTCTGCCGTACCCTATCGCAAACGCTCTTTGAACAAACGCCACGGTTACCTTGCCCGTCTTTATGACTTTTTCCAGAACGGACGGAACGAGGGAATCCTCTTCGTCGGGCGAAGTCAAATCGACCGCGGGCGGCACAAAATCGACTGCGGGCTGCGGAACATACGCCTCTTCGGTTTGGGGTGCGGGCGATTCTTCCGCATCCTCGCCGCCTAAAAGCTCGGCGAGCTTTTCGGGAGTAATAAGCACTTCGCGCGCCTTGCCGGTAAAGGTCGGCGGCGCAATGTATCCGAGGCTGTCGAGCGCGTCGACGATGCGCGCCGCACGCGCGTAGCCTATTTCGAATTTACGCTGAATCCCCGATACTGACACCGAGCCGGATTCAACGGCATATTCCAAAACGCTCTTAAAAAGCTCGTCGCCGCTTAGCGCCGTCTCGAGCGTAAGCTCGGGCTCGGCACATGCCTCCGAAGCATCGTTTTTCGTTACAAACTTTTCGGCGTACTCGTTATAGTCGCACTCGTAGTTGCTCTTTACGTATTCCACAACCGCCGCAAGCTCGACGTCGCTTAAGTACGCGCTTTGAACGCGCTTGGGAAGAGAATAGTCGACGGGATAAAACAGCATGTCGCCGAAGCCCATGAGACTTTCCGCCCCGCTCGTATCCAAGACGATGCGAGAGTCGATCGACGAAGAAACTTTAAATGCGATTCGGCTTGCGAGATTTGCTTTAACCGTGCCGGTAATAACGTCGCGGCTCGGGCGCTGCGTCGCGATTAAAAGGTGAATGCCCGCGGCGCGCGCTTTTGCGGAAATAGTCTTGATTTTTTCCTCTATCTCGTCTTTGAGCGGAGACATCATCAAGTCGGCAAGCTCGTCTATCATAATCACGATTCGCGGCATCTTGGGATACTGCTCGTTTTTAACGTCGTCGTGAGCGTTATAGCTGTCGATATTACTGCAAGAAAGCTTTTGCATAAGAGCGTAACGGTTTTCCATTTCGCGGCACGCCCACTTAAGCGCGTTAAGCGTCTCATCCTGCTCGCTAAGAATTTTATCAAACAACAAATGCGGCATATGCTGATACTGTACAAACTCGACGCGCTTGGGGTCGATTAAAATAAATCTCAAGTCCTCGGGCGACAGCTTGTACATAAGCCCGACGATAAACGATTTAAGCAGTTCGCTCTTGCCACTGCCCGTCTGCCCCGCTATAAGAATGTGCGGAACTCGTTTCAAATCGCAAAGCACTATTTCGCCCGACACGGACTTTCCTATGGGGAGAGGAATCTCCATTTTGGTATCCGCCCACTCGCCCGAGGCGACTATGTCGCGGAGCCCCACTATCCCGCGCTTTACGTTGGGTATCTCGACGGCTACCGCGCGCTTGCCGAGAATGGGCGCCTCTATACGGATATGCTGCACCACGGCAAGCTCGTACTCCAAATCGGCTATCCTCGCCTCCAAGCTCTTTAACTGGAAGCCCGTGGGTACCTCTATCTCGAAGCGCGTATATGTAGGACCGGGGATTATTCCGAGCACGTTTACCTGCACTTTAAAAAGCCTACCAAACACTTCGACAAGCCTATTTGCAACCTCTTCGAGATCCTTTATATCCGTGTATTCGTACGGATAAGTTTTAAGTAGGTCGACGGGCGGCTCGGCATAGTCGTACTTTTTGTATTTATAAACGGGTTCGGTATCGGACTCCTTCTCGCGGGATTTAACCCCGCCTTGATGGAAAAACGCCGCGCTGTCGTCTATCAAAGCCGACCGAGACAAGCCGCTCACTCTGTACGCGAGGTCGGTCCCGTCGATTATAGCCGAATCGTCGGCAAGACGAATTTGACGGTCGAATTCCTCGTACGCCGTTTGCGCCGCGCGGCAGCCTTTTGCCGCGGCGTTTCTGTAACACTTGAACGCTTCGCCGATATCCTGTTTTACTCCTATTCCTCTTGCATAGCAAATCCCGAGGCAGTACAAAGCTTCGGAATCTCCGCCGAGCGCGGCGTCTTTAAGTAAGTTAGCCGCTTCGGTGTAAGCGCCTTTAACCAAAGCCTTTACAATCTCGTAATTCTTCATAATTTATCCTCCCGTCTTTGTTTAGACCCGTCTTGATTTTTCGGCAATTCCGTTTCGCTTCAGGAAAAAACGCACGAGAAAATTCACAGCGGATATTTTCGGACTTTTATTATATATTGCGTTTACCGCGTTGTCAATAGAAATCGGAAAAGAAACGGCTACATGGGGTTTTTTTTATCGAGACGGCGCAGCTCTCTTTTTGCGCCGTCGTGTCCTTGCACTGCGGCAAGCGCGTACAGCCTTTCCGCCTCGTCGTTATCCTGCGGCACGCCGCGCCCCAGCCTGTAACACTCTCCCAGCAAAAACCACGCCTCGGCGTAACCCTGTTCGGCGGAAAGCGTGTACCACCTAACCGCCTCGGTCTCGTCCTTAACAACACCCTTACCCTCGAGGTACATGTTTCCCACCTCGACCTGCGCGTCGACAAGCCCGCCTTTTGCCGCTACGGTAAACCATTTTACCGCCTCCGAATAGTCCTGCGGTACGCCCAGACCGAAGTAATAACAGTCGCCTATACCGTACGCGGCGTTACTGTGTCCTTTTTCCGCCGCGGCAAGATACCACTTTGCGGCAAGAGCCAAATCTTTTTCCACGCCCTCGCCCTCGTAATAACATTCGCCCAGCATATACTGCGCTTCGGTATGACCTTTTTCCGCCGCTTTTTTAAGCCAAACGGCCGCTTCCGCGCCGTCCTCTTTTACACCGTAACCGTAATAGTAAATTTCGGCAAGCATAAACATCGCGTCGACGTTGCCCGAGACGGCAAGCGTTTTTAAAAGCTCAATCTCTCTGTCGTACTCACCTTTTTTTTGAAGTCTTTTTACTTTTTCGAGTTCTGTCATAACTGTTCTCTAACCCTTGAATTTATGTCGTCTTATTTGTTTTCCTCAAGCCTTTCTTTGGCCTCCGCATTGCCTGCATCTGCCGCCTTAAGAAACCACTTAATCGATTTGTAAACGCTCTGTTTTACTCCGTGACCGAGCGCATAGCAAAGTCCAAGCCTTACCATAGCTTTGTCATCGCCCGCTTTTGCCGCCTTACGGAACCATGCCGCCGCCTTTTTATAGTTTTTCGCAACGCCATCGCCGTTATAGTAGCAATTACCGAGTACAAGCTGAGAGTGCGGCTCGCCCTGTTTGGCGGAAAGCGTAAACCACTTTACCGCTTGCTTATAATCCTGCGGCACGCCGTCCCCCTCGTAATAACATTCGGCAAGACAGCCCTGCGCAAACGAATCGCCTTGCTCCGCCGCCTTGCGGTACCAGTATACTGCCTTTTCGCTGTCTTTTGCAACGCCCTGTCCATTTTCAAGGCAATGCGCCAAATAAAGCTGAGCCTTTAGGTGTCCGTTTTCGGCGGCGGCAGTGTACCACTTAACAGCTTCCGCGCAGTCCTTATCTACCCCCTCGCCGTTATTGTAGCAGTCGCCGAGCGCGTACTGCGCGGCGGCGTGACCTTGCTCTGCCGCCTTGCGGTACAGAGACGCGGCCTCGGCAAGGTTTTTGTCCACGCCGTGACCTATGGAATAAAACACGCCGAGAATAAACTGCGCCTCTTCATTACCTTGCTCGGCGGCAACAGAAAACCACTTGACCGCTTCGACGGGATTCTCTTCCACTCCATCCCCGTCGAGATAGCAGTTGCCGAGATTCAACTGCGCAAAAACAGAGCCGTTTTCCGCGGCTACCTTGTAGCACTTAACGGCTTGCTCATAGTCTGTTTCGACCCCGTAGCCGTTAAAGTAACAAACCCCGAGATCGTTCCATGCTCTGTAGTATCCGCTGTTTGCGGCAAGGGTGAACCACTTTACAGCCTCGGCGTAATCCTGCGGCACGCCCTTTCCGTAAAAATAGCAATTACCTATTTTATACTGCGCTTTATTATAGCCCTGTTCGGCGGAAAGGCGGTACCATTTTAAAGCCTGTTCATAGTCTTGCGGCACACCGTCACCGTAATAATAGCAGTAGCCGAGACTGTACTGAGACGGAGCGTACCCCTGTTCGGCGGAGAGGCGATACCATTTTACCGCCTGTTCATAGTCTTGCGGCACACCGTCACCGTCGTAATAACAGTCGCCGAGACTGTCCATGGAAGAAGCAAATCCCAATTCGGCGCCGCGGGTAAACCACTTTACAGCCTCTGCATAATCCTTCGGAACGCCGTAACCATAATAGTAGAACGCCCCGACATTATGCACAGCTTTTATATAACCTTGCTCGGCGGCGCGACAGTACCATTCATACGCTTTCTTGTAATCTTGCGGTACACCCTCGCCGTAATGGTAACATTCGGCAAGATTATACTTAGCCGCGGCGTAACCTTGCGTAGCGGCAATAGTGTAATATTCTACAGCCTCTTCAAAGCTTTGCGGAACGCCGTAGCCGTAGTACGAACAATTACCCAATCTGTTTACAGCCGCGGCAATTCCGTTTTTCGCCGCCAAACGCGACCACTTTACCGCTTTTTCGTAATCTTGCTCGATACCCTTGCCGGAGTAATAGCATGCCGCAAGATAATCCTGCGCTTGAGCGTCCCCGCTGTCCGCGCACTTTTTAAAAATCATAGCGGCCTTTTCGTACTCGCCGTTTTCATATAAGCCTTCCGCTTTTTCAAGCTCCGTCATAATATATTCCTCTGTTTGTTATCGGCTTTTCGTCGGTATCGGTTAAGAATAAAAAAGCGGCAAAAAAACCGCCGCCTTATGGAAATTTATTTTTTCTCGAGCCGATGTAACGCAGTCTGCGCACCCTCGTGTCCAAACCTCGCGGCGTCGGCGTACAGCTTTATTGCTTTTTCGAGACTTTGCTTCACGCCGTTGCCTTTTTCGTAGCAAACCCCGAGGCAGTATGTAGCGTCAAAGTCGCCTTCCTTTGCGCCCTTGCGGTACCACCTTGCCGCCTCGACGGGATTTTGCTTTACGCCGTGACCGTGCTCGTAACAAAGCCCGAGGTAATACATAGCTTCGCCTATACCGCCTTTTGCGCCCAAACGGAACAAGCGCACCGCCTTTTTGTAATCCCTATCTACGGCATAGCCGTTATAGTAAAATCTCCCTATCTCGCAGTGAGCGTACGCGTCGCCCTGTTCGGCGGAGTGACGGTACCACTTAAGCGCGGTCTCGTAATCCTGCGGAACGCCGTCTCCGTGCTCGTAGCATCTTGCAAGGTGAAACTGCGCTTCTTCATAGCCTTCGTTTGCAAGCTTCATTAAAATAGGTACGGCGGTCTCGTAATCGCAAGCCTCTATATAATCCCACGCCTTTTCGAATTCGTAATTCATCGTTACTTCCTATCACTTTTCATTCCCCGACGCTATTCCGCCGAGGCACGGGTTTTGATACCCTTATTTACACTCGGAGGTAAAAATCAATCGTTTATCGAAGCGTATTCCTCGACCTTGGCTTTAGCTTCCTCGTCGCCTTGCTCCGCCGCCTTTTGGAACCAGCTAAGCGCCTCGTCGATGTCCTGAATAACGCCATCGCCGTTTTCGTAGCACACGCCGAGCGCGTACTGCGCGTCGCTGTCACCCTGATCGGCGGCAAGCTCGAACCACTTTACCGCCTCGATATAGTCGATGGGCATGCCTATTCCCGTGTAGTAGTAATCGCCGAGCGTGTACTGCGCCGTTGCGTGGCCTTGATTTGCCGCTTTGCGGTACCAAGCCGCCGCTTCGATATGGTTTTTCTCCACGCCTTGACCGAGCGAATAACACACGCCGAGTATAAACTGCGCTTCCTCGTGTCCCTGTTCCGCGGCCTTACGGTACCACTTGACCGCCTCGGTATAGTCGTGCTTTACGCCCTGACCGTTATAATAGCAGTCGCCCAGCGCGCACTGCGCTTCGGCATTTCCGCTTTCCGCGGATTTTACAAACCAAGTAACCGCCTCTTCCTTATCTTCCTCTATGCCCTGACCGTTAAGATAGCAGTGCCCGATATGGTACTGCGCGTCGACGTGGTTTTGTTTGGCGGCTTTAAGAAACCATTGCGCCGCCTCCTCGAGATTTTTCTCTACGCCCTTTCCGCTGTAAAGGCACTGACCGAGATAGAACTGCGCGTCGGCGCTGTCGCGCTCGGCGGCTTTGCGGTACCACTTAACCGCCTCACCGTAATCCTGCGGAACGCCCCTGCCGCTGTAATAGCTTTCGCCGAGGCTTAGTAGCGCCGCGGTATCGCCGTGCTCGGCGGCCTTTTGGTACCACTTGGCGGCCTCCGCATGGTCCTGACGAACACCCTTTCCGAACGAGTAGCAGCCGGCAAGAGAATACTGCGCGGCAACGTGACCTTGCTCCGCGGCCTTACGGTACCACTTGACCGCCTCGGAAAAGCTCTGCGGCTTTCCGTTTCCGTTATAGTAGCACACGCCGAGACAGAACTGCGCGGCGGCGTCGTTCTGCGCGGCGGCGCGTGTAAACCATTCCACCGCCTCGTCGTAGTCCTGCGGAACGCCCGCGCCCGCATAATAGCAATCGCCTATTCTGAGCTGTGCTCCGGCATGGTTTTGCTCGGCGGCCTTACGGTACCACTTCATAGCGCTTATATAGTCTTTGGGGATACCCTCGCCGCGGTAAAAGCAGTCGCCAAGGTGATACTGCGCGGCGGCGTGACCGAGCTCCGCGGCTTTACGGTACCACTTGAACGCGTCGTCAAAGCTCTGCGGCACTCCCAGCCCAAACGAATAGCAAAACCCGAGACTGTACATAGCCTCGACGCCCTGTTTTGCAATTCCCTCAAACATCTTTACCGCGTTGTCGAAATCGCGTACTTTGAATAATTCCAATGCTTTATCAAGATCTGCCATATTTATATTCTCCGTTATTTTATTCCATTTTATATTATACAATAACCTCGCCGCGTTGTCAACAGGGCAAGCTCACATACACCGTTACTCTCTCGACCTTAATTATTACCTTTTTCCTACTCTGTTACCCGCTTACGGCTAACAATAAAAAAACCGCGCCGCGGTCCTTACTTTTTACCTCTTATCTTTTATCATCTGCAATTAGTCGGGTGCGACGCAAAACAAATAAAATCAGTCCACACACGACATTCGCCAAGCCTTTGGCTGTCCCACGGGGAAGGCAAATGCTCTTAGTCGGGTGCGACGTAAAACAAATAAATTCAGTCCACACACGACATTCGCCAAGCCTTAGGCTTGTTTTCGTACCCGTACGACGCCAATCTGTACAAAGATACAAAATCCTCCGTCGCAGCTCGTCGGTGCGTTAGTTAGTTCGGTGACGCCCCGCTGTAATTATGTCGTATGTTCGGACGAAGTTAAACCGAAAGTTGGCTGTATAGTAGTTAAATGTACTAAATAAAAGAAAAAAGACCAAGTTTGTTAGACAAGGTCTTTATGTTGATGATTATTAGCTGATATAAAGTCAGTCTGTTAGTTTGAAGAAGATTTTTGTATTCTTCGTGCAGATTTGGTTTGAAGCTTTACAATAATCTTCAGCCCAAGTATTTGCAAGCGGCTATTGCCGCGGAAGCGCCGTCCGCAACGGCGGTGGTAAGCTGACGGATATTTTTCGTGCGACAGTCGCCGGCGACGAACACTCCGGCTGTTTTTGTCGTGCAGTCTTCGTCGGCGATGACGTAACCGTTTTCATCCAGCTTGACGACGTTCTTAAACGGCGCATTATCCGGCTCTTGCCCTATTGCGATAAAGCATGCCTTTACCGGTATCGTGCGTTTTTTACCTGTATCTCGCTCGTCGAACACGCATGCGCTGAGCTCCTCGTCGCCCTCGAACGCGGAAAGAGTGACGTTTTTTATCCACTCGACGTTGGGCTTTTGCAGTAACGCGTCTATAAGCGCTTTATCCCCGAAAAATTTATCCATCCAGGTACAGACGTACACCTTGTTGCAGTATCCCGAGAGCATGTTGCCGTACTGGAGCGCGGTATTAGCGTCACCCACAATAGCCACGTCGTCCCCCGAATAGAACGGACCGTCGCAAACCGCGCAGTAGCTTACACCGCTGCCGATCAGCTCTTCCTCGCGTTCCACACCTATTTTTTTGTGCTTGGCTCCGGTAGCGATTATTACCGCTCGCGCCTCATGCGCGCCGCTGTCGGTCTTAACGGTAAATACGTCTTTGTGTTTTTGTATCTCCTCCGCCCGTTCTAGCTCAAGCTCGGCACCGAGCGCCTTGATCTGCTCGTACAGCTTGTCCGAAAACTCGCTACCGGAAATAGCCTTAACCGACGGAAAATTTTCCACTCGCGGAGAATTGGCAATCTGTCCGCCGACGCACTCGCCCTCGAGCAATAACACGCTTTTACCGTTTCTTAATGCGTACAACGCGGCGGTCATTCCGGCGGTGCCGGCGCCTATCACTATTATATCATGCATGAGTGTTAACCTTTTTCGAGTCGGCTTTAACTGAGGTTGCGTCGGTCTTGCTCGCTTTGACTTCGTCTATAAACTTCTTGACTCCGGTAATATCGACGTACTTGACTACGTTTTCGCCGTCGTCGGCAACGAGCGTGGGCGCCTTCTTTACGCCGTACTTAATCGCTTTTTCGGGATTGTTGTTGGCGTTTATGATCTCGACCGCGATACCGGCCTCCTCGAGCATGGGGATTGAAGCCTTGCATTTAGGGCAAGTGGCGGTTGTAAACAGCATGAGCTTTGCGCCCTCTTTGGTCGTTGCGACCTCTTCCGTGGCGCACTCGCAGTGCTTTTTGTGACCGGTGTGCGGGGTGTCGTACTTCATGGTGTTGTACACTCTGCGGTCCTTAAACTCCTGCTCCTTGCCGGCGTTCCAGTTTTGAACGGGACGGTAATATCCGGTTATGCGGCTGTTGACCTCGGTCGCCTTGCCGCACTTGGGGCAAGAATAAACCTCGCCTTGAATGTAGCCGTGGTCGCGGCAGATGGAATACGTAGGCGAAAGCGTAAAGTACGGGAGCCTGTAATTCTCCGCAATTGTCCTTACGAGCTTTGCCGCCGCCTTCCAGTCGGGAAGCTTTTCGCCGAGGAAGGTGTGGAAAACGGTGCCCGAAGTGTAAAGCGTCTGAAGGTTGTCCTGAATATCGAGCGCAGAGAACACGTCCTCGGTGTAGCCTACGGGCAGGTGCGAGGAGTTGGTGTAGTACGGCGTGCCGTTCTCGTTGGCGGTGATTATATCGGGATAACGCTCCTTGTCGTGCTTTGCAAGGCGGTAGGTAGTGGACTCCGCGGGAGTCGCCTCAAGGTTATAAAGATCGCCGTACTGCTCTTGATATATTACAAGCCGTTCGCGCATGTGGTTGAGCACGTCCTGCGAGAAAGCCTGCGCTCTCTCGTCGATAAGGTTGCACTTAAGCCACTTGGCGTTAAGGCACGCCTCGTTCATACCAACAAGACCGATCGTCGAGAAGTGGTTATCGAACGTGCCGAGGTAACGACGGGTGTACGGATACAAGCCCTCGTCCATAAGCTTTGTTATAATATCACGCTTGGTTTTGAGCGAACGCGCCGAAAGATCCATGAGCTTGTCGAGACGGCGGTAGAAATCCTCCTCGCTTTCGGACAAGTACGCAAGCCTCGGCATATTGAGCGTGACGACGCCCACCGATCCGGTGCTCTCGCCGCTTCCGAAGAAGCCGCCCGACTTTTTGCGAAGCTCTCTGAGGTCGAGCCTGAGACGGCAGCACATGCTTCTTACGTCCGAAGGCTCCATGTCCGAATTGATGTAGTTGCTAAAATACGGGGTGCCGTACTTTGCCGCCATTTCGAAAAGAAGCTTGTTGTTTTCGGTTTCGCTCCAATCGAAGTCGCGCGTAATGGAATACGTGGGGATAGGATACTGGAAGCCTCTGCCGTTGGCGTCGCCCTCGATCATTATCTCGATAAACGCCTTGTTTACCATATCCATTTCCTTCTTGCAGTCCTTATACTTAAAGTCCTGCGGCTTGCCGCCCACAATCGCCTGCTGTTCGGCAAGGTCGGGAGGGCACGTCCAGTCGAGCGTGATGTTGCTAAACGGCGCCTGAGTGCCCCAGCGCGACGGAGTGTTCACACCGTACACAAACGACTCGATGCACTTTTTAACGTCGAAGTAGCTGAGGTTGTCCTTTTTGACGAACGGAGCGAGGTATGTGTCGAACGACGAAAACGCCTGCGCGCCCGCCCACTCGTTTTGCATAATGCCGAGGAAGTTGACCATCTGGTTGCACAGCGTCGCAAGATGGCTCGCGGGCGACGAGCTTATTTTGCCGGGAATGCCGCCGAGACCTTCCTGAATAAGCTGACGGAGCGACCAGCCCGCGCAGTAACCGGTGAGCATGGAAAGATCGTGAATGTGTATATCCGCATTGCGGTGCGCCTGCGCTATCTCGTCGTCGTATATTTCGCTAAGCCAATAGTTGGCGGTTATCGCGCCGCTGTTGCTGAGGATAAGACCGCCTACCGAATACGTAACGGTGGAGTTTTCCTTAACACGCCAGTCGGACGCTTTTACATAGCTGTCGACAAGCTCCTTGTAGTCGAGTATAGTCGACTTCATATTGCGAATCTTTTCGCGCTGTTTGCGGTAGAGAATGTACGCTTTGGCAATGTCGGCGTAGCCCGTTTGTATCAAAACGCGCTCGACGCTGTCCTGTATATCTTCGACGGCGACGCGCCCGCTCTTGACCTTTGCCGAAAAGTCCGCGGTTACGCGAAGGGCTATAAGATCGATAATATCGTCGTTATATTCCTTTTTCTGCGCTTCAAACGCCTTTTTAATCGCCTGCGATATTTTGGAAATATCGAACGATGTGGTTTTGCCGTCTCTTTTAATTACCTGATACATGACACCCTCCGCGGTATGCTTTTTGTATTTTCCTCGAGCGTTTAGCCGTCAAACGGGCAAAAAAAACGCTGTCCTGCGTTTGTTCGCTGTATGCGCGGCGCAGAAAAGCTTTTTTCTCCGTCATTTTCGAGGCTGTTAACCCTAAGTGTTGTCATTATATCACGGCGTGCTGTTTGTGTCAAGCCTTTTTCACAATATATTGTGGTTTTTAAAAAATATTTTTCTTTTTGCACACAATATATTGAATTATAATTATATTATCATTCTATTTTAATTTTGACTGAAACAGTCGGTTAAGATTCGTAGTCGGCGACCTGCCGTAAGTGGAAGGACAGCGTGTCACCCTGCTTTAGCGAAGGCGGGATGGGAACGCCCACGCCCATAAGCGCCGCGCCCGAAAACACGGCGTCCATTTCGCGGACGTGGTACAGGTTATGGTTGTCGAGACCGGTAAAGCGCAGTCTGCTTCCGCTTCCCTTACGGTACACTGCGTACGCCTTGGACTTGTCCTTGGACACTATCGAAAGCGCAAAGTCTCCGCCGAACACCGCGGGGCGGTAAAAGTCTCCGCCGACCGCGAGCGGACTGTCGTCCTGATACGAAAAGACCTGCGCGCGCACCGCGAGCCGCGCTCCCTGCGATTTATCAACGCTCGGGGCGTACCTAAGCGCGCCGAACGAGCACAAGTCGAATTCCGTTTTAAGCGAGCTCTCGCCTGACACCTTACACGCTATCGCGCTCGGCGGCACCGCTCTGTACACCGCGCCCGATTTTATAAACGCGCTTTCCACGTCGACGGTTCCGAATATGGGCGTGTAGCAAAGGAGCGCCACGTCCCCCGTACCGTCGATGATAATTTCGGGATAATCTTTTGTAATCTTATCTATAAGCGAATACATGCCGAGCATACTGCCGTAGCCGCGGCGATTGCCTACGTTGAGCGATATAAACGCCGCACCGAGCGAATCTATCGCTTTATGTATTCTGACGCTCGCCTCGTCCGCACCATCGCCGCTCGATAGGTCGATATCGCTTATATCCACCCGTGCGCCCAAAAACACTCCGTGCTTTTTGCATCTTTCGGAAAGAGCGGTAAGCTTAGACGTTATCGAGCTTACGGGAATAAGCAGCGCGTCCGCACCGAGCTCCGCAGTCAAATCCACAAAGCCTTCCTCTGCCGAATCGGACGAAACGATAACCCGCCTGCGGTTTACTGCAAAGCGCTCGGGTATTGCCTCGGCGCGCAAAATATCGTGTACCGCGCGCATAACCCCGTCCGCACCGTACTCGGAGCGTACGATCAAAATCTCCGGCGATTCGATTTTCTCGCCCGGTAAAAGCGTAAAGGTTTTGTCCACGGCGACGGTAACCTTTGTCACGCCGCCGTCACATGAATACGCGATATCGCACTTCCCGCCGTAGAGGGCAAGCACGCCGTACGCGTCGGACGCACCGTCGAGCTCGATATAGTTGACGCCCGATTTAACGCATTCGGTTACCCGATACTCGCCGCTTAGATTAAGCGCCGCAATAGGAACGCGCACCGAAAATTTTTTGTCGCCGGTATTTGTTACTACGCACCGCCGCGCAATCCCGCCGCGCGTGTACGGCGTATAATAGAGCTCGGCGGACACGTTAAGCTTTTTATCCTCGAGCGACAGCTTGACGGTCTTGTCGCCTCGAAGCGTGGGAAAAGAGCATTTGCTTTTTTCGGTCGTCTCCGCCGACGAGAACGTGAAGTCGGAAATATCGTTACCGTCGCCGTCCGCAATAAAAAACTCGGGCTCTTGCCAGTCGAAAAGCTCTCGGAGTTTATCCTCCGGCTCGATTCTTTTTCCGAAGTACGCTTTGTGCGCCCTATCGTCTACCGTGATACAATAGCACGACTCGCCGCACGAAATATAAATCTCTTTCCCGTCTGTTTTTATCATACGCGTTAAAACATCTTTGCCGTAATATCGAGGAAAACCTTTTGCGGAAAAACGTGCCGCAAAAAGTTTAGCATCTTGTATTTAGCCCCTATTATATAGAGCGGCTTTTTGCACTTCAGACAATATTTGTAAATCTTTTTCGCCGCGGGAGCGAGCTTCATGCGCTTCTCCTCGCGCGAGTCGATTTTGTTTGCGGAGTTTTTGGCCTCGTCGCCGTAACGCTCTCCGCCCTCCGCGTACTTGACGCGGTTTGCGGTAAAGTTGGTTTTTATATCGCCGGGGCAAATGGAAGTAACGGCAATGCCGTGCTTTTTAAGCTCCATATACAATCCGAACGCCGCCATGTTCACAGCCGCCTTTGCCGCGCAGTATGTTGCGCGGAACGGAAGCGCAAACAGCGCGCACGCCGACGAGATGAACACCACCTTGCCGCCCTTGCGCATATACTTTAGCGACGCTTGAACGAGGTTGAGCGCGCCCGTGTAATTTAGGTCGGTCTGCTTTTCCACCTCTTCGATCGGAAGAAGCTCGGTAACGCCCGAAAGCCCGCCGCCCGCGCACGCGATAACGGTGTCTATACGCCCGTACTTTTCGCCTATGCCGTCGACAATCGATCTAATCGAGTCGAAGTCGGTTACGTCGCCTTTTATATCGGGCTCCGAAGCCGAGCGCGCAATGCCAATTACGGTATCGCCCGCCGCGCGGTACAGAGCGCAAAGCTCCTTGCCTATCCCGCTCGTACTGCCCGAAATTACTACGATTTTGCTCTCTCTTTCTTTTTTCATTATTATTCCGTTTTGCCGTCGACGGATTTTTTTGCCGTGGATTTTTGCGACGGTTTTTTGGTTGATTTACCGGCGGACTTTGTCGAAGTCTTTTTCTTTACTACGATAGGCTCGACCTCTATTACTTGAGGGGCCGCCGCGCCGATGCCCGACACTATAATACGGTTAAGCGCAGACAAAAATTCGGGCTCGGTCTTGTACCCCTCTGCAAGAAGCGCCTCGTTGTAAAGCACCGTAACCGCGTCCGTAAACGTATCCTCGTCCGCGGTTTCGAGCGCGACAATCGCAGGGTGCGTTAGGTTTACCTGCAAAACGCGCTCCGCCTTTACTACGCCGCCCATTGCGCTCATTACGCGCTCCATTTCGAGCGATATATCACCCTTGGCTGCAAGGCACACGGGATACGACTTTAACTTATCCGTCGGCATGACGGCGGCTTTACCCTTAAGCTTTTCCTCTATGCGCTTAATAAGCGATTCGTGACCGTCCGCTTTCGCATTTCCGTTCACGGTGCCCGACGCGACGTTTTCGAACTTGTGTCCGTCGTACTCGCCGAGCATACGCGCGATAAACTCGTCCACCACGTCGGTAAAGTACAGCACGTCGCGGTTATCCGCGCGGAGCGCCTCGAGCTGCGGGAGCATCGCTATTTTTTCGACCGTCTCGCCGCAGGCATACGTTATAGCCTCGCCCTCTTTAAGAGAGGCGCAGTATTCTTTAAGCGTTATGTTTTTCTTTTGTGCGTCGGAATAGTACAGCAGTAAATCCTTAAGCTTGTCCTTGTTTATTCCGTAATTGTCGTACGCACCGAATTTAAGCGCCTTTCCGAACGCGCCGAAAAACTTTTCGTATTTTTCCCTGTCGGTGTTTTTAAGCTTTTCGAGCTCGGCGAGAATCTTCTTTTCAAGCCCGGTCGCGATAGCGCGAAGCCGTCTGTCGTGCTGGAGGGTCTCGCGCGAAATGTTAAGCGCAAGGTCGGGAGTGTCGGTTACGCCGCGCACAAACCCGAGATATTCGGGAACGAGCTCGGAGCAAACGTCCATGACGAGCACGCCGTTGCAGTAAAGCGAAAGTCCGCGCTTATAATCCTTGGTGTAGTAATCGAAAGCCGGCTCGCTCGGCACGTACAGTAGCGCCGTGTACTCGACCGCGCCCTCGATATGGGTCTGGATTGTAAGTATCGGCGGCGTAAAGTCGTGGTAAGTGTGCATGTAAAAATCGTCAAGCTCGCTCTCTCCGAGCTCGTTTTTGCGCTTTTTCCATACGGGTACCATGGAGTTAAGGTCGGTAAGCTCGTACACCTCGCCCTTTTCCACGCCCTCCGCCTTTTTGGGAAGAAGCATGCGTATGGGATAGCGAATGTAATCGGAATACTTTTTTACAAGCGTTTTGAGATGATTGGATTCGAGGTAGCACGAGTAGTTTTCGTCCCCGTCCTCTTTAAGATGAAGCACGACCGTCGTGCCCGCTTCCGCTCTGTCGCCCTCCGTTATTTCGAAGCCGCTCGATCCGTCCGACTCCCAAACGTGCGCGGTTTTCTCTCCGATTTTACGCGAAACGACCGTCACCTTGTCGGCAACCATAAACGCCGAGTAGAAGCCCACGCCGAACTGACCTATAAGCCCTTCGACTGTTTCCTTGCCCTTCTCCTTTTTGAAGCGCTCGGTGCCGCTTGCCGCAATAACGCCGAGATTGTTTTCGAGCTCCTTCTCGTCCATGCCGATACCGTTGTCCGTAACGGTCAGCGTGCGCGCCGCCTTGTCCGGCTTTAGCTCGATGCAAAAATCGGTATCGAGCGAAGCATCGGTAAGGGATAGGAACTTGCGCTTGTCAATCGCGTCGGACGCGTTAGAAATAAGCTCGCGCAAAAAAATCTCGCGGTTGGTGTAAATGGAATTGACCACAAGGTCAAGGAGCTTTTTGGACTCGGCTTTAAACTGCTTCATGCTCTATTCTCCCGTGTTTACGGATGTGTCGGCGGGCTGTTCCGCCGCAGCCGTCGTTTCGGCGCCGTTTGCCGCCGCGGCGGCTTCCGCTTTCTTGTCGTGCTCAATCACCTTAAGCGTGTTGTCGAGCTCCGCCCACCTACTGAAGCCGAGACCCATAACCTCGCTCGTGCTCGACACGTAGGCGAACGTATCGGGATAATTGTTGAGTATAGCGTAAAAGTCGGAAAGCTGGCGCTTTCTTATAACGCATATAAGCATGGACTGCTCCTTGCCCGAATACATGCCCTTTGCAGGCACGCACGTAACGCCGCGGCGGAGCTTTGTAATAAGCTCGTTGCTGATTGCCTCCGGCTCGTGCGTTATTATCTCGAACTTGAGCGCGCTCTTAAAGCCGGACGAAATGGTGTCGCTCATCATCGAGAGGCAGAACATCTCGACAAGCGATAACAGTATGGGCGTAAGACCGTCCCTGTAAACGAACGCCGACGCAAAAACGACGATAGCGTCAAGACCGTAAATAAACCAGGACACGTGCGTTGCGGAAAACTTCCTTTGTATGTACGTTGCGATTATATCCGTACCGCCCGTCGAGCCGCCTATTTTAAGCATTATGGAAAGTCCCACGCCGCCGAGCACGCCCGAAGCGCATGCCGAAAGCTCGGGAATCCCGTCGTTTTGAAGAACCTTGCTAAGCGCCTCGTCCCAGCCCAAATGCTGTAACAGCGCGATAAGAAGAGAGTAAATTATTATGCAGCTCCCCGTTTTTATCGCAAAGCCTCTGTCTATCTTGAAAAACGCAAAAACAAGCAGCGGCGCATTGACTATCAGCATTACGTAACCCGCGGAAAACTTAAATCCCGCAAAAGTGACGGTCGCATACTCGACCATAGTGCCGATACCCGTCGCACCGCCCGGCGCAAAGTTGTACGGCAGTATAAAAACAAGCACGCACATCGCGCGTAAAAATCCCGATACAATAATTGCTAACGGGACCCAAACAAAGTTGTAAATAGCCTTTTTCTTTGTCATTCTTATATGCTCCTCAACGAAGTTTAGTCTTTCGTTCACTCACGGTTCTTTTCGGCTCGCGTCGTGCTAACCTTGCCTCATCTTACCGCAGTTTTGACCAAAATAATTATAACATTCCGACAATACAAAAAGCAAGCGGAAAAAGGATTGCCGTTTGCTTTTTTTCGTTGATTTTTATATTGTCGTTTTTCCTAGACTGTAAAAATGACGCGCGCATTACTTTGCTTCCGCTTTGACCGCGCCGCTTAAAGCCGACACTATATCGAGTCCCGCCGTCATGCCGTCGTACACAGCTTTAGCTATCTGTTTTATGCCGTGCGTGCAGTCGCCGACGGCGTACAGTCCGGGGAGCGCCGTCCTGCACTTACCGTCCACCTTTATTCCGTCGTCGTCCACAAATGCGCCGAGCCGCTTTGCAAGAGAATAACCGCCGAGTACGCCGCAGGCTACGAACAGTCCCGATATACCGAGCCTTTCCCCGTCATCGAACTCCACGCCGGTAAGCTTGCCGCCTTCGCCTACAATTCGAGATATTCTTCTCGTGTCGAGCTTGTCCGAGGTAAAGCTCGGACTTTCCCCGTCGGTTAAAAGAACAACGTCGCCGACGACCGATTTAAGCTCGTTGTACTCGTGGCGCGCAAACTCGCCGGAGCCGAGCACCGCGACCGTCTTTTTTCTGTAAAAGAAAGCGTCGCACACGGCGCAGTAGCTTACGCCCTTGCCCTCGTACTCGGCAATACCTTTTATATTCGGCTTTACGCGCGACGCGCCCGTCGCTATAACAAGCGTTTTCGAGAGCGTTTCTCCGCCCGCCTCGGTGCGGAAATACTCGCCGTCGAAAGAGCAGGACACCACTTCGGCGTTTGTTAATTCGGCGCCCACCGACTTAATCTGCGAAAGCCCCTTTTCGTAAAGCTCGACGCCGGAGAGCGCCGCGCCGTAGTAATTGCCTATGGTGTGCGCTTTGATAAGCGCCGAGTTTCCGTTGTGGAAAACGCGCACGGTTTTACCCCCGCGCGCAATGTACAGCGCCGCCGCACAGCCCGCGGGTCCCGCGCCGACTACCACTGTGTCGTAAATCTTCATGATGTTAGTATACCCGAAAATACTAATTATGTCAACCTAACCGCATATTTCCGCCGCCCCCACCCGTCATTTCGACCGAAGCGGAGTTTACAGCCCTCACCGCCTAACGGCGTCGCGCCACTTGCACAGGGGGGCCTTTATACATATGTAAGCGTTAAGGCATAATAAAAGCATTGCCGAAATTAATTTCGTCCTACTCATCATTTCGACCGAAGCGAGCTTGCGAGCGAAGCGGAGAAATCAAGGCGAAGCCGCACTCTTATTTTGTCCTACGAAGTAGCGAAGCTGTTCTGGGCTTTAGCGGAGAGTCTCTTTCCTTAACGCCGCGAAAGCGGCTACCTTTTCAATAAAAAAACGGCGCTGCGTAGTACAGCGCCGTTTTGCTTTCTTACATAAAACTACGATTAAATTTCCGTGCCCAGCTTTACTTTGTTGACGAGGTCTTTAAGCGCCGCGTACGTGTTGGAGGTGTTGGCGCGGATGTTAAGTCCGGTCACCTTATACGTGTCGGGCGAGAGCGACTCGATATCGGATTGGTTTTCGATACGCGCGGTGAGGTACGGGTACAGCGAGATTGTGCCGACCGTGCCGTTGGTGTCGCCAATAAGCACCTTTATTCTGTCGAAGTACACCTTTTCGCCCTCGACCTCGAGGCTGTGCGCGGTTTTGTAGTCCACGCCCGTCTCGGTGACTTTTACGGGATCGTACACGAGCTCTATCATATACTCGGACGAGGACGAGCTTATCGCCTTGACCTCGCTTGCGCCGATTTCTATCTTTTCGTCGGACGAGTTGCGCTTAAACGAAAGGTTGTAGTTCCAGTGCCCTTCGAGAATGGCGCTCATAACGGAAAAGTCCATTCCGTCGAGAGCGGCGCCTATCTCGCTCTGCACCGCCGTGTTGGTGCCGAGCGCATTTGTCTCGCCCACGTTATAAAGCGCGTAGTACTTGGGCTTTTCGAGCTTGTCGCCGGGATTGACCTTAACGGAGCTTAAAACGATTACCGCGGCGAGTACTATAAGCGCAAGCGCGGCAACGACTATTACGATGATATTCGCAATGCGGTTAGCCCCGAATTTTTCTTTTTTTGTTTCTTGTGATTTTGCCATGATATCCTACCAGAATTCGTTTGTATTTTTATTTTTTGTCTTTCCCGTCTTTGTCGTCATGCTCGGGAACAATGTTTACGGGCGGAAGAGCAGACCCCTTGCTCGTGCTCTCGACGTCGGCGTCGGTCACGCGCTTAATGGGCGATTTTTCCATATCGTCGCGGTGCGCGGCTTTGTAGCTCAGCCGTTCGTTAAGCGCCGCTTTAACCTCGTCGGGCGACGATCCGTTCATCAACATGTCGACCTCCTCGGAATAAATGGTCTCGCATTCCAAAAGCACGCGCGCCATGTTTTCCAGAATCTTGCGGTGCTCGGACAGAATCTTGACCGCCGTGTCGTGCGCCTCGTCGATAAGGCGCTTGACTTCCTTGTCGATTTCGGTCGCGACCGTCTCGGAGTACGAGTGCTGGGTCTGGTAGTCGCGGCCCAGGAACACTTCCTGACCGCCGCCGTAGTACACAGGCCCGACCTTTTTGGACATGCCCCACTCGGTAACCATTTTGCGCGCAAGGTTGGTCGATTGCTGAATGTCGCCGACCGCACCCGACGTGAAGTCCTCTATTACAAGCTCCTCCGCCGCTCTGCCGCCCATTGCCTGAGCGAGCGTGCCGAGCATCTTGCTTTGCGTAAAATGATTGTCGTCGTTTTCGGGACGGTACATAGTGTAGCCCGCCGCCTGACCGCGAGGTATGATTGAAACCTCCTGCACGGGATCGCACGCCTCGATGCAGCGCGCGACGATTGCATGCCCCGCCTCGTGGTACGCGGTAATGCGCTGATCGACGGGAGTAACGAGCCGCGACTTCTTTTGCGGACCCATTACGACCTTGTCGATACCCTCGAACAAGTCCTCCATAGTGATGCGCGTTCTGTTGTCGCGCGCGGTGAGGATTGCCGCCTCGTTTAACAGGTTTTCTATATCCGCGCCCGAGAAGCCGCTCGTAATGCGCGCAAGCGTCTGGAAGTCCACGTCGGAAGCAAGCGGCTTATTGCGCGAATGCACCTTGAATATCGCTTCCCTGCCGCGAACGTCGGGGAGGTTAACGTAAATCTGTCTGTCGAATCTGCCCGGGCGCATAAGCGCGGGGTCGAGAACGTCGGAGCGGTTTGTCGCCGCCATAACGATAATATGCTCGTTGGACTCGAAGCCGTCCATTGCGACGAGCAATTGGTTAAGCGTTTGCTCGCGCTCGTCGTTGCCGCCGCCCATGCCTGCGCCGCGCTGACGGCCGACCGCGTCAATCTCGTCGATAAAGACTATGCACGGCTGATTCTTTTTCGCCTGTTCGAAAAGGTCTCTTACGCGCGAAGCGCCCACGCCTACGAACATCTCGACGAAGTCGGAGCCGCTCTTACTGAAAAACGGAACGTTCGCCTCGCCCGCGACCGCCTTTGCAAACAGCGTTTTACCCGTGCCGGGAGGGCCTACGAGCAGCACGCCGTGCGGAACGCGCGCACCCACCGAGGTAAACTTTTGCGGGCTCTTAAGAAACTCGACAATCTCTTTAAGCTCGTCCTTTTCCTCCTCGGCGCCGGCAACATCCGAAAAGCGCACTTTGGTATGCACCTTTTCGTTCGTCTTGGTCTTTCCGAAATCCATTGTTTGCTTGGTGGAATTGCTCATCATTCTGAACATAAAAACAGCAAGAACGATTAGCAAGACAAAGCCTATAATGGGAATGATATAATCTGTAATGCTGACGGCATAGCGGTTGTTGAAAGAAACGATAATTACATGCCCGTCTTTTCCGAGCTCCCTTTGCGCGTTATTATATTCGTCGAGAAGGTCGAAAAAGTTATCGCGAATGTATGCGCAGTACTCGTAATTGTCGCCGTCAAAGCTGACGTACGCCGTATCGTTCTCGATTGAGATTTTTACGACGTTGCCGCTTAACACGTCCGCCTCAAGATCGGTGTACGATTTGATTTGGGTACGCGTTGAAAAATACACGACAATAGCGACTATCACGCCTATTAAGATTACGCTAATAACCGCAATCAACACTTTAGTGCTTGTTTTCAACGGATAATCCTCCAATATATTGAATAGTATAACACATTCGCCGCGATAGTACAAGCGTTTTATCGACTTGAACGACTTTTTTAATGCTTTTTTAATACGGTTATTTAATAATCCCGCAAAGATTAAGGCATAACAAAGCCGCGTTAGTGAAGTGATAAGTGAAGTATTAATCATGAAGTGAATATGTGCAAAGCGAGCAATATCACTTAAAATAAAAATCCGCCCTTAGTGGTGTTTGCGATATTCCATATCGCAAACACATTTAGTTATATTTGTTTAACATTAAGTGCGGCGGATCGCCTGGATTCCTCGACAAGCTCGGAATGACGGACGGTAGTATAAACGTTACCGCTTAAAATAAGTATAGTTGCACTTACTACCGCCTGCCCATCATTTCGACCGAAGTGAGCGCAGCGAACGCAGCGGAGAAATCTAGGCGTTAGCCGCATAAATAAAGTATAGCCCACTATACTTCGTTCCCAAAGTGTAGTGGGCTTTTTCTTCCACGGGTATATCCCTATGAAATCCGCCCATATTTCGGGCGGATAATACTTATGTATTTATTTACACGTACAGCAATAAGTCGCCGTAGGTCGGGAACGGCCAGAGTTCTTTGGGCGTGAGCATTTCCAGCTGATCGCAGAACGCGCGGAGCTCCTGCATCGCTTCGAACACGACGTCGTGGAATGCGTTAGCCGCTTTTTGAACGTCCGTTTCGCCCTTTACTTCCACTATCGCGTCGGAAAGCTTTTGCTCTGCGGCGTACGCGCTGGATATGAGCGAGGCGACCGTTTTTATTATTTCGCGCTGCGCCGTTACGTCCAGCTTAAGTGCGGACAGCTTTTCGATATTGGTTGCGAGGCGGGTCGTAAACTCTGTCGCGGCGGGGAGTATCTGCTTAATCGCTATCTCGCACATGGTAAGCGCTTCGATGTTTATAACCTTGCAGTAGTTTTCGAGCAGTATCTCTTTGCGCGCGCGAACTTCCTCGGGCGTGTAGATTTTAAGGCGTTCAAACAGCTCGACGTTCTTCTTGGAGTCGTAGTACGAAAGCGCCTCGGGCGTTCCTATAAGGTTAAGAAGCCCGCGCCGCGCCGCCTCGGTTTTCCACTCGTCCGTGTAATTGTCGCCGTTAAAGACTATTCTGCGGTGCGCGATATACTCCGATTTAATAAGCGCGAGCGCCGCTTTTTTGAACTCGGTTTCGCTCTTGCATTTTTCGAGCTTGTCGGCAAAGCCGTTGAGCACGTCCGCCACCGCGGTATTTATCATTATGTTGGGGCACGCGATATTAAGCGACGAACCCAAGGATCTGAACTCGAACTTATTGCCCGTAAATGCGAACGGCGAAGTTCTGTTACGATCGGTAGTGTCCTCGTAGATAACGGGTACCGATTCCACGCCCGTAGACAGCTTTGTGCCGACGCGGTTGCGGTATTCCTTGCCCGAAGCGATTGTCTCGAGGCAGTCCGTAATCTCGTCGCCGAGGAACATGGATATAATGGCGGGCGGCGCCTCGTTTGCGCCGAGACGGTGATCGTTGCCCGCGGTTGCGACCGAAAGACGGAGTAGGTCTTGGTGCTCGTCCACCGCCTTTATTATCGCGGTCACGAACAGCATAAATTGCAGATTGTTTTTAAGGTCCTTGCCGGGGTCGAGAAGGTTTTCGCCGTCGGAGGTTGCAATAGACCAGTTGTTGTGTTTACCCGAGCCGTTGACTCCCGCAAAAGGTTTTTCGTGCAACAGGCACACAAAGTTGTGGCGCTTCGCAACCTTTTTCATCATCGCCATTGTAAGCTGATTGTGGTCGGTCGCGATATTGACCGTTGCGTAAATGGGCGCAAGCTCGTGCTGAGCGGGCGCTACCTCGTTGTGGCGGGTCTTTGCGTAGATGCCAAGCTTCCACAGCGTGTCGTCGAGGTCGGACATAAAATCGAGCACCTGTGTCTTTATATGCCCGAAGTAGTGATCCTCAAGCTCCTGACCCTTGGGCGGACGGGCGCCGAAAAGCGTCCTTCCCGTTATGATAAGATCGGGGCGCTGTTTATACAGCTCGCGAGGAATAAGGAAGTATTCCTGTTCCGCACCGACGGAAGCGGTAACGCGCTCGGGCGTCTTGCCGAAAAGTTTAAGCACCCTCAGCGCCGCCGAATTGAGCCTATCCATGGAGCGAAGAAGGGGCGTCTTTTTGTCGAGCACCTGACCGGAGTACGATATGAACGCCGTGGGGATATACAGCACCGAGTCGTTGACAAACGCAAAGCTCGTAGGATCCCACGCCGTGTAGCCGCGCGCCTCGAAGGTGGAGCGCAATCCGCCCGAAGGGAAGCTCGACGCGTCCGGCTCGCCTTTTATAAGCTGTTTTCCCGAAAATTTCATTATTACGGTGCCGCCGTCCGAAGGCTCTATAAAGCCGTCGTGCTTTTCGGCGGTGATGCCCGTCATCGGCTGAAACCAATGCGTGTAATGAGTTGCGCCCTTTTCGATTGCCCAATCCTTCATTGCGTTTGCGACGGTGTCGGCTACGTCGGGAGAAATAGGCTTGCCTGTTTTAATCGTGCTCTGAATCGATTTGAAAACGTCCTTGGGAAGACGCTCGCGCATAACCTGCTCGTTAAAAACCATCGAGCCGAACAATTCGGGAATCTTGCTCACGTTTGGCCTCCTGTATAAACAAATGGGGGCGCTACAAAAGCAACCCCGCTCAAGTGTTATTATATTCCCACACCCGATTAAAAGTCAAGCGTTTAATTCGGCTTTTTGTATGTAATTTCAAATGAAAAAATACAGAGTATTTTCAATTTTTTTGTTAATAAAGCAATCGGCGAAAGCTTGAGATAACGCCTGCAAATAACAAACTGCGTATTACTATTTCACAAAAAAACCGAGCGCCGTTACGGTACTCGGTTTTGAATTTATTCGGTAATAAAGGAAATTACTTGAGCTCGACGGTTGCGCCGACTTCGGTAAACTTCTTCTTCATTTCCTCGGCTTCGTTCTTGCTGACGTTCTCCTTGATGGTGGAAGGAGCGTTGTCGACAAGAGCCTTCGCCTCGCCGAGGCCGAGCGAGGTTATCTCGCGAACGACCTTGATAACGGGGATCTTGTTGGGACCGACTTCCTTGAGGACGACGGTGAACTCGGTCTGCTCTTCCTGTGCGGGAGCGGCCGCGCCGGCTGCGGGCGCCGCGACTGCCATAGCGGCTGCCGATACGCCGAACTTCTCCTCGATCTTCTTAACGAGGTCGTTAAGCTCGAGAACGGTCATTTTTTCGATCTCTTCGATCATCTTATCCAAATCTGCCATGATTTTATTTCTCCTATTTTTTTGGGCTGTGCCCTTTTATTTTTTTGGCGTTAACGCCGCCGCGCGTTCGCTGTTAGCGAATAATATTCAGTTGTGGGTGTTATGCGGCAGTCCGCATAAAGCTTAAGCCTCTTTCTTTTTCGCGACTTCGCTGATAGCGATAGCGAGCGAACGCATGGGGCTTGTGAGTAAGCCGAGTAATTGCGCGAGCAATACGGGCTTTTCGGGAATGCTTGCAAGCGATTTGACGCCTGCCGCGTCGAACTTTTTGCCTTCGACAATTCCGCACTTAACTTCAAGCTTGGTTTTGTCGGCGTACTCGGTGAGCACACGGCAAGGAGCGATGGGATCCTGCTCGCCGCCGAAAGCGACGGCTGTCGGACCGGAGAACACGTCGTCGTAGCCGTTATTGCCGGTCTCGGCAAACGCGCGGGAAAGCGCGCTGTTCTTTACGACGCGGTACGTTACGCCCGCCTCGCGAAGCGCTTTACGCATCTTCGTGTCCTGCTCGACGTTGATTCCTCTGTAATCGACAAGCACGATAGACGAAGCGTTTTTAATATGCTCTACAACGTCTGCAACGTAAGCCTTTCTGCTCTCGATATTGTTCTTTGACATTTCTACCTCCTTATAGAATAGGGATATGAAAAGCGGCGCTCCCTTATCGAGAACGCCGCTAAAATATACACCTATACCGTAGATGTGTAATTTACACGCGCCTCGACAAGTCGGCAAAATGCCGTTTAAGTTTCCGCTTGGGTCTTAGGCTATTTACTTGATTGTTCTGTTCGGGCACAAAGCCCGAATGCGTTACGGCAATTATATTCTGACGTTTACCTTTAAGCCGGGGCCCATTGCGGGAGCAACGAACACGCTCTTAAGGTAGGTACCCTTTGCCGCCGCGGGCTTTGCGCGGACGATTGCGTCGAGAAGCGTATCGAAGTTTTCCTTCAGCTTTTCGGGACCGAAGCTCTTTTTGCCGATAATGCAGTGAATGATAGCGGTCTTATCGACGCGGTACTCTACCTTACCTGCCTTGGTGTCGGCAATCGCTTTGGCAATGTCCTGCGTAATCGTGCCGGACTTGGGGCTAGGCATTAAGCCGCGGGGACCGAGGATGCGCGCTACGCGACCGAGCTGACCCATCATGTCCGGCGAGGTGATGACAACGTCGAAGTCAAGGTAGTTTTCGTTCGCGATTTTTGCGATAATCTCTTCCGCGCCTACGATGTCGGCGCCCGCCTTTTCGGCGATATCCGCCTTGTCGCCCTTGGCGATAACGAGCACGCGCACGTTTTTACCCGTGCCGTGAGGGAGAACAACGGTGCCGCGGACCTGCTGGTCTGCCTGACGAGGGTCGACGCCGAGCTTTACGTGGGCTTCGATTGTCTCGTCGAACTTAGCGGTTGCTATCTCTTCTATTTTAGCAAAGGCTTCCGCCGTTTCGTATACTTTGCCGCGCTCGATCTTTTCGGCGGCGGCGACATATCTCTTTCCGTGTTTCATATCACTCCTCCACCACAACGACGCCCATAGAGCGAGCGGTACCGGCGACCATCGACTTTGCGGTCTCGAGCGAGCCGGCGTTGAGGTCCGCCATCTTGAGCTTTGCAATCTCCTCGATCTGCGCCATGGTTATCTTGGAAACCTTGTCGCGGTTGGGCTTTGCCGAGCCGGACTCGATTCCGCACGCCTTTTTGATAAGGACCGCGGCGGGAGGGGATTTGAGGACGAAGGTGAACGAACGGTCGGAGTAGATGCTCATTACCACGGGGATAATAAGCCCGACCTTGTCCGCCGTGCGCTCGTTAAATTCTTTAACGAAGCCGGCGATGTTAATGCCGTGCGGACCGAGCGACGATCCGACAGGCGGACCCGGCGTTGCTTTGCCGGCGGGAAGCTGAAGCTTAACTACAGCGTTCAGTTTTTTTGCCATTTTGCTTTTCTCCTTGTAAAATTTATTACAATCGCGGTGCTTGCGAGCCCTTTCGAGCTCTCCCGTTTATGTTATATTGATTAAGTTGTAATTATTAAAGGTCGATTTTTTCGAGCTGGTACATATCGAGCTCGGCGGGGATCATTCTGCCGAACATGTTTATGTCTACCATGCACTTGCCGGTGGTCTGGTTAATGCTCTTAATCTCGCCCGTTCTGTCTGCGAGCGGACCGTTAACGACGCGAATGGAGTCGCCGACGGCAAAGTCGGTCTTGACCGTGACCTTTTCGAGCTGCATGCGGCGGATTTCCTCGTCGGTAAGCGGCGTGGGTCTGCCCTGCGGTCCGACGAAGCCCGTTACGCCGCGCGTGCCCGTAATAAGGTGCCACATGTCGCGCGTATAAATCATTTTTACAAGTACGTACGAGGGGAACAGTCTGCGCTGAACAACCTTGCGCTTGCCGTTGCGCTCCTCTACCACGTCCTCCATGGGAATACGCACGTCGATAAGTCTGTCGTCGATATTGCTCTGTCTGAACGAGGTTTCGAGATTTGCTTTAACAAGGTTCTCGTAGCCTGAGTACGTATGAAGAATGTACCACTTGGCTTCGGGAAGCTCCGACTTTTCGGCGGGCTCTTCCGCCTTTTCGGTAGGCTGATTAGCCTCCTCGGGCTTTTCCGCGTCCTCTACCGTGCTTTCGGAATCGAAAATTTCGTCGTCTGTCATAGCAGCCCTCCTCCGCCCTTAAGCATCGAGGCAAGCGCGCCGACCGCTTCCGAGGTATCTTGGATATTGGAAATTCCAAGCCGGTACAGCCAGCCGAACAGCGAGTCGAACGCCATCAGAACAAGCAGGAAAATGACCGTTACAAGCAGAACGGTGCCCGTCTGTTTGAGGACCTTTGAAAACGACGGCCAAGTAACCTTTTTAAGCTCGGAGAAGAAATCCTTAAACCAGCGGCGAACTTTACCGGGTTCTTTCTTCTTTTTCGCGTTGGTCTGCTTGCTGTCGAGATAGATTTTGGACCTGTCTTTCTTTTTGACGGGAGCTTCTGTCTCCTCGGTTAAGCTGTCCCCCTCTTCCACCTCTTTGGCGGTATCGGGAGAGACAGTCTCCTCGGCGTCGTTAACTTCCTCGTCGAGATTGGTCTTTTTCTCTTCTGCCATTATTTAGCTTCCTTATGAACGGTGCGCTTCTTGCAGAAACGGCAATACTTTTTGAGCTCGATCCTGTCGGGATCGTTCTTTTTGTTCTTTGTCGTGTCGTAATTGCGCTGTTTGCATTCCGTGCATTCGAGCGTAATTCTTATGTTTTTAGGTTCCATACCGGTCCTCCAAAATCACACTAAATAAAACACCGCCGAAACGGTGCTTTATAAGATTATCATATTATCTATCGCCTTGTCAAGCATTTTACTTATATTAAATAATTATATCTTACTAAAATCATCTTGACTTTAGCTATTCGTCATTCGTCCTTAACTGTCGGTTATCAGTCGATTATGCCCTGCGCGGCTTTAATCTCGTCCTTCGAGGGGATATCGGAGGAGGCGCGCTTGCCGACAAACTGCGGCTCCACACCCTCCTGACCGTCGACGAGGTAGAAGAACATATAGCCGTTTGCCCATTCGTCAACCGTGCCGTAGTACGTAAAGAAGCCGTTTACATAGTCGCAGCCGAACGTGGCGGAGTTCGTGCCGGAGGCAAGCGTCTGTACGGTGCCGTAGCCGTCGAGGTGTTCCCAGAGCGGCGCACGGTAATAGTCGCTAGACGACCCCGAGTAATATACGTGCGTATCGGTCACCGTGTACACACTCCCCGTCGCGGAAACGACCGAAGAAATCGTGCCGTCCGTTCTGTAAAGATTTATAGCCGACGAAGCCGAAGCGAGGAAGTACACCTCGTTGGAATTTCTGTCGGGACGGAAGGGATATATCGACGAAAGACCGGAGGTCGAAACGTTAAACGTGCCGCTTATCTGCCTGTTCTTTTCACCGTCGTCCAGCTTATCCTGAGCCGCCTTGTAGGTAGCCGATTTTTCCATAAGCGCGTCGTGGAGCGAGTCGTACGCGAGCACGGCCTTGCCCTGGACGTCGGACGTGTTGTAGAACATTATTCCGTCGCGGACGGCTACAATACTTTCGTTGTTGCCGTTCATGGAAACGATAAACTTTTCGCTGCCGTCGGGGCGCATCGCCTCGATAACGGTGCCCGACTGAAGCTCGGTCGGCTCGTCTCGCACCGAGCGGACGAAGTAAATAAAGTCCTCCGTCGTGTTGGTGTCTATTCCCTTGTAGTAGGTATCGCGCACGGGGAAATACACGCTCGTAACGCCCTCGTTGTACTCGACGGGTTTATCCGCCTTCTGCTTGGCCGTATCGACGCGGACGGTAACGATCTTGCTCTCTTCCTGCGCTACGAGATACACCGAGCCGCCGTACTTATAGAACGCATACGCGGACGACGAGGTGTTGACGCCGTCGGCGGTGGTGTAAATCTTTGTCGGCTTTCCGCCCGAGAGCGGCATCATGAAAAAGTCGGTGCGATTTACCTGAACGGTACCCGTCGAGCTCTTTTGGTTGACGGGCGACGCGAAGTACACAAAGTTGTCGTAAATGAATATGCCGCCGCCGCTGTATCCGCTTGTGCCTATCGTTTTGGGCGCGATTGCGGTTACGTTGACGACGTTTAACGGCTCGTCGAAATAGTCGGTGCTCTCGGTGTACTTAAAGGTCATATTGTTTTCGTCGAGCTTGATATCGAACGTGCTGTAATCCTTGCCGCTCGTCTTGCTGCCGTTAAACTCGGCGCGGTAAAGTCCGCCCTTGACGACCTCGCCCCAAACGTTATTGGTGCCGTCGGAGTCGGAGTAGCCGCGCGTTCCGTTAATAAAGTAGACGTAGTTGCCGTAGCCGACGGCGTTTCCGCCCTGGCTGGTTACAACGTAGGAAGTGTCCTGCGCGGGGAATTCGAGCTTGTCGTAATGATCGCCCGAGCACGCCGCAAGCGCGGGAGTGATACCGAGTACCGCAACTAACGCGGCAGAGATTGAAATAATGTTCTTCTTTTTCATTTATAGCTCCGTGGATAAGATTATGTCCTTTTCGCCGTGCGCTAACCGCCCGACCGAAAAATTCGTTAATCTTTTATCTTGAATGTTATCTTTGACGCGAGCAATCCCTCGCCCGTTATCTTGACCGTCATTCTATCCTCGCTCGCGTCCGGCTTAACCGCGCACATGGCTTTGCCGTCGAACGCGGGACAGGAATCGTCCTCGTTCTTTCTGAGCATGGGGTCTGCGTTTATAAAACCTACAAGCTCGCCGCCCGTGACCGAAACGTTTAGCGTACGCATGGCGTAAGGCACAGGGCTTCCCTCCTTGTCGCACACCTCGATACGGACAAAGCCCAAATCGCCGCGGCTTAAATAGAGGTTTTTGGAAGGGACCGAAAGTTTAACCGTCTTGGGTGAAGACGCCGATTTCAAGTAAGTCTGCGCACACTCGACGCCTTTGTAGTAGCTAACCGCTACGAGCATACCGGGATAGTATTCGGTCTTGAAGGTGGCGATATGCCTGTTTATCTTGCCCGCAAGCTTTCTGCCCACAAGCCGACCGTCGAGGTACAGCGCAACTACGTCGCCCGCCGTGTATACCTGAACGGTAACCGTTTGTCCGAGATACCTCGGCCAGTTCCATACGTGAGTGGGCTCGTTTGTGTCGGGGTCGAGTACGACAATGTACGAGGCGCTGCGGTTGCCGAGCATTATGCTTTTGTACACGCCTTGCGGCTTAGGCTCGCAGATAGCGTCAAGGTCGCCGCGGGTGCAAATCTCCTCGTTAAGCTTGCCACCGCCCGGATAATCGATGCCGCACTCGGCAAAGTCGCCTATAACTCGCGAATTTTTTTCGGTCTCCTCGAGGCTTTCGAACGCCTTGTCCGCTCTCGTGCGCGATCCTACCACAAGCCTTCCGCGCTTTGTCTCCGCCTCGTACAGCGGGTACAGATAGTTAAACCCGCACACGTCGACCGAGTCGAACGCGCCGGCGGTGAGCGTGGAGAAAAGATCCTTTTCGCGCGCGGCGTTTATCATCGCCGATTCCGAGCCGAGACTGCGGTGCACACCCGCCGCGTCAAGCTCGCGCTGAGTGGGAAGCTCCTCGTGCGTCGATACCGTGACGGGGCGCGACGCGTCGAGAGCGCGAACGGCACCCGCAACGGTTGCAATAACGTTATGACCGTTGTTTCTGTTGTAGCATTCGGGCACGTCGTCCGCAACGCCGTACAGCGTTACCGAAGGATGCACTCTCAGCTTTTTGACCGAAGCTTCGGTAGCGGGAATGTAATCCTCCGGCTCGCCGGCAAAAATGTGCGCGTCGAGCGGCGCTTTGGCGGAGCCGAACACGTCGAACAGGTCGACGTAGGCATACATACCTATATCGTCGAGCGCGTCGAGCGTAGCGTCGCACGGGCACTCGGTAAACCTGACCGCGTTGTAGCCGAGCGATTTGAGCGCCGACAGCCGCCTTACCTCGTTAGAGTAATTGCTTACCCCGCCGATAAGCGCGTCGGCGTGAGAGACGTACGCGCCGTAAAGCTGTTCAAGCTTATCGTTAATGTGAAGTCCGCGGCTTGTAAGCACGCGGCGGACAAGCCCGAAGCGCGTTTCCGCGGATATGTCGTCCTCGCCGTAAACTATAGCCGCATGCGCGGTGTACATATACGGGTCGTGAGGGGTCCAGTCGTAAGGCTTGGCTATGCGAACGCGAACGGTGTACTGCTTAAC
This sequence comes from Clostridiales bacterium, assembly GCA_022511445.1. Classification (GTDB taxonomy): domain Bacteria; phylum Bacillota; class Clostridia; order Christensenellales; family Pumilibacteraceae; genus Anaerocaecibacter. The sequence continues at coordinate 6,491 of JAFLVE010000107.1, read as the reverse complement.
GGTGTTTGCCCTCGCGTAGATTTTGCGCTGCTTCTTGCCCGCGCGTTTGCCGCGCGCGTTGAGCACCGTGCATTCGAGAGTAAGCTTTTTCGCCTCGCCCATGTTTTTTACGGTAAAGTGCACGTCGGCATAGGTCTTGTCGCCAACCGCCGCCGTCGTTACGTACAGCGAGCCGTAAGGAATATCGAGGGCGTTTGCAAGGTGCAGCTTAACGCCGCCCGCAATACCGAGCCCCTTATATTTATCGCTCATTCCGGGCACCGAAACGAGCTCCAATTGAAGAGTGTTATTCGCGGCGTTCAGCTTGTCCGTGAGATCGATTTCGACGGGGGCATAGCCCTTGATTTTTCCGACCGTCTCGCCGTTAAGGAGAACGTCGCCGTATCCGCATGCACCTGAAATAACGAGCGTTGCTTCCGATCCCGACACCTTAGGCAGCTTTTTCGTAAAAGTCGCCCTTGCGGCAGGATGAAAACCGTTAAGCTCGCCGAACTCGCAGGAATAATCCCGCGGCGCGCGGGCAGTAACGTCATACGGCAAATCACCCGCAAGTTCGCTGCCGCCGACAGTTATTACCCAATCCTTATCCAAGTCCATACTTTTCATATTCTCATTATAACAACAACACGCTCAAAAAGCAAGTATATTAACGCATTTTTTAAATTCGTAAAAACGGAAAATCAAAAAACCGCGATATTTTGTTTGCATTTTTATTTAGGAATTTTTTCAACCAACCCAAGCTTTTAGCGCTTTTCCGCAAAAACAGACTCTTTGCCTGCCCTCGCCCCTTCACTCCCTTCCGTCTTTTTGCCGTTCACGGAGATCTTCGGCGTTTTCCTCTCCCGATTCCGTCATCACGTTAGCGAGAGAACAAGCGGGCTTTCTATTCAGCAGTGCGGCGGCGCGCACTGTCATATACACGCCGAGCCCGAAAATAAGCGTAGCCACGAGCCCGCCGACAAGCGGATTCATTATATCGGAGACGCCGCCCCCGCCAAACGCCGCAAACATGGTCGCTTGAAGCGCAAACATGGATATAAGCGCGTCGCAAACGCCTATGTTTCGCATGGCGGCAACCGCCAAATCACCCGCTTTGCGCGCGCGCCGAACGTTCCCAAACGACGCCGCCATCTTAATGACCGAATACACCGCAAGCGCGGTCGTGTAAATAACGGCTATGCCGAAAAAATCGTAAGAATCCTGCTGCCAAATAACGAGAAGCACGATAGGCACCGTCGCCATGGCAAGTATAATCATCATCACACCGGTATATAGATAAATTTTATTTTTGTACTGTTCGCTATTCGGTTTTTGTGAAACTCGACCTGACAAAACCGCCGCGGTGATTCTTGCGGCAACGAGCGGAATGCGGTACCAAACAAGCGCTCCCAGCCACAGCGAGTCGTTAAGTACGGCGACCGTCGTACCGAAAACGGCGTACAACAGGTTTATTACGGCGGAACATATACTCGTCACGTGCGACCGAAACGCAAAATCGTTAAAATAACGGCGCACATGCTTATTATTCCTTATTTTATTCGGGATTCCGCATAACGACAGCACGAGGTACAGCGACAGAAGCAACAATAAAACCGCGACAACGTATATAGAAATAGCCAAACCGTTTCCGCGAATATCGAGACACAAAAAAGCGGCGCTCGCTCCAATCGCAATTGCGGTCAGCGCCCACACCGTTACGTCCAACCACAGCGGCGGTCTTAAAAAAAATTCCTTTGCGCTTACTTTTTTATTCATTTGGATTGTTAAAAATGATTGTTTTTTCGCTCGGCGCTTATTTATTATTCCGCAAAAAAACGTAACTTCAAACGTTGAAAACAAAAAGAACGCGGCATAAATAATCCGCGTTCTTAATTGTTATTGATTTGTTATATTAAAGTATTATTCCTCGGGCGTCTCGTCCTGTCCGTTATCTCCGCCCTCTTCACCGCCTTCGTCTTCGGGATCGTCAGGGTTGTCGGGATTATCGGGATCGTCAGGGTTATCCGGGTTATCCGGGTTATCCGGGTCTTCGGGATCGGGATCTTCCTCGTGGCCTTCGCACTTTTCGGAGCACTCGGGCTCTTCGCAGTCGGTTAAGCATCCTCCGCATTCAGTGCAAACGTCCTCGCACACATGCGGGTCGTGGCCTTCGCACTTTTCGGAGCATTCGGGCTCTTCACAGTCGGTTAAGCATCCTCCGCATTCGGTGCAAACGTCCTCGCACACGTGCGGGTCGTGGCCTTCGCACTTTTCGGAGCATTCGGGCTCCTCGCAGTCTGTTAAGCATCCTCCGCATTCGGTGCAAACGTCGTCGCACTCGTGCGGAGGCGGCACATAGCCGGTAAGCGGAATCTGGTATGCGTGTTCGGGAAGCAACGACATTATGTCGAGCGCGCCGAAGAACTCGGATATGTTATTGTACTGGTCCTGGAGACGGGCAAACTCGTCTATAATCTTTTTGTGCTGGCTGATAAGCTCGTTGTTGACGTCGTTAATAACCGCTTCGCTCTCCGCCATTTTGTTGCGTTCGAGGGTATTGCGGTAGTTTTCGAGCATGACGTATATCGAATTATTACCGCCGTTGCTTCCTCTCCAAATGCCGTTAATGGAAACGGTGCTGCCGTGGATAAATTCGAGATAGGTCTGTACCTTGTTGGCGGGCATTCCGAGATCGACAAGCGTACCCGCCTCCTTTATCTTATCGGCAGCGGCGTCGTTGTACTCGAGGATTGCTCTTACGACGTTGCCGAAGTAAACCTCTTTATAACGTTTATATTCGAATCTGTATTCCGAAACGTTGTCGGGCTCAACGCCGTAGCCGTCCGCATTTTTGGTGTACGGGTCGCCGTTATAGTAGTTGAGATTTCTAAAGTAGTTATACATTTCGAGGTCGTGAGCGATAAGACCTTTACCGCTGTCGACGTGTTCCTCCTTAACGGTAAGACCCGACGCTTCCACTATACGACCGTACATATCGAAGTTGGGAAGGAACAAAGCGTCGCGGGCGGCGAAGCCCCAGCCGGTCACGTGTTTGGTGATAACCGAACTTTCGATATCCGAGCCGATTGATTTGGGGCTCTCGTTATCGGAGGTCAAATTAAGGAACAGAACTCCGCCGAGCGTCGAGACCAAAATAAGAAGAGAAATGGAAACCGCAAAGCCCTTAACCATGCCGGCAATGAGTCCGAACGCTCTTGCGGGACCGGGGATTTTTCCGTTATCGTCTTTATCTCTTATAAACGCCTTGATCATGGTTTCCACGACGACGAGAATAACTCTTATGACAACAAACAGTCCCACACCGACTATTCCGGAGAACATGACGAAAGCCATGTACAGCGCAAGCCCCTGATCGGCGGTAAACTGCGCGGAGTACGAGTAATCCTTTATTATTGCGATAATAGGCGCGAAGAACGACGTGCCGAGCGCAGTAGGCGTGCCGCCGGACACCATCTCGTAGGTAGCCATATCAATCGGGTAATGCGCTTCCAAAGCTCCGCTCAGGCCGCCGTATATCCATGTATAAAGAGACCAGCCGCTGTTGCCTATAACAAACGAGCGAACCCCGTCGATGGATAACAGCGCTTCCGCAACGACGTTCGCCAAAAAGAACGCGATTACGAAGGCAACCACAAACGCACCGAGCGAGAGCAGCGACCTTTTTACCGCAATAAGCACGCCTATAACGCCGAACAGCGCGATTAGCGCGATTACGATAATGTCTGATATTGCCATAATGTATCCTCCGGTATGTCTTTATATCCAAAAAGCTTCCGCCCTATTCCATCGCCCTTGCACGAGTATATTAGGAACAAAACAGGGCAACAATCGGCGTATGAAGCTTGACGTTTTACAAAAAAGCAGCGACTTTGAGCTTGACTGTGCACTTCTCACACTTGGGTTTCGACCCGTAATAATGTGTATCGGCTCCGACCGCGTTACGGGCGACTGCCTCGGACCTATCGTCGGACAGATGCTCGTAGAGCGCGGCGCCGACGCGTTTATTTACGGCACCCTGTCCCGCCCCGTTACCGCGCTGAACCTAAAAGAGTCTTGGCGCAATATTAAGCGCATCCATCCCGACAAAAAGGTGCTTGCCGTCGACTCGTCCGTCGGCAAGGAGTGCGACATAGGAAAAATCCGCGTCGCGTTCGGATCGATTGCCCCGGGCAGCGCCGACGGGAAAAAGCTTCCCAAGGTGGGCGACGTGTCAATTACCGCAACCGTCACGGACTTAAGCAAAACGCCGCTGTCCGCCGTGAGACTGGGCGTAGTGTACTCGCTCGCAAGGGACATTACGGAGAGAATACTGCACTCTATCTCACTTTACAATTAGATTATAATACTTTGAATATGGTTTTGTCATTAATACAACATTAAAATTTCATTAGAAAGAATACAAAACCCGATTTTTTATGCCGATTTAACACATTTGAAGCTACTCGCTTTTCGCTCTTCATTCGTCGCTTACGCGAAAGCCCACGCTTCTATGCGACAACATAAACCAATATTCGTCCGCTGCCGATAAAACTCGATACGTATTATACGGTATAATGTCTGTTATGAAAAGCATAAACGAAACCGTAAAAGACGACGAGCTTTATCCTAAAGACGAAAAGATCGAAGAGCCGCAAAGCCCACAGTATTACTCGACGCTTGCGGAGGCGCTTTCATCAACCGCGCCCGCAGGGAGTACCGTAAAGCCGATAGGATTCGATAACGCGGAAATCTTTTTACGCGCCGGATACAGAACGGTCGAACGCGATCAGGACGTAACGGTAGTGCGCGGCGGAGAAACCGAGTTTGCCGCGGCGCGCAAAGAGGCGCTTTCTTCAAAGCTGATTGTCGTTCCCACGCACGATTACGCCGCGGCGGCGACGAGCAGATACAGAGCGGAAAGCAAGGCGTTTGCACGCATGAAGGAGGGCGCTTTACCGCACGCCGCGGTGTTCGACGCGAACGAGCTTAACGAAAACGCCGCGTCGATATTCGGAGAATTGATTGCGCTCGATATGTGCGCGTACGATATGACCTTCGCTTCGCGCATGCGCGGCGAGAGCGTGGACGTCGAAACTCCGCAGCGCGTGGCGCACCTTTTGTCGTCTGCGACGGATAAGCTGCGCACTCGCGAAAAAGACCGTCGACACGTCGAAGAAGTGCTGACCGAAGCGGGAAAAACCGCGGCAAAGATTGTAGAGGAATGCCCGAAGCTTCTGCACTGTTCGGGCGCGGCGCAGACCTACGAAGCGCACAGAATGCTCTGCCGCGCCGAAAACAGACAGCTCGGCATGCGCGGCGAAACCGAGGCGGTGATCTGCTTTGCGGTATGCGACTTTTACATAAAAAACATTACGGACAATTCCTTCCGCTTCCCGCCCGACAACGCGCGGCGGATAGACAGCGTTTGCGAATATTTCGGCGCGGATATTCGCTGCGCGGCAATCTACGCCGACCCTATCTACCCGCCCATAAAAATGCGGCTGTACGAATACCGCAGGAACGAGTTCCGTGCGGAGATAACCAAACTTCTTGCCGGAGTAAAATCGCGCCAGGCCGCCGCGGTGCAGGTGTTCAAACGCCTGTACCCGGACGACGGATACGGCGTTCGATCTCTCGTCGACAAAACCGACCTACCCTTGTGCCTCGCGCTCGCTCCCGACGTTTTCGCCGGAGATTCCATGCTCTCATTCCTTAAACAAACGGGCAAGCTCGAGGAATACATAGTGTAAGTGAAAAGGTAACAGTGAATAGTAGCCGCTTTCGCGGCATTAAGGAAAGAGATTCTTCGCTTTTTTCAGGATGACAAGCCGAAGGCTTGACGCCTGTCGTGTGTAGAATGTATATTGATTTTGACGTTGCACCCGACTAAAGGCTCCCCTGCAAAAGAGGGAGATGTCACGAGGCAGGAGCGACTGAGGGGCTGTCAACTTTATCTCTTATCTATTAAAAAAGCTCTCGTAAACGGTGTATTTCATAGGGAAATACCCGTGGACGAAAAAGCCCACTACACTTCGGGAACGAAGTATAGTGGGCTATACTTTAATTCAACAGACTAATATTCAGTGATATTTTTAGCCTAACGGCTAAAAGTGATATTGCTTGCTACGCAAGCAGTGATATTATGCTTCGCAAAGTTATATTATATTTGCCTTAAACTTCGCGGCAGCGAAATCTAACTGCGCTTTAGCGCAATATCACTACGAAGTAATCTCATTTGCCTTTAGGCAAATATAACTGTGGTGTTTGCGATATTCCCTATCGAAAACACCACAAAGAGAGCTTTTTGATTTTGTTATTTTGTTGCGGAATATGTTACAAGCATATATGCGTCGTTTCCGTCGGCGTTGTTCGCCCAATACTGTTTAAACGTATAATATCCGCTTGTATTGATAACTATATTGTGGTCGTTTGTTCCGTCGTCCGAAATCTGCGACGGGGCATTCTTAATCTTATCGTAACCGATGCCGACGCTCTTGCTCGAATAGTTGCAG
>JAFLVE010000026.1 GCA_022511445.1 Clostridiales bacterium | reverse complement strand
AACAAATATCGTTAAGTCGGACAAGGAATTGCGAGAGCTGCTGACCAAGGCGCTTGCGACGTATGGCGGCACGCGCGTTTCGGGTGACGATCCCAACCGAGTATGCAAGGGGCTTAAAGCCGGCGCTCCCGTTGCGACCGTTATTAAAGAAGTGTTCGATAAAAACAGCTTTTTTGCAGTTCGCGACGGCTACACAAAAGAGGTTATTACAGGCTTTGCCTCGCTTGCGGACGTGTCGGTGGGTGTTGTCGCAATCGATTCAAGCGCGGACGGCGGGAGACTAACCGCGGACGGTTGCATAAAAATCAGCGAGTTTTTGAACACATGCGAAAACGCGGAAGTGCCCGTCGTGTTCCTTGCCGACAGCGTAGGTACGGAAATTACACCCGACGACGCGAAGCTCATGCGCGAGATGAGCAATCTTATTTACAGAGTGAACACGCTCGACAGCGATATATTCTCGGTAGTAATAGGAAAGGCAATCGGCTCGGCGTATACTGCGCTCGTCGCGCCAGCCGAGTATAAAATCGCTTGGGATTCGGCGGAGATCGGTACGCTCGAATCGGAAGCTGCGGCAAGACTTCTGTACGCCGACGAGATTAAATCCGCAAAGAACAAGGATAAAGCCGCGCAAAAGCTTGCCGCGGCGTATTCGGAGGAAAACTGCTCCGCGCTTACTATTGCGCGAAGCGGGTATTTCGACAACGTAATCGAGCCCAATCACACGCGCTCGTACTTGGTGGCGGCGCTACTTGCGCACGTGGAGTAAATAATGAATTTAACTTTTTTAAGCGTATCCGACGTTCCTATCGGAACTGCCGCTCTGTACGCGGTTATAGGCTTTGTGATAGTGGTTGCCGTGCTTGCGCTTCTCGTAGGCATATTCTTGCTTTCGGGTCTTATTTTCCGCACGAAGGCGCTTAGCAGGGAAAAACTGTTCGAGTCGAAAAAAGTCCCCAAACAGCTCGAGCCGGAGTTTATTCCGTCCGCCGTACCCGAAAGGAGCGAGGACGACGAGGTTGTTGCGGCAATAACCGCGGCGATAACGGTTTTGCTCTCGGAAGAATGCGAGCCTACGGAAAAACCCGACTTTGTAATTCGTAAAATCGTACGTAACAAATAATATCAAACATTCACTCAATCGGAGGATATCATGCGTAAATTCAATGTAGTCGTTAACGGCAAATCGTATTCGGTGGACGTCGAGGAGGTCGGCGGCGATACTACGTCCGCTCCCGTAGCCCCTGTGGCTGCTCCTGCGGCGGCTCCCGCGCCCGCGGCGGTTAAAGCCGGCACGGGTACGCCCATCAAGTCGCCTATGCCCGGACTTATTTTAAGCCTTACGCACAAGGACGGCGATACCGTTAAAAAGAACGATAAAATCCTCGTTCTCGAGGCCATGAAGATGGAAAACGATATCAACGCAATCGAATCCGGCGTAATTACCTATGCGGTCAAAAAGGGCGACAACGTAGAAACCGGCACCGTACTTGCGTACATCGGATAAGGAGAGGTTATGCATTTCTTAGAGATGCTTAAATCGCTGTGGGGAAGCACCGGCTTTGTCCAGTCCTCTTGGCAAAACTACGTGATGATAGTCATCGCGCTTGTTTTGTTGTTTGTGGGTATCGGACTAAAAAAAGAGCCGCTGTTGCTTGTCCCCATAGGGTTCGGTATGCTTTTCGTAAACATACCGGGCGCGGCGGCGATACTTATGAAAGAGCCGTCCGTTAATATTGCGTTTAGCGACGACGTAATTCAAAACGTGCTCGGAGGCACCGCATACTCGATTAATCTCCAATCGGTGGACTTTTTGACGCTCGGCGATTCTTCCGTTCAGATAGTTAACGCCGACCTTATTAAAACGTTACTCGAACAGAACGGCATGCAACAGCTTATTGCGGGCGGCTACGCCGTGTATAACGAGACGGCGCAGACCATTACGCTTACAGGCGTTTCCACCGTGGCGCAGAGCGCGGGTGGTTTCATGTTCTACATGGAAAAGGGCGTCGAGTGGGTTATTTTCCCGCCGATTATCTTCCTCGGAATAGGCGCTATGACAGACTTCGGTCCGCTGATTGCCAATCCCAAGAGCTTCCTTTTGGGCGCGGCGGCGCAGCTTGGGATATTCCTTACGCTTTTCCTTGCGATATGCTTCGGCTTTGAGGGTGCGGAGGCCGCGGCAATCGCCATTATAGGCGGCGCGGACGGTCCTACGTCGATATACGTTACGACCATGCTTAAGCAGTTTGACTTACTGCCTGCCATAACGGTTGCGGCGTATTCGTACATGGCGTTAATCCCGATAATTCAGCCGCCGCTTATGAAGCTTGTCACAACCAAAAAAGAGCGCTCCATTAAAATGGAACAGCTTCGTCCCGTATCTAAGCGCGAAAAAATCGTTTTCCCGATTATAGTAACAATTGTTTGCGGACTTATAATACCCGATTCGCTGCCGCTCCTCGGTATGCTGATGCTCGGCAATCTTCTTAAGGAATGCCTTGTTACAGACAGATTAAGTCAGACTGCAAGCAACGGACTTATGAACACTATTACGATATTCCTCGGCATCTGCGTCGGGGCAAAAGCGCTCGGCACCACCTTCCTTACGCTCGATACGCTTAAAATCGTAGTGCTCGGTCTTGCGGCGTTTATGGTAGGTACGCTCGGCGGACTGCTTATGGGAAAACTTATGTGCGTACTCACAAAGGGCAAGGTAAATCCTTTGATAGGGAGCGCGGGCGTTTCCGCCGTGCCGATGGCGGCGCGAGTGTCGCAGACCGTTGCCCAAAAGGAAGATCCCAACAACTACATTCTAATGCACGCCATGGGTCCCAACGTTGCCGGCGTTATCGGCTCTGCCGTTGCGGCGGGCATACTTCTTTCGATGTTCCCCATCTAAAATGCGTTTATAATTTTGAGGTTTTAATATGGCTAAAGTAAAAATTATGGAAACGATTCTGCGCGACGCGCATCAATCTCAGGCGGCTACGCGCATGCGTACCGACGAGATGCTTCCCGCCGCAAAGCTCCTCGACGACGTAGGGTTTTACGCTCTCGAGGCGTGGGGCGGAGCAACCTTCGATTCCTGCTTAAGATTTCTTAACGAGGATCCGTGGGAGCGGCTTCGCGCGCTTCGTAAGGCTATACCTAATACCAAGCTCCAAATGCTGTTCCGCGGTCAGAACATTCTCGGCTACAAGCACTATGCGGATGACGTCGTTGACGAGTTTTGCCGCCTGTCCGTTAAAAACGGTATCGACGTAATTCGTATATTCGACGCGCTGAACGACGTCAGAAACATGAAGCAAGCCATAGACAGTACAAAAAAATACGGCGGCACCGTAGAGGCGGCGCTTTGTTACACGACGAGCAAGGTGCACACGATTGACTATTTTGTCAAGCTTGCGGTAGAGCTTCAGGGTATGGGCGCGGATATTATCTGCATTAAGGATATGGCAAACCTTTTGCTTCCTTACACCGCATACGAGCTTGTTTCCAAAATTAAAGACAAGGTTAAAATACCCGTTCATCTCCACACGCACAACACCGCGGGAACGGGCGATATGGTTAACCTCAAGGCAATCGAGGCCGGGTGCGATATAGTGGATACCGCGTTGTCGCCGCTCGGAAACGGCACGAGCCAGCCCGCAACCGAATCGCTTGTAGCTTCGCTTCAGGGTACGGAATACGATACGGGGCTCGATCTCGAAAAGCTTAATAAATGCACCGTTTACTTCCGCAAGGTCGCGGAACGCCTTACAAACGAGGGAATACTCAATCCCAAAGTGTTAAAAGTAGACGTTAACGCGTTGATTTATCAGGTGCCCGGCGGAATGCTAAGCAACCTTATAAGCCAGCTTAAACAGCAAAACGCCTCGGACAGACTGACCGAAGTTCTCGAGGAAGTGCCGAGAGTGCGCGCGGACATGGGATTCCCGCCGCTTGTTACTCCCTCGTCGCAGATCGTCGGCACGCAGGCGGTGCTTAACGTGCTTTCGGGTGAAAGATACAAGACCGTTACCAAGGAAACAAAGGGCGTCGTTGCGGGAGAATACGGAAAGCTTCCCGTCGAGCCGGACGCAAAGATAATCAAAAAGATAATAGGCGATACGCCGAGGATTACCTGCCGTCCCGCGGACAACATTCCGCCCGAACTCGATAAGTACAAAAAAGAGATTGAAGAATACGCCATTCAGGAAGAGGACGTACTCACTTACGCTTTGTTCCCGCAGCTTGCGATACCGTTCTTTAAAATGCGCGAGGCAAAAATGCACGGCATAGATAAGACCATATACGACAGCGCGAACAAGGTTCAGCCTGTATGAAAATTTTGTTAGTTAACGACGACGGCTTCGATTCGATAGGGATTAAAGCCGTCGCCGATTCGTTTAAGAGGGAACACGAGGTTACAATCGTTGCGCCGGACTCGCAAATGTCGGCATTTTCTCATTCGGTAACACTTAAGCCTAACACTATTTTATGGCGTAAGGTGGAGTCCGACATAGACACTTATGCTGTTAAAGGCACACCCGTTGATTGCCTTAAACTCGGACTTTTTAATTTTGCACCCAATCCCGATCTCGTTATTGCCGGAATTAACATGGGACAGAATCTCGGTACCGATATATTATATTCGGGAACTGTTTCTATCGCAAGCGACGCGGCATGTCTTGGGTACCGTGCGATTGCTTTATCCGTTTTCAGAAAGGATTCTCCCGTCGAAGCATACTACGATTGCGCCGAGTTCTTAAAAAACAACCTCGGTTTGCTCATGTCGTACAAGCTTCCAAAGGGCGCGTTTATTAATATTAACTTTCCCGACTGCAAGCCGAGAGGTGTACGCGTTGCGAAAATGAGTTCAATTCCGACCTTTATTGACGCGTACGACGACAACAATGGCGAGATGAATATAAACGGGCACAGAAATTTCGATATGCTCGAAAACGATACGGACGAACGGCTGTGCCGTGACGGTTATATAACGGTAACGCCGCTCACCGTCGATATGACCGACTATAACGCCCTCAAAACGCTGAAAAAGGAAAAGTTTGTTTTATGAAGATAGCCGTTGTTGGCGGAGGCGCCGCGGGGCTTGTTGCGGCGGGAAGCGCAAAGGGTGCCGAGGTCGTACTCTTCGAGCATAAGGATAAGGTCGGCAGAAAAATTTACATCACCGGGAAAGGGCGCTGTAACTTTACCAACGTGTGCGACGTCCCCACTTTTTTACAAAACGTAGTAACAAACGACAGGTTTTTGCGCGGTGCGCTGTATAGATTTACGCCCGACGACGCTGTTGCGCTTCTCGAAAACAACGGCTGTAAAACCAAAGTAGAGCGCGGCAGGCGCGCGTTTCCGCTGTCCGATAAGGCGAGCGACGTCACAAAAGCGCTAACGAAATACGCTGCGGATAACGGCACGGCTTTTCGCACCGACGCGAAAATTTCGAGCGTAAAAAAGGACGGAGAGCGGTTTATTGTAATATCCGATTACGGCGCCGAATCGTTCGATAAGGTGATAATGTGTACGGGGGGAGTGAGCTATCCCGCAACGGGCTCGGACGGTAGTGCGCATAAAATAATACAGGCGTTAGGGCATACGATAGTAAAACCGTATCCTTCGCTTGTCGCTTTGTACTGCGACGAGGATTTATCTAAGGCGAGAGGGCTTACCCTTAAACATGTTTCCGTGTCTTGCGACGGAGTTAAGCCGATATTCGGTGATATGCTTATTACCGATAGCGGCGTTTCGGGGCCGATTATTCTTACTTTATCCGCTTATACGGCAAAAAGAAGCTTTCCTTATATAATTTCGGTGGATTTTAAGCCGTCTCTTCCCATTGACGAGCTCGACGACCGTATAATAAAGGATTTCGAGGCGCAGAAAAACAAACAGTTTAAAAATTCACTCGATTTGCTATTGCCAAAATCGATTATTCCGTATATAATAGATAGGTCGGGTATCGACCCCGAAAAACGCGTCAACTCGGTAACCAAGGCGGAACGGCGTAATCTGATTCTTGCTATTAAGGAATTTACGCTTACAGTTGTAGGCAACGAGGGGTTTGAGCATGCCGTCGTTACGCAAGGCGGTGTGGACGTTAAGGAAGTCGACCCCAAAACAATGGAATCTAAGCTCGTTAACGGGCTTTATTTCGGCGGCGAGGTGCTCGACGTCGACGCTCTTACGGGCGGATATAATTTTCACATAGCGCTTGCAACCGGATTTATTGCGGGCTCGAGCGCGGTAGGTAACAATGGATAAAAAATTAGTTTCTATTAGAGGCGCGGTCACCGCGCAAAATAATGTAAAAAGCATCACCGACGCTTCCGTCAGATTGATAGACGCGATTTATCTCCGTAACGGCATCACCGACGACGACGTTGTTAACGTTACTTTTTCGCTTACGGACGATATTACGGCGTTTTATCCCGCGCGGGCGGTGAGAGAGGCGGGGCATAACGTGCCGCTTTTTTCCGCGCTCGAGCCAAAGATTGTCGGCGCGCTTAAGTCCTGCATAAGAGTTATGGTCACGTGTTACAGTGAAAATCCCGTGCGTAACGTTTATCTGAACGGTGCACGCGTACTTCGCCCCGATCTTTGTTCGGTGTATTCGGTTGCGCTCGACGGTCCGAGCGGCGCAGGGAAAAGCACTGTCGCAAAAGCCGTCGCCAAAAAGCTGGGTATAACCTATCTTGATACGGGCGCGCTGTACCGTGCGCTCGGGCTTAAGCTTATCAACAGCTCGGTGCCGAGCGACGAGCCCAAAGCGGTGGAAAAATGCTTAAAAAACGTGCAGGTAAGCATAAAGTATACGGACGGAGTGCAGAGCGTGCTTCTCGACGGCGAGGACGTTTCGGGCAAGATTCGCACACCCGAGGTATCTATGGCGGCGTCTAACTGCTCGGCAATTCCGTACGTTCGCGAAAAACTGCTCTCATTACAGCGCGATATCGCAAAAACGCAATCCGTTATACTCGACGGGCGGGATATAGGCACTGTTGTTCTTCCGTCGTCCGAGTTTAAGTTCTATTTGACGGCGACCGCGGAAGAACGCGCGAGAAGAAGATACGAGGAGCTAAAAGCAAAGGGCGAGGACGTTACGTACGAGGGTGTGCTCGAGGACGTAAATAAACGCGACAAAAACGATATGACCCGCAAAATCGCGCCGCTCAAAAAATCGTACGACGCAATAGAAGTCAATTCTACCGATATGACCGCCGAGCAGGTTATCGACTACGTTGTCGGACTTATTACTGGAGCATTGTAAATGAAAAAGTCTCTTCTGTTTGTAAGAGGGCTGTTGTATCCCATCGCACCGTTTCTGTTTCCGTGCAAGGTGATGGATAAGGACAAGTATCAAAAGTTCGACAACGGTCAGCTTATTATAACAAACCACCTTTCCTGGATGGACGTAGCGTACGAGGTATTTTGGATTCCGGGCTACAAGCGTTTTCTCTCCAAAAAGGAAAACGAGGGAAAGGGTATAAAACGGTGGTTTTTGAAAAAGGTGGTCGGCGTTATTTTCGTCAACCGCGATAAACCCGAGCTTTCGTCCATGCGCGAGGTTATTTCCTCCTTGCAAGGCGGCGAAGCGCTTACCGTTTTCCCCGAGGGAACACGTAACAAAGTCGACCGTTCTCTTCAGCCCCTTCACTCCGGCTCGGCGCTTTTCGCTCTTCGTTCGGGAGTCAGCATCGTGCCGATAGTCGTTCACCATAAGGGCAAGTTCTTTAAGCGCAACTATTTGGGCGTTGGGGATAGGGTTTACCTCGACGACCTAATAGGAAAGCGTATTGACGAAGCGACGCTCGAGCTTGCTACGGAAAGATTCCGCGCGGCTATGCAAGCCACCCT
>JAFLVE010000025.1 GCA_022511445.1 Clostridiales bacterium | reverse complement strand
TGTCCGGGGTTCAAGTCCCTGAAGGTCCACCATTTTTGTGGCCCGGTAGTACAGATGGTTAGTACGCCAGCCTGTCACGCTGGAGGTCGAGGGTTCAAGTCCCTTCCGGGTCGCCAAACTTTTGCCTCGGTAGCTCAGTCGGTAGAGCAAGGGACTGAAAATCCCTGTGTCGGTGGTTCGATTCCGCCCCGAGGCACCACAATCTACGCTTCCGCCGGAGTAGCTCAATCGGTAGAGCAACTGACTTGTAATCAGTAGGTTGCGGGTTCAAGTCCCATCTTCGGCTCCATTTTTCGGATTCTCGATTAGAGAGTCCGTTTTTTTGTGTCGTTTTGCGCCGCCTGGACTAAGTTTTACGCCCGTGTTTTTCGGGCAAAATCTATCTAAAAAGCCAAAACGCAAAAAGGTGCTTGACAAGACGGCAATAATTTCGGATAATATAATTGATAAGGTTATTGTCGCCGTAATCGGCGGGGCGTAACCTGTTCGGGAGGTAATATGGACGAACTTATTGTACACGATGACGACACACTGTCCGAGCTTATAAGGCGTGTGCGCGCCGCGCAGGTCGTGTTTTCAAAATATTCGCAAGAGCAGGTGGATAAGATTTTTCTTGCCGCCGCTACCGCCGCCGACAAGGCGCGGCTCACTCTTGCGGAAATGGCGGTAAAAGAGACGGGTATGGGCGTCGTCGAGGACAAGGTGATAAAAAACCACTACGCCGCCGAATACATCTACAACGCGTACCGCGACGTAAAAACGTGCGACGTTATATCGCGCGACGACACGTTCGGGGTGGAGACGCTTGCCGAGCCCGTCGGAGTTATCGCGGCGATCGTGCCTACGACCAACCCGACCTCAACGGCGATATTTAAGGCGCTTCTTGCCATAAAAACGCGCAACGCGATTATTTTTTCACCGCACCCGCGTGCAAAAGGTTGCACTATTGCCGCCGCCAAAATCGTTCTCGACGCGGCGGTTGAGGCGGGCGCGCCCAAAGACATTATCGGTTGGATAGACGTGCCGAGCGTCGCGCTTTCGGCGGGTGTTATGTCGTCGAGCGATCTTATACTTGCGACGGGCGGTCCGGGTATGGTGCATGCGGCGTACAGCTCGGGTAAGCCGGCCGTCGGCGTGGGCGCGGGCAACACGCCCGTTATTATCGACTCGTCCGCCGACATTAAGCTTGCGGCGTCCTCCATACTTCACAGTAAGTCGTTCGACAACGGAATGATATGCGCGTCCGAGCAGTCGGTAATCGTAATGAAAGACGTTTACGACGAGTTTAAGCGCGAGCTTATTTACCGCGGTGCGTACATGCTTAACGAGGACGAGATAAACAAGGTCCGTTCGACGATAATAATTAACGGCTCGGTAAACGCCAAAATCGTCGGGCAAACCGCGCAGACCATAGCGGGCATTTGCGGCTTCTCGGTACCCGACAACGTGCGAATCCTCGTCGGAGAGGTAACGTCCGTCGATATCAGCGAGCCGTTCGCGCACGAAAAGCTTTCGCCCGTGCTTGCTATGTACTCGGCGGACAGCTTCGAGGACGCTCTTAATAAAGCCGAACGGCTTGTAGAGGACGGCGGAATAGGTCACACGTCCGTTCTGTATGCCGACGAGCGTACGCAACAGGCTAAGATAAACGCGTTTTCCGCCGCGATGAAAACATGCCGTATACTTTTGAATACCCCTGCGGCGCACGGCGGCATCGGCGATATATACAACTTTAAGCTTACTCCGTCCCTTACGCTCGGCTGCGGGTCATGGGGCGGAAACTCGGTGTCCGAAAACGTTTCGGTCAAGCACCTTTTAAACTACAAGACGGTTGCAAAAAGGAGGGAGAACATGCTGTGGTTCAGAGCGCCCGAAAAGGTTTATTTTAAGAAGGGTTGTTTGCCCGTCGCGCTTAAAGAGCTTAAGGAAATGGGGAAAAAGCGCGTGTTTATCGTTACGGACGAATTCCTGTTTAAGAGCGGATTTACAAAGCGGGTAAGCGATACTCTTAACGAGCTTAATATAGTTAACACCACGTTCTGCGACGTTCAGCCCGACCCGACGCTCGCTTCCGCGGTTAAGGGTGCGGAGATTATGCGCTCGTTCGAGCCGGACGCGATTGTGGCGATAGGCGGCGGCAGCGCGCTCGACGCCGCCAAAATCATGTGGGTGCTGTACGAGCATCCCGAAGTCGATTTTGCGGATATGGCAATGCGTTTTATGGATATAAGAAAGCGCGTTTACCGTTTCCCCGAAATGGGCAAAAAGGCGTACTTTGTCGCCGTGGCGACAACCGCGGGAACGGGCTCCGAGGTTACACCGTTTGCCGTTATTACGGACGAAAAAACGGGGCTCAAGTACCCGATTGCCGATTACGAGCTTCTGCCCAAAATGGCTATTTGCGATCCCGAGCTTATGATGAGCATTCCGAAAGGTCTTACCGCCAACTCAGGCTATGACGCAATGGTCCACGCAATAGAGGCGGTGGCGTCCGTTATGGCAAGCGACTTTACAAACGGCATGGCTAAAGAGGCCATAAAGCTTATTTTCGAGTACCTGCCGAGAGCGTACAATAACGGATCGGACGAAAAGGCGCGGTGCGAAATGGCTTACGCCGCGACAATGGCGGGTATGGCGTTTGCAAACGCTTTCCTTGGTGTGTGTCACTCCATGGCGCACAAGCTCGGCTCGTACCACCACCTGCCGCACGGCATGGCAAACGCGCTCCTTCTTCCCGAGGTTATGCGCTTTAATATGTCGGAGGCGCCCGCAAAAATGGGCACGTTCCCGCAGTACGATCACCCCGTGTGCTTGCGCCGTTACGCCGAGATTGCGGAAATGCTCGGTCTTAAGGGCAAAACCGACGAGGAAAAGTGCAATAAGCTGATTGACAAGCTTGTTGCGCTTCGCAAGGAGGTAGGACTCCCCGCTACCGTAAAAGAGGCGGGAGTGGACGAGAAGGCGTTTACAGATTCACTCGACGATATGTGCCGCGACGCATTCGACGATCAGTGCACAGGCGCAAACCCGCGTTATCCGCTTATAGCCGAAATAAAACAGATGTACCTTAATGCCTATTACGGCAAAAAGAATTAGCGCTCGGCGCCGGACAAAAAAGGAGAGAAACTATGGCACTTAACGAAATTGCAAAGCGCGTAAACAAAAACATTTACCGTGACGGAGCATACTGCTATAAAGCGTTTTCCGCGGACTATCCCACGTCGGATATATTAAACGAGGCGCTCAATCAGGCGCGCGTACACGAGACGGGACTGTTTGTTCCGAAGGTTTACGAGGTTAAAAAACTCGACGACGGGCGGCTTGCAATAGTAATGGATTACGTCGAGGGGAAGTCGCTTGCTCAGCTTATCGACGAGGACGAGAGCAATAAAAACAAGTATATCGACAGGCTTATCGAAGTGCAAATGTCGGTACACGAATTTCACGCCGATAACCTTAACAAACAGCGCGACAAGTTTAATCGCAAAATAAACATTTCGGGGCTTGACGCTACGACGCGCTACGAGCTTCACGCTCGGCTCGATTCCATGCGAAAGCGCAACAAGCTGTGTCACGGCGACTTTAATCCGTCCAACGTGATTATTACCGAGGACGACCGCGCTTGCATTATCGACTGGTCGCACGTCACGGTGGGAAACGCTTCCGCCGATATAGCAAGAACGTATCTTTTGTTTAAGCTTGCGGGCGACGACGAAACCGCCGAGTATTATCTTAAGACGTACTGCAAAAAATCGGATAAAGCAATGCAGAATATTCAAAACTGGCTGCCTATAGTTGCGGCTTCGCAGATGGCAAAGGGTAAGCCCGATGAAAAGGAATTCCTTATGAAATGGGCGGAAGTGTGCCAATACGAGTAAATGTCTTTCGGGCGTGCGGTGCGCGTCCGATTGATTTTTTGACGATATGTTTCTTATTCGACAAAGGGAAAGACTATGATAAATCTTATTCAAGAAGATATTGATAAAGCGATAGGCTATGCGTTTTCATTGCACGGCAACGATTGCGGCGGGCACGGAATAGGGCATATTCGCCGCGTAATAAGTAACGCCAAAATGATAATGAAAGAGTTAAAGAGCGGCTTTTCTAAAAATCTCGTCGTGTTTTGCTGTGCGCTTCACGACGTCGACGACAAAAAGCTCGACTGCGGCGACTCGAAACGGCTCGATACCTTTTTATGTTCGGGCGGCTATGACGACGAGCTTTGTAAAACCGTAAAAAACATAATCTCGCTTGTGTCGTTCAGCGAAAACGTCGGAAAGAGCAGCGACGGTATTTCGCTCGAAGGGAAAATCGTCCGCGACGCCGACAGGCTTGACGCGCTCGGCGCGGTGGGGATTGCCCGCGCGTTCGCCTACGGCGGAAAGACGTGTAGACCGATGTTCAGATCGGACGGAGAAAATTCAAGCGAACAGCACTTTTACGATAAGCTTTTTTTGCTTCCGTCGCTTATGCTTACCGAGCCCGCTAAGCGCGAGGCTGATAGGCGCGTCGAAATTATGAAGAGCTTTATAGACGAGCTTCACGCCGAAAACGAGTCAAAATAACATTAATATTTGCAGTCCGCAATATTGACAATATGCTGTCAATATTATCAATGTATACTGCCCTTGGAATACGGCAGAGCGCAAGATACTCTACGCACAAAAAATATCGATCGCAAACGAAAATTATAAAACGGTGTCGAGTTATTTTATGCAAGCGGTGATATAAACCGACGTCCTCGGACGCGGTTTTCTTTTTGCTCTGCCGAATAATCGGAGGATATATGGACGAAAAACTGAAATTGCACGAAATGCTTTATCCGCTCGGGCTTCTCGACACGCTAAACAAAATGCGAGAGGACATTGCGGGTAAAACCGACGCCGTGGAAGGAAAGGGGTTTAGCTCCAACGACTTTACGGACGAATGCCTTGCCGCACTTAACGGCGCGCTGCGCTTTGACGAGGCGCAAGAGCTGAGCGAGCAGCAGCGTAAAACGGCTGTAAGAAACATAGGCGGGGACAAGGTTCTTTCCGCTAACGACTTTACGGACGGTTGTCTTACCGCTCTTAACGGAGCGGTGCGCTTCGACATCGAACAGCAGCTAAACGAGTTTCAGAAAAAAACTGCGGTTAAAAACATAGGCGCACTGTCTGCGGAAAGCTATCCGAAAGAAACCGCGGACAAGGTTTTTTCTTTTGCACAACAATTTAAGTCGGAGATAAGCGTATGGATTTCCGTAAGCGACAAGAGCCCTGCGGAGCTGTTCGGCGGGATGTGGGAGAGAATAAGCGGGAAGTTCCTTTTGGGCGCGGACGACGAAGTGTACGCTGCAAACAGCACGGGCGGAAGCGCGGACGCCGTTAATATAAGCCACAAACATACCATAACTTATCTATACAGCGGGTCGGGCGGAATCGATCCCGAAGGTGCTGTCATTCAAAAGGGAAAAGCAGGCCCGTGGCCGGGCTTCGGCGACGCCTCACAGTCGTCGGGAGCAAGTACGTTAAGTTCTTCTGGCGTGAGCGGCGAGGGTAAAAACATGCCGCCCTATATCGCTCTCTATATTTGGAAACGCATAGCATAAAGGAGGATATAATGCGAGTTTTCGATAAGGATAAAAAGACCGAACTTACGGAGTTCGATAAGAATAAGGGAAGACTTGTTCCCGAAACGCTTACCGTTCACGTTGCGGCAAGGCCGTACGTGCCCGAAAAGTGTCATTACGAAACGGTTAAGGAATATCCTAACGGCGGCAAGGACGTTGTAAGAATTGTGGACGTTCCTTGCGAGCCCGCGGTGCCCGAGCACGACGAAACGCAGGATATTTTAGTTTATATCCCGTACTCGGACGACGAGCTTGCGGTTATGGAAAAGCATGAGCGTATACTCTCTCTCAAAGCGGAGCTCGAAAAAATCAAAGAGGATATAGAGCAGGAGAATTTCGGCATTGTAAGAGACGACTACTCCGAAAAGAAATCGCGCGCGGCGCAGATTGTAAACGAGCTGCGTTCTCTCGAAGGTAAGCCGATTAGAGAAATAGTTTAACGCCTTAAATACATGTACGTAACCCGCCGTAAAAGGCGGGTTATTCATTTTTATGAGAGTTAAATTTGGACTAAATAGATTATTACACCGTATATTTGTAATAATTGTGTAGAAAAAGGCGGAAAAATTCATTTAATTATTTGACAAATATAATAAAGATAAATATAATACTATTGACATTATCTGTCGACGGTCTTTTTTTGCTTTTTTATTTGATTAGTCGGTATGCTCGCTTTTGCTATGCTTCCGTGATTTGTCTGCCGTACTTATTCGATTGCGTGTTGCTCGGTAATGTCGATTATCCGGTAAGGAGAATCAAATAAATGCCTAAAACAATTTTAATAGTTTTAATGGTGCTGTTAATCGTGTTTGTTGTATTGACTGCATTAGGCGGAATTGTGTTTATCAGAACGATGCGTAAACGTACGCCCGTCGTTAAGGTTGTTATGAATGCACAGAATAAGCCCGACGAGCCCGAGGAGGAAGAAGACGAGGAGCCCGCCGTTTCCGCGGACGTCGCCGCGACAGGTAGCTCCGCCGTGGACGGGAATGTTCCGCCTCCGCCGCCGGTACCCGAGCCTGAGGACGAAGACGACGATGACGAGGATGCGCCTACCTACATAACGGAAGGACACGAGCGCGTCAGCTATAACCGCTCGCTTACCGCTAAGCTTTGTCAGCTTCCCAACGAGACCAAGGCATGGTACTCGGAATTAAAAAACGATTTGCTGTCGTACGAGAAAATAAAGGACCGCATGAGCTGGAAGCGCGAAACGTACCGCCTCGGTCGTATGACTGTAGCAAGGATTGTGGTACGCGGAAAGACGCTTTGCCTATTGCTTGCCGTAGAGCCCGCCGGCTACAACGGCACAAAGTACGCGGTAGAGGACGTTTCAAACGTAGCGAGCACCGTGGATACCCCTACGCTGTACAGAATAAAGAGCGCACGCAGACTTCAATTTGCCAAAGAAATGATTGCGGGTATTATGAAAGAGCTTAAGACGTACAAGGACCCTAAGTACGAGGCGAAGGACTTCGTTCTGCCGTCCGAGGGCGATATGGCGCTTATGCAGCGCGGACTTGTAAAACGCGTTGTATCCGGCACAACCCGCACTTACAGAATCGAAGAAGTGGATAGGGCGGCGCAGGAAGCCGCGGCGGCAGAGGCGTCCGCGGAAGAGGGTAAGCCCGAGGCATAGGTGAGTACGGCCGTACCACAAAATCAAAGTGTTAAATGATTTCTATTCGAACAGGCATAATTCGGAGGTAAAAATATGTCCAGAATAAGTCAGATTAAAAAGGAAATGGAAGATATCGAACTCGAGATTAAAGCTTACGAGTTAAAGCGCGAGCGTTCTCAAACCGCGCTTATACGTTGCTTGCTTTCCGGCAAAAAGGCAAATCCCGAGGACGAACAGTATTTTAATCTTTTCTCCGATCTTATCGATAAGGACCGTGACGCATTGCGCAGACTCGGCGCCGAGCTCGAACAGCTGCAAAAAGAAAAGAAAAACAAGAAGAAAAAATAATTTTTCGACCGGAATACTTTGTACCGATAATGTACCTAAAAGCCGTACACGCTTTCAGGTGCATTTTTAATGTCGGTTTTTAATTTTATAGAAATGAAGCTTAATAATTTTCCGCATAAAAAAACCGTCATTGCGACGGTTTTAATTTTGGAGCGGAAGACGAGATTCTTTCTCCGCGACCCTCACCTTGGCAAGGGATGGTCCCCTGAGCCACTTCCGCATAAAAAAACCGTCATTACGACGGTTTTAATTTTGGAGCGGAAGACGAGATTCTTTCTCCGCGACCCTCAC